>JAOUOP010000087.1 GCA_029880325.1 Myxococcales bacterium | reverse complement strand
GATACGATGCCAGATGCAAGGACGGCCTCCGCCGGAATACTCCGTGTATTTCAAGGGGACCGGACGCCGCAGCTGGCGCCGTAGCGGTCCCGAGAGCGGATCATGACTCCCGCCGAGCACATCTAGGTCATCACTTCCTCCTCATCCAGGCTTTCCCTGGTACACCCCCTGGACGGATCCCTTGATCGCCTTGCATGACTGATCCCTCGCATGGACGGATCCCTGAGCCCGTTCTTCGGCTGAACGCCAGCCAAAGAACGGGCAATCAAACCACACGCCCAACGCGCCAGCAGCGCAGGCCCGAAGGCGACCTGCTATACTCTTCGATCTGAAGGGTGAGAGCATGTACGTATTTTGCCGGCACTTCCATTCGTCGCTCGCGCTGGCGCTGCTCCTGGTCGGACCCCTCGCCTGCCGCAATGAATCTCCACCGTCGTCGGCCGATGGCGGCGAACCCATGGGCACGAAGGGCGGCGCGGACGAGGCTCCGCTCAAACCGCCGGCCCCGACCGATATCTGCAATGAGGTCGTGATCAACGACATGCAGGTGATCGTGCGCGAAGAAAGCGTGGTCGCAAAACTCTCCCAAAGCGCTCCATTTGCCAACGTCGTGATGCTCTTCGGCGGCGAGGAAATGAAGCACAACGATGCGGTACGGACGGTGGCGATTTTAGGCCTCGACCAGACCGACGCCATCGAGGCGGCCAAGACCTACCCTGACTTCGATCTCTGCAGTTCCGCTGGCGCCGAAGACGAAGCCATCCAGGCCAAGCTTAAGCAAATCGATTTCGTCCCCGCGACCTGCGAGATCCATGAAGCGATCGTCGCAGCACTCGAGGTCTTCGAGACGAACCGAGACACGATGGGCGACCGAACCTCCCTTCGGCTCGAAGGAGCGATGTTGCAACTCCAGTCGGCCTCCGTGCAAGACACGGACGAAGACGTCACCAATCGCTATACGGGACTTGAGCTCCTGTTGGTGACCGATGTCGAACAGCTCACGGGCAAATCGGTGATCGAACTCGGCACCTCGACTTCCGGAACCTGAGCGCTCCTCCAGAGCACCTGTGGGCCCGGTGCCGTTCGCCGCGTGGTTTCCCGCTCCACCCAAGGAGATGGCCGTTGCAAAAACGCCGCCAGGCCTCCCGGTACTGCCGGCGGTACTCTCCCACGGCAGCGACCGCCTTCTTGTACGCTTCATGGTCGCCGCCCGCGGCAACCGTCGGGTTGCGCTTTCCTTTGGGCCTGACGTTGTTGGGGGTGTCGAAGGGGTTGGTGGCCCGGATTTTCTTCACACCGACAAAGCTCTGCCCCGTGCTGCGTGCCTGGGCGACCAGCTCGAGCTGACGCCCGTTGAGCTGCTGGCGCAAGTCCTCCTCCAGCCCGGGCAGCGGGTCGTCGCTGAACTGCGGCGGTGGTAACGAAGCAGCCGGTGGCAACCGCGAACTCCTCGTCGGTCTGATCGAAGAAGTACTGGGGCCGACTGACCTTCATCTGGGGCTTGAGCCAGTCGGAGGGACCGTGGAGCACCCCAGGCCATTGCTTGTAGTCGGGCACCAGCCGGTCTTTGACGCTGTTGAGCACGGTGTAGCAGGGCTTGTCCTGGACGGCGGCGTGATTGGTGAGCAGCAGGTCGTTATAGGATTGGTCGCACCAGATCGTCTCGGTGTACCCGTCGGGATACCGCTGACCGAAGTACTCGAGCTGGCACATGGCGATGCAGCGGTCGAGCCATGCCATGAACAGGTCCAAGCGTCATGGATCTTTACGCTACGGGCGAAATGAGCGTTCGCGTTGGCTTATTTCTATCTCAGATTTGCCTTAATCCCGGGTGTGGGCGAACCCCAGCAGGGCCTGCGCCATGGCGTCCGTATCTTGACCAGGGTAGAGGATCTGCGGGGACGCGCGGGCCGCTCGGCTCGACGCATCGCTCCCCCGAGGTTTTAGGAAATGAAGATTCAATCGATTCGCGACCGGCGGCTTTTTCTCGTGCTGGCACTTCCCCTTCTGTGTGGTGCCTACCTCAATCCCTGCTCGCGCAGTGTCGGCACCTGGCCGAACTTCGTAGAAGCCGGCCGCAGCGAAGGAGAGGCCTTGGAGTTGACCGATACCTCGGGCATCCGCCACGTGTTCTTCTACATTCATTGGGGCGACCAGTGGTACGACTGTTTGGGCTCGCTGTGCACCTTCAAGGGCAATACCAACGCGCGCTCCGACCTCCAAAATGCGGTGCTCGATGGTTTGAAGAATTGGGCAGGTAAGGACCCTGGGCGACAGTACAACGTGAACATCGTGCTCAACGTCCATCAGCAACGCGGCAACCCGCGCGTGGGACCGAGCCACCTGCATTTTTTCGGGGAACGAAGCCCTGCCGACTCGGCGGTCAAGCAGGCCTTCAACGAGTTCTACGACGAGATCTACGAAGTCATGAGGCGTGAGGACTTCCGCGCTGTCAGTGGTGATTTCTGGGAACTGTACAATATCGGTTCGGCCAGTTGGTTGATTTCGATCGGTAACGAAGTGGACTTGTTCATGCAGGATTCAGGCGATTGGTCCGACTACGCGAACTTCGCCAGCAGTGCCGACATCCACATCAAGGCCCACAACCCACAGCTCCTGAGCGTCTACACGGGCGTCTGTCAGACCTACTACGGATCGGCCTTTGCCAATCCCGCTGGAGCGCGGGATCTGCACACGATCGGCGACACCGTGGTAATGACGTATTACCCGTTGATCGATTGCGACGCCGCACCGAACCTCTGCCCCGATACGCGCACCGGGGTTCACATGGCGGAGCCCGCCCAAGTGCATGGGGATTTCGGTGTCATGGGCGACTACCTCTCGCAGGTCAACGCGCAGCGCGCGGTTGCGGCCACCGTCACGCTGCAGGAAGTCGGCTATCCCACCGACGGTCTAGCTTGCCCGCTGTCGCTGAGTGACGATTGCTCGCCGGACCAGAGGGAACGGGCCCAGGCCGACTTCGTGGACCAGCTCTTCAATGCGTTTCGCGCTTCAGCGGGAGTCGTCGATCGGATGACCTGGTGGAGCTTGTTCGACTACACCGGTGACGCGTGCGATTTGATCTGGAATCGACCAGGCGATCCGGATGCCGCACCCATGTTCTGCCATATGGGTTTGGCCCGTTCCCATCTCGACACCAAGCCGGCCTTCCAGCGTTTCCGGGCCGGCATTGACAGTCTCTGACCCAGCGTTGCGGACGGATCATCGACGCTCGCGAGATTGGACCCGCGTATCGCCTCGGCTCGATCACGCCTCCACCGCATGCCCGGCCCGTCCAGGCGCATACCGACCAGATGTCGGATCGTGCCTTCGATCACGCCGCTGCCGATATCCAGGTCCATGCGACGAAGCCGGCCATGGCGCATTCTGTGAGCGTCTTGCTCAACATGCGCTTGTTTAGGGGCTACCAGGGGCGAGTCCGTTGTTGCGCCGAGTTTCGGCACGAGGGCTTCGGGAAGCACGTCGGGGAAGCACGTCCACGGCCGCCAGCGGCTGTCTTCGGAGCACCCTCGAGTAGTGAGGGAACCTACATATCTGGCAGGTCGTTCTTGGCCGACATCTTCCAGTCGGGATCTCGCTTTTCCAGGAATGACACCACCCCCTCCTTGCTGTCCGACTGGCGACCGGTCCAGCCAAAGAGCTTGCCCTCGCGCTCGCCAAGCTCGTTGAAGCTCTGGTTCAGGCCCTCCCACAGCAGGCGCTTGGTGATGGCCACCGAGACGGGCGCCGCCAGCAACGTCTCGCGCGCCCGCGCCTGCGTCGCCTCGAGCACCTGGTCGGCGGGCAGCGCGGCGCTCGCCAGCCCCATCTCGGCCAATTCGCGCCCGCTCACCATGCGTCCGGTCATCAGCAAGTCCGCGGCGTTGGACAGGCCCGCCACCTGGGCCACGATGCGGTGCGACCACAGCTCCGGGATCACGCCGCGGCGTACAAAGGCGAACTGTACCTTGGCGTCCTCCGCCACGATTCGCACGTCGCAGGTCATCGGATAGGTGATACCTACTCCGATGGCGTGGCCGTTGATCGCTGCCAGCACGGGCTTGCGAATCTGGAAGGGGAAGGGCCCCGCGTAACCGCCGTACTGCCGCGCCAGCGTCTCGAGGTCCTCGACGCTGTCACCGCCTCGCCGGCGCTCGAATGTGCCGCTCCCGCGGCCGAGGTCCGCTCCGGCGCAGAATGCACGGCCTGCCCCGGTCAGCACAACGGCGCGCACCTCGTCGTCTTCGTCGCAGCGCACCATGACATGCCGAAGCTCGCGCGCCATGTCGTCGTTCCAGGCGTTCATACGCTCCGGTCGATTCAAGGTGACGGTCGCGATGTGGTTGTCAACCTCGAACAGGATGGTTTCGTAGCTCTGTCCCATGCGTACAAGCTAGCCCGGATACTTCGCCGACAAAAGCGCTGGGTCGGGCCAAGGGTGAGCGGCAGCCACTGGAAGCGAGCGCCGGGGCTGCGCACAGGTCCAGGTCGGGGGCGAGCTTGCTGGCGCAAGCGGTCTCCTCCCTCGGCGGCCGAGCGGCCCTTGCAAACGGGAGTGAGCACGGCAACGGGCGACGAGCTGTCCGTAGCCGTTGAACGAATGACGATCGAGGTCGACGTTTTCGACGCTCCCTCCGCTGCCCAGAGTGGTTGCATCCAGCACAGCACCGTGACCCGGATACGCGCCCACGTTGGGAGAGTACAAGCAAGCTTCCTCGGACTCGCACAGCAGATCGTCGTCTCCGACGGCGTCGCCCATGACTTCGACCGCGTGCTGTAGAATCGTCTCTTCGATGGCGGCGGGCATCCAGGTGCCGCCCGAGCCCGTGCAGATGCTGACCTCGTACTGCGCAAGTGGGTCCGTGTCACAGCGACCGAAGGCCACGACCATGGAGCTGGAACCTTTGGGCAAGCCATGGGCGGCGCATGCGACCGCGTCACCGCGCTGCAGAGCGTAATCCCAGATGCGGCAGGTGGCACTGCCGATACAGCTGTTGCGGTTGTTACCGCTGGCAAAACTGCCTCCCTCGGCTCCCCATCCACGGTAGCGATTGTCGAAGTGCGTGAAGTCGGTGATGGCCGCCAGGTTGGCGCTCCCGCCGCTGTCGCTGGAATTTGTCGCGTCCTCAGTGATGACCTCGCACACGAGGCCGGAGACCATGGAGCTGCCGATGGTGAGGGTGTGAGAGGAATCGTCGACCGAGGCGCAGCTGACCTCCTCGACACCGATGCCCGTCACGTCGGCGGCCGCTACCGTGCCCGCACCCTCGACGACCCAGCAGCGCTGGCCGTCGGGCTGTGCGGAGATCTCGATCGCGTATTGCTCACCAGCAAGCAGCTTTGTCGCGAAGAAGTGCTCGCCATCGATGCCGATCGCGAGCACTTCAGCAGCGTTTTGCAGCATGGGTTCGCCGTCGGGTCCCGAAACAATGACTCCGAACGAGTAGGCCGTGACACACTCGAGAGCGATGCCGGCAACATCCGCTGCCGCGATCTCGCCGCTCGCTGCCGTCGCCGCCTCGCCGCCATCGCTGACAGCATCGCGGCTTCCGACATCGCCGCCATCATTGCCGCCCGCGTCCTGTGCAACCGCGGAGTCCACTGTGGCGTCTTTGTCATCCGGATTGGCCGCGTTCTGCATGGTTGCCACAGCCGCGTCGCTGTCCGTGGCGACCGAAGCGTCCGACCCCCTTGAAATACACGGAGTATTCCGGCGGAGGCCGTCCTTGCATCTGGCATCGTATCGACCCCGATCATCGGCTCAGCACTCCCGCCGAGCACATCTAGGATTTCTCTTGGCCTACCTCTTCGACCGAATCGTTCGGGACCAGCGCCTAATCCTGCTCTATGAGATCGAGGTCACGGAATCACGTCGGCGATTGGTCGGGTCATGATCGAGGAACTGAAGCGATTCGGGGGTGAACTCGATACCGTGAAGGCCTGGGTTCTCACCGAGCGCTCGAATACAGCAGCGGTTGCTCTCTAGGAAAATACGGGGGCCGTGGCCGGTTCCTGCGATGACCAGGTTTCCCTTGTCCGGAATGCAGAGGCCAGGACGCGCCGTCGCTGACTGGTTGGGCCCGAACCCAAGCACTCCCTACTCCGGCGCTTCTTCGCCCTCTTCTACGGTGCCGTACATGGCTTCAGCGATGCTGTAGGCACTCTGCTCGAGCTGCTCGAGGGCTTCGCGGATGGCGATGGCGTCGCCACTGCCAGTGATGAGCCCGCGCAGGTAGGTGCAGTCTTCGCGCACGGTCTGGATGATGGTGGCGTCGACCAGGTCGGCGCATTCGTCGCAGGCGCGTTCGGAGGTGTAGAGCAAAGCTTCGGCGTTATTCTTGAGCTCGGCCAGTTCGCGGCGCTTTTCGTCGGTTTGCCTAAATTGGTTGCTCTGCTCGACGATGCGCTCGATTTCGGCTTCGGTCAGGCCGCTGGTGGGAACGACGCTGACGTTTTGTTCCTGGCCGGTGCCGAGGTCCTTGGCGCTGACGTGTAGGATGCCTTCGGCGTCGATGTCGAAGCTGACTTCGATTTGCGGTACGCCACGGGGCGCCGGCGGGATCCCCGTCAGCTCGAAGCGCGCCAGGGATTTGTTGTCTTCGCACATGTCGCGCTCGCCCTGCAGCACGTGGATGGGTACGAAGGGTTGGTTGTCGACGCTGGTGGTGAAGACTTCGGTTTTGTGGCTTGGGATGGTGGTGTTGCGCGGCACCAGCCGGTAAAAGACGCCGCCGCCGGTTTCCACGCCGAGCGAGAGCGGGGTGACGTCGAGTAGCAGCACTTCTTCGACTTCACCCGATAGCGCCGCGCCCTGTAGCGCCGCGCCCACCGCGACGACTTCGTCCGGGTTGACGCCCTTGTGCGGCTTTTTGCCGAAAAATTCTTCGACGCGCTTTTGGATCAGTGGCATTCGCGTCATGCCGCCGACCAGGATGACCTGGTCGATGTCGCCGATGCCCAGGCGCGCGTCTTTCAATGCCTGTTCGCAGGGCGCGAGGGTGCGGTCGACCAGTTCTTCGACCAGTAGCTCCAACTCGTTGCGCTTGAACGTGAGCACCAGGTGCTTGGGCCCTTTGTCATCGGAGGCGATGAAGGGCAGGTTGATTTCGGTCTCGAGCGACGAGCTTAGCTCGTGGCGCGCGCGTTCGGCTTGCTCCTTGAGCCGCTGCAGGGCGATGCGATCTTTGGTCAAGTCGATGCTGTGGTCGCGCTCGAAGCCCCGGGCCAGGTGCGAGATTACCGCTTCGTCGAAGTTTTCGCCGCCGAGCACGGTGTCGCCCGCCACCGCCAATACGCTGAAGACGCCTTCGTTGAGTTCGAGGATCGAGACGTCGAAGGTACCGCCGCCCAGGTCGTAGACCACGATCTTCTCGCCCGACTTGCCGCTCTGGCCAAAACCGTAGGCGATGGCGGCGGCGGTGGGCTCGTTGATGATGCGGCGGACCTCGAGTCCGGCGATCTTGCCGGCGGCCTTGGTGGCCTGGCGCTGGGCGTCGTCGAAGTAGGCCGGCACCGTGACCACGGCCTCAGCGATGGTCTCGCCCGCGTAGCTCTCGGCCACCGCCCGCATGGTCTCGAGCACCATGGCCGAGACTTCCTGCGGCGTGTAGACGCGCTCGAGCACCTTGACCGCCGCGTCGCCGCGATCGGTGGCCACCACTTCGTAGCTCACCAGCTCCGCCAGCTGTTTGGAGGCGTCGGAGTCGAAGCGCTGGCCCATCAGCCGCTTGACGCCGTAGACGGTGTTGGTGGCGTTGGTCACCGCCTGGCGTTTGGCCACCTGGCCCACGCGCCGCTCTCCACTCTCGGTGAATCCGACGATCGACGGCGTGGTGCGGGCGCCCTCGGCGTTGGGAATCACGACGGGCTCGCCGTTTTCGATGATGGCGACGCAGCTATTGGTGGTGCCCAGGTCGATTCCGATGATCTTGCTCATGCGCTCGCTTTCCCAACCATCGTCACTCTGCACGGGCCCAGGTCCCGGCCGAGGGCACCGCTACGAGGCCGCTTGGCCCGCGTCGTCGTCGTTGCCACCGGCCGGCTGCGCGTCGCCCGCCGCTGCTTCCGAGTCGGCCGCCGGCGCGTCGCTGGCCCTGGCGGTCGCTTCGGCTTCGTCGCTCGCCGCCGCCGGCTGGCTCGGCGCCGGATTGCTGGCCTTCTTGGTCGGCGCTCGTGCGACCACCACCATCGCCGCACGGATCAGCCGATCGTCGATGCGGTAGCCCGCCATCACCTCCGACAGCACCGTGCCCGACGGATGCTCGTCGGACTCCTGCTGCTGAATCGCTTCGTGCACATTGGGATCGAAGCGCGAGCCCACGCCCGGGATGCGCGTCAGCCCCATGCGTTCGGCGGTGTCGTGGAAGAGCTTGAGCACCATGCGCACGCCTTCGAGCACCGACTCCACGTCGCTGGCGCCGGTCGAGGCTTCGACGGCGCGCTCCAGGTTGTCGAAGACCGGTAGCAGATCTCGCAGCACGTCGTCCTTGCCGCGCGCCTTGGCGTCGTCCAGGTCGCGGCGGGTGCGTTTGCGGAAGTTGTCGAAGTCCGCAGCCGTGCGCAGCAGCTGTTGCTTGAGCTTGTCTCGCTCGGAGATGGTTTGCTCCAGCTCGCTCGGCTCGGCTTCGGCAGACCCTTCCCCGCCGGCTTCGTCGGCTGTCGGCGGCGAACTCTCGCCCGCTGCGGCGCCGGCTTCGGCAGCCTGCTCCGGCGGCCTCGAAACGCGCTCCGAAGTGCGTTCCGCGCCGGCTTGTGGCTCCTCTTCGTTGACCTTCTCTTGCTGTTCCGAGTCCAAGGTGCTGCTTTCGTCAGTCGTGATCGACGGCGCCTGCGAGCAGGTCCGCGGGCGCTTGCTACAGGAGTCGACAGGATAGACCAGGGCTCCGCAGCCAAACAAGCAAACGCGGGGTCGTGCATACCGCGTCGCGCGTTCAGTGGGGCCGGTTCTTGGCTGTCAGGAATTGGACTACATGCCCATCGCACTCGAGGATGGGCGGCCCATGCGCGATCTCTCGAGCTCATTTGCCTGGCTCTTGCCCTTCGGTCTGCTGGTTTTCGCGATCATCTTCGTGCCCCTGCGCATCCTCGATGCCCAGGGTCTGCCGCGCTACCGGGCGTTGCGACAGGAGCTGTCGCACGTGCGCGAGACCAACGCCGACCTGCGACGCGAGCTGGCCGAGCTCGATCGCCGCGTCCAGGGCCTGCGCGACAACCCCGAAGCCATCGAGCGCATCGCCCGCGACGAGCTGGGCATGCTTCGCGACGGCGAGGTGATCTTCCAGTTCCCCCGCTGACGCTCTGGCCAGTTGCGTCCGCGCGCCCGCGGCGGACTTCAACAAAGCGCTCCCATTTTTTGACCCGCGCTACCACGCCCCATTACGACGGGGAAGGTAGCGAGCGATGACGACACTGGTTCAGGCAGCTTTGGGCCTCAGGCGCGGGACACGGGCGTTTCTCGGAACGGCCTGTGCGGCCCTGCTTTCGCTTTTGACGCTGCTGGGCGTGTTTCGGGTTTCGTCGCCGGGCGTCGAGCATATGACGCTGGCTGCGACCTGGGCTCTGGTGCTGATCGGTCGCGTCGCGGCCCGCGTGCGCGAGGAGCGGCGCCGCGGCGGCGCCTTCTTCGATCTCGAGATCGGGTTGCTTCTGCTCAGCGGGGCCCACGCCCTGTTGCAGTTCGGCGGCGGTCTGATGGGGCCGTTCTACCCGGCGCTCTACGTCCTGGTCGCCTTCATGAGTTCGATGGCCTCGCGCGCGGTGGGGCCGCTGTTGGTGGCCTCGGCGGTCGGCTACGAAGCGGCGCTCTACTTCGGCACCGAGGGGCATGGCCAGGCGGGACCTTTTCTGCTGCACGCGGTCTTCCTGATGCTTTTCGGCCTGCTGAATGTGATCTTCACCCAGGCCGAAATCAGCCGCGTGCGTCTGCAAAACCGCCAGGAGCTGCGCGACGAGCAACAGCGGGTGCGCGAGGATGCGCGCCTCTTTCGATTGGTGGCGACACCCAGCGAGTCGAGCGTCGCCGACGCCGAACGCCTGACGCGCTCGAGCGTGGAAGAGGTGCACCAGGCGCTTTTCTTCAACCTCGATATGATCAAGCGCTCCATGGGGCTGCACACCAGCCTTCTGCTCTTGGCCGACGATAGCGGTACCCAGCTGTCCATCGCCGAGTGCGCCAGCGACTCCGAGCGTCTCGGCGACGGGCCCTTTCGCGCCGACAGCGGCGTGGTCGGCGCGGCCTTTCAGCGCGGCCTGACGATGAACCTGGAGACCCTACGCCCGGGCTACGGCGGCATCTGCTACTACCGCGAGCCCGCCGAGGTGCGCTCGTTTCTGGCCCTGCCGATCCGCGAGGGCGACCGCGTGCGCGGGGTGCTATGCGCCGACCGCATCACCGAACGTCCCTTCAGCCCAGCCGACGAAGAGCTGCTCGCCGCCGCCGTCGCCCACCTCTTGCGCACCATGCAAAACGAACGCGTCTTTTTGCAGCTCGAGCGCAGCAAGCGCGAACACTCGGTGCTGCATCGGGCCTCGGCTGCCCTCGGCGCCGCCCTCGACGAGCAGGCGGTGCTCGAGGCCGCCCTGACCGCCGCCGCCGAGATCGCGCCTTTCGACTTTGCCGCAGTCACCCGCTACGACGAGCAGAAGCGCACCCACCACGTCCGCTGCGCCGTCGGCGAACACGCCGAGCGCTTCGGGCAACTCGAGTTCAGCGACAACACCTCGCTGACCGCGATGACGGTAAAAAATCGCCACTACCTGCCCTACCGCGGCGAGTTCGATCCCAGCAGCCAGGTGGTTTACACGCCCCAGGCCAACCTCGCGGGCATGAATTCGCTTCTGATCCTGCCGCTGATGGTGCGCGATCACGCCACCGGCACCCTGGCCCTGGCCGCCCGTCGCCGCGACGCTTTCGGTCCGCGTGTGCGCCCGGCGCTGTCGGTGTTGGCCAATCAACTCGCAGTTTCACTTGCCAACGCCGCATCGGTGAGACAGCTCGAGCAGCTGGCGACGACCGATGGTCTGACTGGTTGTTATAATAAGCGCTACTTCAATGAAGAGATGAAGTCGCGCATACATGCGGCCGAGCGCTTTGGCCGCGAGCTGGCGCTGATCATCACCGACATCGATCACTTCAAATCGGTCAACGACACCTACGGCCACGCCACGGGCGACGTGGTGATCGGCGAGCTGGGCGCGATCCTGCAGCGACTGGCGCGCGAGACCGACGTGGTGGCGCGTTTTGGCGGCGAGGAGTTCTGCATCCTGTGCGAGGAGACCGGCGCCGAGGGCGCGGTGCAGCTGGCCGAGCGCATTCGCCAGGAGCTCGAGGCCACCCGCTTCGAGACCGAGCTGGGCCAGCTCAAGGTCACCTGCTCGCTCGGCGTCGCCACCTACCCCAAGCACGGCGCCCACCGCCAACAGCTCTTCGAAGCCGCCGACGCGGCCCTCTATGCCGCCAAGCACGCCGGCCGCAACTGCGTGCGCAGCAGCTGACGCCCAGCTCCCTGCGGCGCGCCACGCCATAACTCCCTGCTTTGGCGGCTGACGATGGTGGACTGCGATGGGTACGGCGTCCCCACGACCATCCCGGCGTCCGTTCAGTAGTAGCCTACAATTCCACCTGAGGCGGTAGCTGGCCCTGGATTCCGCCGTGCGCGTGCTGCACAATTTTCCGGCAGCTCCGAGCTTTCGCCAAGAACGTGACTCGCCGAGGTAACCCAGTTCCAAAGGACATCCCGCCGCCCCCCGCTGGCGTTGTCGGTGGGGGCAAAGCTCCGGTTCAATCCGGGGAGGCGCCAGGGAGGGCCTCCGAGCTGCCCCTGGGCGGTGGCGAGAGTCTCGTCCTGGGCGAGGCGGTGGCGGGGCTTTTCAGCGAGGCGCCGAATCCGCCGAAGGCGCCGGTACCCGCGGGTGCGGCAAAGCTGCCCGCCGGTGCCGCGCGCGATCCCTCCCAGCAGCGCCACGGCGATCTGGGCACGGCCCGAACCCAACTGGCCATGCCGGCGGTCGTCGCCAAGCCGGTAACGGCCGCGACCGAACCGACTGCGGCAACCCCCGAGAAACCCATGGGCCGCCTCTTTTCGGAGCCACCGCCCAGTGCCGGCGCCGTGCCGCTGACCGACGCCAACGACCCCGTCGCAAAGCTCTTCGGGACCTCCGCACGGCCCTCGGGGGCCGACCCCGTCGCCGCGCTCTTCTCCTCGGGTAGCATAAGTGACACGGCCGCGTTGGACCCACCGGCGACCGCGGGTGCTACCTCGGCGGCCCGCTCCAGCGCCTTCGGAGCGCCGCCCGAGTCGTTGGTGGTCTCCGATCCCCTGGCCGCGGAGCCTCCGGCGCCGCCGGTGTCGCGGGCCCCCGAAAGTCAGATATCGGCGGTGGCGATGGCGGGGTTGGAGCCGGAACCGGGGCGGGCGGCGCTGGCGCCGGCGCCGCCACCGCCCCCAGCGCCGCCCCCGCCTGAACCGGAGCCAGCGCCGGCGCTGGCGCCCCCGTCGCCGCCCGCGACTGCAGGGTCGGCTCCCGATCCCAGCGTCAACATGCACGACGCCTTCACCGTGGATCTCGACCTGCCCGAGGCCCCGCCCCTGGAGCGGCCTTCCGAAGTGCAGGCTCCGATGCCGGCGCGGCGCCGCCGCACGCGCACGCGCCGCACCCCCATCGTCACCGATCCCGCCAGTCCGCAGCCAGAGTTGTCCCTGGAAGCCGGGCAGGATGCGGTCCCCTCCCCGTTGCCGCAGCCGCCGCCGGGCATGGGCGCGGGCATGCCGCGCTGGACGTTACCGCTGGCGGGGATGTTGGCCGTAGGTGTGGCGCTGATGCTGGCCGGGGTCTTGCCCTCGCCCTTCGGCGCTTCCGAAGTCGAGCCGCCGGCCGACCCGGCAGCGGCGGCGAAGGCAGCCAAAACCGAGGTCGCAGCTGGCGAGGCACCCGTGCCGGCCGCCAAGGCCACCGCAGAAGCGGCTCAGGCCGCGCCTCAGCCGGCAGCCGAAGCCGCGCCGGCCGCCAAGACCGCTGCAGAAGCGGCTCAGGCCGCGCCTCAGCCGGCAGCCGAAGCCGCGCCGGCCGCCAAGACCGCTGCAGAAGCGGCTCAGGCCGCGCCGGCTCCGGCCCAGGCCGCGCCGGAGCCCGCGCCGGAGCCCGCGCCCGCGCCCGCGCCCGCGCCCGAAGCGGCGGCCGACTCCGAGTCCGAGGCGCTGGACGCCAAGCGCGCCATCGCCCAGGCCGACCGCCTGCTGCGGCAGGACGATGCGGCGGGCGCCGAGGCTTCCATGCGCCAGCTGCTGGCCGGCGACCCGAGCAACCACCGCGCCATGTTCGTGCTGGCCCGCGCCCTGCTCGACCAGGGCAAGGGCGCCGAAGCGGTCAAGTATGGTCAGATCATCGTCAAGCGCCGCAAGCGCCGCGTGCCTTACCGCCTGCTGCTCGGCGATGCGCTGCTGATGACGGGCGACAAGGCCGGCGCCCGCGCCCAGTGGCAAGAGGCCCTCGAGCTGGAACCGGGCGACAAAGCGATCAAGCGCCGCCTGGGCAAATAGGGCCGGCGGGCTGCCGTTTTTTTCGCGCGTAGACGGCTCTGACCTACATTCAGCGCATGCTCCAGCGCTTTACCGTCACGCCACTGGTCCTGGCGCTATGCCTCGGCGGCTGTCTCTTCCAGAGCGCCAGCTCCGCCAAGAAGCTGCAAAATCGCGTCTACGAACTCAACAAGGCCGCGCGCTGGGGCAAGATCGGTGAAGCCTCGGGCATGGTCGATGCGACCTACCGGGAGCAGTTTCTGGCCCGCCACGCCGGCTGGGGGCCGGAGTTTCAGATCGCCGACACCGACGTGGTGCACCTGGAGATCGCTCCCGACCGCGAGCAGGCCATCGCCATGGTTCACTATCAGTGGTACCTGCCCAATACCATGACCCTGTACCAGACCCTGGTGCGGCAGCGCTGGACCCGCAACAACGGCGAGTACGGCCTGATTTCGGAGGCCGTGGTGCAGGGTGACGGCCGTCTGCTCGGAGGTCCTCAGCAGGTGGGCGCGCCGCAGGTGATGGGCGACCCCATGGGCGCCGCGGGCGGCATGGGCATGGGCGCCTCGAGCGGCTTGGGTTATTGAGTCCTCAAACGCCGCTGCGCAGGCCGATGCCAACGGCCGCACGCACGCGCTCGATGGTGGCCCGCGCGATCACACGCGCGCGCTCGGCGCCAGCCTGCAAGATGCGCTCGAGCTCGGTTTCGTCGGTGCGCAGCTCGAGGTAGCGGGCCCGCAGCGGCGACAGCTGGGCGTCGAGGGCCTCGAAGAGTTCCTGCTTGGCGTGGCCCCAGCCGTAGCCGCCGGCGTGTAGCTTCTGCGCCATGGCCTCGGCCTCGGCTTCGCTTGCCACCAGCTTGTACAGCTCGTAGACGAGCTGCCCTTCGGAGGGCTTTGGCGCTTCGAGCGGCGTCGACTCGCTCTTGAGCTTCATGATTTCCTTGCGCAGCGCCTTGGGCGGCGCAAAGAGCTGGATTGTATTGCCGTAGCTCTTGCTCATCTTGCGGCCGTCGTGGCCCGGGACCACGGGCGCTTCGGTGATCAGGGCCTCGGGCACCACCACCGTGCCCTCGCCGTAGAGATGGTTCATGCGAATGGCGATGTCGCGGGCCAGCTCCAGGTGCTGCTTTTGGTCGGCGCCGATGGGCACCACGTCGCTGTCGTAGAGGATGATGTCGGCGGCCATCAGCAGCGGGTAGTTGAAGATGCCGGCGTTGACGCTTTCGCTACGGCTGCGCGCGTCCTTGTAGGCATGGCCGCGCTCCAGCTGCCCGGTGGCCACGATGCAGGCGAAGATCCAGCAAAGCTCGAAGACTTCGATCACGTCCGACTGGCGATAGACGATGGTTCGCTCGGGGTCGAGGCCGCAGGCCAGCCAGTTGGCGGCCACGTCGTAGACGTTGTCGCGCAGCACGGTCGGATCGCGCTGAGTGGTCAGCGCGTGGTAGTCGGCGATGAAGTAGAGGCTGTCGTGCTGGCCCGCCGCTGCCATCGCCAGCGCCGGCCGGATGGCGCCGAAGTAGCTGCCGAGGTGCAACGTGCCGCCCTGTTCGGGGGCCACCGCCGAGCCGGTCGGCTTGATGCCGGTCAGTGAGATCTTGCGCCTGGTGTCGCGACCGCCCATGGGGCAAGTGCTTTACCCCAGCTGGTCGGCGATGCAAGAGCGGCGGCGTTGAAAGCCGGGCGGTGATCGGGTAGGCACGGCCTGCGCCGCGTTCGGCGCCTGCGCACAGGAGCAATCGCCATGGCACGACCTTTTCGCGTACTAGGACTGCAGCAAATCGCCGTCGGAGCCACCGACAAGGCGCGCCTGCGCAAGCTCTGGATCGATACCCTGGGCCTGACGCTCGAGGGCAACTACCGCTCGGAAAATGAAAACGTGGACGAGGACATCGCCGTCGCCGGCAAGGGGGCCGCGCGCGTGGAGGTGGACCTGATGCAGCCCATCGACCCCGACAGGCGACCGCGCGTGCACGACCCGGCGCTCAACCACGTGGGCCTGTGGGTCGACGATCTGGCTGCCGCTGTCAGCTGGCTCGAGGCCCAGGGCGTGCGCTTTACCCCCGGCGGTATCCGCAAGGGCGCTGCGGGCTTCGACGTCTGCTTCATTCACCCGAAGGCCAACGAGCAGAGCCCGATCGGCGGCGAAGGCGTGCTGATCGAGCTGGTGCAGGCTCCGGCCGACGTGATCGAGGCGTTGGGATAGCGGGGCGCCCGGGGGGGGAGGATCTGGGGAGGCTCTAGCCGTCTTTAGCCAGGCGTTCCCGAAGCCGCTCGAGACGCGCCTTGGCCTGGCTGCCGGCATCGGCCTTTTCGAGCGCCTTGTCGAGCGCGGGTAGGGCCTGCTGGCCGTAGTACTTGGCGATGGTGGCGCTGGCCTTGGCATTGAGCTTGGCGCCCTGGGCCAGGGCGATCAGGTCCCCGAGCATGTGCACGTCCTGCTTGGCGCGCGTGTCGGCCTCGAGCGCCTCCTGGTATTGCTTGAACGCATCGGTGCGCCAGCCCCGCTTCATGTACGTTGCCGCCAGCAAGAGGTGGGGGCGGGCGTCGTCGGGGTGCTTGGCCGACAGCCGTCGTAGCGTCTCGATGTCTTCGGGCCGGAGGTCACCGCGTTTGTGCAGCCGCTCCATCACGGCCTGAAGCTCGGGGGGCTCGTCGCCGCTGGCCCAGAGTTCTTCGTCGTCGGCTGCTTTCTTCGTCTTTTTCGCCGCTTCGGCCGCTTTCACTTTGGATTCCGCAGGCGCCTCTGCCGCCGGAGGCTTGGGTGTAGGCTCGTCGTCGCCGCCGAGCAAAAACGGCAGCGCCAGTAGCAGCAGCACGACGGCCAGCGCCCCGTAGGCCAGCGCGGGCTTTTTTCGGGCCAGCTCGCGGAAGCGCTCGTAGAGGGGCCCGAGGATGTCCAAGACCGCGTTGAGCGCGCGCATCATCAGCGGCCGGGCCCTGCGGGAAGCCCGACGCAGCTCCGGCAGCACCCGCTCGCGGCCGATGCGGACGAACTCGGAGAGCTGCGAGGCGACGGGTTTGGGTCCCGCCGAGGGCTTGGCAGCCGCCGCTGGTTTTGCAGCCGCCGTCGGAGTGATGCCCGCGCCCGCGCCCGCGCCCGCGCCCGCGGGCTCGGCTGGCGGCCGGTCGCTCGCGACTTCCGGCACCGGCAGGGGCCGCGAACCGCCGGTCAAGGCCGCCAGCGCCCCCATGTCGACCACGCTCGGATCGGGCACGCGGCGGGCCGGTGCGTTGATCAACGCCGAGCCGGCGGCGCCCAGGTCGGCGCTGTCGAGCATCATGGTCGCCGCTTCGGCGGCCGCCTGTCGCTGCGCCGCACTCAGCGCCGAGGTCGGGGCGCCCAGGTCGGTGCTATCGAGCATCATGGTCGCGGCATGGGCATCGCCGGGCGTGGCGGCCGCCGCCTTGCGCTCGCGCTTCATCCACGGGTTTGGAAGCGCCTGCAGCACTTCGGTCAAGGCCATGGCGCCCGGGTAGCGATCGTCGGGCCGCTTTTCGAGCGCCCGGTGCAACACCGCCTCGATGCCGGGGCTGCCCTCGACCTCGGGATTTTGTTGGGCCAGGGTCGGCACCGGCTGCACCAGGTGTTGGCGCAGGAGGTCGCTCATCTCACCGGTGAAGGGCGTCTTGCCCGCCAGCATCTCGAAGAGCACCACACCGACCGCGTAGATGTCGGTGCGCACGTCCATATCGGCCACCGTGATCTGTTCGGGGGCCATGTAGGTCGGGGTGCCAAAGGCCGTGCCCGCGGTGGTCAGCGCCGGTCCGGTGGCCGCGCGCGAACCGGGCTCCGGAGCCAGGATCTTGGCGAAGCCGAAGTCCAGGATCTTCACCTGCTCGCCCATGCCGGGCAGGTCATGGAGGAAGATGTTGGCGGGCTTGATGTCGCGGTGCACGATGCCGCGTCCGTGGGCGTAGGCAAGGCCCTGCAAGAGCTGCAGCACGATCGACTGCACGCGCGCTTCGGGCAGCGGTCCGGCGGCCAGGGCCTCGTGCAGCGAACGCCCCGACAAAAGCTCCATCGTCAGATAGGGCGCACCCTCGTGCAGCCCGTAGTCCATCACCAGCACCAGGTTCGGGTGCATCAGCGAGGCCAACGTCTCGGCCTCGCGCTCGAAGCGCGGCCTGAGGGTTTCGTGGTCGGCCAACTCGGCCTTGAGCAGCTTTAGCGCGACGGTGCGGTTGAGCTTTTGGTCGAGCGCCTCATACACGACGCCCACGCCACCGACCCCCAAAACCTTCTGGAGCAGGTAGCGATCGTCGATGTTGGTGCCGACGTCGATTTCGGAGGTCTCGTTCACGGTGGCCAGCGACCATTATTCACGAAAGCGCGGCGCAGGTCGCGGGTAATTTCTGGAAGCCCGGGGCCAACATGCTCAGCATGGGCTCGGGGTTCGCGATGCGCTCGGCCGCCATGTGTGCGCGGGCTCCGGCGATTAGGGCCTCACCGTGCGCGCCCCCGAGCAACTGACCCAGCCGCAGGCGGGTGGCCGCTGCGTACATGGCCATCTCCGCCTCCTCGAAGCGCGACAACGCCGCCTGTAGCAGCTGCCGCGCCTGGGCCTGTCCGCCCCTTTGGTGCGCAATGGCGGTGGCGATCAGGAGCGCCATCGCCTGCGCCCGCGGCAAGGGTTGGCCGCTGAGCGCCTTGCTGGCGCGCAGGGCATCGCGCAGGCGGGCGCCGGCTTCGTTTCGCCGCCCGCTTTCCGTGAGTTCTTCGGCCGCCGCGACCGCCGCTGTGCCCCGCAGCAGCCAGGCCTGGATGCCCAGCACGGGGATGCGCAGGTATTGGGCGCGCACCAATGGGCTCCAGTGCTGCTGCATGCGCCCGTAGGCGCGCTGCCCCAGCCCCAGGTACAAATCATGAAAGGTCTGGCCCACCATCAGATTGTTGTCAACCAGCTGAAAGTTAAAGGTCTCGCTTTCGCGCAAGGTCAGGCGGTATTGCCTGCCGGTCGGCGTCCTCGAGGCGATCGCGGGCGAGCCAGGCGACGGTGCCGTAGCCGGTACGGAAGGCGGCGGTCGCGTAGAGGTTGCCGGCGTCAGCGAACTCGGCGAGCAGGGGAGGCACCGCGCGATGGAGTTCGTCGAAGCGCCCCATGTTGAAGAGGGTTGCGATGCGAATGCGCTCGGCGTTCATGCGCCCGTAGGCGGCGCCCTCCTCGTCGCCGCGCAGGTCGAGCCGCGCGAGCGCCTCGTGGCAGAGCGGCAGTGCCTGGCCACTATGGCCCTGCAGGTAGACCGACATGGCGCGGGCGATCAGCAGCAGCGTGGTGGTCGAGTCGTCGTCGACCTGCCCCATGCCGCCTTGCCCCAGCTTGTGTCGGACCTCGAACCGGCCCACCAGGCGCGTACCCGGCTGAACGCGTGAGCGCCTGTCGGGCACCTCGGGCGTTTTCGCGGCGTGCCGCAGCAGAGCTTCGAATATATCGTCTTCGGTACTGGTCATGGCTCGGCGCCGGTCGTGGTCCCGGTGGCCAACCGCGCCTTGCAACGGTATCCCATTGCTGCCGTCGCCACGGCGCCGGAGCGGAGCATCGGCGGTCGGCGGTCGGCGCTCTCGATGTGCTCGGCGGGAGTGCTGAGCCGATGATCGGGGTCGATACGATGCCAGATGCAAGGACGGCCTGCGCCGCAATACTCCGTGTATTTCAAGGGGACCGGACGCCGCAGCTGGCGCCGTAGCGGTCCCGCGAGCGGATCATGACTCCCGCCGGGCCCATCTACTCCATCGCCATGACCACGGATATCTTCACGGACGAGGCGTGCCGGGAGCTATGTAATCGTGGGCAGCGGTGATGACGCGGAACGTCGGGTGCAACACCTCGTCCCGCCTACTTCCCGGTCGCGCAGATATGGGGCCCGGCTGCCCGGTGTGCCCGTCCGCGCTCCCACTTGCGATGCGCCCCATGTCGTGTATTCCGTGCCTTGCGTGAAGCACCCGGGGGCCTACATCGGGGCTTCGGAGTTTGGCGGTTGAGTATGGGCGCTTGGGGTGAACATCAGTTGCTACGTTTCGTTGGTCCCCACGCAGCCAGTCGCGGCACAGCCGCGCGCAGCACGGCTTCCCGCAACGGCGCCGGCATGCAAGCGTCGCGCGCCCGGCTGCCGTGGATCCTGGCGCTCGCATTCGCCCTGGCCTGCGGCGACGACTCGGACGAACTCGAAGCGGACGCCACCATACCCGCGGACTCCGCGACAGCCGCATCCGACGCCACCCCAGACGCCGCCACCGCAATCGACTTTGACGGCGGCCCCCTCGACGCCCAAGTCGAAGCCAGCACCCCCAGCGACTCCGGCGCTTCCATGGACGCCACCGCTCCCGTCGACACCGGCCCGCCACCCTTGCCGGTCTCCGAATACTGCGGCGACGCCATCCGCGACCCGGTGCTCGAAGAATGCGACGACGGGCCCGGTGACCCGCGCGACAGCTGCAGCGAGCAATGCATCGCGCGCAGCCTCGGTGTGGTCCCATCCGACGACGTCGACGACGCGGGCCCCTCCGACGAGCCCGAGCGCTGGCTCGGTTTCGGGCGCCATCCCGTCGCCGCTTCCGAAAACCGAATCGGCGTCGTCCACCTGCGCGACGCCATCGTGCCCGAGGTCTGGCTGCAGCGCTTCGACGCCTTCGGCGCCCCCATCGGCGAGCCGCAGCCCATGGACGCAGACACCGTGCCCACGCTGCAAGCCGACCCCGTGGTCGCCGCCCTGCCCCAGGACGCGCTGGTGGTGGCCTTCACGGAGCGCAGCGAAGGCACGCCCGACGTGGCCCTGCGCCGCGTGGACGCCGACGGTGTGCTCGGCCCGCTGCGCCACGCCCACGATCAACTCCCCGGACCCCAGAGCGAAGCCGATCTGCTCTGGGCCGGCGACTCCCTCCTGGTCGCCTACAGCGACGACGACAACATCATGCTGCGCCACTTCGACGCCCAGCTCGAGCCCCTGGGCCCATCCCAGCCGCTCGCCGCGACCGCGGCCATCGAGGCCGGCGCGGCCCTTGCGCCCTTTGCCGGCAGCTGGGCCGCCGCATGGCGCGTGGGCGACGCCGGCAGCGAGCGCATTCGCGTCAAGGCCGGCGCGGTCGAATGGCCGCCGTGCTGTAGGGCGCCGGGATCGTGGGGGTTTGGGGCCTCAGCGGTGTAGGCAGCGTGGCATGCGGTGCCGATATGGCTGAAACTGGGGATGGCTAAAGATTCCTACGGTCAAAATCAGGACACCTGTCCCCACCGCTTCAACCAGGCCAGTTCCAAACGAACTCAGGCTCGCTCTAGCGCACGTCGATCTCTAGTCGATCGAAGAATGCTCGGTTGCGCTTCTTGGCGTCATCCAGGACCTTCCGATAGTCGGAAACCTCGATGTAAGCCTTGTAGTTTTGATTGAAATGGAAGTAGCCGTGCCCATCTGGCGCTTGCGTGAAACCGTGTTCCCGAGCGTCTTCGTGTAGCGCCTGGGTCAGTGTCGCAACGACGTAGCAGAAGAACGGCGTGGTCTCTGGCACATTGATGGTCGAACCATCGACCCGGCTCGCCTTCCCTTCGCGAATCTGCTTCACGTAGCGCAATGTTTGTCTGATGGGGCTCTTCTCATCGCCCACGTCCCGGCGCTCGGGACGTTTGAACTCGACGACTACCACTGAGCCGAACTCGGACCCGGGCGCAAGCGCAAAAGGGTTGTTGTAGATCAACAAGTCTGGACGGTCTTCGCTTTCCACATCGACCGGTCCTGCCTGCTGGCTGAACGGCATGTCCGACGCCAGAAATCGGTGATAGGCAAGCCGTTCGTCCAACACCCACAAGTTGTGCTCATCGTAGTCGATATCGTTCGAGGTCGTTCGGAGAGGAAAAACAAGTTCATGCAGCGCGTCTTCGCGGGAGAAGCGACCGTCATCCTGCTTGCCAAGCAGCTTCTCGAAGAAGGTCAGCACTGTGGCGCGATGCACAACATACTCCGCGAGATCCGACTTCTGAACCTCTTGAAGTTCGCCTAGCACCTTCACATACGCTTCCCTGTGCTGTGCGAAGCTCGAGGGCTCCGCCTCCACTTGCCGCAAGCGTTCTTGGGCGTCACGTCGAACTTCGTGGCGCCAAGAACTGAGGAGCCGGTGAAGTTCAAGATCAAGAGCGGTTTCAGACATCGTCGCGGAGATACGCTCGATCTCAACTGCACGATGTTCGAGGAGGGGCCGGTAGCGCGGCGCCTGGGTATCGACGAATGCTTTGACCCGCTTTATGGCGTCCTGCCTCATCTCCGATGTGAGTGGTTCCAGGTACGCCGCCGCCGCACTGAGGTAAGCCCTCGGCGAATGACGTGGTTGTGCGAGCTGTCGGAGCCGTCGTATCGCTGGGGGATGGCGAATCGGTGGTCGAAGCAAGCTTGGGATGAGAAGCACGCTCGGGCTGTGTTGGAGCGGTGG
>JAOUOP010000086.1 GCA_029880325.1 Myxococcales bacterium | reverse complement strand
TTGCGCAGTACGAAGACTACGACCCGAAGCCCGTCGGCTTCGTGCTCGCGTTATTCCAGATGCTGGCGATCCATGAAGATACCCTCGATCGCCTCGGCCGCAATCGCGAAAACACGCTCGCAGTGCGTGGTGTCGATTCGCGAAGAATGTGGGAGGACCTCAAAGACGCGTGCACAAAACTGGCTAAGCGATGGACCAAGGCGACGCCGCTGGGCAGTGCCGCCCGCTACATTATCAAGCACTACGAGCGACTGACCGTCTACCTACGCGACCCGCGCCTCGAAGCCACCAACAATCTGCGTGAGCGCTTGTTGCGCACCGAAAATCTCATCGAGAAGAGCTCGATGTTCCGGCGCTCCATCGAAGGCCGGGTCGTGCTCGACATCCTGCGCACGCTGCTGCAGACCGCCGTCGCGGCCGGCGCCCCACCACATCAATACCTCGTCGATGTCCTCAAGGCCTCGCCACAAGACATCGAGGCGAATCCAGAGAACTACACCCCGGCCGCCTGGCTCAAGCGACAGCTCACCGAAGACCAAGCGCCGGCCGCGTAGCCCGCGCCTTCGGTGGGGGGCACGGGCTGGCCTCGAGCTGTCGCGCTCGACCTCCGCCCGGCCGCGCCGCCGGCCAGGCTCGAGCCCCCGCCTGTGGCCTCGCGGCTCGGGCTAGCCACAAGCTGCCATGCTCGACCTCCGCCCGCCCTGTACGCGGCTCCCGGCCGCTTCCGGCCGGGGCCCGCGTACAGGCTGGTCACGGGGCAACAGTGGGAGCACACTCTGGTTCGCTAGCAACTACTCGAGTAGGGGATTGAGGATCCAGCTTCCGCCCCAACAGCGCAGGATGCCAGACCCCTGCTCGAATCCGCAGGAGGAACCGGCGCCGGACATGTGGAGCTTGCTGAAGGCTATGCCGGCCGGAGGGCTGTGCCTGCCGTCCCGAATGGTGAAGGACGACCAACACTCAACGGTACCGTCGACCGACCGAATACCGCAGGCCCCCAAACTTGACCCGTAGTCGATTTCATCGAAGGACACGGACGCCGGGGGGGTAAGAGGAGCGCCACCGCTAGCGCTGCCCCAGCACTCGACCTCGCCGTTATCGGCACGAATGGCACACGCAGCGCCTATCCCGCTGTCGCTGACTGCGATTTGGACGCCCGGCGACGAAGACCACGCGACGCTCGGACACCTGGGCATGAGTGACGGAACGACTCCCAGACTGGAGCGACTCGCCCGTAAATACTACGCCGACGTGCAGTTGGACGCGCTCAGCTATCGTGTTCTCGACGTCGATCCGAGTCATCGCAACGTCGCCAGGCGCTTGAGGCACATCTTTGCCGGTTGGCATCAGGCGGAGGAGCTTGCGTCGTGGCAGAAGGTGCTGGCTCCCGGGGGATTGGGCCGTCAAGATCTGTTGCGCGTTCAGTTGTGCGTCGGGCCACACATGTCGAGCTACCTCGGTATGTGGAGCGAAGAGCCGTTCTCGTCGGCGGACGAAGCCAGGCTCCAAACGCTGGTGCCCGCCTTGCGGCGCGCTGTCGAGCGCATGCAGATGTGGAACGACGCCGGCTGGTTGAGCGCTGGCCTGGCGGCTGCGATGGATGCGCTGGCCGTACCCGCAATGCTGGTCGATGGTCGAGGTCACGTCCGCCACGCCAATGGCCAGGCGAGGGAGCTGTGGCTCGCCCGAGGATCGCGCCCGGACTTCTTGGAACCCGCCGCCCTGGTGGCCCCCCCGGCCTGGCTCGACGTGACGCCCGTTTCTGCGCCCGGGCAGCCCCTACTGTACCTGGTCAAGTCTCGCGGCGACCGCAGCGGCGGTGGGCGCGTGAACGCATTCGCGCGTGACCATGGGCTCACACCACGGCAGACCCAGGTCCTGTCGCTGATACTGGAGGGCCATGCCAACAAAGCCGTCGCCGCCCGGATCGGTATCTCCATCCGCACCGTCGAGCTGCACGTCTCCCGAGTACTGCAGACCGTCGGGGTAGGATGCAGGGCGGCCCTGGTCGCGCGAGTTTTGTCGAGCTGAGACAGCCGGAGCGTACTTGTCTCATCGTGAACGCCCACCGCATGGACCGTAGGAGCCATTGTAGAGTAGCCCCGACCGTAGGAACCATTGGACGAAACCGCTGCGCAGCGGCTTCGTCCAATACACGCTACATTTCGCCACCCACGCGGGCGCGCTCGCGGCTTACGTCCTCGGAAAATTCCTCAAAATAGCTGCGCTATTCCTGCGGATTGTCCTCCGGGCGCACTCGCGATTTGCACTCCGTCAGGGCGGCGAAATGTAGTGTTTGTTTTTCGGCGATGCCTAACCGGCAACGTGCGGCACCTGCCGCCCACGACGATGTGCGCAAGCGCAGCCACATACGTCTCAATTCACGCCGTTCCGGGCAACAACACCGCCACCGTCCGGCCGTCCTCGCGTTCCTCGATCAGCGCGCCGCCACCGTGGTCACGAGCCACCTGTTCGATGTAGGCCGCCGCGTCGCGCGCCATCAGAACCACCGAGTCCACCTCACCACTGTCGGGCGGATACAAGCTGGTCCGCCGGCCGGGGGCGGCGCTGGAGATGAGCTGCAGGCTCGCATAGCGCCCGTCTGGCAGATGGGAAAGCCTTTCGTATCGAGGGCTTGGAAGACGCTCGGTGGCGGTCGCGATGGACAGCGAACCACCGTGGGGCATGGCCTCACGAGCGACGGCGGCGAAGTCCATGATCACCTGCTCGAGCTGTTCTCGCGACATGGAAACTGGCGGCAAATTCGGCTCCAGCGACAGCTCAACCTGCACGTTCTTGCCGACGAAGCGCGGCAGCACCGGCTCGATGCCCTGCACCACGGCGCTCAGGCCGGGCTGTAAAGCGTTTTCCAGCTGCTTGCGGCTAAACGCGGCCAGGGCAGCGACCTGACGACCCGATCGAACCACCGCTTGATGGATGACATCCGCGTCCTCCCAACTCTCGGATTGTGGATCCAGGCTTTCGAGTAAAAACTGATTATAGCTCTTGATGATCGTCAACGCATTGTTGACATCGTGAGCGATGCCTCCGATGAGAGCGGCCAGTACGCGCATGGCACCGCGCGCGTGGCGGCGATTGCGCTCCGCGCGCCCGGGCGCTCCATGGCTCGCCATCCCGATGACTCCGACGATCGCCCCGGCCGCATCGCGCAGCGGCGCCACCTGGGCGTCGAGATGACGGCCTCCATAGTCAAAACCAAAGCAGGCTGTCCGACCCTCGAGCGCCTCCCGGTGGGCGCGACGGGAATCCGACTCCTGACCGGCGGGCCCGAGTAGTTGATCGGCGCTGAGGTCAGCGGATACCCAACAGGGCTCGAGCGCGCGGTTGGTGCGCCACAGCAATCCCGGTAGCTGCTCGAGCGTCGCCCGGTCCAGGCTTTCGTCGTCGCTGACTATCATGCGGTCGCGCTCACAGTTCCGGTGCTCTCACGGGCTGACCGATCACGATTCGAGGACCGATATTCCTCGAAGATGCCCAGACGCCCGGCTTCTCTGGCCGACGAAGGGGCGCGGCAGGCCATTCGAGGAGGGCAAAAACGCGCGGCAGCCGGGCCGACCGGGGCCGACCGACGAGGGCTGCTATCGAATCGTGGGCGGTCATTGAGTCCTTTAACTAGGATAGCACCAACGCCCAGTGCGGCGGCAACGCCAACACGACGCCGTTGCCGCAGCGTCAAGGATCAGACAGCCATCAAGACCAAGGTGCCACCGCCGCTATCGCGAAAATCGCGCCGAGTGCGCGCCGAAAGCCCGGCCGCCGTAGCCGAGTCGAATGGGGTCAGCGCGGCGCCGCGCACTCGCGCGTTGCCCTTGATACGATTGAGAGCACCGCTGAGGGTATTGATCAGCTCGGCGGCGGCATCGACGCTGTCGGAGGACGGCTCGCCTGCCTCGATCTGGCCCGCGATCGCGTCCTCCTCTTCACCCAACATGGCGCCACCGATGCGGCAGATGGCCGCGCCATCGAGCAGCACCCGGGCGAGCACCCGTCCCTGCTCATCACCGAGTTCGGCCATGTGGGTGCCAGGGGGGGCTTCAGAAAGTGGCCAGGCCGGTTCATCCAGGGCGCCAGCGGTGACTGCTTCAAAGGTCACGTCACTGACCAGCTCACCGATCTGAACGGCCTCAGGCAACTTCAGCTCCGGAAAGTCCGGCTCGGCGTCCGCCGCGGCCTTCACGGGGGCAGCCTCGGCTTCAGATGAGGCCTCCCGTGGGGCCTCGGCGGCCTGGGCTACCGCGGGTTGTGCTGCCGGTGCGGCCTGCGCCGCCGCCGATGCAGTCGCCAACTTCTTGCTGAGAGCCGACACCAGGTTTTCTAGCCAATCGACGCGCTGGACCAGACGTTGCAGCGTCGCCTCCATCCCCGCGACCTGCACCGAACTGGCAACCACAGGCTCGGACTCCCTCCCCTTGACCGGCGTGGGTTCAGGATCGGCGGGCATCCAGCGCCCTTCGCTGGCCACGAAAGCGCAGTCCGCATCGGCTTCGGCGTCTTTCTCAAAGAGCCGCACAGCCTCGCGATGCAGGGCCGCCTCCCGCAGCTGCCATTCGAGGTGGCGAGCAATGGTTTCAGCGCCGCAAATCTCCTCATCACGCGGACGGTAGAGGGCCGGCCCAAGCGCCACCATGCGCTGCATGCGCAGCGACCAGGTGCCATCGCGTCGCATCAGCATGAGGGGGGCGAGCGTGGTCTCGGGGGAGTGGTTCATGGTTGTTTCGCCGGGCAGGCCCGCAATCCAAACATCGGACGATCCCAGCGCTTCATTGAGGAGCGGCCGTGATACGCGCCACTCGCTCCAACTCCCGCCGGGTCACGGGCTTGTCAAGGCAGGGGTTCGACAACCGCGACAGCAGCCTTGCCGCATTGCCCTTCGCCGCACCGCCACTCATGAAGACCACACGCGCGCACAGATGTGGCTTGATCTCGTTGAGGGCGCCGAAGAAAGCCGCGCCACCACCATCGGGCATCGACAGGTCGCAAAGGATCACGTCGAAATCCGCCGCCGTGCAGGCCGACTTCGCGGCGGCCACCGAGTCGACCACCGTCACCTCGTAGCTGCCGAGAATGCGCGCCAGCGAACGGCCCACCAAAGGCTCATCATCGACGATCAGCAAACGCGTACGCGCCGACGGTGATAGGCTCACGTGGGCCGAACCGGCGGGCTTCAAGGTAATGCGGAAGGTGGCACCGCCGCCCGGGGTCTCGTCCAGCGTGAGGGTGCCACCAAATCCAGTCACGAATTTGTGGCAGAGATAGAGACCCAGGCCCGTGCCCTGTTGTTCGTCCTTGGTGGTGAAGAAGGGATCGAAGATGCGCTGGCGGTGGGCCGGCGAAATCCCGGGACCGTCGTCAGCCACCGATATTTGTACCTTGCCGGAGGGCACGACCTCCAGGCCCACCCGAATGCGATGGGCGTCGGCCTCCCCCTCGGGCAACGCCTGCCCGGCATTGGCCAAAAGGTTGACCAGAACTTGCACCAGCCTCGCCGAGTCCGCCAACACGCGCGGCACTTGCCCAATCGATACCTCCACCGACGCGCGATCGCGCAGTTGACCTTCCATGATGCGCAGGGCGGCCTGAACCGCATCCGCCGCATCGATCGGTTCGCGCCCCTCACCACGGGACTGGGCATGACTGCGCAGGTCCTTGACGATACGAGCGATACGCTGCCCCCCGTCCTTGGCGTCATGCAACGCTTCGAGCAACTCCGCGGTCGCTCCGAAGGCCTCGCCGCCACCCTGCTCGAGTTCCTCTATCGCGAATTCGATGTTGGACAGTACGTACGTCAAGGGATTGTTGATCTCATGGGAAACTCCGCCCGCCAGCGTACCGAGTGCGGCCAGGCGATCAGCCACGCGAACCTGGGCTTCGAGTGACTTCTCGGCCGTGCAGTCGCGCACCAAAGCCAGCACATGACGGGAGTCCATGGGTGTCAGGCGCACCTCCACGTGATGGGTCTCGCCGCCATAGAGAGTCTGTCCAGAGACCACCTGCAGCCCCCCGCCACAGAGCGCCTTGTCCACGTGGGGACCAAGGCCCTCGCCCTCACCCTCCAGCATCAGCAGGTCGCAGGAGTAGCCCCTGAGTTGGGCCAGGTGCGGACCGAGGTCACCTTGATGGGCCCCGAGCACGTCGACCACTTTGGCGTCGGCATCGATCACCAACATCACATCCGGAACCGCCTCCAGCAGGGCGCCGGTCTGGCGCTTGCTTCGGCGCAACTCACTCTCGGCGCGCGTTCGACGCTCGATATCATCGCGTAGCTCGAACTCCGCTTTGCGCAAGCGTCCGACCATCGCGAGCTGGCCACTGACGCTCAGGTAGACGAGCACCAGCGCCGTGAATGTGGTCAGCAGGAAATGAAGCGAGGCGGCAGGGGGAGCATCACTGACCAGCGCGGCAGCTGACGCTGCCACGGCGACGAATGTCAAATAGCTCGCAAGGCCACGGCTGCTGGTGATGGCCAACGAGGCCCCGGCTAGAAAGCCGAGCAGCACCAGAATCGAGCCCGTGGTGTAAACGGTGTGCAAGCCATTGATCGCGGCCAGCAGGTAGGAGTGGCCGGTTACGACCCAGATCAGCGCCGCCACCACCTGCGCCGCGTGGCGACGCACGAAGGCCGAGAGATAGGTCGCGGCCCCGACGGCCGCCAGCAGTACCGCAGTCGTCAGGCGAACCCAGAAGTCCTCCAACACGGCCACACCGGCTGCCCGCTCGGCGAACCAGAACGCGGGATAGGCCAGCGCGGCCACCACGCTCAGCAAGCGGGCGCGGCTAATCAACCGGGCGTGCTCGTGCGCTAGCGCGTCGGGCAAGGGCGGCCACCCCGAGGGCCCCTCGGAGCGCTGGATGGGTAGTGGGAAGCTCGTGGTCATGATGGGCTACACTGTGGGTATCCCCCCTCCAAAACGGCTGTTTCGGCCCCCACTTGAGCCGGAACCTCCGAAGCACGCGCCGGCACCGCTGGGCTCATTCCGCGTTGGGAGCTACACTGGGGGGGTGAGCGAGGACGAGCCCAAGCCCTCGAAGGTGCTCTTCGTCGATGACGAGCCGCGCGTACGCCAAGCTTTTGCGCGTCAGATGCGCAAGCGCGGCCTCGACGTGCAACTGGCCAGCGACGGCGAGCAGGCGCTTGAGCTGGCCGAGCACGGGGAGTACCCAGTGGTCGTCACCGATGTGCGGATGCCGCGGGTCGACGGCTTGAACCTCATCGATCGGCTGCGCAAAGTCCGCCCTCAGACCACCTTCGTGATCGTGACGGGTGCTCCCGACAGCGTGCCCAAAGACAAAGCGGCCGACCCGATAGTCGAATCGGTCATCACCAAGCCCTGGGATCGCGAAGAGATGATGAGCACCGTCGAGCGCGCTCTGACCAAGGTTCGCGGCCACGCGGTCTACCTCTCGGCTCCACCCGCGGAGGCCCCGAGCGAACGGCGCGACGCCGATGACGCAGACGACCAGGGGCCAAAGAGGCGCTAGTACGCGGACGCGGCTTCATCGACCCCGATCAGAGCCCAAGGGTCTGCACGAAATCGGGACCACAGCTACGACCCGCGCACCATCACCGTGCGGTTGCGCCCCGCACGCTTGGCTTCGTAGAGGCAGCTGTCGGCCTGGGCCAGGGCGTCGGCAAACGACTCGCTAGCGCGCCACTGCGCGATGCCGATGGATACCGTGAAAGGCACGCGCTCGCCCTTGTGGTCAACGGGGCTCGCCTCTACGTCGATACGCAGGTCCTCGGCCCGCTTCAAGGCCTCGGCGCTGCTGGCATCGCCCAGCAGAATTAGAAACTCCTCGCCGCCCAACCGAAAGGCATGATCTCCGGGCTCGAGCACACCGCGCATGGCGAAGGCGATCTTGCGCAGTGCCATATCACCCAGCTCGTGTCCGTGCCGGTCGTTGATGCGTTTGAAATAATCGGCGTCGATGTAGAGCAGCGCCGTCGTACGACCCGAGCGCGCCAGGCCCTGCAGCACGTCCTGCAGCGCACGCCGATTGGAAAGGCCCGTGAGCGCGTCGGTGAAGGCGTCGCGGTTGGCATCGGCCAGGGCGCTCTCCAGGGACTCGATCTGCTGGCGCGCCGCCGACACCTGACGCTGCACGCGATCGCTGTCAGCCGCCTGGGCCGCCACGCCCTCCACCAGCCGCTCGGTCTCGGCCAACAGCACCGCGCGCAATTTCTGCAGCTCACCGATCTCACGGGCCGCCTGCAGGTCGCCGCGGATGCGCGTCAAGCGATCCAAGCCCAGCGATTGACTCGTGGGCAAGCGGCCCAGGCTCTCCACCAATTCGATCACGGTGGACCTAAAGGTCTGGGTCATACCGTGGGCCCAGCGCGCGCCCTCGGTCAGCCGCTCCAGCTGCACCTCGAATTGGGCGCCATCGTCCACCTGACCGTCCGCCGCGTCCTGCGACAGCCGCTGCAGCGCCACCACCACCGCCTCCAGCTGCAGCGCCCGCGCCAGCGGAATCGCGGCCTCGAAGCCGCGCTGGATGCGAGCGTGCTGGCGCCCGTCTTCCTCGTCGCGGGCCGTGACCAGCTCACGCACGTCGATGGCGGCGAGGTCCAGGCTCAGGCTCTCGTAGTCCTCGGCCAGCGTGGCATGGCGGGCCTCGGTACGAATCCGCGTCAAACGCCTGCGCAGAGTCGGCGTCTCACCGATCAGGCCCGCGGCGCGCAGCAGCAGCGACAGCAAGTGGTCGAAGGCCGCGTTGACCTGGGCACTCGGAAAGGGGGCTCGCAGATCCAGCTGCGACCGCGACGGACGGGCCGGCGCCTTCGCGCTGCGGCGCGCGCGCTTTGCACCGAAGTCGAACACCCCCTCGAATACGGTGGGCGCCGCCGAAACTTGATGCCACCGAGCAAAAAAATCGTGCCCGCGTCCGCAGCTTCAAGGACGGGCGCGGGTGCCGGCCAGCACGCGCAGCCGCGGCATCGCCGGCGCCAACCGCTTCTTGATGCAACGGGAACACTTCTTCAGATCGCGCGCCGGCCCGCAGACGGCCTCGGGCGAGGCCAGCACGCGCTCCAGGGGCTGCAACGAGCCCGGGGCGGCCAGCTCGATCAGGGCATCAATGTGCTTTTCCGCCGACTCGCATCCGTCGGCCAGCTGCAGCTCAGCCAGGAGCAGCGCGAAGCGGGGCGGCGGCTTGACCTCGGAGACAATCACGGGTCGCTTTCGCTTTCGCTTGCGCCCTTTCTTCGTCGGCTTCGTCGGCTTGGCGGGCTCCCCGAGCGCCAACAGAGCTCCGGCAGCCGCCAGCCGCGGGCCGTGCAGCTCACTGTCGCGCAAAACCTCCACATAGCCACGGATGTCCTCCCCGAGACCCGCGTCCAGCACCCCCTCTGGCCCCGCGTCCACCGGATCGTCGGCGATGACCAGCTCCGGCGGCGGCTGATTCGGCGGCGGCTGCGTCGCGACCGCCGAGCCACCCGCAGCCTCCGGCGCCCGTGCGGCCGCCGCCGCGGGATCGACCAGCGTCTGCACTGTCTCGTCGAGTTCGCCCTGGGGCCTCACTTCAAGCTGACCGAAGACCACCAGCAGCATGGCGGCCGCCACCGCCGCCAGGATCCCCAGGGCAACCAACGCCCAGGGACCGGCCCTTCGCGGCGAGTTCGCCCCCTCGGCGCCCGAGTCGCCAGCCCCGGCGGCCTCCAGTGCGGCCTCCAACTCCGCATCGGCCATCTGTTCGATGGCGAACAGTCCGCTGGCGCCGATGGGCGCGATGTCCACCGTCTTGCCCAGCAGGTCGAGCTCGGTCTGACTCGGCGGCGCCGCAGCCATTGCCAGCGTCATCATGCGCTTGAAGAGATCGCGCACGCTGCCGGCATCCTTGGGGCGTTCATCTTCGTCGACCGCGCACAGCCGCCCGATCAGGATGTCGATATCCTCGGGGATGGTAAAGTCGCTGGTCTCCTCGCGCACCGACGGCAGGTCCTCGGTTACCTGCCTTTTGACGATGGCCCGCAGGTCGTCGCCCCCGAAGGCCTGCCGCCCCACGATCGCCTCCCACAGCACGATGCCCAGGGAGTAGAGGTCGGTGGAAAAGCTCGCCGGCTGGCCCAGGGCCTGCTCGGGCGCCATGTAGCCGGGTGTACCGATCACCATACCCACCTGCGTCAGCCCCACCGCTCCGGCCACATTGGACGGCTGCGCACCCGGCCGCATGGTGGTGCCCGTGCGCACCAGGCGCGCCACGCCGAAGTCGAGAATCTTGACCCGGTCGCCGCCATCCTCGCGCGACTGGATAATGATGTTTTCGGGCTTCAGGTCGCGATGCACAATGCCACGACGGTGGGCGGCCGAGAGCGCATCGGCAATCTGGGCGCCCAGCTCGACCACGCGGGCCCAGGGCATGTTGCCGTGCTGTTTGAGCATCTCGGCCAAGCTCTTGCCCTTGACGAACTCCATCACCAGGTAGGCGCCGTGCTTGGGCAGGGTGCCGTAGTCGATGGCACGCACCACATTGGGATGATCGAGGGCCGAGGTCGCCATCGCTTCGCGCGCGAAACGCACGGCAAGCTCTGGGTTACCCGCGTACTCGGCGCGCACCACCTTGAACGCGACCTTCTTGTTGAGCTTCAGGTGCTCGGCCAGGTAGACCTTGCCCATGCCGCCCTCGCCGAGCACGCTCTCGATGCGGTAACGCTCGTCGACCAGCTGTCCGACCAGGGGATCCATTATACTACGCCCCCCGGCGGGCACGGATGGGGGCTCCAGCCCGATCTTACCAGCTTCGCGCCGCGAACGTTTAGGGCTCTGATCGAAATAAAGTTGCCAGGTCGGCTTCGAGGCGCCCTTCCAGCAAGGCGCGACGCCGCGCGAATACTCCATGTACTTGAAGGCGGCGCAACGCAGCTGGGCGGGATGGATCGGAGTCGAGTTGGTAACTTTATTTCGACCAGGGCCCTTAGATCAAGACGTCGGTGTCCTTCGATTCGGACGATTGTTCACCGGCCGGGACCTCGGGCACGCGAGAGACTCGCCGGAAGGTCTCCATCACACGTCCCTCGGCCATATTCTCGAGGTACTCGCGAATCTCCGGGATCGCCTCCACCAACCGCTCGCAGTATTGCCGGCCCAGAAAGAGCACGCTGGTGGGCTCGGTGGCCACGATACTGGCGGTGGTAGGGGCGTCGTTGAGCAGCGAGATCTCGCCGAAGGTATCGCCCGGTCCCAGCGTCGCCAGCACCTGGGGCTCACCGCCGCCGTCACTGCGGCTGACCTCCACCTGTCCGCGCAGAACCACGTACAATCCCTTACCCGGCTCGTCCTGTCCAATGATGCGGTCGCCGGCCTGGGCGTTGGCAGCGACGAAGCGGCGCACCAGGTCGTAGCGCTGCTTGTCATCAAGGGGTTGAAATAGCTGTGCGTTGCTCATCACGTTGTTGAGCAGTCTCTGCTGGGCGAAGCTGGCCAGAGCCTGGGTCAGACCACTCATGGTCTTGGAAGCCGTCTGCAGGGCGTCGCGGTCGAACTCCAAAAGGTCGCAGTCGTCGACTGCGATCACGCTGGCGCTGCGCGGCGCCGAGGCGAGCAGCGCCATCTCGCCGAAGATCGCGCCCTCGTGCAGCTGCGCCAGCACCCGCTCTTCGCCGTCGGCCGCCCGCTGCGCCACCCGGACGCGGCCGCGGGTCAAAACGAAAAACGAGCTACCGGCATCGCCCTGCTCGATGATCGGGGTATCCGGGCGCGCGCGCAAAAGGCGCAGACTCGCGAGAACCGCCCCGAAATCCTCGCGATTGAGCAGACTCAGGACCGGAATCGGCATCAGCTTCTCCGGAAAGATGAAATCGCCTTCGGTATAACTGGAAGCCAGCTTCTCGGCCCGGGCCACAAGCTCGGCATCGTCCTCAAGCGCCTGGGGCTGATCAGCGGGCACGACCTCGGAGGGGTCGGGCAGCGAACGGCGCACGCTGCGCCCCAGCTTCCCCGAGTCGCGCGCGTAGAGCGCACCGACCGCCTGAAGCAGCGACTCCAGCTTCGGCTCGAGCGTGGCAAGCACCTTGATCGCCACCAGTGAACGCAGCGGATAGCCGGCCAGGGCTGCGTGCTTGGCGAGGCTCGCGTAGACCACCGCCGCCGACTGCAGTTCACCCAGGGACAGGAGCGCGTCGGCCACCCGCAGCCGTGCGTCCAGATGGGTGGGCTGCAGCTCGATCAGGCGCGCGTAGATCGCCAGCGCCTCGCGGAAGCGCTCCGCGAATAGGGCCTCATCGGCCCGTTGTCTGAGCTCGGCAATTGTCGTCATGCTCGTTCACTCCTGTCCCGGTGCAATGAACGCGGCTCGGGGGCGTCTTCAGTCGGGCCAATAGATGGGCGGCGGGGGGTCTGCCGGCCGCGCCAGCAGATAACCCTGTCCCAGCTGAACACCTGCGTCCTGGACGGCGCGCAGCTCCGCAACCGTCTCGATGCCCTCGGCCACCACCCGCGCATCGAGGGCGGCGCAGGTATTGACCAGCTGTTCGACCAGGATCTGCTGACGGCGGTGCTTGTCGATGCCGCTGATCAAGGCGCGGTCGAGCTTGACGATGCTCGGCTCCAGGTCGATCACGCGCTTGAGGTTCGAGTAGCCGGCGCCGAAGTCGTCGACCACCAGATGGGCCCCGGTGCGCGCGCAGATCTCCTTGAGTACGCTGGCGCAGAGGTCGAAGTAGTCCAGGGCCGCAGTCTCAGTGATCTCGAGGTAGAGATCCCCGTCGTGCAGCGACAGGGCGTCGTCGGGTCGGATGAGCCAGCGCGAACTCAACTCCTCGGGATGGATGTTGATGAAGACATCGGCGCCATTGGCCCGCGCGATCGTCACCTCGCGAATCGTGCGCCCCAACCGCCCCACCGCGCCCTGTTCCACCGCGTATTCGAACAGCTCGGTGGGATTGCGGTAGGCCTCGATTTTGCAGCGCACCAGGGCCTCGTGGGCGAAACAACGGCCGGTCTGAAGGTCGACGATGGGCTGGAACACCACACCGATGTCCTCGGCGCCCAGTGCCCGCACCGGCGGCGGTCGATCGGAGGGCAATCTAAGCGCGGCCGAGTCGAGATCGACCGTCCATCGCAACTTGCGCTCTCTCCGTTCCGCCAAGTCCCTTGCCTTCCGCCCGGTCGGGCAATTGTAGCGCCGAGCGTCGATCCGCACACGGGGGAATCAACGGCAGCGACCCCAAAAAACTGGATAGACGGCAAGGTGGGACATTACTCCGCTTTCAATACGCGGCGCAGGTGCCTCCACGATTCAACTGATGGGCAAATCGCAGCCATGACCCTTGACCCAAACGCAAACGCGGACGGCCAGTGCTGGTCGTCCGCGTTTGCGGTCATGATTTGAAGTGCTCGTACTCGCCGACAGCGTGGCCCGAGTTCCGAGCCGGGCAAACGAGCCTTCCGACGTGTGCGCAGCTGCCTACTTGTCGTCGATCCAACCAAACTGCATGCGATAGCCGCCGGTCTTGTCGACTTCAGCCACCATGCCGCCCAGCTTCTCGTCGAACTTCGTGTCGTAGAGCTTCCAGTGGCCGCAGCTGCCGTCCTCGAGTTCGTTGCGCTTGGCCTTGCCCGTGCACTCACCCGAGAACTCCACGCCAAGCACGAACTTCAGGCCCGAACGCTTGGGTTCGCGCCGCAGATTGAAGACCACCTTCACCGGCCCCTTCTTTGAACTCAGCTCGCTGTCGAAGACCACCGTCGGTCCGTGGCGCGAAAACGACTTAGCCACCAGCGAGTCGCTGGGACGGTCGGTCGAGCGGCTGAAGGTGGTCACGCCCGCTCCCTTCACCCCCGCTGGCACGAAAACCTGTACGCCGGCCCCGATGTCGAAGCTCGCGCCCGTTTTTTCCGGTACGAACTCCGTGATCTCCCCTTCCCCCTTGAACTCCGGGGGCGAACTGTCGCCGCTGGCCAATGCGAGAGAGGGCAGCAGCAGCAGAAAGACCAACACAGAGGGGTGAATTGGACGGAACTTCTTCATCTTGGCGAACCTCGCAGGAATTTACTGTCGCAATATAATATTACGTCTGAAACGCAATTTTCGTCACCCCAAACCCCAAAAATTATATCCCCGTTTGAGGATAATTTCGGCAAGTGCGAACTGCTCCCACCTCCGGCCACAGTGGGGTGCGCTTTCAGATCCGAAGCCCTACCGATGGCTCCTGCCCGGGCGCCGCCTGAAAGCGGCTGGCTCTGCCCTCGGGGCATGTCCCTCGCTCGCCCAGTCCTCCCCGGCAAGACCTACATGCTGACCCGGCGCGTGATCCGTCGGGATCGGGCCTCAAGAGCCAATGCTGACGGATCACGCGCCGGGCCAGCATGTAGGTGCAAACCCTTCGGGTCGATGCGGCCGGCGACTTCCAGTGGTCTTGCGCCACGGAAGTCGGGAGCCCCTTTGCTGCCGGAGAACGACTTTGACCCGCTGGCCCCCCGGGCAGCTCGCAGCGCACAGGCGCGATGCGCTGACCACGGTGCGCTTGCTGTTGGGCGTCGAGGAGGGGCCCAGGCGCAAGAAGAGCGACGGCCAGTGGCAACCACGGGATACCTGGCGTCGACGTCAGGGCAGCTGCGACAGCAGCGTGCGCGCCGGTACGATCGTGGGCGTTGTGCGTGAGAAGGGGTCTTCGTTCACGAAGGGCAGGTCCATTGTGATTTGGAAGGCGTGGGGAGCCGAGAGCTCCCGCTGGAAGTAGTCGAGCGAGCGGCTCAGCGCCGCCTTCGCCGCCTTGACCTCCGCCGAAAACCAAGTTTGGTCATCGCGCACGACCAGAGAATCGACTTCTCGCCTAGAGCGCCTGTGTCGGCAGTTCTCGAGGATGCTGCCGTCCAGGATCCCTACCAACATTTCAAGCTGCCCCAGCTCCTGAATCCGCGTCAAGTCGCGCAGGTCTTCGCGAACCAACTGCTGCGTGCGCAAGCTTTGCCAGCGCGTCGAAAATCGCCGATCGGCCCGGGAGAATGGCTCCGGGAAGCCACCGGAGTTCCACAATCGGCGCGCTTGGCTGGAGCAAGACGCCGGGGCTCCGCGGGAAGCTGCGGCACCACTTCCCACGGCCGGAGCAGCTCTCCCTCGGACAGCGGATGCATGTGGTAGAGGAAGTAGCGGCCCATCAGAGAGTCACCACCACGCCGGTCGACATCGAGTCGAGCGCCGCCGGTGACGACGATGTTCAAGTGCGCCGGGTGTTGGTCGTATGGCCCCTTGAGGAAAGTTTTCCAGCGCCGGTATTTGTGGAGTTCGTCAAAGACCACCGGTCGCTTGCCAGCGCCGAGCGCCTCCAGTTCGAGGTATTCGGAAATCGCCACCACGCCGAAAGCGATGCGCCCACGATCGCCCTCATCGTCCCAGTTGATGTAGGCGGCGTCACTCGAAATCCCGCGTCAGGTCGTCGTCTTGCCAACCTGACGCGGCCCCTACACGAACACCATTTGGCGCTCGGTGGCGAGGTCGTGCCGCAACACGGCAACGTAGACGCGCTCGAGCGTGCGGACCATTTTACGCAACACCGTAAAACGGTCCCGCCTACAAGAGCGACCCATGAGAACCATCCGGCAGTTGGACGCAGGCGGCAGTGCCCGGCACCTTGTTTCCATGCGATCAACAGAACGGCCGACGCGGCTCAGCCCACGACCCCACCCTCGATAGGCGTTGGGCGGTGTGCAGCGCGCTCTGGGCACCGCACGCAGGGCGAGCTGAACCACTCTGCAGCGCGGCGACGATCTGTTCTCCTGTCGAGCGCCGGACTTTCGCCCAAAAACCACCGGGAAGAGCGCAGCCGACCCGTCCGCCTGCCGCCGACCGCGTCCCCCAACCCCTCAAGCCGACTCGCGCCTCGCCAGCTACGGTAACAGCACCAACTTCCCCGTCGTGCGACGGGCGGCCAGCTCGGCCAGCGCGTCGGCGGCGCGCTCCAGGGGATAGCGGCCGCCAATTTCCGGCGCCACCCCACGGGTGTGCAGGGAAAAGAGCTGCTCCATGGCGTCGCGCAGGCGCTCGGGCTGGTGCTCGTGGTAGCCGCCCAGGTTCACGCCCATCACGGCGATGTGCTTGAGCATCACGCGGTTGAGCGCGAGCGAGGGGATTTCGCCCGAGGAAAATCCAATCACCAGGAGCCGCCCGCCCCAGGCGATGCACTTGGTGGAGAGCTGCGTGGTCTCGCCGCCCACCGAGTCGTAGATGACGTCGGCGCCACGACCGCCGGTGAGCTTCTGCACCTCTTGGTGCCAGTCGGGAGTGCCGCTCAGCAGCCCCTCGTCGGCCCCATGCCGACGGGCCAGCGCGAGCTTGTCGTCGTTGCCGGCGATGGCGATCACGCGCGCCCCCAGGGCGTGCCCTAGCTGCACCGCCGAGAGCCCCACGCCGCCGGCCGCCGCGTGCACCAGCAGGGTCTCGCCCGGCTGCAACGCCGCGCGGTCGACCAGGGCCAGGTACGAGGTCTGGTGGGCCACGCCGAAGGCCGCGGCCTGCTCAAATGAAAGCGCATCGGGGATCGCGTGCACGCGCCGGGCGTCGGCCAGGGCCACGGTCGCATAGCCGCCATATCCGAGCTGCGCCATCACGCGCTGGCCGGGTACGAGCCCCGACACGCCAGCGCCGAGCGCGCGGATGCGCCCGGCCACCTCGCTCCCGGGCGAAAAGGGCAGCTCGGGGCGCAGCTGGTACTTGCCACGGCAGATCAGGGTGTCGGCGAAGTTACAGCCGATGGCGGCCACATCGACGCTGACCTGACCGGGGCCGGGCTCCGGATCGGGCAGCTCCACGGCCTCGAGCTTTTCCGGCCCGCCCAGCTCGCGTATTTGCATCGCACGCATGGGCGCCAATTACCCCGAAGTTCGCGTTCAGGGCCAGCGCGCTATCCTCCGGCCGCGGTAACGCGCGCCACCCCCAGGTGTGCGGAGGATCATCATGCGCTTTCTGATCAATAACTTCCTCAAGGGATGCCTGGTCCTGGTCCCCATCGTGGTCACGCTCTACGCGGTCTACCTGCTGTTTACGACCATCGACGGCCTCCTGCCGAGCCCGGTGCCCGGCGGCGGCATCCTGATCACGGTCGCCCTGGTCACCGCCATCGGCGTGCTAGCCGGAAACGTCGTGGGCCGCACGGTCTTCGGCGCCGTCGAGCGACTGCTCAAGCGCCTGCCGGTCATCAGCCTGATCTACCGCGGCCTGCGCGACTTCGTGGGCGCGGTGCTGGGCCAGCGCCAGACCTTCGATCGCCCGGTGGTGGTGGAGCTCAGCGGCGACGGCCAGAGCCGGGCCTTCGGCTTCGTGACCCGCGACGACCTTTCGAGCTTCGGATTGCCCGGGCAGGTCGCCGTGTACTTCCCCCAGTCGGTGAACTTCGCCGGGCACCTTTTGATCTTCCCCCGCGAGCGCGTGCGGCCGCTGGATGTGGACAGCGCCGAGGTGATGGCCTTCATCGTCTCCGGCGGCGTCACCGGCCAGCGCCCGGAGTCGATCCCGCCATGAACCGCAGCCCTCTGCACACCCCCAACGTAGGACGCGCCCGCGATCGATCATTGTCGCTCTGCGCGCAGATCTGGTACAGGATCGACTCGATTCTGCGTCGGCGGTCGAGTCGATGGAAGGGCTGATGGGCACAGTGGACAAACTTCAACGACTTTCGGCGGAACCCCGCCATGTGGTGGCGATCTGTGGCGGTGCGGTCTCGGGCGCCGAGGCGGCAGCGGTGTGCGCCGCCCGCGGCATCGCCGCCATCGTGATCGAGCAAAACCCGCGCCCCTACGGCAAGATCGAAGACGGTCTGCCGCGCTGGCACGACAAGCTGCGGGCTCAGGAGTACGCCCGCATCAATGAAAACCTGGCCCACGAGCTGATCTACTTCGTGCCCGAAACGCGCATCGGTCGCGATCTGGACTTCGCAGAGGTGGCGCGCGAGTGGGGCGTGAGCGCGCTCCTGATGGCCAACGGCGCCTGGCGCGATCGGCCGCTGCCGATGGAGGACGCCGAGCGCTTCGTGGGCAAGGGCCTCATTTACCAAAATGCGTTTGTCCACTGGTTCAATCACTACGAGGAGCCGAACTACGACGGCCCGCGCTACGAGGTGGTCGACGAGGCCATGGTGATCGGCGGCGGCCTGGCCTCGGTGGACGTGGCCAAGATCCTCAACCTCGAGCTCTACCGCCGCGCCCTGCGCGACAAGGGCCACGAGGTCGACATCGTCGCGATGGAGCACAAGGGCATCACCGCCACCTGCAAGAAGCTCGAGGTGGACCCCGACGCCCTCGGCGTCAAGGGCTGCACGCTCTACTACCGGCGCCGCGTCAAGGACATGCCCGTGGCCTTCCCCAAGTCCGGCGCCACCGAAGAGCAACTGCGCAAAACCGAGGCGGTGCGCGAAAAGATGATCGGCATCCTGCGCGACAAGTTCCGCATCCGCGTCATTGACTGCCACGTGCCGGTGGGCCCGGTCGAAGAAGACGGCCAGCTGTTGGGCCTGCGCTTCCGCAAGACCGAGGTCAAAGACGGCCGCGCGGTCGAGGTCGAGGGTAGCGACGTGGAGGTGCGCTCGGGGCTCATCATCAGCTCCATCGGCTCGGTGCCAGAGCGCATCGAGGGCATCCCCAGCAAGGGTGAACTCTACGACTACACCAACTGGGATACCGGCACCCTGCGCGGGCTCGCCGGCGTCTTCGGCCTGGGCAACGTGCTGACGGGCAAGGGCAACATCAAAGACAGCCGCAGTAACTCGCGCGAGGTCTCGGAGCTTGTCGTCGCCGACTACCTGGGCCTGGGCGAAAGCCGCGACAGCGACCTGATGGAGGGCGCCCACGCAGCCGCCCAGGCCCGCGCCGAAGAGCTGGCCGAGAGCGCGATTCGACGCGCCAAGGTCAGCCGCGAAAAGCTCGAGGTCATCGCCGCCGCCATCGGCAAGCGCTGGGAAGCGGCGGGCTACGAAGGCGACTACGGCGCCTGGATCGACGCCCACAGGCCGGCCAGTTGATCGCCCTGGGCACTGCGTTGGAAGTCTCGCGTGGGCGTTAGCGTCGGACAGCTGCTGCGCCAGGCGGCCCTGCAGTGGCCCGAGCGCATCGGTTTCATCGAGCGCTGCGCCGACACGGATACGGTGGTCGAATTTCGCTATGCGGAACTCGACCTGCGGGCGCGCCGGGCCGCCGCGCTGCTGCGAGAACGGGGCGTTCAGCGGGGCGACGCGGTGGCGCTGGTCGGCGAAAACGGCGCCGACTTCGTGGCCGCCTACTTCGGCGCGCTCTACGCCGGGGCGGCCGTGGTGCCGACGCCAATCCTCTCGGCCGCCGCCGAGCTGCGCTATCGCATCGAGCACGCCGGCTGCAAGGCCGCGATCTTCGGCCACCGCCAGAGGGAGCTGACCGAGCGGGCCCTTTCAGACCTACCCGAAGGCAGAGCGGTCGCGGCGCTTTCGCTGGAAGCTCTCGGCTCCGACGGCGCCAGCAGCCCCCTGCCCTACCCCGCCGATACCGAGCCGGGCGACGCCGCCATGATCCTCTACACTTCGGGCACCACCGGCAAGGCCAAGGGAGCGGCCATCAGCCACGCCTCGCTGCTGACGCACACGACGGTGCTGGCCCACCGTGCCCTGCGCCTGGGCCCCGACGACCGCGTGCTGGGCGTGCTACCACTGACTCATAGTTATGGCTGCCGAATGGTGATGTTCGCGAGCCTCTTCGCGGGCGCGCCGTGCGTGCTGATGAAGCGCTTCGACGCCGAAAAGAGCCTCCAGTTGATGGCCGAACACGGCATCACCTGGGTGCCGGCGGTGCCCACCATGTTCGCCGCCTGGGGGCTGTTGCCCGAGGGGCCCGCCCCCGGTGCCCTGCGCTGGGCGTTGAGCGCAGGGGCGCCGCTGCCGGCCGAGGTCGTACGCCGGGGCGAAGCGCGCCTGGGCTGTGAAATCCGCCAGGGCTACGGCATGACCGAAGCCACCTTCGCCACCCTCAACGCCCCGCCCGACACGCGCGTAGTGGGCAGCGTGGGGCGACCGATCTGGGGCATCGAAGTGCGCGTGGTCGATGAAGCCGGCCAGGACCAGGAACCCGGACGCGACGGCGAGGTGCTGGTGCGCGGGCACAACACCATGAGCCGCTACCTGCACGACCCGGCGGCCACCGCAGAGGTACAGAAGGACGGTTGGGTGCAAAGCGGGGACGTGGGGCGCTTCGACGCCGAGGGCCGGCTCTATATCGTCGACCGCATCAAGGACCTGATCATCCGCGGCGGCAACAACGTCTACCCCTCTGAAGTCGAGGACGCCCTGAGCGAGCATCCCGACATCGAGCAGGTGGCCGTGATCGGCCGCCCCCACGACTACTACGGCGAGGAAGTGGTGGCCGTGGTAGTACGCCGCAGGGGCAGCGAACTCAACGCAGCCGCGGTGGCGCGCTTTGCCCGCGAGCGGGTGGCGCGCACCAAGGTGCCGCGCGAGGTGGCCTTCGTGGAAGCAATGCCCCTGGGGCCCTCGGGCAAGGTGCTCAAGCGCACGCTCAGGGAGCAGCTGCTTGCCGGCGAGCTGACGGCGGTGGCCGCGAGCCGCGCTGAAGACAAATGATGATCGACAACGGAGACGAGATAACTCATGGTTGAAGCAGCAGCGGTACGCATCGAGGGCAAGGGCGAAGCGGATGTGCTTTCCATCGGAAGCCTGCAGGTCGCCGATCCGGGCCCCTCCCAGGTCTTGATCGAAGTGGAAGCGGCCGGCCTGAACCGCGCCGACATCCTGCAGCGAAGGGGCCACTACCCGGCCCCGCCCGGGGTGCCCGCCGACGTGCCGGGGCTCGAGTACGCCGGCAAGGTCGCCGCGGTAGGCGACGGCGTCAGCCATCGCAAGGTCGGCGATCGCGTGATGGGCATCGTCGCTGGCGGCGGCATGGCCAGCCACCTCGTATGCCACGAGCGCGAGACCATCGCCGTCCCGGAAGGCATGAGGATCAGCGACGCCGCAGCGATTCCCGAGGTCTATCTCACCGCCTACGACGCTCTTTTCGTGCAGGGCGGGCTGTCTCTGGGCCAGCGCGTGCTCTTGCACTCGGTGGGCAGCGGCGTGGGCACCGCAGCGCTGCAGCTGTGCAAGGTGGCCGGCGCCACCGCCATCGGCACCTCGCGCAGCCAGGACAAGCTCGAGCGCTGCGAAAAGCTCGGCCTGCATGTGGGCGTATTGGCCGAGGACAAGCAATTCGCCAAGGCCGTGCTCGAAGCCACCGGCGGCGCTGGCGTCGATCTGATCCTCGACACCGTGGGCGCCGCTTACCTGGAGGATAACCTGCGTTGCCTGACCCTGGGCGGCACCATGATCGTCATCGGCCTGATGGGTGGCGCCCTGGGCTCGCTGGCACTTGGCGCCCTGCTCAACAAGCGCGCGCGTATCGCCGGCAGCGTCCTGCGCAGCCGCCCGCTGGAAGAAAAAATCGCCCTGGCCCAGCGCTTTGAACGCGCGGTGGTGCCGCTACTGCAAAACGGTGCGCTCGAGCCCGTGGTCGACCGCGTCATGCCCATGCAGGAAATCGCCGAAGCCCATCGCTACCTCGAGAGCAACGCGAGCTTCGGCAAGGTAGTAATGACTTGGAGTTAATCACATCCACCCTGGACGAAAATGACCACCGGCTACTGCGGCGGGCCATCGATCTGGCGACCGAAAACGTCACCGCGGGCGGAGGCGGCCCCTTCGGCTGCGTCGTGGCGCGGGATGGCGTGATCCTCGCCGAGGGCAAAAACCGGGTCGTGGAGGACAACGACCCCACCGCCCACGCCGAGATCGTCGCCATCCGCACCGCCTGCAGCAGGCTCGGCCACTTTCAGCTCGAGGGGGCCGTCATCTACAGCTCCACCCTGCCATGTCCCATGTGCCTTTCGGCCATCCTCTGGGCACGGCCGGCGGCCATCGTCTACGGCGCCAGCGCCGAGGATGCCGCAGCCGTGGGCTTCGACGATGCGGCGTTTTACGCGGAGCTTTCGCGCGACCCGTCGGAGCGCAAACTGCCGGTATTGCAAGCCTTGCACGCCGAAGCGCTCGAGCCCCTGCGGGCCTGGGCAAAGAGTCCGACGCGGGTGGAGTACTAGATGTGCTCGGCGGGAGTCATGATCCGCTCTCGGGACCGCTACGGCGCCAGCTGCGGCGTCCGGCCCCCTTGAAATACACGGAGTATTCCGGCGGAGGCCGTCCTTGCATCTGCCATCGTATC
>JAOUOP010000085.1 GCA_029880325.1 Myxococcales bacterium | reverse complement strand
AGTGCCCCACGCGTCCGTGTAACCGTCGTCGCAGGCTTCCGTCTCCGCGCACAGCGCGCCGTCGCCGCAGCTCGAGCCCGCGCCCGCGCCCGTGCACGTCGCGTTGCAAGTGCCGCACGCGTCGTTGTAACCGTCGTCGCAGGCTTCCGTCTCCGCGCACAGCGCGCCGTCGCCGCAGCTCGAGCCCGCGCCCGCGCCCGTGCACGTCGCGTTGCAAGTGCCACACGCGTCCGTGTAACCGTCGTCGCAAACCTCGGCGCCCTCGGTTACGCCATTTCCGCAGGTGCTCGCCTGCAAGGTCCCGGTGACGATGATGTCGTCGAAGGCCATCTCCTCCTGCGGGCCAGCGCTGCTGAAGCGCACGCGGACCTTCAGGCTCGAACCCTTGGCCCCGCCCAGGGAATAGGTATACCGCTGCATCGCAGCACCGATGGCCACGTCGCCGACACCATCCAGGTTCGTGTCATGCATCAAGGCACCGGCTGTATCGACACCGATGAAACGACCGATCACAGTGTAGGCGCCGCCGTCGAGACTGTATTCCACCACCAGAAAGTCATCGATTTCGTAGCGAAGCGCATAGCTGTTCGGGGCGGCCACCAGCATGCTCACGCTCAAGTTTTCGTAGCCCGTCACGTCGATGGCATCGAGTTCGAGCCAGTGGGGATCGATCAACCCCGCACCGTCGATGTCCTCCAGTCCGATGAAATTGCTGCCGCTGTAGCCCGTCACCGGTTGATCGAAGACGAACGGGGCGCCATTGGTCCCGCGCGCCAGGTAGTCGGCACCGTTAACCGCGAAAGCTCCCGACAGTGTCGAGTAGCCGCTGAAATCGGCGCCCTCGAAGTCCTCTTCTGCGAGCGTGACCTGGGCCTGGGAACGCGGTGTGACGACGGCGAGCAATAATAAGGTGAGCAGGGATGCAAAAGTCTTCATGGCGATCTCACGAAAATACGGTGCCCGGGTCGTCACCCGGGCACCGACGACGGCCGAGGCACAGGCTAACTTTAGCTACGAGACGGAAAGATTCCTTCGAGCGCAATGATGGCGTTGACGCAGAGAAAGGGCTGCACGTTCTGGACCGGCTGTCCCTCGCCCGTCGGGCCGATGGAGCTTTGACCCATGCTGTTGGTGGCGGCACCGCCCACATAGATCTCAGACTGGGCCAGGGCGTTGCCGGCCGCCGAGTCGTCGTCAGGAGCGCTGCTGGAAGCCAGCAGCGCGTGGTTGTGCGCAGGTAGGTTGTTCGTCGTGAGGGTCGTGGTCTCGGCACCTGCGCGTTCGCCCAGCCTGCGCGGAGACAGCCCTGGCCCCTGTCCCGCGTGCATGGGAATGCGGCCGCGCAGGTCGGGAAGCGCGAAGGTGGTCTTGCCGTCACCGCCGTAGGTCGTCCCGAGGATCGAGAAGAGCGCGGAATTTTGGGCGATCGGCAACAGCTGACCGTCGCAGAGAGCCCACCCGCGCGGGGCGAAGTTGCCCGCGAACAACATGATCTGACCGATGAAGGGTTCCATTGTTCAATTCACTTTCTGCGTTTGAGAAACGCCCATCTGGGTACCGCGGAAGACCGCGGTCACGTTCATCCCTCGAAGCCACGGGCTCCCATGGCCAAGGCCGCAGCGCCTATCTGCGACCGCATTCACCATCGCGACCGCGCTCGGCCTGCAGCCGCAGCGCGGACCGGCCAGCGCCGACCCTGCGCATTGCGCGCCGTGCTCGACCGAAACTGCACGCACTCCGATGTCGGTCACCCGGCCACCGAACCCCTCGTTGTCGGACGCGAAAACACTCGGGCGCAATGGTGCGAAACTGTGGTCTCACTTCGCAAGGCTGAACGCCCAACCCGGCCGACTTTGAATGTCAAAATGCCGGCGCCCTTCGACGCCATGGCCGGTGGCAGGATACGTTCTTCAGCCGGTCCGGGTCACGAACCCGCCACACCCGAGTCCAGCTACGCGCCGCGCATCAGGTCGCTGGCCTTTTCCGCGATCATGATCACCGGCGCATTCGTGTTGCCTCCAACGATGGTCGGCATGATGGACCCATCGGCCACGCGCACGCCCTCGAGCCCATGGACCCGTAGCCCTGCATCGACGACGGCCATCGGATCGCGGCCCATCTTGCACGTGCCCACCGGATGAAAGATCGTGTTGGCGTAGCGGCGAATGCTGGCTGCAATGGCCGCGTCGCTGCCGCCAGCGGGTGGACTGGCTTTGCGAGCCGCGCCGAGCACACCTCGCAGGCGCGCGGAGTTCGCGATCTCCTGGGCCATGCGCACGCCGCGAACCAACGTCTGCAGGTCCTCTTCCTCGCTGAAGTAGCGCGGGTCGATCAGGGGCGCGGCCTGGGGATCGGCGCTCGGGATGCGCACTTCACCCCGGCTCTTTGGATAGAGCAGCGTCGGCACCAGCGCGCAGGCGCGTCCCCTGGGATCGTAGTTGATCTCGTCGAGGGCCTCGTCCATCGCACCAGTTGACAGAAAGTGAAATTGAAGATCGGGGATCTTCACCGCGTCGGTCGTTCGCACGAAGCCACCAGACTGTGCGGGCGTGGCCGCCAGGGGGCCGCGACGGGAGAAGAGATAGCGACCGAGCCAGCCGAGCAAGGCCAGCGGCTGAACCGAAACGGTCGCATCGGTGACGACCTCGTGGCTCACGAAGGCCATCAGGTGGTCCTGCAGATTCTTGCCGACCCCCGGCAGGTCGTGGGCGACCTCGATACCGGCGCCGCGCAGCTCATCGGCTGGTCCAACGCCCGAGCGCAGCAGCACCTGCGGCGAGCCGATGGCCCCACCACAGAGCACGACCTCGCGCGCGACGCGCGCTTCGACGGCGCGGCCATTGGCCACATAGTGCACCGCCGCGGCCCGCTTGCCATCGAAGCCGATCCTGTCGACCAGCGCATGGGTCTCGACCGTCAGGTTTGCGCGCTCGGCCGCCGGCTCCAAAAACGCCATCGCAGTGCTGCAACGACGGCCGTCGCGAATCGTCTTCTGGAACGGCCCGAAACCCTCCCGTTCGGGGACGTTCATGTCGTCGATGCGCGGCGCGCCCAGGGTCTGTGCCGCTGCCTCGACCAGCAGCTCGCCGATGGGAGCGGGCTCGGCGATGTCGGTGACATCGAGGGGACCGCCGCGACCGTGGTAGGGCTCGCCGCAGCGGGCGTTATTCTCCGAGCGTTTGAAGTAGGGCAGCACCTCGTCGTAGCCCCACCCCTCGTTGCCCAACTCCCGCCAGCCGTCGTAGTCGGCCCGGTGACCGCGCATGTAGATCATGTAGTTGATGCTGCTACTGCCACCGAGCACGCGACCGCGTGGCCAAAAGTTGCTACGCCCTCCGAGCCCCGGCTGCGGTGCGGTCTTGAAGGCCCAGTCGAACTTCGTGCGCCAGAGCGTGCCGACCATGCCGGGTGCGCGAATCCGCAGATCCTGATGCGAGCCGCCCGCTTCGAGCAAGAGCACAGTTGCGCCGGCATCCTCGCTCAGACGTGCAGCCACGACGGCGCCCGCCGAACCCGCCCCCACCACGACATAGTCATACTCGCCCATCGTCCACCTCCTCAGCGCCCGGCGCGCTCCCGGCTCCGGACGCCCCATTGGTGTCACGCGCGGCAGAAGACCGCAACGGAAATCCGAGCAGGCCGCCCGGACCGAGCCGATGACGCCCGCATCCGATAGTCACCACTCGAGGCTTCGCCCTGCGGCCGACATCGCGGCCGAGGTCGAAGCCGACGCGGACGTGCGATGGTCGGCGTCAGCGCCTACGGCGTGCAATCGGCCGAGCTGAGCGGGCCCTCGAAGTAGAGGTGCCCGTAGCCGTCCTGCAGCGCGGCCCAGGCCTCGGAGCGTTCGACACAGCCGGAGCCCGAGACCGCCGTCACGCCGCAGGCGCCGTCGGCACGGCAGCAGCCAGCCAGGTCGTCGATGCCGGCCGGGAACTTGCTGATCGCCGGCTCACACTGAGCGTCTTCGGTGCCTTCCTGGTCGCGCTCGAAGCAGCTGGCCCCGAAGTAGTCGGCGTAGGCGATGCCGCAGACGTCGTCGGCGATGCAGCAGCTGAGCGAACCGCTGGGTGCATTGCCGGGCAGGGTGGCGTCGCAGTCGGTGCTGCCGCAGATGCCGTCGGCCGGCTGCAGCGTGCACACCGAGTCGATGCCAGCGGTGCAGGCCCAGCCCTCTTCGAGCTCGCACAGGGGGGTGCAGCCGTCGCCACTGGCCTCGTTTCCGTCGTCACAGGGCTCGCTGCCGTCGGCGATGCCGTCGCCGCACTTCTGCTCGCGCACGTCGACTGTCAAACCGAAAGTGCCGGGATTGGCGGTAAGCCCAAAGCCGGTATTGTCGGCGTCGACCACCAAATAGACGCGCTCGGTGGTGTCGCCCTCGTTGACGTAGCTCAGCTCCGTGTGGGTGATGGCGCCGCACGCCTCCTCGACGGCGCCGCTGCAGCCCGCAAGCAAGATCAGCCAACCGCCGGTGCCGGCGAAGTCCGGGTCCACCAGACCCACGGTCGCCACCGTGCCCGGTGAGATGTCGAGCGCGAAGAGCAGGTCAGGGGAGGCGCCGACAAAGGCCGGAACGCCTTCAAAGCCCGGGCATGTGTAGCTACCATAATCGCTGGCTTCGCCCGTGGTGTCGAAGGGCCCGAAGGAGCCCGGCTCGCGCAGTACGCGCTCGTCGACCACGGTCTCGTCGCAGCTCACGTCCGCGCTGTAGACACAGCCGCTGCCGACGTCGCAAGTGAAGCTGTCGCCGCAGTTTTCGACGTCGATGCGCTCCAGGCACAGGTCTGCGTCGGCCTGCTTGCAGCTACTCCACACATTACTCACGCACACCACGTCGCCCTCCACGGCGCCACCGCAGCCCTCGTCGTCGAGACAATCGACACACTCGGCGCTGCCGTCGGGGCCGGCGCAGGCCACGAAGTCCCCCGTGGCGCAGTCCTGCTTCAGGTCCTCGATCAAACAGCCGTCGGGGTCGGCCGAGCAGACCATGAGGTTATTGCCGTCGCAGCGGGTGGCGTCCTCGGTGTCGCACTGGTTGGCCTTGTCGGTGCCCGCTGCGTCCTTGCAGACGTCGTAGCTGCAGTCGGCGCTGCCGTCGGCGCCCGTGCAGGCGTTGGTCTCGCCGCCGATGCAGCTCTTGGCGGTCTCGACCAGGCAGCCGTCGCCGTCGGCCCCACAGCCGAGCACGTCGCTGCCGTCGCAGCGGGTGGCGCCGTCGGTGTCGCACTGGTTTGTCTTGTCGGTGCCCGCTTCGTCCTTGCAGACGTCGTAGCTGCAGTCGGCGCTGCCGTCGGCGCCCGTGCAGGCGTTGGTCTCGCCGCCGATGCAGCTGTCGCCCGTCTCCACCAGACAGCCGTCGCCATCGGCCGCGCAGGTGATCAACTGCGAGCCATTGCAGCGGGTGGCGCCATCGCTGTTGCACTGGTTGAGCTTGTCAGCGCCCGCCGCGTCCTTGCATGCGTCGTAGCTGCACGCGGCGCTACCGTCGGCGCCCGTGCAGGCGTTGTTGCCGCCACCGATGCAGCTGTCGCCCGTCTCGACCAGGCAGCCGTCGGCATCGGCCACGCAGGTCAGCAGCGAGTCGCCATCGCAGCGGGTGGCTCCTGCGCTATCGCACTGGCCGGCCTTGGCCTTGCCATCGCCGTCGATGCAGACATCGACCGCGCACACGGCTCCGCTATCGGTGACGGCGCAGCTGTTGTTGGCGGCCACGCCGCTGCAATCGAGACGCGTCTGCACCAGGCAGCCGTTGCCGTCGGCGGCGCAGGTCACCAGATCGGTGCCGTCGCAGCTCTGGCCGGCGGTGGTGCAGGGGTTGCTCACGCTGGCACAGGCGTCACCGCTGTCGGTGGCGGCATCGGCGCTGTCGGTGGCCGCGTCACTGCCGGCGTCGCTGGTATCGGTGGCCGTCCCCGAGTCGACCGTGGCCACGTCATTGCCGGCGTCGATCGTGTTGGTGTTGGTGTTCGCCCCCGCGTCGCCGGTGGGAGTGGCCGGTTGCTGACCGGTGCCAAGACCGCCCGCGTCGATCGCCGGCAGACCGTTGTTCGGGTCATCCACGCCCCCAGAGCCCCCGTCGTCGCCGCAGGCCGACAGCAGACTGGACCACAGCAGGCAAGCGGCCAAGGTCGTACGAAAGGCGAGGTGGGATCGGGATGCGCCAGCAATCATGGTGCCTCATCCAATAGGCGTCCCCCGGCTCCCGGTCAACTGCGCGGAAAGTTGCTCAAGCTTCGGCCCCTGAATGCCCGGCCCCGCCCGCGCGTCCAAGAGCGCGTGGCCCTCGCCTGTGCCAGCCCCGCCACCACGGCGATCGTCGCATCCTGGGCGGGCGCGCGCCGGTTTAGCGCCACTGTCGCAACACGGGTTCGCATGCCTCCCGAAATCGGGCGCCCCCATCGCTGTCGGGGCGCCCCACGGGCAGGGCGCGAATCCGAGGCCATGCGCCCCATATTTCGAGGGTTCACGACGCCGCTGGCGGGGATGGATCGGCCGCGGGGCGATTGCTTTATTTCGGGAGGGACGCTTAGGCTCGCGGCCTTGGAAATGCTGCGCATCAGTGGGCTTGGGGCGTGCCTATCGCTGGCGCTGACGCTCTACAGCCGGGTGGCCGCCGCCCAGGCCCCCGTGCCCGCGGCCCCCGAAGCCCTGGAGCAGGCCGAGCGCGCGGAGGCCGTTCCGGCAGCCGCCGCCGAGCCCGGCGAAAGCCCCGAAACGCCCCCGGCAACCCCGGGCGGGGAAGATGTCGAGGAAGATGTCGAGGAAGATGTCGCGGAAGATGTCGCGGCGCCCGAGTCCCCCGAAGCGCCCGAAACCGGCCTCCAGGCCCCCAGCTCCGCCCCCCCGGCGCCCGAGCCCCCCCCGGCCAGCGCCTCCGCCGCCCCCGACAAGCTCGTTTACCTGCTCGAACGCATCGAGATCGTCGGCAACCGCACCTCGCGCTCGGTGATCCGTCGCTTCGTGCCCCTGCGCCGCGGAGACCGTCTCGACGTCGACGACCCGGCCCTGGAGCTGGCGCGCTGGCGGCTGATGGGCACCGGCTACTTCAACGACGTGCGCCTGAGCCTTGCGCGCGGCACCCGGCGCGGCTGGGTGGTCTTGGTAATCGAGGTCGAAGAGCGCAACACGCTGGTGATCTCGAGTGTGGTCGCCGGTCTGGCGCGCGTTGTCACCAGCAGCCGCAATCGCGACGACACCCTGCGCCCCTACGGCGGCCTGGGCGTCAGCGAGAGCAACCTGCTGGGCCTGGGCATCGGCGTCGCCGCCAGCGCCGTGGTCTCGCGCGATCAGTTTGGCCTCGACCTGCGCTACCGGAACACCGCCGCCGTCGGCTCCGGCTACGACATCACCGGTCGCGCCTTCTATAACGACGCGCGCGAGTTCTTCGGCCGCGAGCCGCAGGTCGAGATCCACTGCCCGCCCCCCGATCCCGACGACGAGGAGCCCTGCGACCAGGACGTGGTCTCCGAACGCGCCGTGGTCATCTACGACCGCGCGGGCGTCGGCGTCGGTAGCGGCCACGAGATCACCACCAACCTGCGCTACGAGCTCGACTGGCTGGGCGAGCTGGTCGACGTGCACGTCAAGCCGCGCGTCGCCAGCAGCCTGGTGGGCGATGTTGGCGGCCAATATTCGCCCATCGACTTTCGCATCAACGACGGCCTGAGCTACGTCTCGAGCCTGCACCTGGGCATGACCCTGGACCTGCGCGACGATCCGACGGTTCCGACCCACGGTCATCTGCTGCAGGTCGACGGTCGCGTCGGCAGTGGCCTCTTGGGCAGCAGCTACAACTTCGTGCGACTGGAATTGCGCGCGCGGCAGTGGTTTGCGCTGCCCCTGGGGCACGTCTTGAGCGTGGGCGCCATGGCCGGCACCGTGGTCGGCCGGGCGCCCTTTTTCTACCACTTCTACGCCGCCGACCTGTCGGATCTGCTGCCCTCGCGTGTGCTCGAGCTCAACCTCGATCACCGCCGCACCCACAACCTGCTCAACACCGCCATCCAGGAGTTCGACAAGCAGAACGTGGCGGCGCGGCTGGACTTCGAGTACCAGCTGCCGCTGTTTCGCGGTGGCGGCGGGCTGCGCGGGCTCGACGCCTACGCGGGTGCGGGTCTCTTCGCCCTCGCAAGCCACGACTGGCCCAGCAAAAACCTGCCGGGCTACAGCGGCCTGGAGCGGCTGCCGGTGGACCTGACCTTCGACATCGGGGTGCGGGGCGACACCGCCATCGGCCTGTTCAAGGTGGGCTTTTCCAGCTTGATCGGCTTCCTTCCCGACCTGGGGCAGCAGCCGTGAGCGCGCCCGCGGGCGCTGGCCTGCGATGGGTCGCCCCGCTCATCGCCTTTTGCCTCGCCACGGCCAGCCCAGCGCCGCTCGGCGCCCAGGGCAAGATCCCCACGCGCAACATGGCCATCGAGTGGAGCGGCAGCGCGCCGGCCCTGAGCTTCTCGGTGCCCGACTTCGTGACGCCCAAGGTCATCAAGAAGCTCGACAGCGGCCTGCCGCAGACCCTGGTCACCCACATCTACGCCTACCCGGAGCGCGGTCAGAAGCCTATCGCCGTCAGCATCCGCAGCTGCCGCGTGGTCTACGATCTGTGGGAAGGTGTTTACCGCGTCGAGCGCCAGCAGGCCTCGGGCCAGGACTCGCTGCTGACGCCCTCGCGCGCCAAGGTGGTCGGCGCCTGCCTGGACGTGGGAGCGCTCGCCCTGGGCGACGGCCCGAGCTTCGCGCGCCACCGGGGCCAGCGCGTCTACTTCGCCGTCCTGGTCGAGCTCAACCCGCTATCGCCCGAGACCGTGCAACGCATTCGCCGCTGGCTGGCGCGTTCCTCTTCGGGACCGCTGGAGGGGGAAGCCTTCTTCGGCTCCTTCGTTAGCGTCTTCGTCGGCCGACGCATGGGCTCGGCCGAACACACGTTGAAGTTCCGCACCCGGAGCGTGACCGTACCGCGATGAGGCTCAGCCGCTTCGAACGCAAGATCATCGCGGCCATCGCCGCGGTGGCGCTGGTGCCCCTGCTGGGTGCACTGCTCCTGGGCCAGCGCGCGCTGTCGGAAGCCTACGCCGTGGGCGTCAATCCACGGGTGCGCGCCCAGCTCGAAGAAGGCCTCGAACTCTACCGTGCCCACTTCGAGGCGCTCAAACGGGCAGCCCAACACGCCGCCGACGCCATCGCCTTCGACCATGCCCTGACCCGGGCGCTGCAGGACGGCGACCGGGCGGCAGCCGAAGCGCGCCTCGCGGAGCTGTTTGCACGCTATCCCGCGGTGACCTTCGTGCGCATCGAGGGCGAACCCGGCGGCCCTGGCGACGACGGCGGTGTATCCGGCCGGGACCCTGCGCCCCTGGAGCTGCGAGCGGCGCGCAAGGCCGCCGAGCCCGAGCGCGCGCTGCAGATCGAACGCGACGGTGGAGCCGGGCGGCGCCTGATCGTGGGCGCCGCAGCCCCGGCCAAGCCCTTCGTCGACTACCAAAACGCCGGCGCCCTGGTGGAGGTCTTCGGGCGCCTGGAACGCGACGCCGAGGTGGTCAGCGCCTCTTATCTGCTGGTTTACATGGGCTTTTTGCTGACGGTGATCGTGGCGGCCCTGGCGGTGGGCATCGTGCTTTCGCGGCGTGTCACGCGCAGGGTGGCCGTGCTGGCCGATGCCACCGCCCGCGTCGGCGCTGGCGACCTCTCGGTGCAGGTGCCCACCGACGCCCGCGACGAGATCGGCGACCTGACCCACGCCTTCAACGCCATGGTGCGCGACATGCGCGAGTCGCGCGGGCGCATCGAGTACCTGCAGCGCATCGGCGCCTGGCAGAGCTTCGCCCGGCGTCTGGCCCACGAGATCAAAAACCCGCTGACACCGATCCAGCTGGCGATGCAGGAAGCCCACCGCCGCTATCCCGGCGACGACGCCGCCTATCGGGCGCACCTGGACGAAGCCCTGGCCATCGTCGAGGAAGAAGTGGCCACCCTGCGACGGCTCACCGGTGAGTTCAGTGCCTTCGCGCGCCTGCCCCAGGCCAGTCTGGCACCGGCCGACCTGGGCGACTTCCTGGCCGACGCGGCGCGCTCGCTGGAAGCGATCCCGGCCGAGTACGGGCGCACGACGATCTCTGTGCGCTGTCAGCTTTCGCAGGCGAAGGTGGCCGTGCGCATCGACGCGATGATGCTCAAACGCTGCCTGGACAACCTGGTGCGCAATGCCGTGCAGGCCTTTGCCGAGGGGGCCGCCGGTCACGTGGAAGTGCGGGTGTCGAGGCGCGACGGCCGGGCGGTCTTGCTGGTGGAGGACGACGGCCCCGGGGTGGCCGAGGCCGACTGCGAGCGCATCTTCGACCCCTACTTCACGACCAAGGCAGAGGGCACGGGACTGGGCCTTGCGATCGTGAAAAAAGTGGTGCTCGAGCACGGCGGGCAGGTGCACTGCGAGCCGCGGGAGGGTGGCGGAGCGCGCTTTGTCATCGGCCTGCCCGAGGCCGCCAGGAAAAGCTAGAAAGCCCAGTGATTCCAATGGGTTGAAGCCTGAAAATTTGACCCAGAGGGCGCTTTTTGCTAACTTTGGGGAGTCGTTGAGGGCGGATCCGACGGCTTCGCCCGTGGACCGCCACAGGGAGCGGCCCATTGCGCGTCCGACCGGGAAGCATCGAGGAAAAGATCCGACTGTTGCAGTCGCTCGAAACCCAGGCCGCACCGGCCGCGCGGGCCGAACTCGAGCGCGTGCTGGACATGTCCTGGATCCACCACGACAGCGCGCTCGAGGGCATCGTCTACGACCCCAACGAGCTGCAGGCGGCCCTGTCCAACGCCACCACCACCGACTCCAGCCTGCTGCCCATCTACGACGAGATCCGCCAGTTCAAGGCGGCCATCGATCTGGTGCGCGACCTCGCCTCCAAGAAGCGCGAAGAAATCACTCTTGATACGATCAAGAACATCTACGCCGAGTTGGCGCCGGAGGAAGTGGAGGGCAAGCAGCCGCCCAAGTACCGCAAGGACATGCCCTTGCACCGGGTCTACTTCCACGAGATCGCCGCGCCCGACAAGATCGCCTACAAGATGCGGCAGCTGTTGCAGTGGCTGCAGACCCAGAACGCCAAGCGCACCTCCCACCCGATCCGAGTGGCCAGCAAGGCCCACTACACCCTGCTGCACATCTTCCCCTACCCGCGCCACAGCGGCAAAGTCGCCCGACTGCTGATGAACCTGCTCCTGCTGCGGGAGGGCTACCCGCCGGCGATCCTCCACGCCACCGACCGCCAGCGCTACTACGACGCGCTCAAGACCTCGTCGGACGCGGTAGCCGGCGTCGTCCAGGACGCCCTGGACAACGCCGTAGACAGCGGCGTGCGCTACTGGCAGCGCCAGCTGGGCATCGCCGACGCCGCCGAGGCTTGACCGCTACGACTGCCCGATGGCGGGCGTGATCACCGCAGTGCCCGGTGTAACGCCGCGGCGGCGCGTTCGGGATCGGCGGCGCCGCAGACGGCGCCGATGGCGGCGGCCAGGGGCACGCCCGCCTGTCGCAGCTCGGGCATGCGAGCGGCGCTCACGCCACCGATCGCCACCACCGGCAGCGCCTGACCCAGCTCCTGCACCACCGCGCGCAGACCGTCGGGACCGACCACAGGATCGGGGTTTTCCTTGCTCTGGGTGGCATAGATCGGGCCGAAACCGATCAGGTTGGCGCCGGCCCTGACCGCGGCGCGCGCCTGGCTCAGGTCGTGGGTGGAGAGCCCCACCGCCATCGCCCCCACCAGTGAGCGGGCCAGGGAAAGCTCCATGTCGTCCTGGCCCAGGTGCAGACCGTCGGCCCCCAGACGTGCCGCCAGCCGGGGCCGATCATTGACCACGAAGGGCACGCCCGCGGCGCGACAGCGCGACAGCAGTGCCGCGCCCAGGGTTTCGAACCGGGCATCGGACAAGGTCTTTGAACGCAGCTGCAGCACCGCACAGCCGCCGCGCAGGATGGCGTCGGCGACCTCGAGGGCGTCGCGGCCGCCGCAGTGATCGGGATCGACGATTGCGTAGAGCCCGCGCGCCGACATGGGCCAGGGAGATGCCATGGCTGGACGCTAAAGCCAGCACCGCGATTGGGCAATGTCGCGATGGCTGACGCGGACTTCACGCCCGGCTATAACCCCGCCCCAATGGCGAAGGGGAAAGCGACTTACATCCTCGGTGTATCCGCGTTCTACCACGACAGCGCAGCCTGCCTGCTGCGCGACGGCGAAATCGTGGCCGCCGCACAAGAAGAGCGCTTCACGCGCAAAAAGCACGACCACAGCTTCCCGCGCCGGGCCGCCGAATTCTGCGTACAGCAGGCGGGCATCGGCTTTGAAGACCTCGATCTGGTCGCCTTCTACGACAAGCCGCTGCTGAAATTCGACCGCCTGCTGGAGACCTACGTGTCCTATTCGCCGGCGGGCTTCAAGCTCTTCTTGATGGGGCTGCCGCTTTGGCTCAAACAGAAACTGCACATCCCGCGCGAGCTGGACGCGGGCCTGGGCGGTTGCTACCGGGGCCGCTACGTCTTCACCGAACATCACGAATCCCACGCCGCCAGCGCCTTCTTCCCCTCACCCTTCGAAGAAGCCGCCATTCTCACCCTCGACGGCGTGGGCGAATGGGCCACCGGCAGCATCGCACGGGGCCGGGGCAATCGCATCGAAATGCTGCGCGAGCTGCGCTTTCCGCACTCGCTGGGACTGCTCTACTCGGCGTTCACGTATTTCACAGGCTTCAAGGTCAACAGCGGCGAGTACAAGTTGATGGGCCTTTCGCCCTACGGCGAGCCCATCTACCGCGACCGCATCCTGGATCACCTCCTGGACCTCAAACCGGACGGCTCGTTCCGCCTGAACATGGATTACTTCGCCTATTGCCGCGACGATGTGATGACCTCGGCGAAGATGAACGCCCTGCTCGATGGACCGCCGCGCAAACCCGAAAGCGCCATCGGCCAGCGCGAGATGGACCTCGCGGCCTCGATCCAGGCGGTCACTGAAGAAGTCGTGATACGCATCGCGGGCCATGCGCGGGAACTCACCGGCTGCAAGAATCTCGTGCTCGCCGGCGGCGTCGCCCTCAACTGCGTGGCCAATGGCAAGCTGCTGCGCAGTGGGCTCTTCGACGACCTTTGGATTCAGCCGGCCGCAGGCGACGCAGGCGGAGCCCTGGGCACCGCCATGTTCGTCTGGCACCAACTGCTCGACAAGCCGCGTGACAACGGCGGCCACGACATCCAGCGCGGCTCGCTGCTGGGGCCGAGTTTTTCCGACACCGAGGTGCGGAGCTTCCTGGACGCGAGCGGCGTCCGCTACCACCACTACGCGAGTGAAGACGCCCTATGCGAGGCGGTGGCGGATCTGATCGCACGCGAAAAAGTCGTCGGCCACATGGCCGGTCGCGCGGAGTTCGGACCGCGCGCCCTGGGCAACCGCTCGATCCTGGGCGACGCCCGTTCACGCCGGATGCAGTCGGTGATGAACCTCAAAATCAAGTTCCGCGAATCCTTCCGCCCCTTTGCGCCGGCGATCCTGGGCGAGCACGTGCACGAATACTTCCAGATGCAAGAGGGACAGCAGAGCCCCTACATGCTGCTGGTCGTGCCCGTGCGAGAGGACAAATTGCTGCCGGTGGACAACGACGGCCGCCGCGGACTCGACAGGCTCAAGCAAGTGCGCTCCCAGGTGCCAGCCATCACCCACGTGGACAACTCCGCGCGCGTGCAGACCATCGACCGCGAACGCAATCCCCGCTTCTACGGCATCGTGAGCAAGTTCAAGGAAAAGACCGGCTCGCCTTTGGTCGTCAACACCAGCTTCAACGTGCGCGGCGAACCCATCGTCAACACCCCCGAGGATGCCTACCGCTGCTTCATGGCAACCCACATGGACGCGCTGGTGATCGAAAACCACGTACTGCTCAAGGAAGAGCAACCGGGCGCCGAGCACATCGACCGCGACGCCTACCTGGCCGAATTCGCCCTGGATTGAAGGGGGACTGCACAATGGCCTCCCTCGTCGAACTCAACTGGAACCCCGACACGCGCACGCTGCGTCAGTTTGGCTTCGTCGCGCTCGGGGGCTTTGGCGCGCTTGCGGCGTGCGCGTGGCATGAAGCGCTGATCTTCGGCTTCGGTCTGGGTGCCTTGCGAACCCCGGTCACCGCCTCTCTGCTCGGCCTGGGGCTACTCTCGCTGCTGCTGGGCCTCGTCTACCCGCGGGCCAACAGGGCCATCTACCTGGGCACCACGTTGCTGGCCTTTCCCATCGGCTTCTTGCTCTCCTACGTGATCATGGGCGTACTGTACTTCCTGGTCATCGGCCCCGTGGGGCTCGGCCTCAGAAGCCTGGGCCACGACCCCATGCAGCGCCGCCTGGACCCCAAAGCCGACAGCTACTGGTCCCCCGCCCGGCCCCCGCGCGAAAAGAGCAGCTATTTCCGACAGTTCTGAGGACCCATCCCATGTCTGAAGATGCCAACAACGACTTCGAAGCCGAGGCCCGCGGCGAGCGCACGGGCCTGACCCGGGAGCTGCTCGACTTCCTGGTCGAGAACAAGAAATGGTGGCTCGCCCCCATCGTCGTCTCGATCCTGCTGCTGGGCCTGTTGGTCCTGCTCAGCGGCACCGCGGCCGCGCCCTTCATCTACACGCTCTTCTGATGGGCCGGGGGGGGGGCCGGGGGGGGGGCCGGAAACGGAAACCGGTCGACGCGCTCGTGCTTCGGCGGCCAAGGATGCCTGACTTTTGCCTGGCTGACCTCGCTCCGCTCGACCGAGCGCCTCGAGCCCGGCGGGGCGGGGAGCAGGCCGGGCCTATTGCGCGCGCACCGGAGTCAGCTGCTCCGGCGGACTGGGGCTCAAGCCCTTCGACAGCACGCCGCCTCGTTTGTCCGACTTGGGAATGGTCATCCGTCGACCTCGGGCCTGCTGCGGGGCCTCGGCCTCACTCTTGTCGCCAGTCTCGTCGTCGCCCTTGATGTCATCGGTTGAGGTGAAGGCAAAGCTCGGTGTGGCGCGACCGCCCCTGTCGCTGCCCCAACACTGGACGTAGCCCTCGGCGCTGATCCCGCAGCTATGCAACTGGCCTGCATCAATGTGCACGAACGTGCGGTCCGGGGGCGCGGACTGTCCATAATGGGGGAACCTGCTCTGTCCCGGTGCGCCTGCCCCCCAACACGTGACGCGGCCCTGCTCCCCGAGACCACAGGTGTGCCCGTCGCCTGCGCTCAGGTCGACGAACGGTCCGTCTGGCGGCGAACTCTGTCCATGACTGTTGCTGCCCCAGCAGGTTGGTTTGCCCTGCGCGTCGAGTGCACAGCCGTGATCGCCGCCCAGGGCTACACCGGTGAACTTGCCCTCAGGTGGAGTGCTTTCCTCGTTGGCATTCTCACCCCAGCAGCGCAGCTCATCGCCGTCGGTGATGGCACAGCTATGGTCACCGCCGGAGGCGACTTCCTTGAACGTCCCTTCGGGCGGAGTCGTCTCGCCTTGCTCGCCATTGCCCCAGCATACGATACCGCCCTCGGCCGTGAGCCCGCAGTTGTGGTCGTATCCAACGGCAAGCTGCGAAAGCCTCTGCGGCGGCACGGCCACCCGTCCATTGCCGCTGAACCCCCAGCAAAAGACCTTGCCTGTTTTCTTCAACGCGCAGGTGTGCAGTGCGCCGGCGCTGATTTGGACGAAGGCATGGCCCGGGGCGCGCGTCTGACCGTGCGTATTGTCGCCCCAGCATTCGGCGCGGCCGTCGTCTCCGATGGCGCAACTGTGGTCGCGTCCGGTGGCCACCTGGGGCGATGTCAGGGCCTCAGGAGGAGGCGCCTCGACCGCCACATCGTCGGGCGTTGCGACTGCTGGCCTGTCGCCGTGTTCGACGGCGCCTGTCGGTTCCCCTGGAGCCGCCAGCGGCCCCGCCGTGGCCGCGGCCCCGCATCCGAACAGGCCGGCGAGTCCGAGGCCCACCATGGCGAGCTGAATTTGCGTGTGAATTCCCCTGTCGTGCATCTCTTCCCCCGTGTTCGCCGATAACCGGCACCGAAGTTGAAGTACCCGCTTCAATCATCCCCCAAAAATGGGATGATATGCAAGCCTGGCATCGAACGTGGGATGACCTCGGACAATCTCGGCCCTGGCGCACAACTGGTGGGATGCCGTCGCGCGTGCGGGTGACGGTCCGTCGATAATCGCTCGACATCGCAGCGCACTCCCCATCCGTTGTTCGTGTTCCCGTCGCTGGCCTCCGCTCCCCCGCACGGGGGCTCGGAGATAGAAGGCCGGCGTTGGCGCACGTGAAGATGGCCACTGCCAGTCGTTGTCGATCGTCTCGGTCCCGAGCATGACGCGCACTCGCCGTAGATCGGAACGGAATCGCTGCTGGTGGGCATACAGCAGGTTCGCCGAGCACATGGTTCCGTCACCGCCGACCGATACCGGCGCGTCCACCTCGAGGTCGCTCAGCGCGTGGCATACGCGTTTCAAGCCCTCGATGCGCGCCGGACCGGCCTCGGCCGGCAGCGCGCGGCCGAGGAACAAGACCCGCTCGCCGAAGGGCTGCGATCCCAGAGCGAATGGGACCTGAGATTCAGACGCGCACCTTCCGGCGGGCTCTCGAGAACCTGGTGTCGCAAGGCTGCATACCCGCCAGCGGCAGGACCCGTTGACGCCGCACCGGGCGGAGAGAATCCAGCAGCCCCTTCCGATGGGGACAGAATCGGTGGACACGGGCCAATGGTCGCAGCCCTCGATACCGAGCGGCTGCGACACATCCCCTTGAAATCGATATGGAAAACTGGGTGCCGATGCGTGAATTCGAATCACGGACCTAGCGCGTATGAAACGCTCGCTCTAACCAGCTGAGCTACATCGGCGGAAAGCCGGGAGTATAGAAACGGTCCCGGACCTGTCAATCACGCCCGCCCCCCGGGACGCCGCAGCCGCGCATCTCCTGTCCCGTAGACGCCACCGTGCCGTGGTGGGCCAGCACCTCCGGCAGCGGCAGCACCAAAATGCCGCCGAAATGGCCACTGAAATGCCGCCGCCGAAATGCTGCCAGGGACATTTTCGTCGGGGGTCGGCTGGGGATTTGATGCGTCCGCGGGGGGCTGTCATGCTGTCGGGGCATGGGATCGCGGCGATGTCGGGGGAAACCCTTGGCCGGCCTGGGGGGCGCCCCGGAAAACGAACGGTCCGGCGACGACTATGGGAGCGTGAGGGTCTTCACGTTGGCCCTGTGGCTCGCCCTGGCCGCCGCCATCCCAGGCTGCGTGGGCCCGGGCCTCGAACCGCCCAGCGGCGAGGGAACCGGAGCCGACAACCGCGCTCCGGGACAGCAGCTCCCCGGGTCCACCACGGATAGCTCCGCCGATGCGGGGCTGCCGCCGGGCATGGGTACCCCCACGGCGCAAGACCCCACCACGCCGATTACCGACGGCGCCCCCGACAACACCACCAGCACGACCGACCCAACCAGCGGGGCCGACGCGGGCACAGGGGAAGATGACGGTGGCATCTAGAGCGCCGAACGCAGCCCCGGACACCTGGCGTCAGCTGCTGGTGGCCCTGCTGCTCACCTGCAGCCCCGCCTGCATCGGGCCCGGCCTCGAACCCCCGGGCGACGGCGAGAACAGCGCCAGCCGCAAGGGCCCTTCGGGTTCCGCCGCGAGCGCCGAATCCGACGCCAAGGACGGCCAGACCAGCTTCGGTAACACGACCACCGACACCACCAGCAGCGGCACCGGAAGCACGCCGATGAACACCGATCCCAATGCTTCACCTGGGGCCACTACCCCGTCGGAGCCGACCAGCCCCGAGCAGAGCCCTGGCGACGATGCCGACGCCGGCAGCTGAGCCAGCCCCGAAACCACCCGCATCGGGGGAGGGTTGATCGGCGCCCCGCAGCTCTCGACAATGGCGCCCGACAGCCGCACTGGCGCCGCCTTTGAATAGACCGCGGCGCCAGCCGTTCCAATCGTGTTCAGGAGGTGCCGCCGTGCGCTCGATGAAGGGAATTTTCACAGCTTCTCTCGTGCTCCTCGCCAGTGCGCTGGCGTTCGGAACCACCAGCCTCGCCCAGGACGACGAGGGCGGTGGCGGCATGCCCACCGCCAAGGGCAAGGGCAAAGTCACCGACGCCATCAACTCCAAGCTCGGCGCCCTCTTCGACATCGGCGGCGGCGTCACCATGCTCTTTCCCAGGGGCCTGCCGGTGGGCGAATCGCGACTGGTCACCCTGAAGAAGGCCAAGGGTCGCCCGCCGGTGAACCTGGTCTCCGGCTTCAAGCCCGTCGGCCCCGCCCTCGACTTCAACGGCGCCTTCAACACCGGTCGCAAGGCCATGGTGCTGTCGGTCGCCACCAAGCGCGATCCCGTCACGGCCGGCAAACGCCTGGTGCTGGCCATGGAGGTGGGCACCTTCTGCGAGAAGAAGAACCAGCGCTACAAGCTCAAGGGCGGCCTGTGCTCGGGGGTGGAGTTGCACGATGCGTACTACGATGCGGGCGGCAAGCGCCTGGTCGCAGAGTTGCAGTCGACCGGCGGCATGCGCATGCAGTTCGGCGTGGTGCCCGAGGGCAGCGACGAATAGTCCCGGCACGCCCGTCCCCCCTCCGTCCCCTCCGTCCCCCCTCCGTCCCCTCCGTCCCCTCCCCCCCCGCGCGTCCTCGCGGCCCTTCTCGACCGACACCGCGCCGTTTTCACAGCCGGCGATCGCGACGGATCTTCCGCCCCCGACAGCTCCCCCCTGACGCGCCCTACCGCCCTGAAGTTGGCACGCGCAAAACCTTTCGGTTTTTGCTGCCTACCTGGAGGGCGGTGTGGGCGTTGACGTACCGATTTGGCAATTTTTCGTGGGCTGTCCCGGGCGGGTACTTGCGCCCGAAGCCGCCATCGCTAGCCTGATTCGGCTTTGCGTAGATGTCATGTCACACCTTGTCAGGTCACGTATTGCACGGCCGCCTGGTCGCTGTGGCATGATGGGGCGCCCAGGGTGATGGGTCCCCGCCGAGGGTAGTTCTGCTTTTTTGTTGACGTCCCCGGGCTCGTGGGCGTAGTACGGGCCAACCCCAACATCCTGTGGTCGACAGTTCCACCATCGCAAGATGTAGTGGATAAGCAGGGGAATAGACGTGGATAGGTCGGGGACAGGCGGTGCAATTCTGTCCCCCATGCGAGATGGCGGGAGGTAGCAAGTGAGCGTAGAAACACGGGTAGAAGCGGCAACGACGACCGGTTTGACGAAGGCGAGTCCTGTTATCTCGGAAAGTCGAAAAGGTCTGGAATTCAAACGGCGCTTCACCAAGCCGGGCATCAATCCGCTCGACCTGGTGGACTACGCCACGCGCAACAGCGTGATCACCAACCCGGACGGCTCGGTGGTCTTCGAGCTCGAGGGCGTGGCGGTTCCCAGCGACTGGTCGCAGCTGGCCACCGACATCGCGGTCTCCAAGTACTTCCGCAAGGCCGGCCTCAACGGCGATCCCGGTCGCGGCGAGCGCAGCGTCAAGGAGCTGGTCTACCGCGTCGCCCACACCATCCGCGAGGCCGGCGAGCGCCAGGGCGGCTACTTCGCATCGGTTCAGGATGCCGAGACCTTCGAGTCGGAGCTGGCCTACCTGCTGGTGCACCAGCACGCCGCCTTCAACAGCCCCGTCTGGTTCAATTGCGGCCTCTACCACCGCTACGGCATCAAGGGCAGCGGCGGCAACTTCGCCTGGTCGCGCGAGCGCGGCGAGGTCATCGAGACCCAAAACGCCTACGAGTACCCCCAGTGCTCGGCCTGCTTCATCCAGAAGGTCGACGACGACCTGATGGACATCTACGACCTGGTCAAAAACGAAGCCCGTCTCTTCAAGTACGGCTCCGGCACCGGCAGCAACTTCAGCTCCATCCGCGGCCACCAGGAGAAGCTCAGCAGCGGTGGCACCTCTTCGGGCCTGATGAGCTTCCTCGAGGTGCTCGACCGGGCCGCGGGCGCCACCAAGAGCGGCGGCACCACGCGGCGGGCGGCCAAAATGGTCTGCCTCGACATGGACCACCCCGAGATCGTCGACTTCATCCAGTGGAAGGTGCGCGAGGAGAACAAGGCCCGCGCGCTCATCGAGGCCGGCTACAGCTCCGACTTCAACGGCGAGGCCTACCACACCGTCAGCGGCCAGAACTCCAATAACTCCGTGCGCGTCACCGACGCCTTCATGCGCGCGGTCGAAGAAGACGGCGAGTGGCGCACCTATTACCGCACCACCGGCCAGGTCTGCGACACCTACAAGGCGCGCGACCTGTGGCGCATGATCTGCGAAAGCGCCTGGTCCTGCGCCGACCCGGGTCTGCAATACGACTCCACCATCAACGCCTGGCATACCTCGCCCAACACGGGCCGCATCAACGCCAGCAATCCCTGCTCGGAGTACATGTTCCTCGACGACACGGCCTGCAATCTGTCGTCGATCAACCTCAGCAAGTACCTCGACGACGATGGCACCTTCGACATCGAGGGCTACCGCCACACCATCCGCATCCTGATCCAGGCCCAGGAAATCCTGGTCGACTTCTCGAGCTACCCCACCCAGCCCATCGCCCAAAACAGCCACGACTACCGCTCGCTGGGCCTGGGCTACGCCAACCTCGGCACCATGCTGATGCGCCTGGGCGTACCCTACGACAGCCCCGAAGGCCGCGCCTACTGCGGTGCGCTGACGGCCATCCTCACCGGCGAGGCCTATTGCGCCAGCGCCGAGATCGCCGCCAGCAAGGGCCCCTTCCCCGGCTACGCCCACAACGCCCAGCCCATGGCCAACGTCATCGCCAAGCACCGCGCCGCCGTCGACGAAATCGGCGCGCGCGACGGCGGTCCGACCTCGCTGCCGCGCGAGCTGCTCGAGGCCGCCGCCGGAGCCTGGGATCGCGCCGGCGCCCTCGGTGCCGAGCACGGCTTCCGCAACGCCCAGGCCACGGTGCTGGCCCCCACCGGCACCATCGGCCTGCTGATGGACTGCGACACCACCGGCATCGAGCCCGACTTCTCGCTGGTGAAGTTCAAGAAGCTCGCTGGCGGCGGCTACTTCAAGATCGTCAACCAGAGCGTGCCCCGCGCCCTCACACGCCTGGGCTACACCAAAGCCCAGATCGGCGAAATCGTGGCCTATGTCAGCGGCACCAATACCTTCACCGCCGCACCCCACGCCTCGCGCCCCTGGCTGCTCGAAAAGGGTCTGACCACCGCCGAGATCGCCCGGGCCGAGCAGGCGCTTGCCGGCAGCTTCACCGTCGGTCAAGCGCTGATGCCCCACGTGATCGGCGCAGAAGCCTACCGTCGCCTTGGCATCGAGCCGAGCGAGTACGGCAAGCCCGGCTTCAACCTGCTGACCCGTTTCGGTCTCGGCAAACAGGAAGTCGAAGAGGTCAACGACTGGATCATCGGCCGCATGACGGTCGAGGGCGCCCCGCACCTGCGCGACGAGCATCTGCCGGTCTTCGACTGCGCCAACCGCTGCGGCTCCATCGGCGAACGCTACCTCTCGCCCATGTCCCACATCCGTATGATGGGCGCCGCCCAGCCCTTCCTCTCGGGCGCCATCTCCAAGACGGTCAACCTGCCCAACGAGGCCGGCGTCGATGACATCTCCGAGATCTACACCCAGGCCTGGCACCTGGGCCTCAAGGCCGTGGCCCTCTACCGCGACGGCTGCAAGTCCTCGCAGCCGCTGAATACGGGCGGCGACTCCAAAAAGAAGGCAGCCCCGAGCGCCGACGACGACGGGGCGCAGGACTCGGGAGTGCCCGCCTCGGCGCTCAAGACCACGCCCTCGATGCCGGCACCCCACGTCGAGGAGGGCGCGCGCCCGCCGGCCTCGATTCGCCACCGCCTGCCCAAGAAGCGCCGCGGCTTCACGCAGGAAGCCTCGGTGGGCGGCCACAAGGTCTTCCTGCGCACCGGCGAGTACGACGATGGCGAGATCGGCGAGATCTTCATCGACATGCACAAGGAGGGCGCAGCCTTCCGCTCGCTGATGAACTGCTTCGCCATCAGCGTCTCCATGGGCCTGCAGCACGGCGTCCCGCTCGAGAGCTACGTCGACCAGTTCACCTTCACGCGCTTCGAGCCCTCGGGGCCGGTCATGGGTCACCCGAACGTGAAGTTCGCGACCTCCATGATCGACTACGTCTTCCGCGTGCTCGGCGTCGAGTACCTCAAACGCTACGACCTGGCGCACGTTCCGCCCCAGGAGCTGCAGGAAG
>JAOUOP010000031.1 GCA_029880325.1 Myxococcales bacterium | reverse complement strand
GATACGATGCCAGATGCAAGGACGGCCTCCGCCGGAATACTCCGTGTATTTCAAGGGGACCGGACGCCGCAGCTGGCGCCGTAGCGGTCCCGAGAGCGGATCATGACTCCCGCCGAGCACATCTAGGACGCGTTCCCAGGGCGCGCGCATCGCTTCTGCGTGGACCGGGCTCCGGGACTGGGGCAAGCTTTGCGCGTGAACGAGACCGAGCGACCGCGTGTGCTGGTCGTCAGCGACGACGGCGACGACCGCCAGCAGTTGGTACACGAGCTGGTGGGTCACGGCCATGTGCTCGACGTGGTGACCGAAAGCGAGATGGCGCTGCAGCGCATCGAGCGCGACGGTCCGGAGGTGGTGGTCGTCGGCTGTGGCTTGGGCGTCGCCGAAAGCCTCGAGCTGATCGAGCGCGGCCATCGCACGGCCGGCCGCCACTGCGCCTTCATCGCGGTGCTCGAGCCAGCGCGTTCGGCGGCCGTCGCCGACCTCTTGCGCGCCGGTGCCGACCAGGTGCTGTTGTGGCCCGACCACCGCGACGCGTTGGCGGTGGCCGTACGTCGTGCGCTGGAGAAGCCGCGCCTGGCGCGCGAAGTCGACCAGGCCCGCGACGGCGTGCTCAACGCGCTGTCGGTGGGCAAGGTCGAGCGCATCGTGGGCGCCCATCCGGCCATGCAGCGGCTTCTGAGCAAGGTGATGCAAGCGGCCCAGAGCCGTGCCACCGTGCTCATCCACGGCGAGACCGGCACCGGCAAGGAGCTGATCGCGGCGGCCGTGCACGAACACTCCAAGCGTTCGCGTGGCCCCTTCGTACGTCTCAACTGCGCGGCCCTGGCCGACACCGTGCTCGAGTCCGAGCTTTTCGGCCACGAGCGCGGCTCCTTCACCGGCGCCACCGCGCGCCGCAAGGGCCGCTTCGAGCAGGCCGATGGCGGCACCCTGCTGTTGGACGAGGTTAGCGAGATCAACCGCCAGGTTCAGGTCAAGCTGTTGCGCTTCCTGCAGGAGCGGGAGTTCGAGCGTGTGGGCGGCAACGAAACCCTGCACGTCGACGTGCGCATCGTGGCCGCCACCAACCGCGACCTCAAGCAACTGGTCGAAGACGGCCGCTTTCGCGAGGACCTCTACTACCGCCTCAACGTGGTGCGGCTCGAAGTGCCCCCGCTGCGCGCCCGCCCGTCGGACGTGACGTTGCTGGCCGACCACTTTCTGCGGCAATACGCCGAAGAAAACGAAAAGACCGTGCACGGCTTTGATCAGCGGGCCCGCAACGCCCTGCTCGCCCATCCCTGGCCGGGCAACGTGCGCGAGCTGCAAAATGCCATCGAGCAGGCGGTGGTGCTGTGTGAAGGCGACACCATCGAGGCCGAGGACCTGCCCATCGCCCCCGCGCCGGCGGAACTCGACTCGCTCAAGATGATGATCCCCGGCATCACCCTGGCCGAGCTCGAGCGCTACGCCATCCTCAAGACCCTGGAAGCCTGCGGAGGCTCGCCCACGCGCGCGGCGGCCGTCCTGGGCATCAGTCGGCGCACCATCCAGTACCGGCTGCAGCAATGGGGCCTCAGCCGCCCCAGCAAACTGCGCGGCGAACGGGACGCGCCGTCGTCACCGCTGCCGTTGCCGGAAACGGGCCTCGAGTCCGAGCCGCATTGAACTCTCAGACACGATCGAAGGGCACCACCTGCACGCTCTCGATGCCGGGCAAGCTTTCCAGCTGGGGCTGCAGCTCCGAAGCTGTCGCCACCACCGTGATCATCAAGTCGCGGGCGGACAGCCGCCGCGAGAGGGCCCTCGCGATGTCGGGGCAGCCCACGGCGCCCACGGCCTCGACCATGCCCGTGTGGTGATCGGCCGGCCAGTTGAATAGCTCGATGTCGAGTTTGCGGTCGAGGCGCTTGGAGGCGGTGTCGACCTCGAAGGGGTGGCTTTTGATCAGATAACCCTTGGCTGCCTTGAGTTCGCGCTCGCTGATGCCGTCTTCAACCCAGCGCTCGAAGAGCTCGAGCTGCAGCTCGAGGCAGGCGCGGGCGTCGCTGGCGGCGGGATAGGTGTGCATGCTCCACAGATCGCGCGTCAGCGAATGGGTCAGACCGCTGCTGGCGCCGTAGCTCCAGCCGCGCTTGGCCCGCACCTCGTGGGTCAAACGGGAAGTGAAGAGCCCACCGAAGGCCGTATTACCGACCAAAAGCGGCGTGTGCTCCGGATCGGACGGGTGGGTACCCAGGGTGCCGACCAGGATCTGGGTCTGGCTGCGCTCGGGCTTGTCGACGATGCACAGGTGACGGCCGCGGCGCAGCTTGGGATGCTTGAGCTTGGGGCGCAGGTTCTTGCCGCGGGGCAGGGCGCCGAAGGCGGCGTCGAGCTGGCCAGGCAGGGCGTCGGGGTCGTAGTCGCCCCAGACGCCGATGACGAGGTTTTTGCCCGCGACCACGCGTGCATGGTGCTCGATGAGATCGCTCTGGCCCACGCGCCTGAGGCTCGCGAGGGTGCCCACCCGCGAGCGCGCATAGGGATGGTCGCCCAGGGCGCGGCTGCGAAAGTTGCGCACGCACAGGCTGCGGTCGTCGTCGGTGCTGGCGATCAGATCGGCGATGGCCTCGCGGCGCACCTGGGCCACGTCGGCGGCGCGAAAGGCCGGCTGCGTCAGCAGCGCCGACAGCAGCTCGAGCAGCGGCTCGAAGTTCTTGGCCACCACCAGTGCTCCGATGTGGGCGTAGCTCTGGGAGACGCTGAGCGACAGCTGGGCACCGATGCGCTCGAGGGATTGCTCGAAACTCAGCGAGCGTGTCCCGCGGGGGCCCATGCGCAGCGCTCGGGCGAACAGGCGCGTCATGCCCTCCTTGCCCTCGGGGTCCAAAAGCGCGCCGGCGCGCAGGCTCAGGCCCAGGCCCACCACCGGCAGGGCGCGGTTGTGTTCGGTCAGCACCAGACTGCCGGCGGAGGTGGTGAAGCGATCGCTCACGCGGCGGCCCCGCTTGCTCCATCGGCAGGGCGCACTTCGATGCGCGTGCGGCGTCGGGACTCGAAGAAGCGGGCGCAGACGCGGCGTACGTCGGCGGTGCTGACGCGGCGGTATTGCTCCAGGCGCGTGAACAACAGCGCGGCATCGCCCAGCACCGTCTCGTAGAAGCCCAGCTGCTCGGCCTTGCCGCTGGCGGTCTCCATGGCCATCAGAAAGCCCAGCTCGGCACGACTCTTTACGCGCTCGAGTTCGTCTTCACTCACGGTTTCGTCCTTCATGCGCTCGAGTTCTTCTTCGATGGCGGCCAGGGCCTCTTCGATGTGGTGCTCGGGGCGCAGGCCTGCGTAGATGTCGAGGAGGCCCGGCTCGGCGAAGGGGGCGATCGAGCCGGTGACCTCACTGGCGCATTGATCGCGGCGCACCAGGCGTTGAAAGAGCCGCGCGCTGCGGCTGCCGAAGAGCAGCTCGTTGGCGATCGAAAGGGCGGCGTAGTCGGGATCGCCAAAGGCTGGCGCGTGGTAGCCCAGCAAGAGCTTTTCGGTGGGCGTCGACAGCACGAGGCGCGAGACGCGCTCGCGGCGCTGGGTGGGTTCGGTCACGGCTGGGTTTTTGGGCAGGCGCGCTGCCCGCATCGGGCCGTAGTGGCGCTGGAGCAAGCGCAAAAGGCGGGCTTCGTCGAAGTCGCCGGCGATCACCAGGGTGGTGTTATTGGGCGCGTAGTAGCGGCGGTAGAAGCGCTCGCAGTCGCGGGTGGTGAAGCCCTCGATGTCGGCCATCCAACCGATGGTGGGATGGCCGTAGGGATGGTGGCGAAAGGCCTCGGCGTAGAGCAGCTCCTGCATCGTGCCCTCCACGTCGTCCTCGACGCGGAAGCGCCGCTCGTTGGCCACCACCTCTTTTTCGGAGCGCACCTGGGGCTCGCGCAGCACCAGATTCTGCAGGCGATCGGCCTCGAGCTTGACGATGGTGCTCAACTCGGCGGCGGGAAGATCGCTGTGGTAGTGGGTCCAGTCGGTCCAGGTCGAGGCGTTGGTCTCGCCGCCAGCGGCCTCGATCCTGCGGTCGAAGAGCCCGGCGCCGAGATTTTCCGTCTCGTTGAACATCAGGTGCTCGAAGAGGTGCGCCAGGCCGGTCTTGCCTGGCTGCTCGTGACGGGAGCCCACGCGCAGCCAGGTTTGGTAACTGAGCACGGGAGCCGAGGCGTCGCGCAGCAGCAGGACCGTCAGGCCATTGGCGAGGCGAAAGCGCCGGAGCTGCAGACTCGACTCGCCGAAGGGCGTCTCGGAGACCAGGCGTGGCGCTGCGCTGGAAGCGGGCGCGCCGCGCTTGTGTCGGGCGGTGGGCGACTTTGGGGGCATTGTGGTGGAAACGCAGCCGGGGCCGGGGCCGGGGGAAGAGCTGCGAAGCCGGGCGATGGTGGGGACAGCCGCGGCCCGGGTCAAGGGCATTGAAGCGCCGTGGCGCGGGCGTCTGGCAAGGTCATTCGTCGGAATCGGAGTCGGACGAGCCGCAGGCGCAGGCGCAGCGCACGCTGACCTGGAGGCCACCGTCATCGACCTCCAGCGCGCGCACGTAGGGGCAGCCGGCGCACTGACTGAGCGCAACGACCTCGTTTCTGGTCGGGCACGGACAGCGCACCCCGAGCTGCACCGGGTATTCGCGTTTCCCACATGCCGCGCTTGCAAGCGGCAGGAACTCGACTCGGTGGCCTGAGGTATCGGGTCGGTTCGAAGGCATAACAGCTGCCTCTTGCGCGGACGTCCAAATCGGGCGCGTCCCGTGGCGCCGCTGCTCGAACATCCCGCGAACAGCGTTCCAGCATAGCAGAGGGCTCAGATGGCAACCCGTAAAATTATGGTAAGACCTCTAACTTTCTCCGAGGTGCGCCCCGAACGCCGCGCTTGCCATGCTCAACTTGTGCGCGTCTTGCTTCGGATCACCTCGGCTTCCACCACGCGTGGAGGCCTGTGTGCGGGTGCGCTTGAAGCGCCGCGGCCACTGAAACCACTGAAACCACCGAAGTCGCCGAAGCCACCGGGCTGGGCGCTGCCGACGACCTGGATCCGGCCCTCCTCGATGGCCCGCTGCAGGCGCGCGGCGATCACGCGGGCTACGGTGCGGCGACTTGTCGGCAGCAGCAGTAGGAGGCCGACGGCGTCGGTGAGCACGCCCGGGGTGACCAACAGCACGCCGCCGACCAGCACCAGCAGGCCGCCGATCACGCCATCCTCGGGTAGCTGACCCTGGGCCAGGGACTGCTGCCAGCTGCGCAACACGCGCAGGCCCTCGGCGCGCGCCATGGCGGCGCCCAGGGCACCGGTGACCAGCACCATCAGCACGGTATTGGCGAAGCCGATGCGCTCGGAGACCCACGTCAGAAGCAGCAGCTCCACGAGGGGCACGGCGGTGAACAACAACAGCAATCGCGACATTTCAGAACTCCACGCTCAGCTCGGCTCCCAGATTCATCGAAGCCACCACACGACCGGAAGCCACCCAGAACGTCGGGGCCACCAGATCGAAGGCCAGCGTCGTGCGCTCGCTCAAGCCCACGGCCAGGCCACTGGACAACCTGAGCACGCTCCCGTTCTTGTTCAAGTACCCCAGGCCCAATCGCAGCGGCACTGACCAGCGGCCGCCCTCGCCGATGGGCGTCTGATGCTCGAAGGAAAGCAGAAAAAGGCCCGCGCCCACCCGGCCATCGGCGCCCGGTAGATTGGCGTAGGCCAGCAGCAGCCCCAGGGCCATCTGCGGGTCGAGGCGCCATTGCACACGCGGTCCGGTCAGCGCATTGGTGAAGCCCGAGCGCCCGAGGCCGAAAGCGGCTTCGGCCGCCCAGCCCAGCCGGAAACGGCGCAGGGGCGGGCCGGCCGCAGGCGGTGGCTCGAGGGCGGCTTCGGTGCCGGCTGGGGGATTGGGTACGGCGGGGGATGTGGGTGCTGCGGCGGGGCTCGATGCTGGTGGCGGTGGCGGTGGCGTCACCCCGGGAGCTGGCAGCGCCTCTTGCAGCAGGGCCTCCACGCGCGCCTCGAAGTCATTGGCAAGGGCGTCACCGCGGGCGAAAAACGGCCCGTTTCCGTCGGCGCTGGCGACCCGCACCTCCAGCTGATAGCGGCCGTCGGCGGCCCAGACCCGCGCGCTCACGGTTCGCGCGACACCTGCGCGGTGGGTCTGCCGCCACATCTCGGCCAGCGACGGCACCGGCGTATCACCTGGGGGGGCTTCCCCTGGAGTCGGCTCCTGCACCGAATAGCCAAGGGCCCTGGCGGCGCGCCCCAGCGCCCGATCGGCGAAGCGTGCGACCACCGGGTCGACGCCCCCGTGGTGGGTGGGCAAGAGCAAGAGCTGCGCCTGGGGCATCGGTGCATCGGCGGGCCCCGCCGCAGCGGCCGCCACGTCGGTCTCCGGAGTGGCGGCGTCCGCAACCGACTGGGCCCCCACCGGCGAGCTGGCAGCGACGACGAGCACCAGGGGAAGCAACCGAAGCAACACGGCGCCGAGCATACCCCCCTTCCGCCAGCCTCAAAGCCGCCAGGCCATTTCTCGCCGGGAATTTCACCCCACCGACACCCCTCGCAAAGCTGCCAGGGACGTTTCGCCCGGGGGGCATCGCCGCCGCTCGCCGCGCCCGCCGCCGCCGATGCGCCCGCGGGCAGGTCGCTCAGCGCTTGCGAGCTTCGAGCTTGGCCAGCAGCTCCGGGTCGGTGGGCTCGATGGTATTGCCCTTGGGGAATGGCGCGCCCGCCGGCTGACCCAGCGCTTCGAGCGTCTCGGGACGCTGGTAGTAGCCCGCGAAGACCGCCATCTGCATCATGCCCAGGGCCGGATGCTGTTTCATGATGCCCTTGAGCAGCTCCTCGCGGGCATCGAGGTCCAGCGCCGCAAAGCCGCCCGGATCCCGTTCCAGTCCCGCCTCCCGCAGCCCGGCCAGGGCCGCCGACACCGGCGCCGACAGCATCGCGTTGCCGGAGACCTGCGCCCGCACCGCGCTGCCCATGCCGAGCGTGCCGGCGCCAGGCATAGCGTCGCTCGGCGGGATCAGGGTGTCGAGGAAGGCGGCCAGCAGGGCGTCGTCGGCGAGGGGGTCGTTTTGTGGCTCGGTCATGGCTCGGCTCAGCTCAGTCGAAGAGGTTGTCGATCTTCTGCTTGATCGCGTCGGCGATGTAGAGGGCCAGCGCCTGGATCGTGGCCGTCGGGTTCACCGCTCCCGAGGTGACGAAGATGCTGCCATCGATGATGAAGAGGTTTTTGACGTCGTGGCTGCGGCCCCACCCGTTGACCACCGAGGTCTCGGGGTCTGTGCCCATGCGCGCGGTGCCCATCAGGTGCCAGCCGGCGCCGGGCATCAGGTCCTGGCCCATGGTCTCGACCGCGCCCGCCGCTTTCAACACCTCGGTGGCCCGCTCCTTGCCGTGGGCCAGCATCTTCTTCGTGTTTTCGCTGAGCTTGTACTGGATTTTCGGTGCGGGGATGCCGTGGCTGTCCTTGAGTTCCGGGTCGAGCGTCACCCGATTGTCCGGTTCGGGCAGGTCCTCGGTCATCGTCAGCAGCCCGGTGACACGGTTGTAGAGCCGCTGAAAGCCCTCATGGTGGCGCTTGCCCCAGCGCACCTGGCCCCGCTGCATGCCCATCATGGCGGTGGCAAAGGGCCCAAGCCCGCGCAGGGCCTCAAAGCTGTAGCCGCGCACAAAGCCGCGCGAGGGGTCGCTGGCGTAAAACTGATGGCTGTGCAGGCTGCAGCCGATGGGCCCGTGGTGGTCGAGTTCCTTTTCGAAAAAACCAAAGGTTACGCCCACCGGATGGAACATCAGGTTGCGCCCCACCTGGCCGCTGCGGTTGGCCAACCCCTCGGGGTGGCTGTCGCGCGCCGAGTTCAACAGCAGCCTTGGCGTACCGATGCCGTTGCACGCCAGCACCACGATCTCCGCTTTCTGCTCCTGCAGCTTGCCCTCGGCGTCGTAATAGAGCACGCCATCGGCCATGCCGTCGGGGCGCACGGTCACCTCGCGCACGCGGCAGCCGGTGCGGATCTGCACGCCGCGGCGCTGGGCCTCGGGCCAATAGGTGATATCGGTGCTGGCCTTGGCGCCCTGGGCGCAGCCGCTGGTGCAGGGGCTGAGGTTGATGCACTTGGCGCGCCCCTCGTATTCCTGGGTGTTGATGGCCGCGTCCGACGGCCACCAATGCCAGCCCAGCTGCTCGAAGCCGTGGGCCAGGGCGTTGCCGACCTTGCCCAGCGGCAGCGGCGGCATCGGCGGATTGCGCGGCGGGCTCAGCGGATTACCCGCAAGGCCCGAGCAGCCCATCATGCGGTCGTTGACGTCGAAGAAGGGCGCCAGGGTGTCGAAGCCGATGGGCCAGTCCTCGGCCACGCCGTCCACCGAGTGCACGCGGAAGTCGTCGGGCTCCATGCGCGGGAAGTGCGCCGCCCACAGGATCGTGCTGCCGCCCACGGCGTTGAACATCAGCGGGTTGATGGGCGACTCGCTGCCGTTGACCGGGTAGTCGACCGGCAGCTTGCGGGTGTTCGGATCGCCCGACCAGCCGGCGAAGCCGCGCGCTTCGTAGTCCGCGAAGTTCGTCGGATAGTCGGTCGACTTGATCCACCCGCCCTGCTCCAGGCAGAGGATGTTCATACGGGTTTCGGCCAGGCTCCAGGCGAAGGCGGCGGCGGAGGCGCCGGCGCCGACGATGAGCACGTCCACGGGGTCGTTTGCCATGGCGCGCGACTCTACCCCAAAAGCCGCGGGTGTGCGGCGCCACCGGAGAGGCAAATGCGGGCACCGGGCTTTGCCTTGGCGGTCACGGGCGAGGGCATCGGACCGGGCGCGGCGGGTGATTTGGCCGCTCGCCAGGCCCGCCAGTTGACCCGCGGCCGCCGCTGACTACACTGCGCCGTCCTGGCCCGGCCCAGGAGCCCCGAGCGGAGCCGACGATGCGCGACCTGATCAAGCTGACCTGTGAAGAGTGCAAGCGGGACAACTACGTCACCGACAAGAACAAGCGCACGATGACGGAGAAGTTCTCCATCAAGAAGCACTGCCGCGCTTGCCGCAAGCACACGGTCCATAAAGAAGGCAAGATCTCCAAGGGCTGAGATGGCCCTTCACCCGCGCGCCTTCAGTCGCCCCGGCCCAGCGTGCGGCGGATGCGCTCGATCTTGTCACGGCGGCTCTCGCCCTCCGGGGCGTAGCGCTCGCCTTTAACATAGTTTTCCAGGGCCGCCTGCAGCTCGCCACGGCGGTAGTGATCGCCCCCGGTGAAGCGATAGTACTCCCAGCGCACCGGGCTCATGGCGATCGCCGCCCACATGGCGATCGCCGCCAGCGACAGCGATAGGAGCGCCGGCCGTGGGTCCTGCGCGGGCCGACTGGCCAGCGCCATGAAAAAGCCCGCGACCGAGGCCACGCCCGAGGCCCAGTAGGCGCCTGGCAGGTCGATCAGCCGGGCGGCGCCGAAGAGCACGGCGGCGCTGGCCAGCGCCACGATCACGCGCGCACCGGGGTCGGCCGGGCTCTCGCGCTGCCACTCGGCAAAAAAGCCCTCGGCCAAACGCGCCGGCCAGGTCAGCACCGAGGCCAGCCGTTCCACCGCGGACAGCGGGAGCAAGAACGTGCAGGCCAGGGCCAGCATGTAATCGCTGAACCAGCCGATCTCCAGGCCCAGCGCCTCGGCTCCCACGTGCAGGGCCACGGCCAGCACCGCCGTCACGCCGCACAAAAGCTCCATGAACAGGCCTCCGACGCGATCGCGATGGACGGCGAAGAGATAGCCCACGCCCATCAGGATCTCCTGGGGGATCACGAACGTGGCGAAGAGCGACCAAAAGCGCTCGGGACCGATGCCCTGGCCCTCGGCCCAGGTCACGAAATCGGCGAAGACCACGGGCGCAGAGCTGATGCGCACGATGGTATGGCCGGCGACCCAGTTTTCATCCATCTTGGCGATCGCCGTGTAGATGTAGACGATCGCCACCGAGGCGCCGAGCAGGGGAAAGCCGAAGCCGCGGGTCAGAAGCGGTGCGTCCGGGCGCGGCGCCCGTCGCAGGGCGCTGGCAGCTGCGACCGCGAAGCACAGCACGAAGAAGCTGCGCCAGACGCGGCCTTCCTTTTCGATAACGAAGAAGACGGCTACCAGGGCGACCACGATCAGGGCGTATACATGCCCGGCGCGCTCGCCCTCGGTACCGCTGGTCGGCCTCGGATGCAGCTCACCGGCGCGCGTTTGGGGAAAAAAAGCCAGGCACAAAAGGATCAGCGACACGAAGTAGTGGTGCTGATAACTGTCGAGCATACTCATCGACCAGCTCAGCGTGTAGACCGCAAACAGCAACAGCAGCGGCAGCCGGCGCACGCCCGTGAAAAACACGAAGAGCGCCAAAAGCCCCGTCAGCAGCAGCACGCCCACGTAGAAGCCCGGAGTGGGCAGCGGCAGCATGGCGTCGAGCCAGGCGAAGTGGGCGACATTGAAGCCGGTGGCGCCATAGCGGCCGGCGTGCCCGATCATCAGCATCCAGGTATCGAGGGCCAGCAGCACCAAAAACAGCTTGGCGAAGAGATAGGGCCGGGCGGCGCCGTATTCGGAGTGGAAATAGCGGTCCAAGGGGCTCACGACTCGCCCCCGAGGGTCTGAACACGCCCGCTATCGCAATCGAGCTTCAGCTCGAGCGGCGGCAGCGTCGCGCCGTCGGTGTCGACGCAGTTGCGGAGATAGCCCACGGAGCTGACGTCGGCTTGTCTACAGCGGCTGCGCATGAATTTCTCGACCACGGCCGGGCGGTAGCGCTTGAGAATATTGATCCAGGCCACATGCAGCTCGGACTTCAGGTCCACCGGCCGCGGCCCAAGATCTTGGCTGTCGCCGCCTTGCTCGGTGACGGCGATCGAGCAGCGTTGTAGCCGCAGGGTCGAAAACATGCGCCAGCTGAAGCGCTCATCGTAGCCGCCCTCGCCGAGGTAGTAGCGCAGGGGCATCAGCACCTGGTAGGCCAGAAACAGCAGGATGAAAGCGTTGGCCAGGCGGCGGTTTGCGGGCGGCGCGACAGGTGGCGCCATCGATGCGGGCGTCGGGGCCTGACCAATGGCAGACGGTTCGCCTTTGGCGCCTGTGGGGGTGGCCTCGGCCTCGGCGGCTAGGGCTTGCGACTGGGCCTGGCGCGTGCGTCGCGCCTTGCGGCGTTTCTTCGCCATCCTGGCCCCGGGTCTAACACGAACGGCCGATGGCGGCGCGCATCCAGAGCAATCGCGGTTGCGGGCGCGGGCTGGCTGGGGCAGGGTAGCGGCAGACCGGGTGAAGCAGTAAGGAGAAGATCGGTGGCACTGGCGTATTCAGCGGGCATGATGGTTGGTTCCGAGGCCCCGCCTTTTTCCCTGCCGGCGACCGACGGCGGGCATTACGGGCTACTCGACTTCGCCGAGGCCCAGGTGCTGGTGGTGGTCTTCACCTGCAACCACTGCCCCTATGCCCAGGCGGTCGAGCAGCGTCTGATCCAGCTGCAGGCCGACTATACCGACAAGGGGGTGCGTGTAGTCGCGATCAGCGCGAACGACGCCGATCGCTACCCTAGCGACTCCTTCGAGGCCATGGTCGAGCGCGCGGACGAGCGGGGCTTCAACTTCCCCTACCTCTACGACGAGAGCCAGGCGGTGGCCCGTGCCTACGGAGCGGCCTGCACCCCGGACATCTTCGTCTTCGACGGCCACCGTCGCCTCGCCTACAACGGCCGCTTCGACGACAGCTGGAAAGACCCCCGCAAGGTCAGACGCCAGGACCTACGCCTGGCCATCGACGCCACCCTCGAGGGGCGCACCATCGACTTCGACCCGGTTCCGTCCATGGGGTGTTCCATCAAGTGGCGGGAAGACTGATCGGTTGACGGGCACGCGTGGGTTGACGGGCACGCGCCCTTGCCCCCGCTGCTCCCTGCTCCGGGCGCGGACGCGCGAGCCCCGGAACGGCGGTCTTCGGGCGAGAGCGACTTCGTCTTCGGGACGGACTTGCCATATGCGCCCAAGGCGTTAAAGTGCGCCGACTTCTGGTGAGCGTAGCTCAGTGGTAGAGCACTGGATTGTGGTTCCGGTGGTCGCGGGTTCGATCCCCGTCGTTCACCCCAGGGGTTTCCCGACCGACGGTTGCGGGAGGCCAACGTAGTAGCGACCGTCATGCGCCCGTAGCTCAGCTGGATAGAGCGTCGGACTTCGGATCCGAATGTCGGGAGTTCGAATCTCTCCGGGCGTGCCAAGCGATTCCCGAGTGAAACCTCAAGACCCGGTGAGCAGCAGTTCACGCTGGTGCATCCTTGATGCGGCTCCGCGGTGCAAATAAGCCACTGGTGACGCCCGTGGCCGTTCGTCCTCGCAATTGTTGACGCCACCGCCGGTTCCGTTCCGCAACGAGGTGCACCTTGCCCGCAGCGGGCAGGCATCACATCCGGCGGGATCGACGTGAACGGTTTGACCGAGTTTGAACGACTCGGTCTTTCCCCCGGGGCGAGCTGTTCCGATGCCTGGAGGGGCTTTGCGCCCCGGGTCGGCGGTGGTGCAGAGTGGGTACGCTCCCAGGAGGTGCTCCATGTGGCGATAGTCATCGATGACAGCGCTCTGAACCGGGAGTACGCGCTGTTGCGCCTGGAGCAGCCGCTCGTTCGTGCGCCCTTGCCAGCGACTTCGAGCATGGATGACTTTGGCAGCATCGTGACGGTCGTCTCGGTGGCGCCCCATTCGATCTACCCCCGGGGCCATCGGCTCGACACCGGCCTGTGCGACGTCCAGTGTTCGGAGTCGGCCGAGGTCGCCCTCGGAGCGCGCGCCGCGCGCGTCGGCTCGCCGTCGAGCTGGTCCATCGAGCACGGCCGGTCCGGTTCTCCCCTGGTCGACTACGAGAGCCGCGTTCGGGCCATGGTTCACGGCGGGAGATTCAGCGGTTTTTGGCTTTGCGGTCAGTCGCGCAAGGCGCGCGCAGGCTTTGACGCGCCTAGATGTGCTCGGCGGGAGTGCTGAGCCGATGATCGGGGTCGATACGATGCCAGATGCAAGGACGGCCTCCGCCGGAATACTCCGTGTATTTCAAGGGGACCGGACGCCGCAGCTGGCGCCGTAGCGGTACCGAGAGCGGATCATGACTCCCGCCGAGCACATCTAGGACTTGGCTCACGGCAGCTCAATCGCTCGCAGCCAGATTTTTCCCGCAAATTTGCGATTTCTTTCAAGCCGATCGGCGCTCCAGACCGGCAGCTCCTGCTCCGGAGATGCAGCTAAATCCCCATCCATAGACGATGAATACTCAGGATCTTTACCCATCAGTCGTACATAGGCCCATGGGCCCCACTGTGAAGGATCCTGGAGGCCGCCCGAAGCTCGAGAGACGCGCGCCCATTCATCCGGTGCCGGATGCCCGGCACCGCGAGGTTTTGGACCCAGGCGGCCCGAGCCGATGGATGTGTGCCGGAGACGCGGAGCACGAACTCGAAGGGCCGACACCGTCGAGGGCGCCTCCTCGACTGTTGGTCTTGATCGATTCGGAGCCTGAATCCTGTGCAGAGCTCGTGAGCCAGCTCGAGTGCATGGCATGGGAGGTGCGGAGCTTCAGATCTATCTCCGAAGTGCTGGAGGTTGCTGACCTGGTGCCACGGGCCTATTTCCTTGATGAAAGCGTTGTGCACGCCGGTTCCGCGGGTGAGCTGTTGGTTCGGGCACCATCAGCCCAGCTGATCGTGATGTCGGAGCGTCCCTCCTGCCTTGAAAGCCGCTTGAGAGCTTTGCGGGCCGGTGCGACCGCCTATGTGGACAAGCCGCCCGACATCAATGCGCTGCTGGCTAGGCTTGGCGACCATGCGCTGGAATCCCACGCGGGTCCTGCGCGCGTGTTGATGGTGGAGGATGACCGCATCGTCGCCCGTCACGTGGCCGCCGTGCTCCGGCACGCTGGGATCGAGACCGAAGTTGTCTTCGATCCGGCTGCTCTGCTCGATACGATCTCGGACTTCAGGCCGGATCTCGTGCTGATGGACATGGGACTGCCAGGTTGTACCGGTCTCGAACTGGCAGGGGTGCTTCGTCAAGACAGTCGTTACGTTGGCCTTCCTATCGTATTCTTGACCGGCGATGGTGCCCAGAGCCGTCGAATAGCCGCGTTCACTCAGGGAGCGGATGACTTTCTGACGAAACCGCCGAACGAAGAACGCCTAATCACCACGATTCGAAGCCGCGTAGAACGCGCACGCGTACTGCGGGGATACATGGAGCGGGACGGCCTGACCGGCCTGTTCGACCGCGCTGCAATTGATCGACGTCTGGCACGGGAACTCGAGGTGGCTCGACGCCGCTCGGCTCCCGTCTCAGTGGCTCTCATCGACCTCGATTTCTTCAAGCAGATCAATGATCGGAGTGGGCATGCTTTCGGTGACAGCGTGTTGCGCACATTGTCGCTGACCTTGCGTAACTTCCTGCGCGTGGGCGATTCGGTCGGTCGCTACGGCGGTGAGGAGTTCATGGTCGTATTGCCCGACGCGACGGCGGACTATGCGGAGCGCGTCATCGATCGAATCCGCGACCGCTTCGAGTCGCTCGCCTTGGGACGTACTAGCGGTGAGTTTCGGGGCGCAACCTTCAGCGCGGGAGTTGCTTCTTTTCCAACGCTGACGAGCCAGGCCACACTGGTGGAAGCAGCAGATGCTGCTCTCTACCGCGCCAAGGAGGGCGGAAGGAACCGCGTCGAAGCCTTCCGCCCGGCAGGCAGAGACGACCAATCGCTTGCGAAGCGGTTGTGCCCGGACCTCCGGGCGTTGGCGCCACGAGCCGATGATGAAGGGCACCGTGTCCGATGACGACAAAGATTATGATCGTCGAGGACGACCACATCGTGTCCAGGGCCCTGCAGGCGCAGCTCGAGGAGCAGGGCTACAAGGTGATCGCCAGCGTGGGCTCAGAGCACGAAGCTGTAGCAGCTGCCCTTCGATGCAACCCAGACCTGGTCTTGATGGACATCGACCTGGGAGCAGGTGGAAACGGAATCGAGGCTGCGGCCAGGCTGCGGAGCTGCGCCGATATTCCAGTCGTATTCATGTCAGCGTACGCCGATTCGGACACGTTGGAGCGAGCCGTCGAACAGCTTCCTTTTGGCTTCTTGGTCAAGCCTCTCCGAGATCGCTCGCTGCGTCCGGCGATTGAGGTGGCCATCCGGCGCCACCGGTCGACAACCGCTCGCCATGACCGAAGGCGCGACTCCCATTCAGGGGGGAATGAGCGTCCGCCCAAAGCCCCGAAGCGAGACGGCGACAGCTCTGTGGCCGATGTCGGCGATGTGGCGATCACGTCCAAAGACCTGCCGTCCATGGCTGCCCTCGCTGAAGCGACCTTCGGGCAGATCAGCGTCGGTGTATGCTGTTGCTTGCTTGATGGACGTTTCCTCCGGGTCAATTCAAGCTTTTGCGATATCTGTGGCTACGAAGCCGAAGAGCTGATTGGCCGTCGCTTTGCCGATATTACTCATTCTCACGATCTGGAGCGCGACTGGGAGCTGGCGCGTCAGCTCGCGGAGGGCAAGATCTCACGCTACACGATCGACAAACGCTATGTGAGGAAAGGCGGCCAGATCGTCTGGGTTCAGCTCGACGTGAGTTTGCTTACAGATGATGCCGGGAAGGCCGTCGGTTATTTACGCACCGTGGTCGATATCACCGAACGCATACGAGCCACGGAAGAAATGAAGCTTCGTGAGGAGCGTCTGAGGCGCGCAGAGCTGTTGGGGCGCACCGGATATTACGAATTTAGTGCCGACCGCAGCGACCCGGTCTGGTCCGAGGGCTTGCGAGCCATCTGGGGGATCCCTGCCAACGAGAACCCGACGTTCGATCAGCTCGTTGGGGCATTGCATCCAGAAGACAGAGATTCGGCCATGCAGGCATTCGAGCGCGCCGTGCGGGAACGGCGGGGTTTCGACCTCGAGTTCCGAGTGACGCGTCCATACAGCGGCACGGTAACGGTGCGATCTGTGGGTGAAATCACAATGGGTGAGCCGGGGACGCCCCCACGTTACTTTGGCACGCTGGTCGACATCACGAGCGAGAAGCGGGTTGAGGCGGAGCTGGCGAAGTCGGTTGAGCGCCGGGACAGGCTTCTTCGGGAGATTCACCACCGGGTCAAGAATAACCTCAGCGTGATTTCTGGACTCGTCTATCTTTACGGCTGTCAGCTGAAGGACTCAGCCTTGCGGGATTCCCTAGAACAGCTTCGCAACCGGATCCGAGCGATCGCGTTGGTGCACGAAAAGCTCTACCGGGGTGAGAACGTGGCCGCAGTGGACCTGGCGGACTACGTTCGAGATATTGCCGACGAACAATATTCTGCAAACGTGGCCCAACCTCAGCCGATTGACATTTCGGTCGACGTCGGTCCAGTTCGGGTTTCGTTGGATACTGCGGTGCCGCTGGGATTGATCGTGAGCGAACTTCTGACCAATGCGGTGAAGCACGCATTTCCAGACGGATCTTCTGGGAGCATCCGGGTATGCTCTGTCCGGCGAGGGGAGAGCCTCGTGCTCGAGATACGTGACGACGGCGTGGGAATTGCCGATGAAAGCGAGCATGGTGGCGGATTCGGTTTGCAACTCGTCCGGGATCTGGCCGATCAAATCGGAGCGTCCGTCGCGATTGATAGGCAGTCCGGGACGCGGGTTGCCGTAGAGTTGCCGCTGCCGCAAGAGCAAGTCCTCGCTCAGAATTGAAACGACCGTTTGTACGCGCCGGCGCGTTCGCTCGCGGCTTGCGCACTGCCGCGTCGAGCGCAACTTCTATCCCGGCCGCAGCTTCGAGGACATCGATGACCTCACTCGCCAGCTTCGCGACTGGTGCAACCCGGTCAACGACAAGCCCCGGCACCACCTCGACGCGACGCCGCGATAGCTGCTGTCGCTCGAGCGAGCGGCAGGAGAAGGGCCCGGTCGGCATCGGTTGAAGTCTAGAAAGGCATCGAATTCTCCGATCACATGAAATATTCGCCTGACACATCCGACACGCGCAAGGTTTGGCTTTTTTCGTCGTTCCTATCCTTCTGAAAGTCGCTCGGCTCGACGTATCTGTCTTCCTCTCCGGGGACGCCGCCCAGCCAGCTTGAGCTGCTGCGGATGAAGCAGGCATGAACAAGCTCGACGGCACATTGAACGACCCACGACTCGAGACGATTCGGGTCCTGGCCTCGTCGCTGGCCAGGGGTGAGCTGAGCACCCGAGGAGTGGCCTCGCCGCGGGGTGATGTGCTCGATGAAATCATCGGCCAGCTCAACTCGGCGATGGCGAGGCTCTCGCAGGACCGCACGGACCCCGCCCCCATGAATGCCTCCTCCGATACCGAGCGCCTCGAGCACCTCTCCGATACCATTGCGGCACTTGCTCGGATGGACTTCAGCCAGCCGTTTCGACTTTCGAAGCAGAACGACATCTTCGACGCGATTGGCCTTGGGCTGAACGCACTAGCCGAGGAGCTCCAGGCAGTGGCGGTCTCTCGAGCCCATCTCGAAGAGATTCTCGAGTCGATACCCGACGGTTTGATCGTGGCCGATGCCTTGGGCTCAATCGACCGCACCAATGGTGCGCTGCTGGACCTAGTCGGGTTGCCCGAAGAGGAGATCGTCGGAGAGCGCGTGGAGCGGTTCCTCGCTTGCGGGGACAACACGCACGGGCCAGCGACCATGCAGCACGACGATCTCTACGGACGCGATCAGAGGCGTACCTTGCTGAGGCCCGACGGCGTCGCGGTCCCTGTCGCCTGGTCGGGAGTCCGCCTCCAGGAAAACCAGGGACAGACGCCTGGCGGGGTCTTCGTCGCCCACGATCTAAGACCACTACTGGGCGCTGAGCTCCGACTGCGTGCAGCACTCGAAGAAAAAGATGCTCTCCTGCAGGAGGTTCATCATCGGGTCAAGAACAATCTACAAGTGATTACAAGCCTGCTTCGGATGCAGGCGATAGACATCGACGACTCTGCAGCGGTGTGCGCACTTGAGCAGAGCATTGGACGCGTCCGTGCCATGTCTCTGGTGCACGACCAGCTCTACGCCAGCGAACACCTCGGGCGGATCGACCTCGAACTCTACCTCGAGGCACTCATGGCCCACATCGCTGCGACCCACGGAAGCGGTGCAGCGAGCCTCTCGCTTCGGCTTTCGAACGTGGTCGTCACGCCGGAGGTTGCTGTGCCCATCGGACTGATCGCCAACGAATTGATTCGAAACGCGTTGGAACACGGCCACGATGGCAGTAGCGGCAGCGTCGTCGAAGTCTCACTCGACGAATGCGAGCGAGGGCTGCTCTCGCTGCGGGTCCAGGACCGAGGGCCCGGTTTCGCATCGGATGTCGAACTCGAGACCGGCCGGTCGCTTGGCCTGCGCTTGGCATCTGCGCTGAGCGCCCAGATCGACGGCGAACTCATTTTCGTGAATGCGCCAGGCTGTCATGTGGAACTACGGGCACCCATCGCGTGAGATGGTCACCCGTGACCGTCTTGGGAAAGGTATTCTCGCTGTGATTCTGAATGAATATTTTGTTAGCATTCTCACATGACTGAAAGACAGCTCGAGTCCTCCCCTGATACACCTCGCGGCGCCGTCGTGCGCACGGCAATCGGGACGATTTGGCTGGGCATGGACGGTGTTGTCCGTGGTATCGTGGATCGCCCTCGTGAGATCAGCACCCTCGAGGACGCACGTGACAATCTTGCCGCGATCGCCAAAGTAAGCCTTGGCCGTAAGCGGCCCGTGCTCTCGGACGGCCGTAGGGTGCGCGGGGCGGACAGGGCCGCACGCCGGCATTTCGCCGAACATCTTCCGAACGTCGCCAGCGCCTACGCGGTGCTACTGGACTCGCCGCTGTCGCGCATGCTCATCAACCTATTGTTGCGCATCGATGCCCCGAAGCTCCCCTCGAAAGTCTTTACCGACGAGAACGACGCCCTGCAGTGGCTCTACCGATTCGTCGACGGTGCCTAACACTACTGTGTCAGGGTAGCGGCGGTCCTCGCTTGTTCAGGGGATTCGGAGGCTTCGTCGGCCGTCTCGAAAGGGGCCCACCCTGCCGTCGACGTCGGCCAAACCCTACAAATTCCCTGCCCGGCGCGATCTTCCTCCGCTACCCTGACACGGTAGTGCTAACCAGGATGGTGCAGAACGCGAACCTGGATAGGCATCGTCGACGATGGGCGGTCGAGCATGGATGGCCCCTCAACCAACTCGCCGTCTTGGCTGTTCTGGCAGTCGGGATCGGGGCCGCTTTCGGCAGGGACGTGCGCGACGGACAGCGTCCGCGCACATCACCACAAGGCGGTGACCCATACCCATGCCAACCTGCGGTTGTCCAGACCGCCTTGCGGAACAGGAATCCTCCTGCAGCCAATTTTTCCGGTGCAGCATCACGGGACGTCGGTCTCGCCACCGGCGCCAGGCCGCCCACACGATTTCTTCCGCCCTCATGACTGCTCTTTCAAGGAGCGCGCGCAAAACCGCCTGGACAAGTGCTAAACACGCGAGCCCTGCCGGAAACTGCCACACAGTCGCGACACCAACCCACGAAAGGCGACTATCATGGCCGAGGGATCTTCAACGAACGATTCATCACTCTCACCTGATGCCCCGACCGGGCCTTCCAGCACCCATGACCATCGAGATCAACGGCATCGCCCACATCATCCTCACCGTCCGCGACATTCCGGCCTCGCGCCTCCTCTACGATCCGCTGCTCGAGCACCTGGGCCTGACCCGAGTGGCCGATGACGAACAATTTCTCTACTACGTGGGCGGCCGCACCGCTGTCGGCCTGCGCCCCGCAGCGGCCCAATTTACCGACGAGCACTTCGATCAGGGCCGCCCCGGTCTCCACCACGTCTGCTTCCGCGCCCGCAGCCGCCAAGACGTGGACTCCGTTCACGAATTGGTCGCCAAGCTCGGTGCCGCGGTCGTGCATCCGCCACAGGAAGACGCTTTCGTACCCGGCTACTACTCCCTGCTCTTCGAAGACCGCGACGGAATCCGCCTCGAGGTCAATCACGTTCCCGGCAGGGGCGTCTTCGAACCCGGAGTCGAGCGCGTGGATCCCACGGGCTTCGAGCCGCAATAGGCAGCTACGTGATAGCCGCCAAGGTCGGTGCTCTAGCTGCGTCCACGGCGTCCGAACCGCTCTCCCATCGGCGCCTCTATCCTCGACGCAACACATGCGTCCCCCAGACGCCCCAAAGCAGCCCCCCAGCGCCGGTGCCGGGACCCGGCGATGGGCGAGTTGGATACGCCGGTGCGGAATCGCGGGTCGCGACGACAGCCAGTATCAAGTTCTGGCTCAATCGGCCGTTTCTATTGAGCCTATCGCGGAACGATGTCTGATCCGCATCCCGGGTTCCCACCGCTAGAGTGCGAATGACAGAGAGAGGTTCCGAGGTTCTGATCGTGGACGACAGCACCATCACCGCGATGGCGCTCGCGGATGCGGTGGCACTGGACGGTACGCCGGTGGGCGTCGCCCACAACGGCAAGCGGGCATACGAACAACTGGATACAGGACGATTTTCTCTTGTCTTTATGGACTACAAGCTGCCCGATACGACCGGCCTCGACATCTACCGCTGGCTGCGAGCAAACCACCCGAGCATCGAGTTCGTACTGACCACCGGCTACCAGCTCGAGCATCTGCTGTCCGAAGTTGCCGGCGGCTCGACCTTGACGGTCCTGCAGGGCGAGACTCCGCCGGCACAGATCGTCGATGCGCTTGCTGCACGAGGAAGCGGAGCCCTCATCGCAACCCAGGGATCTGGGCCGAGCCATCGGGCATCTTTGCTGCGGGAACTCAGCGATCGCGGCTTTGCCGTCCGGTGCGCGGCAGAGCCATTGCAGTCCACTTCGACCCAAGCGCCTGCAACCGGGCAGGAGGTTGCTGTCATCGACGCCAGCGACGACCTGCTGGGTTCACTTGCCCAACTGGCGCTAATCCGACGGGCAACTCCGACGGTCCCCGTCATTGTGCTGCTGCGCGCGTCCGCCGGAGCGGTGGAGCGGACCTTCGATCTCCAGGCCCATCCGCACTGCATCGTCAAGCCCGTCTCGCCCCGAAAGCTCATGGCCGCGGTCGAGCGCTGGCGGCTCGGTCTAGAAAAGCGTTGAGACGCAGTGCGCTCCGGCACCGCAACTCGCGCCCGGGAACTGCTGGTCGCCGACGCTCTCGCTCGTACGCAAGAACACGAGCTGCTTCGAGCGATGGACCTCGAGAGCGGGACGCCCCTGGTTCTCAAGCGCGCACTCAGGCCTTCTGCCGAGGCCCAAGCTCGCTTGAGGCTCGAGCTGTCGCTGGCCCAGGAGGTGATATCGCCAAACGTTCTCCGCTACCTCGAGTTGTCGAAGTTCGGCGCAGAGACCGTGTTGCTTCTCGAGGATTTTGCAGCCGAGCCGCTTTCGCAACGTCTCCGGCACCGCACGCTCGAGGCTTCGGAATTTTTTGAAATTGCGATTCGCATCGCCGATGCGGTCGTCGCAGTTCATGCTGCAGGTTTGATTCACGGTGATATCAAACCTGACAACCTGCTTGTGGCCCGTGGCTCCTTACACTGCAAACTCGGCGATTTCAGCCATGCACGGATGGCAGGTCTTCAGGACCGGCCGGCGAGCGCACCGCACCGCGAAGACGGAGGCGCGGACATCGGCGGTACGCTGGGTTACATGGCCCCTGAGCTTCTGGGCCGACACCGGCGTCGCATCGATCAGCGCAGCGATCTGTTCGCCCTCGGTGTGACACTCTACGAGGCGCTCGCGGGCTGCAACCCCTTCTTGGGCAAAGATGACCTCGCTACGGCCCACGCACTACGAACCCTCGATCCGCCGAGTCTGCTCCAGTACCGCACCGATATTCCGGATGCCCTCGATGCACTGGTGCGTCGATTGCTGGCCAGACGCCCCGAACTCCGCTATCAGCGCGCTGAATCAATCGCGAAGGATCTGCAGCGCTGCAAGGGCCTTCTGCAAGATGGTCGGGTCCACGACGCGATCACGCTGGGCGGCGACGATCCGGCACCGCTACCCAGTCTACCGGCTGGTGCGATAGGCCGGGAAGCCGTACTCGATCGCCTGCTCGGTATCTTCACGGCCGCAGGCTCGGGCACCGGCGTTCAAATCGTCGCATGCCACGGGGCCGCAGGCATCGGCAAATCTCACCTCATCGGCGCTCTGGTCGAGCGAATCTCGGGACTGCCCTCGGCCATCGTCATAGGCCGTCACGAGCCGCGACATCGCTCAATCCCGTTTTCCGGAATCGTCAACAGCGTATCGGACCTGCTTCGACCGCTGATGGCCTCTCCACGCTCGGAACTGCGGAAACATCGCGAACGCTTGTTCGGCGCGCTCGGCGGCAACGTCGAATTGATGGCCGACTTGGTGCCTCCACTGGCCCAGCTGCTGGAGGTCCAAGGGGCGCACGAGGCCGTAGCGTCCACACGCAGCCAACAGCGGGTCCACCAGGCAGTGTCGGACCTGCTCACGGCGCTCTTCGACTCGAGCCAACCCGTCCTGTGGATCGTCGAAGACCTGCACTGGATGGACGCCCAGTCCTTCGACTTGCTCGCGGCTCTGTTTTGCGAAAGGAGGGTTGGACCGCTGATGCTCGTCATGACCTACCGTGACAACGACGATGTCGCGCAAAAGGTCCGATCGTTTCTCGACTGTTCGGCTCACTCGGGCCACACCATAACTGATTTGGTCCTCGAACCGCTGGATCAACATGCGGTTACCGAATTCGTCGCTGAGATGCTCGACTGGTCTCGTGCTCGTGCCAATCCGCTCGCGGCCGAGCTTCATTCCAAATCCAAAGGGCATCCGTTGCTCTTGACCGAACTACTGCGCGAGCTGCACGCCACCGGCGCATTGCGCACCGACCGCGACGAAGGTGGCTTTGTCTGGACGCCGGAACGATCGGCCGATCCGAGTTCTCTGTTGGGGCTGACGGAGTTGATTCAAAACCGTGCCAGGAAGCTCTCTCAACGATGCCAGCGGACCCTCGGTGTGGCCGCCAGTCTCGGCAACACCGTAAACGCCAGTTCACTGATGGTGGCGATGCCCGAACTCGGAGATTTGGCTTCCGTAAGGCAGGCGCTGGCGCCTGCGGTTGCTGAAGGGTTGCTCGAGCCGCATGGCTTTACGGACGACGACGCAGTACTCGAAGATCCTCGTTGGTCGTTCACACACGCCACGACCGCGCGCACCTGCCAATCCCTCGTAGGGCGAGAGGTGACCCTGGCTGCTCGTCATCGATTTGGGGTGTGGACCCTGTCAGATCGAATCCCGAATGGTTCCAGCCACGAACTCATCGACGGGCTGATCTTGTTGGACGGCATTGACGTCTCGAGCATCGAGTCGAGCCAGATTCCGAATCTGGTCGTTGCCCACCTGGAGGGGGCGTACAGTGCGGCAGCTCAGGGGGCGTTCGCCTTGGCACTTCAACTTGCCGAACGAGGCCTTACCCTCGCAAGTTCGCTCGCAGATGAGGACAGTCGCGATGCAGTTTTCGAACTCACCTGCTGCATCATCGAGTGCCACACAAACCTCGGCGAACTTCAGGAGGCCCGTTCGCTCATCGAAGGCAGCAACAAAGCGCCCGTCACGACTCGCTTTGCGCTGCGCTTCGGCAAGGCGCACGTCGCGCTCGAGCTTGCGGCGGAACGTTGGAATGAAGCGGTTGCGACCGGGCTTGCAGTACTTGCTGCTCGAAGCTACGACATCGAAGAGGCAGCGCGGAATTGCGATGCTGACGCGTTGCTCGACCGCGCCGTTTCCGCCCTGGACGAACTGCAAGCACGAAATTCGGACCCCGACCCGGAAGCTCCGGCTCCCGCGGTTGACGCCGAACTCCAGCTCCTCAGTGAACTGATATCGCCGGTCTACGTCACGCGGCCGGAGCTGCTTCCGCACCTCGCCTGGCGCTTCATCGATCTGGCGCTCACCCACGGCGTTTCGGCCCTCTGCGCGACAGGCTTTACGCTGATGGGCGTACTGCTGCTCTTGCTGCGGCGCGACGCCGAGACCAGCTATCGCATGGGCCTATTCGGCGTCTCGCTGGCACGAACCTTCGGAGACGACCACGTACTCGGAAGACAACTGATCACCTTTGCCGGAATCACGAGCGTCAGAAAGGAACCGCTCCGCCGCTGTATTGCCTTGCACGACGAATGTCACCGCGCGTGTGTCCAGAGTGGCGACCAGCTCTACGCCGGCTACGCGCTGCTGTCGAAGATGCTCCTGGAGTTTTCCTCCGGGACGGATCTTCTGACCCTGAAAGCGGAGGTTGAGGAGGCACAACGCTATGTGACACGGACTCTCAACCCTTCGCGGGTCCTGCTAGAGAGTCTCACCGGCCTCATCGATTCGCTTCGTGGGGCCGACCACGACCTCGGGTCGTTTGACGCCGCGGGCGACACCGATCGCGCCACTGTCGACGCCATGCGCCAACGTGGCTTCGACCACGGTGTTCAGTTGCACGCACTGTACAAAGGCCTGTGTACCTATCTGCTCGAGGGGCATGAAGCTGCCATTCCGCACCTCGAGCAGTCAGGCCAGTACTTGGCCGGCGCCGCGGGTCAACTCTCGACGGTGGAGCACGGCTATATCTACGGATTGGCTCGACTGGCCTCTCTGGGGGACGCCAGCACAGACGAGGTCGGCTCGCAGCTCGATGAGATCATCGACGAGATAGGGATCTGGGCCGACGCTTGCTCGGAGACGTTTTCGGCGAAACACCTTCTGCTCCGGGCAGAGAGAGATCGAGTTGTTGGACGCCGTGCGGAGGCAATCGACGGCTTCGCGGCCGCGACGCAGGCGGCCGAGGATCACGGCTTGCTTTGGGAAGTCGGGATCACCACCGAACGCGCAGCGATCTTTCATCGAGCACTCGGGCACTCCTTGGTTGCAGAGGCCTACATGCGACGGGCGTGCGTTGCATTCGGCCAGTGGGGAGCAACGAAAAAGGTTCAAATGCTGGTGACGCGCTACCCGGATATGCTCGACGTTTCGAGACCATCGGGCGGCTTTGCGCCGACTGTCCAGAGTACTGCGACCGTCGATGCTCACCTCGAAGCGACCGCGCTCGTCCGAGCAGGACGCGCGCTGAGCGAGAACACCGATCTTCGAGGGGTCGTGGACACTACTGTCGAGATCCTGTGCGAAATGTCCGGCTCGAACTTCGCTCGAGCGGTGCTCGCGATTGATGACGAGCTGGTGGTTGCCGACCAGATGACGAGCGACAGAAGCCTCACGCTCGTCGGAAGTCCTCTTGATCGGTATAACGAGTTGCCACGCACCCTCGTGCGCTACGTGTATCAGAGCGGTGAAGCGGCCTCCCATACGGGGTCTGCGCCGGAGACCGATCTAGGCGCAGACCCTTACTATGACGAGTCCATACGAGGTCACGGCCTGGCGCTTCCTTTGGCTATCGGCGGGGAGCGTCACGGCGTCATTTACCTGGAACGTCCGGCCGGCGCCCCGGCCTTCGAACCAGGAGTGCGGCGTTCGCTTTCGCTCTTGCTCCCGCAGGCAGCGATTGCGGTCGGGCACGTCAAGCTATTTACTAGCCTGAACGAAGAAATTGCCCGTCGCACGCGAGCGGAGCACGCGCTTGCCAGCCATGCCGATTCTCTCGAGGAACAGATTGTCGAGCGCGAGCGGTCTTTGAGAGAAGCCCAGCGTGATCTACTTCAATCCGAGCGACTTGCCACGCTCGGGCGACTGGCGGCGACGGTGAGCCACGAATTACGCAATCCGCTCGGAGCCATTTCATCGGGGGCTTTTGTGATCGAACGCAAGCTCGAAGGGTACGACGACGAGGTTGTGGCTCGAAATCTAGCGCGTATCGTTCAGGCCATCGGACAGTGTAACCATATTATTGACGAGCTGCTCGAGTATACCCGAAGCACCGAACTCGGTTTGAATAGGGTCGTGTTGGACGCCTGGTTGGAACAGACGCTATCATCACTTACAGTGAATTCTCGCATCGAACTCGTGTGGCGGCCAGATGCTCCGGGCGTCGAAGTCGAACTCGATGAACGTCGCATGGCGCGGGTCATCGACAATGTCGTGACGAACGCCGCGCAGGCGATGGTCGATCCCGACGGGCGGGCCCTGGGGCCGCTACCTCCACGAATCGAAGTGACAACCGGAAGCGGCAACTTTGATGGCATCGAAATCTGCATTCGGGACACCGGGATAGGGATTTCTGAGGAGCATCGCGATCGGCTTTTCGAGCCGCTGTTCAGCACCAAGACTTTTGGCGTGGGCTTGGGCCTCACGATCGTTCGCCAAATCGTCGCGCAGCACGGTGGTCGGATCGAACTCAACCCGCGGCCAGGGGGCGGAACGGAAGTACGCATTTCGATACCGAGGCATCACACTGCGGTCGATTTGGATTGAGTTCTGATGTTGAGGTGGGGTGCAGCAGGTGCCTGTGGAAGGCGCTGAAGCTACTGTTGCAGACGCGACACTGAGGGAGCATGGTCTGCACCCGAGCGTCGGTGAGATCGTCGCCGGCGGCGCCGCCCACTGCGTCTTGCGACTGCTGAGGCTCTGGCCGCGCGGACCGCTACGGGTCGCAGACCTGCTGGCTCCGTCGCAACCACTCTTCGAGCGTCCACAGGGGCACGGCCACGGCGCGAGTCAGGTGGCCGCGTCGTCGCGCTACGGCGTTTGCTCGAAGGCGCAGGTGTAGCCGAGCAAGTCGTGGTCGGAGAGAAATTTGCCAAGGAAGATGACGCCTCCGGGCTCGCCGCTGGGTCGCGTGCCGGCAGGAACGTTGACCGCAGGATAACCGACCGCGCAGTAGTGCAGGTAGGAGGGGCTGCCTAGCGCGACAATGGCGTTGAGGCCGTGGTCGTCGAGTAGGTCGTCGATACGTCGTCGGGCGCGTTCGCGGTGTTGAAGGAGGACTTGCTGCTATCGGGCCTCATCGAGGCGCTGTTCTTCGGCTTTCACCAGCCGGCCCTGCCCGCATGGCATGTGCAGCTGCGGCTGTTGGCGATTGAAGGCGGTGACGTCGGCGAGGCTCTTGATCGGCGACTGCAGCGGCGCCAGAAACCCCGACAGGCCGCGCCTGAGGTCGTGGCCGACGATGGTGCCGAATTCGTCGGGTGTCCGACGCCCATCGACGCTCGAAGAGGGCGCCAAGTCGATGGTCTCAGCGCCGGCAGTCCCGAGACGTCGCCGCACCCTCTCGAGCATCGTTGCGTCGTGTGAGGCGACGTCACTTCGCAGCCGGGCCATTCCGATGCACTTGCCGGCGAGCGCGTCCGGACGCGTGGCGTCGGCGAAGCGGCGCGGCGAGCGGGCAATGCGTTGGGTCTCGAGGTCTTTGGGATCGGGCGCAGCGATGGCGTAGAGTAGCCGTGCTGCCTCGCGCACCGTGGGCGCCCGGGGGGCCGGCGGTGTCCATGGCGCGGCTGGTCTCGACGATCCCCTGGCGGCTAACGAGTCCGAGCGAACGGCTCGATGACGCCAGCTGGGAGGAAAACGCGATGGAGATCAAGCCGGGCATTGGACTGGGCAGCATTCGGTTCGGTTTCGAGGAGGGACTCGTCACGCGCATGCTCGGCAAGCCCGATCGCGTCGAGGAGGCTGAGTTCGTAGAACGCTCTGGCGATTGGTATCGCGAGCTTTCATTTGGGCATTTGTCTGCGTCCTTCCGATTCGACAAGGAGGACGACTTCAAGCTCGGGAACATCACCATCGACGGGCGCGGGCACACGCTATTCGGTGGAGATCTGCATGGGCGCTCGAGGGCCTTCGTGATCCGATTTCTCGGTGCCGGCGCGAACGAACTGCCCCAGTTGGTAGACCGCGACCTGGACATTGACTACGAGTGTCTGAGCTACAAGCGCATGGGGGTGATGCTATTCTTCCACGACGGCTGCTTGGACGAGATCCAGTACGGCTACCTCTTCGAGCCCGACGACAACACCGCCATTTGGCCGAAGTGACACAGTGCGCAGTCTGGAAGCGAGATTGCCCCGGCAGGGCGAACGCGGAGGCCAGGGCGGCAATCGGCATATTTCAATCGGCTGACTCCGAGTCTGTGCGAGGACGCCGCGAGCACGAACGCGCAATCGTGATTTTCTGGCCCTGCATCGGAGGAATCGCTCCGATCCGCGCCAGGAACAGCTCGCGAAAACCTCCCTGGCAGCTTCACAGCCAGCAGGTGCGCTCGCGGCTTTCGCCCTCGCGAAACTCCTCAAAATGCCCTCGTCGCGTGTCAACATCGCCTCGCCATGCGTCAGCGGCCGAACGCGCGGAAGGCGGCCAACCCAAAACCTGGAAAATGGAAAATGCTGCCAAGGACGTTTCCGGTGCCCTTTCCGCGACGCCCACCGCGGTCCCAGCGCCCACCGCCAGCCCGAGCACCCGCCAAGGTCTCCCCCTGCCGTCCAACCCCCGGAATCCGCGTCCAGGATTCGTTCCAGATTCCAGATCCTGGCCCCGCCCGCACCCTAGCGGCCGGCGCCACGCCACAAGTGAACCCCCATACTTCCGCGTACTTACGATTTCATCGTCGATCTGGCACGCGACTTGCTTTTTTTCGCGGACATGAAGGCCGGCATCCCGTGTCCGATGATCGACCGGAGAACCCGTCAGTTGAGACCCCCTTATCGCCACGTTGCGGCCCTGCGGCCTGGGAGGTTATCCCTGTCCCTCTGCCCCCAGGCTGCGCCGCAACCGTCCTTCTGGCGGGCTTCTCGGTCGACATCGGATGCGGGGTGCCGGCCCCGTTTTCAGTCCGAGCCGGCGTCCTGAGCGACCACGGCTGCTGAGGGGGGCTGCACGGCCGCTCCGTGGGCAGGCCCCGACGACGGGCCTCCGGAGGCGTGCGTCATACGTAGCCGGTGCGGGCCCTCGGCGCGCCTCTGGCGCCGTCCCCTTTCGGCCCAAAGGCCCCGTCAAATTTCACTCAGCTTCTGCCGCCAGCTGCCGTTGTGATCGGCTGGAACTTCGCACCATGAGCAGTACGACGCCGCCTTCGCGCGCCGCGACCCCGGCAACGCGCACGCCGATCCGCCTGGGCCTTATGGCACCATTGACCGGTGTGGTGGGCATGTACGGCAGCGAGATCGCACGCGCTGGGCGCCTGGCCGCACGCGAGGTCAACCAGGCCGGCGGTCTGCTCGGGCGCCCCCTGGAGTTGGTGGTCGCCGATGACGGATCCCTGCCCGAGACCGCCGTGCCCCAGGCCCAACGCCTGCTCGACGAGGAGGGCTGCGTAGCCCTCGTCGGCAATCTGCTGTCCAACGCCCGCATCGCGGTCGCCAGCCGGGTCGCCGCCCCCCGCCGCGTACCCTACCTGAACTTCTCCTTTTACGAGGGCAGCATCTGGAGCCGCTACTTTTTCCATTTTGCCGCCCTGCCCAACCAGCAGATCGACAAGATGATTCCGGCCATGGCCACCCGCTGCGGCCCCAAGATGTTCTTCGCCGGCAACGACTACGAGTGGCCCCGCGGCTCCATCGATGCCGCCAAGCGCAGCTTGGCGGCCGCCGGCGGCGAGGTGGTCGGCGAGGAGTACTTTCCACTCGGCTGCAGCAACTTCGATGCCCTACTGCAACGCCTGGCCCGCTCGGGCGCCGATGTCTTCGTGCCCTATGCCGCCGGCACCGATCAGCGGCTGCTGCTGACCCGCTTCGCCGAACGCGGTCTTCGTGGGCGCATGGCCGTGGTCATGGGGCACTACGACGAAGCCATGGTTTCGCGCCTGCCGCCGGAGGTACGCGCCGGTCTCTACAGCAGCAACACCTATTTCATGAGCGTGGACACCGCGGAAAACCGCGCCGTCCTCAGCGGCCTGAAGGAGCTCAACGGCGGCGAGGCACTGTGGCCTTCGGGCTCGACCTTGATGACCAATTTTGGCGAAGGCACCTACGTCTGCGTCAAGGCCTTCGCCGCCGCCGTCGAGGCCACCGGAAGCACGGAATCCGAAGCCCTGGTCGACGCCCTGGAATACAGCTGGCTTTCCGCCCCCCAGGGCCAGGTTCTGATGGATCCGGTCACCCACCACGCCCACGTCAACACCTACCTGGCCCGCTGCCGAGCCGACGGCTCCTTCGAGATCGTCGAGTCCTTCGGCCGCATCGACCCACGCGTCCCCGATCGCTACCGTGGCGCCGAGCTGCAGGTCGCCCCCACCGTTTCCTCGGCGCCCACCCTGCGCGCCTCCACGCGGCCGCGTGCGCCGCAGGCGACGGTGCTGCTGGGCACCCTGAAGGTCCTGCAGGGCGATCGATGTCTGACCCAGCTGTGCCCCGTGGCCCCCAACGTCGTCGCCGATGGTCCCGAGTGGGCCGAGCACACCCTCGACTGGCTCGCCCACCAACCCTCCTGCCTACAGCGGGCAGCAGCCGGTGCGCTGATCGCCCTGGACCACCCCGAGTGCCAGGCCCCGGCGCAGCTTGCTGGCTGGGAGCGCCTGCTCGCGCTGTGCTTCCGCCAGGACGGCGCTGCCCATCTGGGCCTGTTTGCACGCCGCAGGGGGCTTTCGGAAGAAGCTCCCCCTTCTACCACCGCCGAAAATACCCCCGGCATCCGCGCTCCGACTGTCAGCAGTCACGCCGCCGTGCTCATCGTCGATCCCCAGGACCATCTGCTCGGCTTCGAAGAGGGTTTCGCCCAGGCCTGGCGGACAGACTCCCCCGAGTTGCTGCTGGGCCTGCCCCTGGGCGAGCTTTTTGCCGACATCCCAGAAGCCCAGGCCTTGGCCCTTTCCGCCAAACGCTGGCAGGGCCAGGCTCGCTACTGCGACGGCAGCCGCGGCCTGATATCGCTGCACTGCCACCGCATCGATGACCACGCCGGTTGCACCCTTGCCCACGTCATCATCAGCACTCACTACGGCAGCGACGCCAGCAGCACGGCCCCGCCCCCCGGGGTAGCCAACGGCTGGGCCGCTCTCGACCTGGTCGACACCACCGTGATCGCCGTCGACACCGACGGCACCATCATGGAGGCCAACGACCGCGCCGCCCTCGACTTCGGCTACCGTAGCGGCGAACTCACGGGCCTTGCCGTGGAGCAACTGTTGCCACCACGCTCGCGCGCGCAGCACGCCGAGCACATGCGCCGATTTTTCGATGCGCCCGGCGCCCGCCTGGCAATGCAGAACCGCACCGAGATCCACGGCTACCGCAAGGACGGCACCGAATTCCCGGCCGAAGCCTCCGTGCAGCGCTGCGACGGCCCCGATGGCTCCTACGCCGTATTGACCCTGCATGACATCAGCGACCGCGTCAGTGCCCGCGCCCAGCTCCAATACCAGGCCACGCACGACGCCTTGACCGGCCTTCCAAACCGAAAGCTAATTAACGAACGGCTGGCGGCCGCCCTACTCCGTGCCCACCGCAACCGGGACATGGTGGGCTTGCTTTTCGTGGATCTCGACGGCTTCAAGCTCGTCAACGACGGCTACGGCCATCAGGCAGGCGACCGCTTGCTGCGCGAGGTCTCCGAACGTCTGGTGGACGCCATCCGCCCTGGCGACGTCGTCGGCCGCTTCGGCGGCGACGAATTCGTGGTGGTCTGCGAGCAGCTGCGCGACCGCGACCAAGTCACCGCCATCGCAGAACGCATCGTCGAAGCCGTCAAGGCTCCCGTGTGCATTGACGGCCACGAACTCTACGTGAGCGCCAGCATCGGCATCGCCCTCGGTGACGACCCAAACCAGACTGCCGAAGCGCTGTTGCGCGACGCCGACGCCGCCATGTACCGCGTCAAGGCGCGCGGCCGCGATGGCTATCAGATCTTCGACCAACAGACCCGCGAGGATTCCAGCGGGCGGCTCGAGCTGATCGCCAGCATGCGCCGTGCCATCGAAGACCGCGCCATCGACAGCGCCTTTCAGCCCATCGTCGATCCCGACAGCGGCTCTGTGGTCGGCGCCGAAATTCTGAGCCGCTGGGTTCACCCCCAGCACGGCCCGATCGAGCCCGAACGCTTCATTCCAATCGCCGAAGCCACGGGCCTGGTCACGCGCCTGGGCGATCAGATCTTCGAAGAGGCCTGCCACGCCGAGCTACGCACGCGTCGGCTCCCGGGCGGCCCGGGCGGCCTGGACTTGACCGTCAACCTTTCGGCTCGCGAGCTGCACGATCCGAAGTTGGCCGAGCGCTTCGGCGCCACCCTGCGCAACACCGGTGCCGACCCGTCGCGGCTGACCCTGGAGATCACCGGCTCGGTGCTGATGGACGACGCGCCCGATGTGGTCGAAACCCTCGAAAACCTGGCCGCCCTCGGCCTCAGCCTCGCCATCGACGACTTCGGCACCGGCTACTCATCGCTGAGCTTCCTGCGACGACTGCCGATCGCCGCCGTCAAAGTAGACCGCGCGCTCGTGGCCGACATCGACCGCGACCCCCTCAAGCGCGATGTGCTCGAGGCGGTCTTCGGCATCGCCCGGGCCCTGCGCCTGCAGGTGCACGCAGCGGGCGTGCAGGAACTCGGCGAGCTATCGTTGCTCAAGAATCTGGGTTGCGAGCGCGTCCAGGGCCGGTACCTCTATCCCCCGATGGCCCTGGAGAGCTTCGAGAAGCTGCTGTCGGATAGCGGCACGCTGCCTGCGGGCGCGGTCGAGGGGGCCGCATGAGCGCAGACCGACGCGGTCCAGATCATGTCTCGGCCCCCGTGATCGACCATCCACCCCGAACCGCGCCCGGTCCTGTAGGATGAGCCTCCACATGACCGACGAAGCGGCCGAATCCGAAGCGGACACGACGGCCGCACGCGAGCTGTCGATCCTACTGGTCGAGGACGACCCGGCTTTTGCCCGGCTGGTCCAGCGCGCCCTGTCCCGCGGCTTTGGCGACGCCGCCGTGGTGCACCACTGCAGCGACCTGGCCGCCGCCGTCGAGCGGCTGGGGCAGGTGCGTATGGACGTGGCCATCGTCGACCTCAAACTGCCCGACTCCGACGGCCTCAAGACCTTCCGCGCCGTCCGCAGCGCCGCCGCAGGGCTGCCGGTCGTGCTGCTATCGGGCTTGCAGGACGAAAGTCTGGCCTCACAGCTGCTGGTGGAGGGTGCAGAGTCGTTTCTGCTCAAGGGCCAGATCCGCCCCCTCGAACTCAAGGGCGTGGTGCAGCAGGCGCTCGAAGCGGCCGCCTCGCGCCCCGCCGATTCGTTGCGAGTCGACGACATCGACGAGCGTCCGGTGGCCCTGTCCACCGGACGCACCGGCAGCGATCTGAAGCGCGCGGTCGAACGCGCCCAGGGGCTGGTCTGCGCCCACGACCTGGACGGACGCTTTCTGGCGGTGAGCCTGGGGGCACGGCGCAACCTGGGCTACGGCGGCCTGCCCTACGAGGGCCTGGGCCTGCAACACCTGGTCCCGAGCGACTTGCACAGCCAGCTCGAGAGCTACCTGCGCGAGATCCGCGACCGCGGCCTGTCGACCGGCCTGATGCAGGTGCAGCATCAATCGGGCGAGCGCCGGGTCTGGGCCTACAACAATGTGCTGCAAGAGCCCAAGGGCGGCAGCCCCTACGTGCTGGGCCAGGCCCACGATGTCACCGACTTGGTGCGCAGCCAACAGTCGCTGCGCCGTGCCAAGTCCTCGCTGCAGGATCGGGTGCAGGCCCACTCGGCCGAGCTACGGCGCAAGAGCGTGGAGCTGGTGCGCAGCGAGGTCACCGCCGACGCCATCCTGCAGGCCATCCCCGACCTGGTCTTCCGGCTCGACCGCGACGCCCGCGTGCTCGACTACCGCGCCCCCGACCCCTCCCTGCTCATGACCGATCCGGAGACCATCATCGGCAGCCATCTGGCCGATCTGATGCCACCGGACTTCGCCGAGCGCTGCCAGCAGCTGGTGGCCGAAACCCTCGACAGTCGCAAGCTACAGAGCTGGACCTATGAGTTGCCGCTGGCCGACGGTAGGCGCAGCTTCGAGGCCCGTTTCGCGCCTGGCAATCCGGGGGAAGTGGTGGCGATCGTGCGCGACGTGACCGAACAGCAGCGCACCGCCGCCGAGCTGGAGACGGCCCGCACCTTGGCGGCGATCGGCCAGATGGTGGCCTCGGTAGCCCACGAGGTTCGCAACCCCGTCTTTTGCATCACTTCGGCCATCGAGGCGGCCGAGGCCGAGTTCGGTCGCCAAAAGGAGCTGGAGGAGTATTTCGACGTGATCCGAGACGGCGCCCAGCGCTTGAGCAATCTGATGACCGACCTGCTCGACTACAGCAAGCCGCGGGCCGAGGCGAACGCGGTGCCCTTCGAACTCGATGCGGTGATCGAAGCGGCCGCAGCCACCTGCGAGCCGCTTGCCAAAGAGCGCGGCGTCGCGATCGAGTTTGAGCTGGGCGCCCCGGGCCGCCGCCTGGTGGGCCAGGCCGACGGCTTCCAGCGTGCCCTGCAAAACCTGCTCGAAAACGCGCTGCAGTTCAGTCCGTCGGGGAGCTCTGTGCGCCTCTGCAGCCAGGACCTGGGCGGGAGGCTGCGCTGCCAAGTGCTCGACGCAGGCAGTGGCTTCAACCCTGCCGAAATGGGCAAGGTACTGCAGCCCTTCTACTCGCGGCGCCGCGGCGGCACCGGCCTGGGCCTGGCCCTGGCCAAGCGCATCGCCGAGGAGCACGACGGAATTTTGACGCTAGGCAACCGCGCCGAAGGCGGCGCCCGCGTGGGCATCGAGGTTCCGGCGCTGGCGATCCGGGAGTCGGAAGCATGATCCGAAATCCGAACATCGCCGCCGGTGGCCGGCCCCGCGGGCGTCTCTCGCGGCGCAAAAAGTGGGCAGAAGTGGCCCTTTCGGCCGGGCCCACCCTACCATCCAAGTGGGCACGGGACTTGCTTCATAGCGGGACATGAAGCCCCGCGTCCTATTGGTCGACGACGAAGCGAGCGTGCTGACCATCCTCAAGAGCTACCTGAGCCGTCAGGGCTACGAAGTGCACACCGCCAGCGAGCTGGAGGAGGCCCAAGCCCTGCTGGCCCACATCGACTACTCCGTGGTCATCAGCGACCTGCGCATGACCGCAGTGCACGGCGCCGAAGGCTTCGAGCTACTGGCCTTCGCCGCCCAGAAGCGCCCCAGCAGCCGCCGCGTCATGCTCACCGGCTGCCTCACCTCGGAGGTCGCCCGCGAGGCTCGCGCCCGCGGCGCCGACGTGGTCCTGGGCAAGCCCACCTCGCTGCCCGACATCGCCCGCATCGTCTCGGAGCTGAGTGAAAGCGCGCGCGACTCTGAGCCCCAGATCACGGCCGGCGCCGGTCGCTCCTGAGTCCGAGGCCCCGCAGAGCTGGCGCGCGCCTCTCGGATTGGGCATGATCCGGACTTCGCGCGGCGTGGCACCGAGCGAACGGGCGAGCGAACGGGCGAGCGCAAGTGGCCGAACTGAGCGTACTACTCGTCGACGACGAACCCGGACTCCGTTTCAGCGTCCGTAAGTACCTGCAGACCAAGGGTTTCGCCGTGGTCGAAGCCGACAGCTGCGAGAGCGGCGTGCGCGTCTGCATGAACGAGCAGCCCGACATGGCGGTCATCGACTACCGACTGCCCGACGGAACCGCCCTGGAGCTGTTGCCGCGGCTGCACGATTTGGAGCCTTCACTGCCGGTGGTGGTGCTCACCGGCCATGGCTCCATCGATCTGGCGGTCGAGGCGATCCAGCGCGGGGCAAGTCATTTTTTGACCAAGCCGGTGGAGCTGTCGGCGCTGCAGATCGTGCTCGAGCGCCTGGGCAAGGAAGTGCGGCGCCAGCGCCGCCAGCGCGCCGCCGAGACCCGCGGCCGCAAGGACGACCCGACGCCTTTCATCGGCCAGAGCCCCGCCATTCGCCAGCTGGAAGAAGAAGCCCGGCGCGTACTCGAGAGCGACAGCCCGATTCTGATCGAGGGCGAGACCGGCAGCGGCAAAGGCGTGTTGGCCCGCTGGCTGCACGCCCACGGCACGCGCGCGGCCGAGCCCATGGTCGATTTGAACTGCGCCGGCCTGCGCCGGGAGTTTCTGGAGTCCGAACTCTTCGGCCACCAGAAGGGCGCCTTCACCGGCGCCATCGCCAACAAAGAAGGGCTGATGGAGCTGGCCCACCGTGGCGTGCTCTTCCTCGACGAAATCGGCGACCTGGACCTGGACATCCAGGCCAAGCTGCTCAAAGCGCTCGAAGAAAAACGCATCCGGCGCCTGGGCGACGTGCGCGACCGCCGCGTGGACATGCGCCTGGTGGCCGCCACCCACCGCGATCTGCACGCCCGCGCCAGCAGCGGCGAGTTCCGTCCCGACCTTTATTATCGCCTCAGCGCCCTACCGCTGCGCGTGCCGGCCCTACGCGAGCGCCGCGACGACATCCCCGAGCTGGCCCGCCGCCTGCTCGACGAAGTCGGCGGCGCCGCCCGCGGCCTGGTGCTCTCCGACGCTGCCGCACAGCAGCTGCGCGCCCAGGCCTGGCCCGGCAACATCCGCGAGCTGCGCAACGTGCTCGAGCGGGCGCTGCTACGCGCCCGGGGTGACAGCATCGAAGTGGCCGATCTCAGCTTCGACCGGCCTCTGGCTCCCGTACCCGACAACGACGAAGAGCTAACGCTGGCCGAAATCGAGCGCCGCCACATCGAGCGCGTACTCAAGCGCACCGCCGGCAACGTCCCCCAGGCCGCCAAACAGCTCGACATCCCGCGCAGCTCCCTCTACGAAAAGCTCAAACGCCACAACATCGACAAGTCGGTGTACTAGATGTGCTCGGCGGAAGTGCTGAGCCGATGATCGGGGTCGATACGATGCCAGATGCAAGGACGGCCTCCGCGGGAATACTCCGTGTATTTCAAGGGGACCGGACACCGCAGCTGGCGCCGTAGCGGTCCCGAGAGCGGATCATGACTTCCGCCGAGCACATCTAGACCCTAAACAAGCGCATGTGGAGGATGAGCTGCGCAAAGATGTTGTGAATCAGGGGTTTGCGAAAAGCGCAGGCGCACCAGGAGGCGCGTTGAGCACTTCCGCGAGCGCCTGAACGCAAAAGATTTGTGGAGATCGCCTGCAACCTGCGCTTATTTGGGGATTAGAGTTCGGTCGTGGAGTGAGGTAGGACAGCAATGCCGTCTGACTCCCACATCACTCAGGCCATGCTCACTATCGACGCTTGCGTCAACGCAATCGTGGTAGGCTGATCACGTCCGGATCGCCACGGACGAATCCGTCGTCCGTGGGAAGCGCGCTGCTCACCGATAGGCGCCTTCGCACCTCCCACGGGCGCTCGACCGTGATACGGGTCGAAAGCCCGGCGCGAAGAAACGAAACGTGCCTGCGGGCACCGCGGTTTATGACGCGCACTGCCACGGCGAACCAGGCACGCCGACACGCGAGCGGCCGATTCCGCACAGCCCATGGCGATGGAGCAGCTGAGAAACCTGCGCTCGACGGTGCTGCGGCGCCTCGGTATGGCCGTCTTCATCCTGGTCTGCGGATCGATCGGGAGCGCGCCTTCGAACCCTTCTTCACGACCAAGGGAGTCGGAGAAGGCAGCGGCCTGGGGCTGAATATGGTCCACGGTTTGGCCAAGCGATCAGGCGGCACCGTTCTCATCGAAAGCGACGAAGGCCGCGGCACGACCGTGCGCCTGCTGATACCGGCGGCTCCCGAAGCGCCCGAGCACACGGGCAGAACAACGGCCGAGACACTGCCGACAGCCGTCATCGAAAAGGAACTCATCTTGGTCGTCGAAGATGACGAAGAAGTGCGGCGCGTGGTGGTCGGTTCCCTCGAGTCCTTGGGATACGCCTGCCTGGAAGCGCGAGATGCCGACGCGGCCCTGACCTTGATCGAGCAACGCGACGACATCTCGCTGCTCTTCACCGACATCGTGCTGCCGGGGGAGCTCAGCGGCGCCAAGCTCGTACGGCGGGCGCGACGGCTCAGCCCCGGACTGGCCACGCTCATGACTTCGGGTTATCCCATCGAAGAGCTGCCGACGCTCGACGAGCAGGACCTACTCTTGCACAAGCCGTACCTGCACCAATCACTTGCCCGAGCGGTGCGCGAAGCTCTGGGTCGCAAACGACCGCGGCGTCAGCGGCAGGCCTGAAACCTCCTCCCGCTGACGCCGACCAATTGAACGACCGACCCATGTCGGTACTGCGACTCACCCGATTACATACCCTGACTCGGCGCCCGTGGAGAGTCTGCCGTACCATCGACCAGGGACGTGAAGTACTCGTATGCGTGATCGCCGAAGTCATCGCAGATGGCTCGACTCTCATCGACCGCGGCCTGGAAATGAACGCCCGCCCAAACGCGGCTCTGACCGCAGATTTCGACATAATCCGTCCAAGTAGGAAAGGAAAGGACCGTATCGACGCTCGGCGTCACGCCCGGTTCGACGCGGGAACTACCCGCCGGCCTCGGAATTTGCCAACCCAACACATCGGTGCCGAGGTAGTTGCGCACCGCCTGCGCGTGCGCAGCGCAGAAGCATGTCGAAGCCGATGGATACTCCGGGTGGTCAGCTTCCTCCAGGTACGATTTCCACTGGCTGGCTGGCATCGAAACCGCCCCGACGTCGGGACCACCGTAGGCCACGACGGGCTCATCACCGTAGATGTGGCGAATCGCACTGAAAGGACGAACCGCGTCGTATTCCGTCTTCTCCTCCCAGACTGCGATACCCGCATCGAAGGCGGCCATGTTTGTGAGGAAGTCCAGTTGAATGAAATCCATCAACGAAAGTCCATGGGCGAAGGTCACGAAGACCGCGGAGAAACCCAAACCCTCGATCTTGTTGTCGAAGAGTTCGGCCATCAGCTTCTTCTGGTCATCGAGGCTAGCAGACGCCGCCAGAACTGCATCGGCCTGGGCCTTGTAGGCGGCAACGCGGCGGTGGTTGCTGTCCCGTGGTGGCGGAAAAGCAAAGACCGCACGATCGTCGTACGAGTAGGGTTCGACCAGCGCATACTGCGGCGTGACGAACTGTTGCACCTTGTACAGTCCGATTCCCTTGCGTTGAATGTCCGGTTGCCAACGCGACGGATCCACAAGCTCGTAGGCCGTATTGACGGGTGTGTAGCCCGTGTAGTCCATGTATGGCATGGGGTTATGGGTACGGCCGTAGCTTCCAGACTGGTTCATGCCATCGTTGATACGCCCGGCCACAACGCCAAAGCCTGCGGCGTTGCCAAGACCGACAGCAGTGTTGGGATCGAGGCTGTCATCGTCTGGGTCTAGCCCGACACCGATGAGCATGTTTCGCCAATCCGCCGCACGGTGAGGAAGAAGGCTATTGAACACCCGGTAGGATGCGTACAGCAGGGCAACGTTCAAGTTCGCATTCGTGGCCGACTCCGACGCCGGCCTACGGCCGAGGCTCGTATACACGCCGACAGCCGTCGGGTGGTATGGTGCTACCGCGTCGAACCACGCATTTGTGACCAACGTCGTGAGACGCAGGACCAGCGTCGCGTCGCCCGCAGTGCTGGATATGTCTTGAAAAATGATGGGAGCTACACTTGGAATGACAACTTCGATCGCCGCATTGCCGTTGTCGAAATCATAGTTTGCCTGGGCCGCTGGCACCTTGGCCATCAAAGCCAGTAGCGCCGCGAGCACGATTGTAGAGCACCTCATCCGCGATTCTCCTTTTCTAGGCCTGCCGACAGGAGGCCCACGACGCCACACGCGAAACATCCCCGTTTCGCGTGTGGCAGCAGCCAACCTCGTCCAATCCCTACTTCGGCGTGACCATCAAGGCCGCATGGCTAACACAGGTCAGCAGGGCGCATCAAGACTCTTCGGACCTTCTGCTCTGGCGCGGCACCGGCTCATTGCGCGCGACCACCGGCACCACCTGAAGGCTGACGGCTTGCCAGCTTCCCGCGCGCCGGGCGTAGACGCGCATGAAGTGCTGGTCGCTGAAACGGCTCGGTGTCCGCACCTGGATTCGGCCCCGAGTGATGGCGGTGTCGCCCCAGCAGCGTATCGAAAACTCGTCAACGCGCACTTCAAGCGCCGCCTCTGGCGGATCCTGCAGCAGTTGCGCCTTGCCGACCTCCTGACCGGCTTCCGTTGTCGCCACAAAGTCGTCGCTGAGGACGTCCGACAGTGGGCTGCGATCGCCTTGCTCATAGGCGCGGTTCCACGCCTGATCGAGCGCGGTGACCACAGCGATATCGGCTTCCGCCGAAGCGCCCATCCCGGTCACGCCTTCAGCGCCGGCTGCACTCCGGCGATGGCGATGAGCGACTCGCAGGTGTCGCGCAGGGTCTGGCGCGTGTCGTGGGGCTGAAGACCGAGCTCGCCGATGGCCTTGGTCGACTTGGCGTGCGGTTGATCCTCGGTCGGTGGTGGCTCGTAGTCGCCGCCCACGTTCACGTCCGGGTAGAGTTCGCGCAGGGTGTCGAGCAGCTGCTGCACCGTCAGCTCCCCGCCGCTGTCGGGGGCGGCGAGCATGTAGCGCGAGCCGTTGGTGGCGACTTCGCTCGTCGCCATCAGCACCTGCGAGCGCGCCACGTCCCGCACGTCGACGATATTCCACAGCATGTTGGGCCGCATTCGGTGACCGCTGCGGCCCTGCAGCATCAGCCCGATGCGGCGCTGCCAGGTGGCGTCATGGGCCTTGGCCGTCAGCGGTCCCAGCACATGGCAGGGACAGCACGAGACCACGTCGATGCCATGCTCGTTGCCCCAGCGGTAGGCGTATTGCTCGGCCTCGACCTTGCCCATGGCGTAGGCCTGCCGCTCGAGGGTCCACAGCTTGTGCACCTTGCCGCTGCGCGGGCTGGTCACCGTCCAGCGCTCTTCGATCGTTTCGTAAGGGCCCTCGCCGGCCCAGTCGTCGTCCTTGTATTCGTAGCCCTCGGCGCTCTTGCCGCCGGGTCGCAGGCCCATCACTGCCGAGGTCGAGGAGGTGTAGACCACGCGTTTGACCGTGCCGGCCTTGCGCGCCGACTCGAGCACGCCCTTGGTCGCGGTCATGCAGCTGTCGAAGGTGCGCTGAGGTGTCGGCGGGCCATAGCTCGGATCGCTGCCCAGATCGGCAGCCACGTGGAAGACCGCCGCGCAGCCGGCGAAGGCTTCGTCGTAGGCGCCCTGGCCCGCCTGCAGCAGGTCGGCGCCGAAGATGCGCAGACTGCCCGGACCCTTGTCGGCCAGGGCGAGCAGGTGTGCGGTCTTGTCTTCGCGGCTGGGGTCGCGCACGCAGCCGTGCACGCTGAAGCCGTCCTCGATCAGGCACTTGACCACCTGCGATCCGATGTAGCCCGATGCGCCCGTCACGGCGACGGGGCCGTCTTCTGGTCCCTGGAGATGTGGCATATGACTCCCGTTGCGCGCAGCCTACTGCCTGCTCGGTCGCGCCGGCAACCGCTGTCGAGAAGTCGGCGCCCAATCCCGATCCCGTTACCGCTGCCGATGCCGCGGTGGGAGTTGGCGGGCCGTGGGACAGCTCACGTGAAGGGCCGTGGCTGCCGGTGTATACCTGACCTGTCGTGGCCATGCGCTTCTCCATCGCCCTCTTTGTCCTGCGCTACTACGGCGGACAGGTGCTGGTTCGGGTGGTGCCCGAGCTGGGGCCTTCTTTCGCCAGTACGCCGCCGCGCTCAAACCGGGACAGCTGCTCGTCCGGGGGGCTGCCGGTGGTGGCGCCGTGCTCTATTTCGATCGCCTGCCCGGAGTCCGAGGGCGCCTACTCGAGGCCTTTGTCGAACGCCAGGAGCCGACTGGGGCGACAGCATCCGTATCGGCGTGGAAGACGGCGCGGTGGTCTTCGGAATCACCTGAAGCTACGGAAGCTTCTGCCCCTCGAGCCCCATGCCGCGGCGAAACTCGGCGGTGCTGTTGGTGCGCGGAAACTCGGTGTCGGGCACGGAGCGGTTGAGGAATGCGCACAGTGGACCCCAGCCCTGCGATACTTCATAGACCAGCAGGCGCTCGGGTTCGATCACGCGCTGGACTTCGGCGTTGTGGCGCTCGAAGACTTCGATGGCGTGGGCTTCGGGAAAGAAGTCACCGCCGAAGGCCTGCTCGCGAATTAACTTTCGCGCCATTTCCTGCATTCCTGCCACCGGCGACTTGCCGTCCGGCTCGCGCGCCATGGAGGCGAAGATGGTTTCGTTGGCGCTCTTGAACCAGCGGGCCGGCTCGCGCACCGAGAGCAGCACCTTGGCCTCGGGATGGCGCTCGGCCAGCTGACGCCAAAAGTGGATCGCCGGCCAGTCCACCGCGGACTGGAAGCCTGCGAGGGCCTGTTCGGCGGCTTCGATGTCGCCGTCGCCGGCGCGGCTCCACAGCTCGGCGTGGCCCGGATTCTGAAAGACCTCGAACATGTGATAGCAGGGCCCAAAGCCCAGCTGCTCCAACGCCAACTTCAGCGATAGGGTTCCGGTGCGTCCAAAACCCGCGCCGATGATCTTCAAAGTCGATGTGCCCATGATCGTTTCTCCAGCTCGCAGCCCAGGCTGGCATGGCTGGGCCGCGATTGCGATATGCCGATTCGGCCTCATCTATAGCGGCGGGCGCAACCTACCCTGCAGCCGGTAGCCCCGCTGGGCGGCCAATTTCCGAATCTCGGCGGCTCGCTCGCGTGGATCGGGGTGGGTGCTGATGAAGGTCGGCATCGAGGTGTGAACGGGATCGCTCGACGCCACGCGCTCGAAGAATATGCCGGCGCCCGCCGCGTGACCGTAGTGATGCTGCAGCAGCTCGAGACCGAAGCGGTCAGCCGCGCGTTCCTGGTCGCGGCTGAAGCTCAGGCCCGCGATCAAGCCCGTGTCACCCAATAGTCGAATATCACCACCGCCAACACCGATGCTGGCCAGGACCAGCTGGAAGAGCAGGCCCTGGCCGAGGCCACGCAGATGGTCGCGGCCCCGGAAGTGCCCGATCTCGTGACCGAGGACAAACGCCAGCTCATTTTCACTCTCGGCGCTGTCGAGCAGTCCCTCGGTGACGAGCACCAGGCCCCCCGGCAACGCAAAGGCGTTGGGCTGCTCTTCGCGGGCGATGCGCACCTGCAGTCGATAGGGGTTGTCGGGCCAGCCGCTTGCCAATGCCTCGACCAGAGCCTGAAGCTTTTCATGGCGCTCGGCGTCGTCTGCTGTCGGCTCCTCGGCTGGCCACAGCTCGTGGGCCAGGCGGACCTCGGTGTCGTGGGGCAGCAGCCAGACCACCAGCTCCACGGAGTAGGCGACCGCGGCGAAGAGCAACAGGCCGAGCGCCACGACGAAGGCGATCAGCTGGCCGGCGTCCGCCAAAGGATGGCTGCTGGGGAGGTTGACCCGATCGTCGGGCAGGCGCGGCTTGGCCTCCATCGCGACCGACGATCAACCCGCAGCGGCGAGCTTGACGGCCGTGCCGAAGGCGAGGATCTCGACACCTGCAGTGCGTTTGCCGTCGGCCGCGGCGCTGGCCAGGCGTGATGTCTCGAGCCGCACGTTGACGACCATGTCGAAACCCTCGGCCCGAGCCCGCTCGCGCATTCGCAGCATCGCCTCGCGCCGGGCCCGATCGAGCAGGGGTTCATAGGGCTTGATGCGGCCACCGATGATCCCGCGCAGGCCGGCGATGAAACGCTTGAAGTAGTCGAGCGAGACCACGACGCTGCCACAGACCATCTCGGAGCGTTCCACCGGGGCGCTGGACGGAATCGTCGACAGGGTCGAGGTCAGCAGCGGCAAGAGTTGAGCCTCGCGCTGACGGATGCTCTCGAAATGGCGCTGCTCGAACCAGCGACCGGTCCCGTAGGTCACAAGCAGCAAGACCAGCAGTACGATCAGATCGACCATGGCTACTCAACCCGGACCGCAGTGCCGTAGGCGAAGAGCTCGGCGGCTCCCTGGGCGACGCTGCTGGTGGAAAAGCGTACGTTGACGACCGCATTGGCCCCAACCGACTGGGCCTGTTGGGTCATGCGTGCAAGGGCTTCCTCGCGCGCCTCGTGGAGCAGCTCGGTGTAGCCCTTGAGCTCTCCGCCGACGAGGTTCTTCAGACCCGCCATGAAGTCCCGCCCGATATGCTTGGCGCGCACCGTGCTGCCGCTGACGACGCCGTAGAACTCGACGATCTGTCGACCGGGCACCTCTTCGAGATTGCTGAGGATCATGTTGATCTCCCTTCTGAGGCGCCGAGGATATCACGGCGGACGGCATAGGCCGGCGCCACATGCGACGCTGGCGCCATGCAGGCATCAGAAACAGCAGGCGAAGTGGGAGCCCCGACCGCCTGCATTGAAGCGCCGACGTCGCTCCGTGGGCCGGCGTGCTCCGCCGTCACGCACCAAAGGGGAAGCCATTGGTTTGCGGACCCTCAGGAGCTGGATGCCGCTGCGGCGGTGCCGTGGAGCGGCACGCTGCGGTGTTGATTGCGCAGCACGCGCTTGGGGTCGGGGCCGGCCTCTTCATGCAGGCGGTGGCCGACGATCATCTCGAACCAGGGCAGGGCGCGGGGCAGGGGGAAGATGGCGGGATTGAGGGCGACTGCGGTCTGGCCGCGATCGTCCGGACCCGAAGGTGGCGTGAGCCATGGACCCAGTTGCGCCCGTAGCTGCAGCTCCAGTTGCGTCAGAGCTCGCTGAAAGGCGCTGTGGGCTTCGAGGTAGGCGGCGAAGCTCTGGGCGAGCGAGGCGCGCTGCTCGCTCGGAATGACGATGGCGCTTTCGCCGTGGGCCAGCAGGCTTTCGATGATCGGCGTGTTGCCGAAAACATGGGCCGTGCGGTCGAAGCAGGCCGCCATCACCGTCTCGAGCGAGTGCGCCGTCCCGGCATCGAGGCCGGCCGGCAGCGGCGATCGCGGCAAGGGCGTGTCGGCCTCGAGCAGCTGCCTTTGCCGCTCTGCCACCTTGTCGCGCAGAAAGCGCGTGCGGGGGGCGAATCGTTCGGTGCCGGGCGAGCCGAAGAAAAGCGCATGCTCGACCTGACGGTCAAAGAGGCCAAAACAAATGCCGAGCTCGACCTGGCGGCCGAGCAAGCGGGCAACGGCCAGACGGCGCGCCTCGATGGCCTCGGGCGGGCGCGGTGGACCCTCGACGAAGGCGCGCGTGACCCGTCGCAGGAGATGTGGCGGACCGGCACAGGCTTCACTGGCGCCCACCAGATAACGCTCCTCCTTGACCAGCGACAGCAGCGCCTCGGCCGAGACCTCTGGCTTCTGCCCGAGCAGCTCGCGCATGAGCAACTCGCGCACCGGCTCGCTATAACCCACGGCTATTTTATAGGCCACGCTGGTGGGCGCCGGGATCGGTGCACGTCGCTTCGGATCGCCGAGCTGAAACAGGGCGGCCTGCGCCAACTGATCGAGCACCAGCATGTGAACCTCCGACCAGCTGCGGGGGCTCGATCCGGCCAGGCCGTGAAAGCGCTCGGCGTCGACGACCACCGTCTCCAGGTGTGCGGTGACCTGCGCCAGGGCCGATAGATTGATCGTACGGCGCTCGCGCTCGTCGCCGTACGGGCAGGGGCGCAGCTTCATCGGCACGCCTTCCTTGGCCGAGATCGGTGCGCGGCGCTCACACAGGGGGCGGCCTTCGGTGTCGCGCGCGTCCGAAAGTCCGAAGATCACGCCGCTGAGGGACCAGGGGTCCCCCTTGCGCGCATTGGCCAAATCCGTGTTCATGCTCGCTCCCTGACTCGCGCGTCATCGCAATGGCATGTCAGCCACCGGCACTGGCCATCGACGAATTCATGGTGCAGCACGGTGGCGTCCGCAAGGTAGCAGGCATGGAGTTAAACCCTGCGCTGCAACTCCTGCGCCTTTTCAGCGGCAATCGGCTCGGCAATCCAACCCTTGATGTACGCAAATGCCTCGGATGGCATGGCCGCAAGTAGGACGCGTACTTGCGCTCGATCGACAGGGCTGTGCTCGACGATGGAGGGCACGACGCGGACCATTCGCTCGGGGCCGATGGAACTGGGGAATTGCTGCACGATCTGCGTCGGCTTGCGCACTGCGAAGTCGGATTCTACCGCAATCTCGAGACAGTCGTGTTGGGGCTTGCGCAACTGCCTGTGGTCGTCGATGGCAGTCGCTTGACGCCCTGAGACGCGCGGGGCTTCGTCGCTGCCGGTGTCGGCACCGCGCTCGGCCGACTCGATTGGCGTCATGAAACTGGCGCGCCCCTGCTCATGGTCGGGGAGCAAGGTCGGGTCCACGTGTGCGGCCCCCTCAGCCAGCCGCGGCAGTGGCCCCAGCCCTTCGCCCTTCGTGTGCGGCTCCCACGGCGTTCAATACCAGTTCCGGACTGGCAACCGGGCGGCGATCTCGGAAGGCAGGTCCATAGCCACGAGTTGGAGTGCGAGGCACTGGGCTTCGGCGCATAGGGCGGTGTAAACGAAACGGAGCCGGCCAATGGGTCCGGCGGCCCATCGATTGCATTCCAAGGCCCCGGCGACGGTCGACGCGTCGGAGCGCGTTTGAGCGCGAATCTCGGCGCTCGCCATGTCCGACAACCGGATCGCAGTTCCGAGTTCGGGACTGCTGACCGCAAGCCGTATGCTGCTTTAGCCGCTGCCGCCACGACTTTGGGGCCGAGGCTGCGTCAATGCAACTGGCAACTTTCTTGCATCGAGGGCGGGGCATCCACCGCCGTCTCCATGACCCTTCTCGAGACCATTTCCGCGCCCGGAGCGCTTCGCGTCGTGCTGCAGCCGATCGTCAAGATCACCGAGCTGCAGCCGGAGATCGTGAGCTTCGAGTGTTTGACGCGGGGACCGATGGGCACCAACGTGGAGCGCCCGGACATTCTCTTCGAGTACGTGCGCCGCAAGGGCGCCACCGCCCACGTCGACCTGCTGTGCCTGGCCGGTGCCTTTGAGCAAGGTCTCGCTGCCGCGGAGGGACGGCCGCTTTCGCTGAACGTACACGCCTCCACGCTGGCCGCCCGCGACGACTTTGACGCGCGCCTGGTCGAACTGCTCGAGCTCCATGAAGTATCGCCGCGGCGCGCGACCATCGAGATCGTCGAGCACTCGCCCGACTTCGACGGGCCCCGCTTTCTTCGCGCCATCGAGCGCCTGCGCACCCGCGGTCACCGCATCGCGCTCGACGACGTCGGGACCGGGCACTCGAACCTGAAGATGATCCTGGACTGCCGGCCTGACTACCTGAAGATCGACCGCTACTTCGTACAGCAGATCGAGACCGACACGGCGCGCCAGGCGGCCATCACGTCGCTGGTCGGCGTGGCGGCGAGCCTCGACGCCGACGTGGTCGTCGAAGGCGTCGAGACCCCCGAGCAGCTGGTCCAGGTGCGGCGGCTCGGCGTGGGCCTGGTGCAGGGTTACTACTTCGCGCGCCCCTCGATCCCTACCGACATCGACACCAGCCCCGGCTCGCTACCGCCCCTGCCGGCGCTACTGGGCACGGGCATCGGCTGACAGGGGCGCGCTGCTGCTGCGCAGGCTTCGGCGCGTCTGTTCAGTAGGGCGAACGACCCAGTTGTAGCCGTTGCCAGACGCCGCGGGCGCGGCGGTAGCTTTCGAGCACTTCGTCGACGCGGGCGATGGCGGCGTGGGCGTTGATGGGGCGGCGGCGACGCTCGGGGTGCAGGAGCGAGCCCAGTAGGCGATCGAGCTCGGGCAGCACCAGCACGCTGGGGTAGTCGCGCAAGAGCCTCCGACCGTCGCCGTCCGGCAGGTTGCCGGTGAGCATTTCGTGCAGGATGCAGCCGACGCCGTAGAGGTCGGCACGCTCGTCGGCTTCTTCGCCCCTCAGCTGCTCCGGCGCCGCGTACATGCGCGTGCCGACGAAGGCCTCTTCGAGCCACTCGGGCGGTAGCGGCGTGGGCAGCGAGGCCACCAATTGCTCGAGTGCCGAGGCCCGCTCGCTCCTGCGCACGCCCGAGCCCGGTTGGCTGCCGGAGTGCTGCAGGGTTTTGCCGGTCCCAAAATCCCCGAGCTTGATGCCGCCGCCAAAGCGCAACAGGTTGTCGGGCTTGATGTCGCGGTGCACCAGGCCCCGCGCGTGGACGTGGGCCAGGGCTTCGAGCGTCTCGCGAATGCGCTGCAGGGCGCGCACCGGATGGTAGACCTGGCCGCCCTGCCGCAGCTGACGCATCTCATCGGCCAGGCTGCCGGCATGGGCCAGCTCGAAGACGATGAAGGGTCGCTCGGCCGCCAGGTTCCAGCCCACCAACCCCACCGTGCCCCGGCCCGCCGCCCGGCGGCAGCGCTCCAGCTCCCGGGCCAGCTGCCTGCGCGCCTGGCTCGGGTCGATGGAGGTCGAGACCTTGATCGCGCACAGCTCGCCGCTCTCCACCGAGCGACCGAGGAATACTTCTCCCTCGCCGCCGGCCCCGAGACAGCACTGCCAGTCAACGAGAAAGAGCGCTTGGGGCATATTGGGTCGCCGCCAGCAGGTCCGCCAGGGCGGCCCTATGGTCGAGGCCGCAGGAGCGCACGATGCGCGCCACGTCCGACGCCGGTTGCCCACCGCTGGCGTCGGCCAGGGCGCGCAGCAGAAGCGCCTGTAGCCCCTTGGGCTCCGAAATGGCACTGCCGCTCTCCCAGCGCACCACCGTGGGTTCAGAGACGCCCAAGAAGCGCGCCAACTCCGAGCGCGACAGTCCCAGTCGTGCTCTCAGTTGAAATATTTCGCGATGCCCCATCGTGTTTTGCAGCTTGCCGGATCACTTTTCCCAACGTCAACCCGCGATCTTTGCTCAGTTGTACGAATTAACTAGGCGACAGGTACGAACCCCGACGACACCGAGTCAAGTCTCACCGTGAGCCAAGTGAAGCACAGGCTCCTCCACCGGAGCAGCTGCACCTACACCCGCAGCAGATCCGGCCGCCGACCAGCCGCCCGAATCGCCACCCACAGCATACGCTGCAGCCGCCAGCCGCGCCGGACCCGCTCGCCCAAACCCCGCGGCTGCAGGTAGAAGCGCGCCAGTTCGTCCAGGGGTGAAAATGTAATTTGGATGACTTCAGCGATTGCCGCAATTTCCTGGTGCGACAGCCCCAGCTCGAGCAGCGCAGTGGCCATGCCCTCGGTGATGGCCTCCATCAGCGCCAAGATTTCGACGCTCCCGAGTTCGATGCCTCCGAGTGTGGCGTCTGCCTGGCGCAGGTCGGCTAGCTCGATCAGGGGCATGACGCGCCTATCGCCGGCGATGCGCTCCAGCAGACGCGCGGCCCAGGCGCGCCGCTCCGCGAAGGGTAGGGCCTCGAGGCGGTCGGCCAGGGCGTGCAGGCTCGGGTCGCGGTCGTGGCGCAGGGCCAGCTCGATCACCTGCTCGAGCGCCTTCGAAAACCCACTGATGTCGGCCAGGGCCTTGAGGTCGCGGGCCTCGAGCGGCAGCGCCTGGGCCATCGGCATGTACAGCGCCTCGAGCTCGACGCGGCCCCCCGTGCCCACCGCGTCGAACAGTCCCGTCATCCGCAACTCCAGCTCGCGCCCCCGGTGAAGCTCCCGCGGGCCGCGGTAGGGCGACGTTTGCGAAACCAGGACCAGCTGTGCCCGACCGCGAGGCTCGGCCAGGGCCTGGGCCAGGTACTGCCCCTGAAGCTGTGCCCGCGGGTCGAAGACCTCCCCCCGGTCGCCTGGCCGGCCCCGCCGGCGCAGCCCCGACAGGCCTCGACGCGCCCGCCACAGCAGCGCCGCGCCGCCGGCTGCCATCATCTCGCTGCCATCGCCGACCAGCCGCACGCTGCGACCCAGGTCGTAGGCCAGGGCCCTGGCCCAACGCGGCGCCCGGTGCGCCGGAACTTCCCCGCTCGAAGCCGTGTTCATCGCGATCCCATGCTCGCCAATGCCGCGGGCACTGTATAGAGCGAAAAAAAGTGAGAGCCAGCCCTACATTCAGCCGATCGATCAAATGATCGGTCTCGCGATCGATCGCCCGATCGATCAGCCAAGAGATCATTGGGCTTTGTCAGGACGCGGGATCGGGCGATCGATCAAATGATCGATCGAAAGTTGGCACAAAAGATCACCCATTCGATCGCCGCAATCAACTATTGGTTGAAACCACAAAAACATCGTTGATCTGTACTCTAAACAGAGCGCTAATCTCTTCCTCATGTGGCATTTGATCAGCGGTATTGTCCTGATCACGCTCGGCCTCTGGGGCATGTCGGCGTGGTGGCCGGTCTTCGGCATGGTCATGCGCGGTATCTTGCCGTTCATGATGGTCGTGATCGGCCTGGTGGCGGTCCTGTCGAGTTACTACCGACTGGCCTCCGGTTATGACGAATTTTTCGAGGACGAGGACGAGTAGTGCCCCACGGCGCATCCGAGAGCGAGGTCGAGGACGCACTACACGCGCCAATGCCCGAGCCCCACTGCGAGGGTCCGTGGCGGCAGAGCGTGGGCGGTTTGATTCTGGTTTCACTGCTGGTTTTCGGCATGTCACTCAAGACCCACTACGACACCACCACCACCGCGCAACCCATGGCCGCCCTCGCCACACCGGCCCCCATCGCCACCGAAAATCCCGCCATGCCACAGGCGATGGATCCCAACGTCGGAGCCCAACCCGTGGCCGCCACGCTCTTCGGCAGCCAAGCGCCCGCCGCCACCTTCGACCGCAACGTACGCCAGGTCGCGGGCAACCCGCGCACCGCCTTCAACTTCGCCGCCCGCACCGTGCGCCCCGCCGTGGTTGGCATCCGCGCGGCCTTCGGTCCCCCCAACGCCCGCACCCCCACGGTGCAGCGCGTGGGCTCGGGCGTGGTGGTCGACGCCGCCGGCTACATCGTCACCTGCAACCACGTGGTCAGCGGCGCCCGCTCGATCCTGATCACTCCCTACCGGCGCCCCGAGATCCAGCTCTCGGCGCGCCTGATCGCCGCCGAAAACGACCTGGCCCTGCTCAAGGTGGAAAGCCGCGGCGGTCTTCCCACGGTGCAGCTGGCCGACTCGGAGCAGGCCCGCGTGGGCGATTGGGTGCTGGCCGTGGGCCATCCCTTCGGCCTGGGGCTGACGGTCACCGCCGGCATCATCGGCCGCCGCCAGGGCCAGCTGGGCATCGCCGGTCAAAACTACACCGGTCTCATCCAGACCGACGCCCCGATCAACGAGGGCTCCAGCGGCGGTCCCCTGGTCGATCTCAACGGTCAGGTCATCGGGCTCAACACCGCCATCTACGCACCAACCGGCGTCTTCAGCGGTGCCGGCTTTGCGATTCCCAGCAACGACGTGCGGGCCTTTCTCGCCCGCAATCTACCGCAGGCCGGACGCGCCGCAGGCGGCGTGATGGGCTGGAGGGCCGGCTGAGATGAACCTGCGATTCCGCGACCGCACGGCACGCGCCCACGTCCAAGGCCTCCGCAGTCGGGCGTTGCTCGCCCTCGCCCTGCTGCTCACCGCCTGTCAAAACCAAAACGGCGGCCCCATGCGCGAACCGATGGAGCTATCGGGGCGCTGGCTGGGGATGTCGCTGTCACCGGCCGAGTCCAGCGTCGCCCGCGCCCTCGGCGTCGATCCCACCAGCGCCGGCGTGGTGGTGGCCGATGTGACCGGCGGTGCCGACTCGCGCGCGGCCGCCGCCGGCATCCAGAGCGGAGACGTGCTCATCGCCGTCGACGGCTCGCCGGTGACGACCCTGGCCGAGCTCTACACCCTGAGCACGCGTAAGGATGTGGCCGCGCCGATCCAGGTGCAGCTCTTGCGTCAGGGTCAGCCGCTGCTTCTTGCCATGCCGGGCATCGACGGGGCGATGCCGACCGCGCCGATGCTGCCGGCCGAACAGCCCGCCCTCACGCCGGCCGAAGCGATGGCGATGGATCCGACCGCAGCCCCCGTGGGCACGCCAGCGGCGGCACGCACGGCCATGGGCTGGCCGGGAGCCGGCGGCTTCCAGCAGCCGGCGGCGATGCCCGCGGGCGCGCCGGAAGCGATGAATCCCACGGCCCCGACCCTCTTCTGCCCCGCCGAAGGCCTGCACTGGCATCCGAGCCAGGTGGGGGCCGCAATGCTTTGCCCGCGCTGTGGAGGCGCGCTGATGCAGTAGGTCGGGCACCGGCGCCAGCCGGGCTCGAAACGCTCACTCGCAGTGATGATCTGAAGTGGTGAAACTATGAGCCAAGCGAGAAAAGCCGCCCCACGAACGCCGCGTCTGCCGCGCTGGCTTCTGGCGGGCGCCGTACTGCTGACGGCCGCGGTGACCGCCTGGGCCATGAGCCAAACCCGGCTGCGGGGGCCGCAGGACGCCTGGGGTCAGGCCCAGGGCGGGGTGCAGGCGATCTGGTCGGACGGCGGCGATGCCATGGGCGGTGCCCAGGCGGGCGCATGGGACGCAGCTGCAACCGCCGGCCAGGCGGCGCGGCCGGTGGCGGGGCTGCCGGGCGTGCCCGTGATCCTGATGGGCCAAAATCGCCCCCACGCAGACCGCGGCGCCTGCGCCAACTGCCACTCGGTGGTGCGCAACAACGGCCGCCCCGTGCCGCCGATCCACAGTTTTTCGTCGATGCCCCACGGCTTCCGCGGGGTGTGCAGCAATTGCCACCAAGTCACTCTGGGTCAAGGCGGCAACGGCAATCCGGTGGCGGCGACGATGATGGTGCCGCCTTCCGGTGCCCCAATGCAGCCCATGCAGGCCATGCCCATGCAGCCCATGCCCATGCAGCCCATGCAGCAACCCATGCAGGCCATGCAGGCCATGCCCATGCAGCAACCCATGCAGGCCATGCCCATGCAGCAACCCATGCAGGCCATGCCCATGCAGCAACCCATGCAGGCCCAGGGCTTCGGCGCCCAGCCCATGGCCACAGCTCCGGCCAACACCGGCATGGCGCCTCCGCCCAACGACGCCGACTGGCGCGGCCTGGAGGTGCGGCAGGGCGCCCAGGGCGTGGTGGTCACCAAAGCCGAGGGCGCTGCCGCCCGCGCCGGACTGCAGCCGGGCGACCTGCTGCGCTCGGTCAACGGCGCACCGGTGGAGGGCATGAACGCCTTCGTGCAGGCCACCCAGCGCGGCCAGCTCCCGGCCGGCGCCGTGATCGTGCGCCGCGGCGACCAACGCCTGGCCTTCGAGATGACGGCCAACGCAGCCAATAACGGAGTTCAGATGGCGGCGCCGGTCGCCCAGATGCAGCCCCAGGGCTTTGCCCCCGGCATGCAAGCCATGATGCAGCCCGGATTTTGATCCATGCCCGTCGGAACATCACTCAAAGTCAATCTCCGCGACTCACGGCAACTGCCGACAGGCGTCGGGAGCTGAGACGCGGCCATGGTCCAACTCATCCTGGCGGTCGGCTTGACGGTGGTCACGGTGCTCTTTTCCATGGCCAATACCCACCACGTCGCCCTCTACTACGTCTTCGGTGAGCCGGTGCGCGTGCGCCTGATCTTCCTGCTTGCCATCGCTTTCATCGCGGGATCGGTGCTGACCCTGCTCTACCAGCTCACCGAGCGGGTACTCAGTCGCTCCCGTGCCAAAAACCGCCGTGCCTGGGCCACCGCCCGGGCCCGCTACGAAATCGAGGGACCATGAGCACGCGCGTCAGCAGCCTGAAGATGCACCGGGAGCTGCACCGGGAGGCCCTGCGCTTCGCCGGTCTTTGCCTGGCCGTCAACACCCTGATGGCAGGCCTGAAGGTGGGCGTCGGCATCTACTCCGGCAGTCACGCACTTCTGGCCAACGCCCTGTACTCGGTCAACGACCTGCTCAGCGCCGTGGCCGTCGCCGTCAGCCTGCGCGTCGGCCATCGCCGCCCCGACGCCGAGCACCCCTACGGCTTCGGCAAGGCCGAGTTCATCGCCGCCGGCATGGTGAGCCTGGTGATCGCCATCGGTGTCTTCTTCATGTTCTTCTTCTCCGTCATCGACATCCTGCGCGGCGTGCCGGGGCCGCCGCACTTCACGGCGATGTCGCTGGCGGCCTTGAGCGCCGTGGTCAGCTACATGCTTTCGCGCAAGGGCCATACCCTCGGCGTGCGCCTGCACAGCCCGGTGCTCAACACCACCGCCGAGCACCACCACGCCGACGCCGAGGGCTCGGTCGCCGCCCTGATCGGCGTCGGCGGCGCCGTGCTCGGCCTCCACGTGCTCGACCGCATCATCGCCGTCTTCGAGACGTTGCATCTGATCGCGCTCAGCGGCCGGCTGCTGGCGCGCTCGGTGCGCGGCCTGATGGACGTGGCCATCTCCGAAGAGGATCGGGAGATGGTCGAGCGCGCGTGTCTCGAGCTCGAAGGCGTCGACGAGATCGCCCACGTCTGGTCGCGCCAGGCCGGCAGCGACACCTGGGTCGACGTGGCCCTCGCGGTGGCCGACGACATGACCGTCGAGCGCGCCCACGCCCTATGCGAGCAGGCCAAGCAGTCCATCAAGGGTGTGCTCGGCGCCACCGTGCGTGCCCAGGTGCGCTTTCAGGGACCGAGCTTTGCCTATGAGCTACCCGGCCCAGGAGGAGGACACTGATGCCCGATCCGGAAGTGTGCAAGCGCTGCTCCCGCGCCGTGCCCTGGTTGAGCCTCTGGGGCAACCTGGGCATGGCGCTCTACAAGCTCGTGGTGGGCATGATCGGCGGCAGCGCCGCGCTGGTGGCCGACTCCATGCACTCCTTTGCCGACGTGGTGGGCTCCACCGGCATCCTGGTGGCCACGCGCGTCTCCTCGCGCAACCCTAACAACGAGTTTCCATACGGCATGGGCAAGGCCGAGTTCATCGGTGCGGCCTTCGTCTACACCGTGCTGCTCTTCTTCGCCGGCGGCATCGTCTACCACTCGATCGTGGCCATGCTGGGCCCGGGGCTCGAGGCCCCCGGCTTCGTCACGCTGCTGGGGGCGGTGGTTTCGGTCTTCTACAACTACCTGATGTACAAGTACGCGACCTGCGTCGGCATGCGCAATCATTCGCCGGCCATCCTTGCCGACGCCTTCGAAAACCGCGCCGACGCCATCTCCTCGGCCGCCTGCATCTTCGGCATTCTCGGCGCCATCTACATCAACCCCATCTGCGACCCGATCGCGGCGCTGATCGTCGGGATCATCATCTTCTGGAACTGCCAGGAGCAGCTGCGAGAAGCCGCCACCGGGCTGATGGACGGCGGCTTGCCCGCCGACGAGGCGGTCCTGCTCGAGCGCCTGGCCCTGCGCAGCGATGGCGTGGTGGACGTGGACGCCGTGCGCACGCGCCGCACCGGCGCCGGCTACTGGGTGGACCTGTCGATCCGCGTCGACCCGGAGCTGCCGGTGGCCCAGAGCGATCCCATCGCCGCGGCGGTTCGCGACGAGATCAAGAAGTACCCCCAATTTCATCATGTGGAGGTCTTCGTCCTGCCCCGAGTGGGCGACGGAACCATGCCGGCGGAAGGGGCTGCGCCAGCCGCCGCGCCCGCTTGAAAAGCCCCTTCGATCCCTTCGAGGTGAAGCATGTCGAGTCGAGAGAAAGCACAGAAGCCCGCGTCGGGTGCCAGCCGCACCACAGCCCCCAAGGGTCGTGGTGTAGCCAACAGCGGTCGCGGTCGCGAAAAACGCGAAAGCGTGCGACCCGGCGCCGCCACCTCGCCGCGAGCCGCGAAGAAGCCCGTCAAAAAGACCCGGGCCTCGGCGCGCACCAAGACGGCCAAGAAACGGACGGGCGCCAAGCAGGAGCGCGTGCGGCTGCCTCTGATCGAGGAGACCGACAGGCCCTCGGCGCGCCCGCCCACGCCCGTGCGCCGCAGGGCCAGTGGCGGCGAGGTTCCCTTCCGCTACCGCTTCGCCAGCCTGCTTCGACTCTCGGACAACCTCGTGCGCAAGGCCGTCGCCGCCTACGATCACATCTTCCACCTGGACAATGATGACCAGGGCGAGATCTACCTGGAAATGGGCCTCGAGCTCTTGCGCGACGGCAAATATCCCGAAGCCATGCAGGCGCTGCGCAAGGCCGCGGCCATGCGCCCGCGCGATGCGACGCCACTTGTGGAGCTGGGCGCCATCCACGTGCGCCGCAAGGCGCCCGAAGCCGCCGTGCAGGTGCTCGACCGGGCCAAGGAACTCAGCGACAGCGACTACCGCATCCACAAGCTCCTCGCCGACGCCCTGTGTCAGCTCGGCAAGCACGACGAGGCTGTCGCGGAACTCGAAGACGCCCTGCGCTTGCGTCCCGATGTGGGCGAGATCTCCTACACGCTCGGCCTGACCCTGGGTCGCCTCGAACGCCACGACGAAGCGGTCGACGCCTTCGAGATCGCCATCGAGGCCGAACCCGACAACGTGCTCTACTACCAGAGCATGGGCTTTGCGCTCGAGAGCGCCGAGCGGCGGGACGAGGCGGTGCGCTGCTTCAAGCGCGCCCTGGAGCTCGAGCATCGAGGCATCGACGCGGCGGAGTGAAACGGAGCCCGCGGCGGCGACTGAGTCAGGGACATCGGCATGGAAACGGAGCGAATACTGGAGCGCCTGTACGGAATCGGCAAAAAGCCGCCGCGCCCCACGCTCGCCGTGCGCGTCGCCAATGCCCTCGAGCGGCTGCAACGCAACAGCCGCATGACCGCCCAGCGGCTCAGTCGCTACAACATGCACCTGACCCTGGGTGCCCTGGCTTTCGCGTGCTGGGTGGGCAGCCACGTCTACTTCTACAACTACCTGATCAACTTGGAGTTCGGCGTGAAAGTCGCCTGGGCCCAGGTGGAGGCCAGCCAACAAAAGCGCAACCACATCCAGCGCAACATTCGGCGCCTCTTGCTCTACTACGCCGACTACGAGCGCCGAACCATGGGTGAGCTGACCGAGCTGCGCACCGGCCGCCGCGCCGAGCCCGCGGGCCAAGACCCCACGGCGAGCCCCCCGCCAAGTGCCGCAGCGACCCAGGCCGATAAGTCGCTCGAGGACTTGCTGGGACGCCTGAGCGTGGTGGCCGAGCAATACCCGGCGCTGCAGCTGCAACAGACGGTCGATCGCTTCTCGCAGGCGGTGATCAACAGCGAGACCGAAATTACCCAGCGCATCATGGGCTACAACACCGCCGTCAACATCTACACCAGCGCCCTGGCGCAGTTTCCGGGTCGTATCTACGGCACCATGCTCGGCTTTGAACTCTACGAGTTCTACGTGCCCGATGCCGAGGACACGCTGGACTATCGCGAAGTGAAGCTGTGAAACGCATGATCCCCGCAGCCTGCGTCGTGGTCGCTCTGGCCCTGCCCATCGTGGCAGCGGGGCTCGACGCACCTCTCTTCGACGTCACGCGCTCGGCTCCGCCTCCAGCTCCGCAGGTCCCCGCGTTCCAACAATTTCCGCCCTCACCAAAAGTGATGGACATCAACCCGCCGCCGGCCGGCGTCACCGCGCCACCGCCCGGAGTGGTCGCGGTCCGTCCCGGCGCCGAAGTGGCATCGCCTGCCATGGGCGCTCCGGCCATCGCCCAGGCGCAGCCGTCCTGGTCGCAGCGGATGCCGGGCATCGCGACGGCCCCGGCTCCGGCGATGAATGCGCCGATGGGCGCTGCACCGATGAATGCGCCGATGGGCGCTGCACCGATGAATGCGCCGATGAATGCGCCGATGAATGCTCCCACGGCCAGCGCGCCGAGTGCAGCGTGGCCCAGCAACGCGTCAGCCACCGCGCCGAGCGCCCCGTTCAATGCCATGGCGCAGCCGCCCCCGCCGCCGCCTGCGGCCGCGCCCACCGATCCGAACGACCCCCTTGCCGCCTGGGGACCTCCGCCGGCGCCTCTCACCGATCCGCGGCGCTTCACCGAGGCGCACTTCCAGGGCCTCGAGCTGGTGCCCAAGACCCCGACCCTGGCGCGCGCCCTGAAGCTTCCGGCCGACGTTCCCGGCGTGGTGGTCGACGACGTCACACTACCGGCCGACCTCCAGGGTTTTGTCGCAGGCGATCTGGTCACCCACGTGGGCGGCCAGCCGACGCCCCATCTGGTCGCGTTCATCCGCGCCACCGATCGCGTGCGCGACGCCCAGCAGGTGCCCATCGACCTGGTTCGCAAGGGCGCACCCACGCGGCTCACACTGACCGCACTGCTCACGCGCCTGGGCACCGCCAACGGCGACACGCCTTCGATGATTCCGCCGGGCGCGCGCATGCCCCACGCCTACCGCGGCCCCTGCACCAACTGCCATCGCATCGGCACCGCCGGTGCCCTGCGCGTCGACCAGGGTGACCCCATCACCACCACGGCGCCGCCCATCCGCGCCGGCGCCGTCATGCCCCACGAAGATCGAGGTCCCTGCACTTCATGCCACCAAATCCTGCCATAGCCCGCGATCCGAAGCTCGAGCTCCGGCGCCGCACCTTCATCTTCTCGGTGCTGGGGCTTTTGCTGTGCGTGATCCTGGTGGCGATCTTCGAGCAGCTGCGCTGGGTGGAAAATCGCGCAGCCACCATGGAGCTGCTGATTCGCGCCCAGGCCAGTGGCAGGCGCTTCGATATGAGCCATGCCCCAAGTCTTCTCGGCGTAGGGGTCTTGGCGGGTGTGCTCGCGGGGATGCTCGGCATGGGCGGCGGCGTCTTGAAGGTGGCGGGCATGTTGGTGGTATTTCAACTCGACATCCTGCTGGCGCGCGCGGTGTCGCTGACCACCATGTTTCTGGCCACGGCGTCGGCCTCCCTGGTGCACTGGCGCCAGAACTTCGTGCTGTGGTCCATCGTGCGCGCCATGTTGCTGCCGGCTTCTATTGGCGTACTGGCGGGCATGTTTCTCGGTCACGCCATCCCGCGCGTCACGCTCACCCACTTCTTCGCCTTCTTCGCGCTTTTCCTGGGCTTCAACACCCTGGGCCAGGCCTTCTCCGACCCCCACGAGCGCGCCTTCCAACCCCCCAGCGAGCGCGACCTGCACGGTCGCAACATGTTGCCCTTCGCCGTCGTCGGCGGTTTTCATGGCTTTGTCTGCGGCCTACTCGGCATCAGCGGCGGCGTGCTCGCGGTACCGCTTCTGCAGGCGCTGGCCATGGTCAGCTCGCGCCAGGCGGTGGCGATCTCGGTCGCGGTCTCGGCCTTCTGCACAGCTGTCGGCTCGGTCGCCGCCGTCACCGCCGGTCACCTCCGCGGCAGCTTTCACCTGCAGGACGTGGTTCTGGCCTCGAGCTTCATCGGCGGCGGCGCCATCTTCGGGGCCCAGATCGGCGCGCGCCTGACCGGCATCCTACCTGTCTTCTGGTTGAAGTTGATGTTCGTGTGGATCACGTTCACTGCAGGTTTGGTGATCCTGATCAAATAAGAAGAGCCATGTCACTGGAAGGACCACAGAAGAAAAGCACGACGCGGGGCGACGACCCCAGGCGGCGGGGTTCGCGCAACCTGATGCGCCACGCCCGCGAGGTGGCCGATTACGGCGACCGCTGGTTCGTCTCCTGTGGCCAGGCCCTGTCCGACGTGGGCAAGCAGACCCGGGCCGCCGGCGCCCTGATCGGGGAATCGGCTGCGGCCGCCCTTCAGACCACCGCGGGCGTGGCGCGGACGCTCAGCGACCGCGCCGGGCTGCGACCCCGCGCCAAGGCCATGCCAGCGCCGCGGCCCGAGGAAAAGCTCGAAGTTCTCAGCGCCATCGCGGCCGACCGCGCGGAAGGTGAGGAGGCGCCCAGCCAGGACTGCGACGGGACCCCTGCGACCATCGCCATGCCCGAGGGCTCGGTGCTCACCGCCGAGCGTGCCGGCGTACTGCCCATGTGGCGCGCGCTCGGCCGCGTGGTCTCACAACACTCGGGCAGCGGCTACCGCTCGCTCGAAGGCGATGAACGTTTTTGGGAGCTGCTCGGCCTGATCCGCGAGCACACGCCGCCCGAGCTCGAGCGCAACGCGCAATACGGCTGCGGCGACCCTGCCATGCCCCCGAGGTCCTCCATGCCCACGAGTCCCGCCATGCCCCCCGCCATGCCCCCCGCCATGCCCCCCGCCTCAATCGACCCCGAGTTTACAGCTGCAAAGCCAGACAGTCGTCAACCCCAACACCCAACGAGCGGAGAAAGATGATGCATGCGTTTTGGTTCGTCACACTCGCCTTCGGCGTGGTCGCTTCGATCATCGCCTTCGGCAAGGGCAGAAATAGCCTGGGCTGGTTCGTGGCCGGCACCTTCATCGGCCCTTTCGCCCTGATCGTGGCCTTCCTGCCGCCCATCGAGCGCGAGGGCATGTTCGCCCGCTGTCCCTCCTGCCGCGAGGTGATACGGGCCGACGCCGGCACCTGCCGCTACTGCCACACCGCCCTGATTCCCGCCTGAGGGACGTCTTTGCTGACCGCGAGTGATATGCTGGGCCGATGACCGATTCCGAACAAAGCGAGCGCCAGGGCCAGCGGCTGTTGACGGCGGTCGAGCGCCTGGTCGACGACTGCGATAACCTCATCGCGCAGGTCGAAGCCCTACGCGCCGAGCGCTTCAGCTCCGCCGACGAGCTCGACGAAAGCCACCTGATCCCGCTGGCCAGCCGTATTATCTCCGGGTTCTCAAACAAGTCGGCCCTGTCGGGAGCGGTGACGGCGCTGCCGGGACTGTTCCCGGGACCCGGGACGGCGGTGGCGCTGGTGGGCGGTTCACTGGCGGACATGACGCTGATGCTCAAGCATGAAGTGGAGATGGCGCTATCGCTGACCTACCTCTACGGCCACGACATCCGCGACGATCGCGAGCGCTGGTTGGCCTATGTGTTGGCCACCGTCAGCACCTACGAGGCCGATAGCGGTCGCAATTACTTCGTCGACCTGGCCGCGGTTCAACTCGAGGCCATGCGCATGTACACGCCGCGGCAGCTGACCAAGTTCGTGGCCACCGCCATGGGCCGCTACGCGCTGCTGACCGCCTCGCGCAACGCCTTCAAAGCCATCCCCTTCGTCGGCATCGCCGTTGGGGCTTCTGCCAACAAGCTCCTGACCAACGCCGTCGGCTGGCGCTGCGTCGACGCCCTGTCGCGCCGCCGCGCCACCTCCATGGAAAACGAGGAAGACACCGTCGAGGCCAAGCTCAGCCAATGACTACGCCCCCCCCGAGCCAGGCCGACACCGCAGAGGCCGGTGACAGCGGCGCCTCCGAGCCCCACGGGCTGTCGCTCACGCAGTTGCGCAAAGCGATCTGGCCCGAGGGCCGGCGTGTGCCCCGGCGCAAGGTGCGCTGCCGACACTGTGGTCAGCGCAACCGCGTGCAGGTTCCCGAAGCCGCCCTCAGCCCCGAGCGCCACCGCTGCGGCAGCTGCGACGGCGCGCTCTTTTTGGACCGCGACGAGCCACTGACGCGCATCGCCTCCGAAGCCTATGAGCACAGCCTCGACCGCCGCTCGCTCTCGGCCCTGAAGTCGATCCCCGGCGCCTCGGCCATCATTCGCTACCTGCTCGAGCGCATCAGCGACCGCAGTGCCCGCCTCTTTTACATGTCCGACGCCGTGCGCTGCGACGAAGACCAGTTTCCGGAGCTGCTGCAGCTGGTCAACCGCGCCCGCGCCCGCCTCGACATCGATCTTCAGCCCACGCTCTTCGTGGGCGAGTCGCCGCACATGAACGCGCTGACCTCGGGCGTTTCCGAGCCGGTCATCGTGGTGCGTTCGGCGCTCATCGATTCCATGGACGACGACGAGCTTCTGGCCGTGCTCGGTCATGAGCTGGGTCATCTGCATGCCGGCCATCCGCTCTACCAAACAGTGGCCCAGGCTCTGTTGCAGGGGGCGGCCAGCGCCTCGGTGATGGTGCGGGTCCTGAGCCTGCCGATCCATCGGGCGCTGCTCGTGTGGGTGCGCTGCGCCGAGCTCACCGCCGACCGCGCGGCGCTTTTGGCCTCGCGCGACCTGGCCGCATGCCTGGGCACCATGATCACCTTCGCCGGCGGCAAACGAAGGCACAAGGGCGGACGCGGCGAGCTCAAGCTCGCCCCCTTCATTCGCCAGTGCCGCGAGCTGGCCGCGCTGCAGAGCCAGAGCTCGGTCGATGCCCTGCTCGGAGGTTATCTCTCCATGGATCGCACCCATCCTCACCTGGCCTGGCGGGTGATGCACCTCATCCACTGGGTCGAGCACGGCAACTACCTCGACATCCTGGCCGGCGACTACCGCCGCCGACAAGCGCTGACCCTGCTTTCGGCCGGAGCGAAGAAGGCCATCGCCGCCCTGCCGACGACCAACCGGGCAGAGGCGCTGCCGGCGGCCAGCGAGGCAGAGGCGCTGCCGGAGCCAGCCACGGAAGCCCCAATCGCCTCCGAGGCCCAAGGCGAAGACGCCGAGACCCCACGTCAAGAGGCAAGCGATGATTGACCCATCGTCGGGCCCCGAAGCTGTCGAAGCTTCTGCCGAAGAAGGCGGCACGCTTTCACGTTTGGGCGGCGGCGCCCTGCGCAGCATCTCGCAGCTGGGCGTACTCTCGCGCGAGCTGGCCTCTGGTGTCTCCAGCGAGAGCGACCGTTGGTTGCGCGGCGGCCTGACCGCGGCCGACCGTGGCTCGCAAAAGACCCATGCGGTTTTGGCCAGCGGCTTCGCGCGCGTTGGGCGCGCCCTGGACCCGCGCCCCCTGGGCCGGCGCCTGGGCTGGCTCGACGAGGACAGCCCCCGCGTGCGCATCGAAAAGCTACTGCTCAAGGAGGCGCGCCGCGCGGGTCTCGAAGCACCGGAGCAGCAGGTGCAGATCTTCGCCGGCCAGATGGCGACACTGCTGGGGCTGGTCGTGGAGGGTGAGATACCGATCGATCAGATCGCGCTCGAAGCCGAAGCCGACGCGCCCATGCACGTAGCGCCGACCGAAGCGCCTAGCTGCGCCGACCAAATGCCACAGACGACAGCCGCCCCCGCGCCCGTGGTCCCCATTCGGAGTCACCATGGCTGAAGCCACCGCTGCCAGCCGCCCCGACCGCTTCGCGGGCTTCAAGAACTACCTCAGCGGCCAGGGCCTTTTGGTGCTCCTGCTCTTCGGCCTGCCCGTGCTCGCCGTCATCGGGCACTTGATCGTCACGCGCACGCCCACGCCAAAGCCCAAGACCTCGGTCGTGATCACGCGCAACAGCCTCTTGCCCCACCGCTACGCCGGCCCCTGCCTCAACTGCCACCGCATCGTCGACGTGGGCCCCGTGGCCATGAACCGCAACAATATGCAGCTATTTTCCCTGGCCCCCACCGACCAGCGCCTGCTGCTCGCCGGCCAGCGCGTGGACGTGCCCAGCGTGGGCCAGCAAATGCGCATGCCCGCGATCTTGCGTTCCGACATCCTGCCCCACAGCTACGTGGGCGTCTGCTCCAACTGCCACATCGTCATGGACATCCGCCCGAGCGACCAGTTCATGCAAAAGGCCATGCGACGCGCCTACCAGCCGCTGGCCACCATGGACCTCAGCGCCGAGCAACTGGCGCGCGGCGGCGAACGCAAGCACCGCGAACGCGCCTTTTATAGAAACCTCTGGGGCTATCTCAGTTTGGTGCTCTTTCTCCTATCGTGCACCTATGTGGGCATGCGCATTCTGATGCGCTCCTACCCGGCCACCTTCAAGGGCAAATTCAAGCTCAAGCGCTGGTTCGTGATCCACGAATGGTCCTCGGTCGCCTTCACCTTCGCCGCCATCGCCCACTGGTACTACTCCGACCGCGGCAATAACCTGCTGCACATCGCGCTATTGATTGTAATCTGGCTTACAATTGCGGGATACGCCCTGCGCTACCGCCTGACGCACAAGGAAGTCCAGAAGGACGTGCGGCTTCTGCACTCCCAGCGCGTGCTCTTCTTCACGCTCATCGGCCTGCTGGTGGTCGGGCACTTCTTCGCGGAGCTGCATTGAGGGGGGGCGCTTGAGCGCCGCATTATGTTCCCATTGGTCGGCGCTCCGGTGAGCACCCAGCAGTGTGCCCTGGCCTAGCGGCAAATCGGTGTAGAGTGTGCACCATGCAAGCCCTGGTTTTTGACGGCGGCGCGCCCGCCCTGCGCGAGCTACCCCGCCCTGCCCCCGGTCCGGGCGAGGCATTGGTGCGTGTGCGCATGGCCGGCGTGTGCAATACGGACCTGGAAATCGTCGGTGGCTACATGGGCTTTTCCGGCGTGCTCGGCCACGAGTTCTGCGGCGTGGTCGAAGCCTCCGACGATCCGAGCTGGCTCGGCCAGCGCGTGGCCGGCGAGATCAACCAAGCCTGCGGGCACTGCGATCTTTGCGCCCGTGGTCTCGGGCGCCACTGCCCCGAGCGCAGCGTGCTGGGCATCGTGGAAAAGCCGGGCTGCTTCGCCGAGTACCTCACGTTGAAGCTCGACAGCCTGCATCGACTGCCGCCGGAGCTATCCGACGCCCGCGCCAGCTTCGTCGAACCCACCGCCGCCGCCTACGAGATCCTGGAGCAGGTGGCCATCGGCCCCGAGCATCGCGTGGCCGTGCTCGGCGATGGCAAGCTGGGCCTTCTGATCGCCCAGGTGATTTTGACCACAGGTTGCAAGCCGCATGTGATTGGCCGCCACCCGAAGAAGCTCGAGCTGGCGGAACGCTTCGGCGCCCGGGTCGCCGAGCCGGAGACGCTATCGCCCAAGAGCTTCGATTGCGTGATCGAGGCCACCGGCAGCCCTAGCGGCTTGCAGCGCGCCCTGGGGCTGACCCGACCGCGCGGCACACTGGTGCTCAAAAGCACCTACCACGCCAAGCTCGAACTCGATGCCGCCCCCATCGTAATCGACGAGCTATCCATCGTCGGCTCGCGCTGTGGCCCCTTCGAGCCGGCCATCGCAGCCCTCAGCTCCAACGCCATCAACCCCGACCCCATGATCGACGCGGTCTTCCCCCTCGCCCAAGCCCCCGAGGCCCTGGCGCGCGCGGCTGAGCCGGGGGTGCTGAAGGTACTGCTGGAGGTTTCGGTCTAGCGCCTAAGCAAGCGAGTGTTGCAGGCGATCTCCACAAATCTCTTGCGTTCAGGCGCTCGCGAAAATGCTCAACGCTCCTCCTGGTGCGCCTGCGCTTTTCGCAACCCCCTGATTCACAACATCTTTGCGCAGCTCATCCTCCACATGCGCTTGTTTAGGGTCTAGCGCCGCCGCAGATGAAACGACTTGGGCCTCGTCAGCCACTGATAGCCCAAGCTCGACAGCGTGCAGCCGCGGCCCGAGTCCTTCACGCCCACCCAGCTGAGCGCCGGGTCGAGCACGTCGCAACGGTTCATGAAGCAGGTGCCGGTCTCGAGGCGGTCCCCCAGCTCGATGGCGCGCGCCTCGTCCCGCGTCCACACCGAGGCGGTCAGGCCGTAGTCGCTGTCGTTCATCAGCGATAACGCCTCTTCGTCGTCGTCGACCGCCATCAACCCAACCACCGGGCCGAAGCTCTCTTCGCGCATCACGGACATGCTGTGGTCGACGTCCACCAGCACCTGGGGCGCAAGGTACGCCGTGCCCTCCTGAGCGCGCGCGAAACGGCGCTCGTCGATGAGCGTCCGGGCACCGGCATCGAGCGCCTCGCGCAGCTGCCCGCGCACGAAGTCGGCCGCGGCAGTGCGCACCATGGGCCCCAGCGTGGTCTCGGCCTCGCGTGGGTCGCCGAGAACATAACGTGAAGTCAAGTCCTCGAAGCCCTCCACGAAGCGATCGTAGACATCGCGATGCACGTAGATGCGCTCGATGCCACAGCAGCTCTGGCCAGCGTTGAAAAACGCGCCGTCGACGAGGTTTTCGATGGCGTCGTCGAGGTCGGCGTCGGGGCGCACGTAGGCCGGATCCTTGCCACCGAGTTCGAGGCCGGTGCCGATGAAGCGCGCTGCGGCTGCCTCCACCACCGCATGGCCGCCTTCGACCGAGCCGGTGAAGGCCACGAAGTCCACGCGCCGGTCTCCGATGATGCGCGCCACGTCGCCGTGGCTGCAGTGCAGGTGCGACAGGAGCCCCGGGGGGAAACCGGCGGCCTCGGCGGCGGCGCTGTAGCGCTCGGCGCATAGCGGCGTCTGAGCCGAGTGCTTGAGCAGGACCGCGTTGCCCGCCATCAAGGCCGGCACGATCGAGTTCACCGAGGTCAAAAGCGGGTAGTTCCAGGGCGCCACCGTGAAGACCAGCCCCAGCGGCACCGGCCGGATGAAACGCCGAAAACCCGCAAGCGGCTCCTGCTCCAGGTCGGCCAGGGCGCTTTCGGCGATCGCGATCATGTGGCGGGCGCGCTGGGCCAGGCCGCGGATCTCGCCGGGGCTGTGGGCGATGGGGCGGCCCATCTGCAGCGTGATCTCCTCGGCGATTTCCTGGGCGTGGGCTTCGAAATACTCCACCAGGCGCCCGCACAACCCGACGCGCTCGTCCAGGGTGGTCCGGGCCCAGGCTCGCTGGGCGGCGACACCGGCCTCCAGGGCGGCCTCGATCTGGGCGTCCCTGGCCAACTCGCGCTCGACGACAACCCGGCCATCGATGGGGGAAATGGTCTTCTGCAGCTCCATGGCCGCAGCATAGCCGATCACCGCGGCACCCACGCCGTCCCTCAAGTTTGGCGGGTCTTGTGTCGACCTTCGAGGGTGGGAGCTGTTGCAAAATGAACCTCGAAATCGCCGTTACCATCCTCACCGAACTGGCCAGCGCTTCCTGTCCCAGCGAGTCCATGCGCGCCCTGGCGCTGGCCGAAAGCAGCCTGGGCGCGGAGGTGGAGAGTTATCTGCCGCTGTTGCGCTGCCTGGCCCGACGCAACGAAGAACTCAGCCGTCTGCGCAGCCTGGCCAACCGAGACCCGCTCACGGGTGTGGCCAACCGCCGCGCCTTCCAGGACACCCTGAGCCGGGAACAGGCCCGCCATGACCGCACCGGGGAGGGCTTCGCGCTCATGCTCATCGACCTCGACGGACTCAAGGCCATCAACGACAGCTTGGGCCACAGCGCCGGCGACACCGTGATCGGCGCCGTGGCCGAAGCCGCCGCGACCACCGCCCGCTCCAGCGATTTGGTGGCCCGCATTGGCGGCGATGAATTCGCCGTCATCCTGCCGGCCACCGGCGGCGCCGGCGCCCGCCAGCTGGCCCGCCGCATGCGCGAGGCCATCGAGCGCGTCGACACCCTCCACGGCCGCCCCCGCGTCAGCGTCGGCGTGGCCGCCTGCGACGAGCCCGGCGCCGACCCCAACGCCCTCTTCGACCGCGCCGACGCCGAACTCTACCGCGACAAACAGGCCCGCAAGAGCGCCCGCCACGCCGCTTGATCGCAGCGGGCCTGTGGGCCCTTACTTGGAGGGTATGACGCCGCAATCGCCGCCCCCGGGCCTGCGTCGGACCATCGGCCTGCGGTCTCTGACGCTGGCGAATGCGACCGGCGCCACACTTTCGGCATTTTACTCCCTGGTTATTCTTTCGCTCTGGCAGCTCAAGCGCCGTCCCGCGACGGCAAGCCCCGGATTGCGCGCGACCGAGCTACCCGCTCTGGATGCTGCTTGCGAGCTTCGTGGTAACGCGGGCGTTCCCCGGCTTTCAGCCATTTATTCGGGTGCAACGTGCAGTACCTTGAAGCCGTCTTCGCTCGCCAGTGTCTGCAGCTTGCCCAGGCGTGCGAGGGGCGCTTCGTATGGCAACTTGTAGTTGGCCACGATGAACGCCTCGGCGCCGGCCCCTATCAGCGACCCGAGTCGCTCGAAGATGGCCTCGGCCGCACCGAGGTCGCGCGCCTTGCCGCGATGAAACGGAGGGTTGATCAACACCAGCGTGGCGGCTGCGGACGGGGGCTGCGGCAAGGGCTCCAGCTGTGCGTCCCACCAGTGCACCCGGGCGCGCCCGGCGCAGCCGAGGTGTTCAGCATTTTCGCGACAGAGCCGCACCGCCCGCGCATCGGCGTCGTAGAACTCCGCGCGCGCTCGGGGCCAGCGCAGAAGCGCCGAAAGCCCCAGCACCCCAACGCCGCAGGCCAGGTCGAGGACACAGCCGGGCGTTGGACGCACAGCTTCGGCGACACGGCGCTCGACCGTGCGCCACAGCAGGGCGGAGCCTGCATCGAGGCGCCCTGCGGCGAAAGTGCCCGGCAGCGAGCGAAAGCGTCCACCTGCTGCGCCGCCCACGCTCGGCCCCTCAAAGGACGCAGCCGCTTGGTGCGCGGCGAGGCCCTGATCGCCGCGCACGAAGCGAACCAGGCGCGCTTTGGCTTTGACGCGCTCGAGTTCGGGCATCGCGCCCAGCAGCGCCGCGGCGCGCTCGGCGGTGGTGCGGATGCCCAGCTCATTGCCCCCGCACAGCCCCAGGTGCGCGCCAGGGGATAGCCGATTCCACAGCCAGGCAAGCTGGCAAAGCGTCGCCTCGCGGCTCTTGTCAGCGTGCACCAGCGCCTGCTCGAAGCCCGCGAGCGGCACAGACAGCGCGTCCAGATCGGGCGCCACCTCGAGACCCTGGGCGCCAGCGGCCAGGGCCTCGGCGCGCCAGGGCAGCACCGCGACGCCGCCCAGCGCGGGCGTCAGCACCGCGCGCCCCACTTCGCAGATGGGCGCCGCGGTCCAGGGAGCGCTTGTGAGCAATCGCCGGAAGCGTGCTGTCTCGTCGGCGGCTCGGCTGGGAGCGTCCACGGCGGGCATGGAATGCGGCAGCGGGCGCTCGCTCAGCTGCGCCGCACGCTGCGGCGACGCCTTGTCAGCCACAGCGCCAGCGCCATGTAGGCAGCAGCGCCGCCGCTCGGCGGTCCCGAGCTGGCGCGGCAGCCGCCGCCGTCTCCGCCAGAAGCATCGGCGCCGGAAGTCCCATCGCCAGCAGCGCCGCCAGCGGCCAGCCCGGTCTCCATGCCAGCAGCGCCACCGCCGCCCTCGGCCGGCGTCGCCACCCCGGCGCCGGCACCACCAACCCCGCCGGCGCCCGAATTGGCCGACATATCGACCGCACCGCCCGCGCCAGCGGCAGCCCCATCACCACCGCTGCCGGCGGTCGCTGCCGCGCCCGCGGTCCCGCCCGCACCGGCCGTCGCTGCATCGGCGCTGCGTTCGAGCACCACGTCGATACACTGATAATAGATGTCGCCGCCAAAAATCGAAGTCTCGTTGGGATCATAGGGCGGCTTGTCCATCATCAGCTGGATCACCTGCAGCGTGCAGCCGTCGCACTCCACGTCCGGCAGCGTGACTTCCCAGCTGTAGGTCTTGACGCCCTCGCCGGCGCCGTGGGGCTCGAGGTTGTCCAGCAGCACCGTCTCGTTGTTGTAGAAGTCCGAAGTGCCGCAACGATCGCCCTCGGCGGCCATGCATTCACGCCCGATGGGCTCGATGCTCTGGGGCGGCAGAAAGTCGTCGTCGCCGTCCTGATCGAAGGCGATACGGAAGTAACCCGGATGCGGGATGAACTCGACCACCGAAATCGTGATCGTCTCACCGGCCTGAAACGTGTGCACATTGGTCCCGCGCGTGCTGCCCGCCACGCCGCAGGGACCGGCCTTGAGCTGCGAATCGCCGTGACGCGAGCTGTAGCTACCCGCCTGCTCCAGGCTCAAGTGGGCATGGGCGTCCGAGCCGCCGAGCACCATCGCGGCACAGGCCATCGTAAAAATCACCATCCAACGCATCGCAAATCTCCAAAAGCCACCCTCGGTACCGGCGGCAGCCTACATCAAGCGGGCTTGCGGCGCCCCTCCAGAAGAAGGAAACATGAGCCCGTGCAATTCGCCGACCTGATGCAACTCGAAAACCACGGCCCCGACACCTTCATAGGCGTCGGCCCACGCTACCCCTGGGGCGGGCTCTACGGCGGGCAGATCGTGGCCCAGGCCCTGCGCGCTGCCGGCCACAGCGTCGACCCGAGCCACCGGGTCCACTCGCTCCATGCCTACTTCATCCGGCGCGGCCACGACGACGCCCCCGTTCGCTTCGAGGTCGACCGCATCCGCGACGGCCGCAGTTTCACCACCCGGCGCGTGGTGGCGCGCCAGTCGGCCGGCGCCATCCTGAACATGAGCTGCTCCTTCAGTGCCCCCGAAGGCGACGACGACCTGCAGCGCCACCCCATGCCCAAAGTCCCGGCGCCCGACACCATCGCCGATGAAGCCGGCTTTCTCGAGCTGATGCAGCGCCGCGATGCGCTAAGCGACCCCCAGGGCCGTCGCACCGCCTGGTTCCGCACCCGCGAACCGTTCGGCGACGACCCCATCGACCACGCCTGTGCCCTGGCCTATTTCTCCGACGACTTCCCGTGCGATGCCGTGCGCCTGCGCCACCCCGAAGCCCGGCGAAAAGACGGCGACGGCCTGTGGCTGACCAGCCTCGACCACGCCATCTGGTTTCACCACCCGGCACGCGCCGACCGCTGGATGCTGCACGACGTCCACTGCCAAACCCTGGTCGGCAGCCACGGCCTGGCCACCGCCCAGGTCTTCAGCGAAAGCGGCCAACACGTGGCGACGGTGACGCAGGAAGTGCTGATCCGCAGGCGCCGATAGGGCACCGCCGTAGAACAAACGCTACATTCCGCCGCTCGGACGGAGTGCGAATCGCGAGTGCGCCCGGAGGAAAATCCGCAGCAATAGCGCCGCTATTTTGAGGAACTTTCCGAGGACGTAGGCCGCGAGCGTGCCCGTATGGGCGGCGAAACGTAGTGTTTATTCTGCGGCGGCGCCCAAGCATCAACAGAAGGGATCGAGCGCAGCCCGCAAGGGGCAGCGTTCCGGCGACACGGCAAGGCCGCGCCGGTAGCCTTCGAGCAGCGTGCGCGAACGCTCGGCGAGCAAGCGGCGCACCTCCCGCCGCATTCCCTTGACGCGCGGGATGCGCATGTCGTCATATCCGGTGGTCTGATGGCGTAGCCAGGCGATGGTGGCGGCCTCGGCGCGGCGCTCGAGGGCAATGCGCTCAGTGCGCGCGACGGTACCGCTGCCGACGGGAATGGCGTGCTCGGTGATGGCGTTGGCAAGGACCCGCGCCAGCGTTTGGTGGTTTGGAGCAAAGGCGAGAAAGTCGAGCACGGCGGCCTCGAATCGCTCTGCGTAGCGCTGCTGCTGCTCGGCGCGGCGGGCGCGGCCGGCTTCGAGCTTGCGCGCGTAGGCGGGTTCAGCCCGTTCGGCCTCGAGCGTCGCGGTGATCGCATCGACGGCGTGCGCGGGAGCCCAAACGCCCCGCGAAAACATCTTGCGCCCGCGTTTCTCTCGCACGGCAAACGTCGGACAGGTCTGCTTGAGCCGGCGCGTGAGCGCGGCGTCGCCAGGAGGCACCAACACCCAGCCATCGGGCACTGCCAGCACCTCGCCCGCTGCCGTGCGCACGGTGCGCTCCGTGGGTCCAGGACTGACTTCGAGACTGTCTGTCGGCATGCGCGGGCCGCCGTGTATACCAAGACCGCGGACGACGCCAGCGCAACGTGGGGAAGCGTGCGAAGTCTCCATCGGTGGTGATGGGCTGGCGGCGTATGTGAGGGCCGGCGACGGCGTGCCAGGCGTCGGCGACAAGCGTACCGATCACGCGCGCTGCCCGACACAGCTCATCGAAAATCGCCCGGTGACGGGGGCCCGGGCGCAAGGCAACGCGATCGGGGTGCACGAGCGGCTACTGAAACGTGCCAGGGACATTTTTCGGGGGCCCTGCCGCTGAGACGCGCTGAAACGTGCCGCGCTGAAACGTGCCAGGGACATTTTTCGGGGGCTCTGCCGCTGAAACGTGCCAGGGACATTTTTTGGGGGCCGCTGACGAATTCCCGAAACCGGCGCGGGCGCTGGCCGATGAAAGAGGCATGAGCGCCACACAACAGCCCCCCGCCGCCACCGGTACCGCCAAGCCCAAGCGCCGCTCGCGCCCCCTGCGCGTCGAGCGCGACGACGTTCTCATCTTCGTCACCAATCGCACCGTCGAGGACCGCTTCTGGCTACATCCCCTGCTCACCTGCGCTGCTCAGCCACTCAACGGCAAGGCCCGTCGCGTGCTCAAGGCCCTGGACCGACAGAACCTCAAGCATTTCGATCGCCTGGCCGAACGCGCCAACGCCCGGTCCGGCCCCCATTCCCCCAAATTCACCGGCGCCCAGCTACAGCGCTTCGCCAAGGGGCTGGTCGGTTCAGCCCTCGCCCGGGCCCAGCGCAAACACGGCGTCAAGATCTACGCCTTCATCTCGTTGAGCAATCACATTCACATGGTCGTCTCGACGCCGCGAAAGAACCTCTCGCTCTTCATGCGCGACTTCAAGTCTGTCACCGCGAGGGCCATCAACTTCCTCACTGGTCGTCGAGGTCCGCTGTGGGGCCGGCGTTACGACGCCCAGCCCATCCTCGATGATACCGCTGCCGAAAACCGCGTGGGCTACACCGTGGGCAACCCCAAGAAGGCCAAGCTGTTGCAGGACCCCGAGGAGTGGCCCGGGCTCAACCTCTGTTTCGGATTGCAAGACAGTCAAGAACTCGAGTTCGAATACTTCGACTACGAAGCCTGGCGCGAAGACGGTGCGAAGAAGGAGCGCTTCGACGACTTCTTTACCACTGCCACGTTGGAGCTGTCGCCGCTGCCCGGATGCGAGGGCCGGGATCCGCAGGCCTACGCGCGCGATGTACGCACCTGGATCGAAGCGGTGATGCGCGAAGAAGTGGAGGGCGCCAACAAGACGCCCACGGGGGCATCGCGACGATCTTCCAACAACAGCGGCTTCGCCGGTCTCGAGGCAATCCTCCGCGCCAACTTTGAGCACCGGCCGAGAGATCCTGCGTCCAGGCGCCGGCCCTACTGCTTCGGAAGCCGCGACAACCGGCAGAAGCACTTCGAAGACATGAGCAACCTGTACGGCGTCTATGACGACCGCTCTGAGCGTTATCTCGCGGGCGACCCGACGGTGAAATTCCCGGAAGGCACCTACCCACCGCCTATCGTCCGAGCGGCGCCACCACCGTCGCTCGAGCCGCAGAGCGCCGTCGCCCACGCCTGACGACCAGCGAGCAACCGACTGCCGGTTGGTGGCGACAACGAACGCCCTCCGCCCAGCACACCTGCATCCGACCCATTCGGCCCGGCATCGCCGGAAGCAGGCGGCATCTACCGCCGGACAGCGTTCCTGACACAACGATGTTGGGGCGGCGCCACGGCCAGGCCGGCCGCTGCAGCCGGCCTGGCCGTGGCGCCGCCCGAAACGTCCCCGGCACCTTCCGCCCGGGTTGCCGCCCGAAACGTCCCTGGCACCTTCCGCCCGGGTCGCCGCCCGAACAGCTGCCGCCCGAAACGTCCCTGGCACCTTCCGCCCGGGTCGCCGCCCGAACAGCTGTGCGCCTCGTAGGTCCCCGTCCCAAGCCCGTCGCCGAGCACGGCAGTTCCGCGCGCTCAGGGTTCGCAGCAGCCGCTCGAGGCCGGCTGCGCCAGGCACTGCTGCTGCATCTTCTGCCAGATCGCTTCGGCCATGGCTGCCGAGCCGGCGAGGTTGGGATGGATGTCGGTGGGCGCGAAGTACTCGGGATGGCCCTCGAACACGGGGCGCAGATCGACGAAGTGGCACTGGATCTTGCCGCCGGAGCGTTCAAACGTTCCGTCGCAGAACTCCTGCACCAGCGGGGCGGCGTAGTCGAGAATCGCGTTGGGAGCGGTTCCGCCGACAACTGTAGGTTGTGGGACGTTGGGATAGAAGAAGTAGACGACGTGCGTGATCTTGTTGTCGAGCGTCTCGACCCGTCCCATCATGTCGTCGGCGGCCGCAAGCGCCAGGTCCACGATGGCGCGGCAGTCGGCGATCATCGGCGCCGTTTCGGTCATCTTGCAGTCACCCCCCTGCGGGAACTGCAGCGTGTCGGGCACGAGGATGTCGTTGCCGCCACCGGTCATCACGATGGTGGTGATGTCGGGATCGTCTGCAATGGCCTGGTCGATCTGGGGTGGGATCGGACCGATGCCGCCGCTGCCCATGGAGTAGCCGCCCACGGCGTACATGCGGAAGGTCTGGCCCGCCTCGCGGTTGAGGTCGGCCGGGAAGGTGTGGCTGACCCAGTTGATGTAGGAGTCGCCGATCAGCACGACCTGGTTACCGTTCTGCAGGCATGGCGGGCGCGGGAGCTCTGCGTCAGCGGCCGCGCTTTCGTCGGCGGTTGCGTCGGCCGCCGCTGGCGAGACCAAATCCTCGCCCATGGTCGCATCCACGGCCGGGTCGTCGACCGCGGCTGTGCCGGCGGCACCTGTCGCGTCGGCCGCGCTCCGATCGCCGCCACCGGTCGCCGAGGTCGCAGGCGACCCGCCGGCGTTTGGGCCTTCCCCAGCGACCGATGGCTGCGCCCCGGTGGCGGGCATTCCGACCTCGATGGCGTCCGTCGGGGAGCTGGGAGCAGTCGAACAGCCGACTGCGCCTGCGAGACCCACAGCCTGCAGCGCGGCAACCATCAGGAGAGGGGAACAGGGCGATGACATGGGCGACCTCGTCGGCGCGTCGGTACGTCGGCGCCATAAATAACTAATCAATCAATTAATAAATGTGCGGCGATGTGCCGTCAAGTGGCCAGCCATCGAGTACTACTTGATCGGGTCGAAGAGCGTGCCCTCGAGCAGCTCGATGAAGCCCTTGAGCGCGGCCTCCGCGTGGTCGGCTGGCACCACCGCCCCCTGGGCGGCCAGACCCATCAGGGCCGCCACGTACAGCCCGATGACCCGCTCGGTCTTGGCGCGCTCGATTTCGCCGTTGCGCGCGCCGCGGGTCACGATCTCCACCACCAGATCGAAAAACCTCCCCGGCTGCGCGACCAGGGCTTCGGCCACCTCGGGGTCGCGCTGCATCTCCATCGGCACCGCGATCAGGAAGCGCATGGAGCTGCGCCGTCGCTCGTTGTCCAGGGCCTCGCGCAGCATCGCCGACAGCGCCGCGCGCGCCGAGGGCGCCGCCTCGGCCACCGCTCGCAGCCGCGGCATCAGCTCCTCGAGCGTTTCGTGGACCACCGCGGCGTAGAGCTCGCCCTTGGAGCTGAAGTACTGGTAGATGGCCGCCGCCGTGACGCCGGCCTCGGCGGCGATGGCGCGATTGGTCGCGCGCTCGTAGCCCACGCGCTCGAACTGTCGACGGGCGCCCGCGAGGATCTCCGCGCGTGTCTGTGCGCTCGACTTCCCCGGTGGACGCCCCACGCGTGAAGCATGGGGACCGGCCTTCTTGCGCGATGGTGCCCGACGCGGGGGCGGCATCGCGCGACTATTCCCCGTTCACATCCCCGGGCGCAAGCTCCGAACTCGCGTGCGACGAGACCTGGCCTGCGCCTGTGCCCTGTCCGTGGTCTGCGGTGGGCGACTGGCTCCACTCGTCGAAGAGCTGCAGCGTCAGGTGATGGTCGGCAATGGCATGGAGAAAGCTCTGTACGAACTCGGGCCTCGAAAATGACGCAGCTTCTTCGAGCAGGACCTCGCGCGCCCGGCCGATGTGGTCGCGCGCCTCTCGAACGCGCCCGGCAGCTCGCAGCGCCATCGCGTGGGCCAGGCGGATGCCGGGCAGAAAGTCCCGCAGGTCGGCGGTTTCACAGGCATGCCGATCGGCGAATGCCCGCTCTGCGGCCTCCAGGCCCTGCTGCACCCGGCCCTGCAAAAGCAGGACGCGGGCTTTGATCGCCAGGGCCACCGTGGGCAGGCCCCGGGGCAGGCCCGCACCAGTCGTCGCCTCGGATTGAGCCGGTGTCGAGTTCGCCTCGTCGGCGCTCGCCGTCGCGCAAAGCCGAAGCACTGCCTCGCAATTGCCCTGCTCGAGGGCGAGCTGCGCAAGGCGCAGGGTGTGATAGCGGCGCACCCAACCGGCAAGGTCGCTCGACATGATCCGCCGCTCGATGTCCTCCAGGTCGACCGTTCTGCCGCTGCGCCAGGCGGCGAGGGCGAGGTCGGAGGGATAGTGGTTCTCGGAGTCGCTGCCAGCCCTGCGGCCTCGTTCGCAAGCTCGCTCCCAGTTGCGGATGGCTCGCTCGTACTGTCCGATGTGGAGCAGCAGTTCGAAGAGATTGAGCTCACAGAAGCTGAGCATTTTGTGGTTGCCCACCACCAGGTAGTGGGCGGCGGCGCGCTGCATGGCCGCCACCCGGGTCTCGACGTGCGTTTCCGTCAATCCAATCATGAAGCCAGTTGCCCCCTGCACCAGATGGCTTTGCGGATGCATGGGCGCCCACCGCTGCACGGCACTGCGCAGTCGCCCCTCTTTTCCGAGAGCCAGGAAGTTCAAGGGACCTACCGAGTGCGCTGCCGCGACGACGAAGCTCTCCGAGGGGCTCGAACCCGCGTGCTGCAGCAGCTGCTCGCATTGCAGCACCACGTCCGAGAAGCGCTCGGAGTAGGTCGCCGCCCACACCCTTTGACGAATCGCCTCGGCCCAGTAGTCCGAACCGGGGGCCAGCAGTGCCGTGGCCCGCTGGGCACAGTGGAAGGCGCGCTCGTGTTCACCCTTCCAGTTGAGCGCCTCACCCTTGAGGCCCTCAAGGCGTCCGGCATTTTCGCCCCTGGCACCGCAGCCCAGGGCGCCGTCCGCGTGGCGCAACACGCCCGCAAGGTCGTTGGCCAGCAGTGCTTGTTCAGCCGCTCGCCCGTACCAGAGGCTCGCTCCCGAGTTGAACCCACCCAGCCGAAAATGCTCGGCCAGAACCGCGGCATCGGACTCTCCGTGCACTTCCAGCCATCGGGCCGTGCCAAGGTGCAAAAGGGGCGCGTCGGACTCGAGCAAGGTGGCGTGCGCCGCTTCCCTGACCAGCGAGTGCGCGAAACCGTATTCCACTTCGCCTTCGAAGCGGCAGTTCGCTCGCCGCTCGATCAACTCGGCGTCGGCCAGTGGATCGAGCGTCGTCCACACCTCGGCGTGCGGCCAATCGAGCAGCTCTGCCAGCGCCCCCACCCAGAAGCGCTCTCCAAGCACGCTGGCGACGCGCAGCAGCTGGCGTTCACGGTCCGCGCGGCCCGAGAGACGCGCTCCCACCAGAGCGAGCACTGAACCGGGCACCGCATCCGGCTGCCCACCCTGCTCCAGGAAGCGAAGGAACTCGAGCAGGTAGAGCGGATTGCCGGCGCTGAGGTCGATGACCTGCTGGGTGCGCCGGTCATCGAGGTGCAAAGGGGACGCCTCTGCGATCAACTGACGGCAGGCACGCCGCGACAGCGGCCGCAGCTCGAGGCGCGCGAGCATGGGCTCGGTCCAGCTCTCGGGAAGCGACCGAATGCCCTCGGGACGGAGGGTGGCGAGTACAAAGATCGCCCGCTTGGTCAGGTTGCGCAGCGCGCCCTCGATAAAGCGCAAACTCGACGAGTCTGCCCACTGCAGGTCATCGAGCATGAGCAAGAGCGGTCGCTCGCGGTCGAGCTGTGCGAGGGTCTGCTCGAAGGCATCCTGCATCTGTGCGAACATCGCCTGCGGGTCGCGCCGAACTTCCTTCAGGATCGGAAGGGTGTCTTCGGGAAAAGGCGCCCCGAGGATCTCACCCAAAAAGACCGCCAGCTGCATGCGGCGTGAGGGCTCGAAGTCGGCGAAGTGCTGTGCTGCAAAGCGCAGGATGTCCGCTCGCCGCTGGGCCCCGTCCCGGTCGAGCGTCAGCTGCATGGCGCTGGAGAGCAGCTGCGACAGCAGGGCAAAGCGGGCATCGGCCCGGTCGGGTTGCCCGCGTGCGAGCAGCACCCGGGCGGGCTCCTGGTCACGCTGCTCATGCTGGATGTGGGCGAGGGCGTGCTCGCAAAGGAGGGTCTTGCCCTGGCCCGGAGCCCCGGTCACGACCATGATGCGCCGCTGTTGCTGCCTGCAGCAGAGTTCGAAGTGCTCGGCGATCGACCTCAGCTCGCGCTTTCTGCCGAAGCAGCCTCGGGCTGTCGCCGCTGTCGCCATCGGCAGACCCTCGCCTCGCTGCTCGGACGCGCCGCTGAGGGCGAAGAGCTTGGGCCCACGGGGTTGGCACGGGAAGCGACCGGCCACCAGGCCCGCGGTCGAGTCGTCGACGAGCACGGCGCGGTCGTCCTCGGCTCGCCCCAGGTGCATTTCGATGGCGCAATCGATGACATCGCCGGCCAGCGAGGCCTCGGTGAATTCCCCGTATCCCGTCGCCAGCACAGGCCGCGAGTCCGGCAACAGCTCGGCCAGCTGGTTGGCACAGTGCGCCGCGCGAAGCACGGCGGCGGGGCTGGTGTCGGTGCCGCCAAAACGCGCGGCCCTGGTGTCCGAGCCCAGGCGCTGCAGCGTGCCTCCGTGGCGGGTCACCGTGGCATCGACGGCCTGTTGTCCCTCACCCCGCTGCTGCCACAGCAGCATCGTCGCCAGCCTTCGCTCCCGTAGCTCGTGGCTGCGGTCGCGGGCTGCCGTGGGGCCGGCTTCCAGCGCGAGGGCTTGCAGCGCTTGCATCACGACAGCGGCCGATGCGGGCCGCCGCGCGGGTTGCTTCGCCAGCAATGAAGAGATCAAGGCGTCGAGTTCTGCCGGGACATCGCTGCGCATCTCCGCAAGCCGCGGTGGAGCTTCGAGCATCAGCTTCGCGAGCAGCCCCATAACGTGGGCCGCTTCGTGCGGGGGATGCCCCGTGAGGCAGGCGAAGAGCGTCGCCCCCAGGGCGTAGAGATCGACCGCCGGCTGCCTACCCGCGGCAACGTCGCCGTAGCCGGGCGAGAGCGCTGCCCGAGCCTGCTCGGGAGCCGTGTAGTGTGGGCTGCCGAGAGCCGCCTGTGATTGGGAGCAGCCGACGTACGCAGCGCCCGCATCGTGCACGCACGCCATACCAAGGTCACCGAGCTTGGCCCGGGAGCAATCCCCGTCGGGCAAAAGGATATTGCCGGGTTTGACGTCGCGGTGGGTGATGCAAGCCCCGTGTACGGTCACTAGAGCCGCAGCCACGCTCTTGCCAACCGCCACCGTGTCCTGCACGGAGAGCGGAGCCTGACGCAGGCGTGCCTCGAGATCGGGCCCGTTGATCCACTCCAGCGCCAGAAAGGGCTGGCCTTCGCGCGTCAGACCGTGGTCGACGTACTCGACCACATGGGCGCCACGGCAGCGCGCCAAAAGCGGTCCCTCCCTCGACACGTCTCGCTCGGCATCCACCGACAGCTTGAGCGCCACCGTTCGAGCTCGCTCGAGATCCTCGCACTGGAAGAGGTCGCCTTCACCTCCGCTTTGGGCATGCCTCAGAACGCGGTAGCGACCCGCGATAAGACTTCCCGGATCCACGACCGAAAGTCTACACCGCCGGCCCCGGCCGGCGCACCGCAGCCGGCGTTGGCAGGGCGCGTTCGACCGCGGCCCGGCGCACCGTCGCGAAGCACGCGCCCGGTGCCAGCGACCCGCAGGTCTTCTGGGAGCCGTTGCGGCTGGGCGAAGCTGCCAGGGACGTTTGCCAGCGCGCTGCGTCGCGAAGCTGCCAGGGACGTTTGACGGCGCGGGGACTTTTGACGCCGTCGCGAAGCTGCCAGGGACGTTTGCCAGCGTGCTGCGTCGCGAAGCTGCCAGGGACGTTTGCCAGCGCAGGGACGTTTGCCAGCGCGCTGCGTCGCGAAGCTGCCAGGGACGTTTGACGCAGGGACGTTTGACGCAGATCGCGACTGCCAGATCCAGGGCCGCGGTGATCGAAACGCTCGATTCCGCACCGCCAGGGGATCGCCAACAGAAATCGACCATGTGCCGGGCGATGATTTCTGTGGCGCACCCCGGTCGCTGTGCTACAGCAGCTGCGTTTCGTCGCGCGAGGTTTTTGGGAGTTGGAGTTCTCGGGCTCCGGCAGCTGGGAGCCGGGTCGGGGGCTACTGCGCTTGACCACGAGCCTGCGCGGGGAGCGAAAATAGGGTCGGGAGCAGCGCCGTGGGAATGGATGTGGCGATCGAGCAGCGGAGCAAGGGGCGTGTCTACGCCCTGTGGGGGCTTGTGGCGATCGCCCTGGGCGGCGCCAGCCTCGGCCTCGCGCGGCTCGAGCGCGCAGCGCCGGTGGTGCCCAAGGCTTCGGTCTGGATCGGCCGGGTGCAGCGCGGGGCGCTGGTACGCGAGGTCAGCGGCCCTGGGCGCCTGGTGCCGGAGGCCGTGCGCGTCATCAGCGCCGCCGCCGCCGGCACCGTGGAGGTCATCCACGTCAAGCCGGGTGCCGAGGTCGACGCCGGTACGGCGCTGCTGGAGCTGGCCAACCCCGAGCTCGAACTCAAGGCCCTGGAGATCGCCGGCGAGGTCAAGGGCGCCGAAGCGCAACTGCTGGATCTAAAGGCCACGCTCGCGATCCAGGCGATCGAGCAGCGCGGCAAGGTCCACGACGTCGCCATGCGCCACCGCGAGGCCACGCGCCTGGCCGGCGCCAAGGAGATGCTCGCCAGCCGCGATATGGTGGCGCCGCTGGAGCTGGCCGAGACGCGCGAGCGGGCCGAATCACTGGCGGTCACGCTCGAACTCGAGCGCGAGCACGAAAAGGTGCTGGACTCGGCCAGCCGCGCGCGCAAGGCCGCACAAAAGGCACAGGTCGAGCGGCTGCGCGCCCAACAGGTGCTGCGCGAACACCAGGTCGCGGCGCTCAGCGTGCGCGCCGGTGCCGCTGGCCTCGTGCAGGAGCTGCCGCTCGAGGTCGGCGAGCAGGTCGCCATCGGCGCCCGCCTGGCCAAGGTCGTCGATCCCAAGCGCCTGCGCGCCGAGCTGCGGATTCCCGAGTCGCGCGCCGCGGGCGTGGTGGTGGGTCAGGCCGCCAGCATCGAGCTACTGGGCCAGCGCGTGCGCGGGCGCGTGGTGCACATCGATCCGGCGGTCGAAGGCGGCAACGTGAGCGTCGATGTGGCCATCGAGGAGCCGCTGCCGCCCGACGCCAAGCTCGACCTCAGCGTAGACGGTCGCATCGAGCTCGATCGCCTCGATGACGTGCTTCGCGTCGAAAAGCCGGCGCTCGGTGGCGGCCCCGGAAGCGTCAGCCTATTCAAGCTCGGCGCCGACGGCCGCTTTGCCCACCGCGTCAGCGTCGAGCTGGGGCCCAGCTCGGTCAGCACGGTGCAGGTGATCTCAGGTCTTGCCGAGGGCGATCGCGTGATCCTCTCGGACATGTCCCAGTGGGACAACGCCGATCGAATCGAGCTGCAATAGCGTCCGATTCAAGGAGGGAGCGATGAACGAATCCAAGAACGAAGTCATTCGCCTCGAAGGGGTCGGCCGCAAGTTCCGCACCGCCGAGGTCGAAACCCACGCCCTGACCGGGGTGGACCTGGCGATCACCAAGGGCGAGTTCGTGGCCATCGAGGGGCCTTCGGGCTGCGGCAAGTCGACGCTTTTGTCGATCCTTGGCCTGCTCGACGAGCCCAGCGAGGGCCGCTATTTGCTGGCCGATCAGGCGGTGGAAACGCTGGGCGCGAGCGCCCGCGCCCGGCTGCGCCGCGAGCGCATCGGCTTCATTTTTCAGGGCTTCAACCTGATCGGCGAGTTGAGCGTCGAGGAAAATGTGGAGCTGCCCCTGAGCTACCAGGGCGTGGGCCGGGCCGAGCGCAAGCAGCGCGTCAAGGAGGCCCTCGAGCGCGTGGAGATGGCCCACCGCGCCCGTCACATGCCGAGCCAGTTATCCGGCGGTCAGCAGCAGCGGGTGGCCGTGGCGCGGGCCGTGGTGGGCCGGCCGCTGATCCTGCTGGCCGACGAGCCCACCGGCAACCTCGACTCGAGCAACGGCAAGCACGTGATGGAGCTTTTGGGCGAGCTGCACCAGCAGGGCGCCACCATCTGCATGGTTACCCACGATCCCCGCTACGGGGAGTTCGCCGATCGCAGCGTTCACCTCTTCGATGGACGGCTGCGCGAGCAAGCCGCCGAGGCCTAATCATGGACACGCTACGCGCGGATTTCCTCTTCGGATTGCGGGCCCTGCGCAGAACGCCCGCCTTCACGGCGGTGGCGGTGCTGACGCTGGCCATCGGGATCGGCGCCACCAGCGCCATCTTCTCGATCGTCAACGGCACCATGCTCTACGGCTTGCCCTGGAGCGAGCCCGAGTCGATCGTCAGCTTCAGGCTCATGCACAAGCGCGAGGGTGAGGCCCGCGCCATGACGCTGGCCCAGTACCGCGACTTCGGCGCCCAGGCCAAGTCCTTCGAAGGGCTGCTCGCCACCTTCTTCGACCAGGCCTATCTCACCGACCGTGAAGAAGCGCGCATGGTGTACGCCCCCAAGGTGACGGTCGGGTCGCTGGGCCTGATGGGCGTCGAGCCGCTGCTGGGGCGCGGCTTTACCGAGGCGGAAGGCCACCCCGGCGCCGAACCGGTGATAATGCTCGGCGAGGGGCTATGGCGGGAGCGCTATGGGGCCGACCCGTCCATCGTAGGCCGCGCGCTTGAGCTCAACGGCGAACGGGCCACCGTGGTCGGCGTCCTCGCCGATGCGCGCTGGTTCCCGCGACCGGCGACCGAGGTGCTGCGACCGCTGGCTTTCGATGCCGTCGCCGCAGCCCGCGACGACGATCGCTACGGCATCATCGGTCGCCTCCGGCCTGGCGTGACCATGCAAGAGGCCCAAGCCGAAATGGACGTCATCGTCGGTCGCCTCGGCGAGCGCTACCCCAAGACCGATGGCGAGTTGAAGCTAGAGCTGCTCGCCAGCAAGGACCTGGTCATCGACGACGCGGGCCGGCGCGGCACGCTGCTATTGCTGGGCGCGGCGGGCTTCGTGCTGCTGATCATCTGCGGCAACCTGGCCAACCTGATGCTGGCCCGGTCCGCCGCGCGCCACAAGGAAATGGCCACGCGCGCGGCGGTGGGCGCCAGCCGCGGACGCCTGATGCGGCTGTTGTTGACCGAGTGCGGGGTGATCGCGCTGCTGTCCTTTCCCCTTTCACTGTTGGTGACGCGGGTGTTTGTGGACTATCTGCTCTCGCTGGTGCCCGACAGCATCACCTACATGGAGCACTTCTTCCGTTTCGACTACCGCGTGGCGGGCTTCGCCGCGGCTGTGAGCGGGCTGACCGTGGTGCTCTTCGGACTGTCGCCGTCGCTGAAGGCCTCGCGCATCGATCTCAGCGAGAGCCTCAAAGAGGGCGGGGTCCGCGGCGGCACCGACAGCGGCAGCCAGCGGCTGCGCTCGACGCTGGTGGCCGGTCAGATCGCGCTGGCCCTGTCGCTGCTGGTGACCGCATCGGTCTTCATGCAGTCGCTGGTCAAGATCTCGCGCTCCGACCTGGGCTTCGACATCCAGGGTGCCCTGAGCGCCACGCTGCTTTTGCCCGAGGGGCGCTACGACGGGCCACCGGCCCTGCGTAGCTTCCATGGGCGGCTCGAAGACGCGCTGTCGACGCTCCCCCAGGGCGCTCGGGCTGCCCTGACCAGCAGCGCGCCGTTGGGCTGGAGGGGACCGGAGCGCAGCTTTCAGATCGAAGGCCGGCGAAAGGCCCAGGACGAGCAGCCGCCGCGGGCCCACTGGAGCGGCGTCTCGAGCGAGTACTTCAAGACCGTCGGCCTGCGTATCGTCAAGGGGCGCGGCTTCGCGGCGAGCGACCGCGACGGCGCGCTGCCGGTCGTGGTGATCAACCAGGAGCTGGCGGATGCCTATTTCGCCGATCGCGATCCCATTGGACAGCGCATCGAGCTGAGCGATCTGGCGTCCATGAAAGTGACGGGCGGCAGTCGCGAGATCGTGGGCGTGGTATCCAGCATCACCGAAGTCCGCGGTCTGCTGCCGCCGGCGGCGCGGCCTCGCCTGTACGAACCGCTGGCGCAGCAGCCCGTGCAGCGGGTCGACATCGTCCTGCGCAGCGGCGGCGATCCGCTGGCATCGGTGGGCGCGCTGCGACAGCGGGTCAAGGGCCTGGACGCGCGGCTTTCGCTCGCGCAGACCGAGACCATGGTCACGCGCAAGAACACGACCATGTGGGGCGGCGACTTTTTCGCCAAGGTGATGATGATCCTCGGGCTGCTGGCTTTGCTCCTGGCCTCGGTCGGCATCTACGGCGTGGTCTCCTACTCGACGGCGCAACGAACGCGTGAGTTCGGCATTCGAGCGGCCCTGGGCGCCGAGCCCGGTCAGATCGCGGCGCTGGTGTTGAAGAAGACCCTGCGGCTTTCGCTGATCGGAATCGGCCTGGGTCTGCTGCTGGCCCTGCTGCTATCGCGCATCACCGAAACGATGCTCTACGGGGTCGACGCCAGGAGCCCGGCCACGCTGGCGGCGGTCTCGGCGGTGCTGCTGGCGGTGAGCCTGCTGTCGAGCCTGGTCCCGGTGCTGCGGGCCGTGCGCGCGCAGCCGATGGAGGCGCTGCGGCTCGAGTGAGGCCATCGAAGACGGGGGCGGGGTGGCCTGTCGCCAACGCCGTTGGTTTGACGAGCTGCCCACGCCCGCGTCGATTTTGACGGCACCACCAGCGAGCGCGACACCTTTCCGGACATCAGCTTGAGCGGTGTCTGACCCGTACGGCAGCCGAACGCACCGCCCGACCCGCACGAGGCCAGGACTTCACTGCAAAGCAACCGAGAAACACCTACACGCCACCCCACTACCCCACCCGAACGCGCCTATTGCTCTGGCCCAAACCCGCCGAAAGCCCCCAGCGACCACACGCGCTACAATGATCCCCAGGCGCGTCCATGGCTTCTGTCCCGCCCCATCTTCGCAATCTCGTAGTCGAACAGGACTACAGCCAATACACCGTGCAGGATCAGGCGGTGTGGCGCTTCGTGGTGATGCAGACCCACGCGCGCCTGTTGCGCACCGCACATAGGGCCTACGCTGCGGGCTTCGAGACCGTGGGCATCGCGCCCGATCGCATCGCGCGCATCGATGAGATGGATGCCCGGCTGCAGGAGCTGGGTTGGTCAGCGGTATGCGTCGATGGCTTCATTCCACCGCGCGCTTTTCAGGCGATGCAGGCGGCTTCGGTGCTGGCGGTGGCCGCCGACATCCGTGTCAGCGGGCATCTAACGTATACGCCAGCCCCCGACATCATCCACGAGGCGGCCGGTCACGCGCCCTTCCTGGCCGATGCGGACTACGCGCGCTTTTTGCGCGGCATCGGTCGCGTGGGGCGCCGCGCCTTCGCCAGCGAGTATGACCGAAAGTTGTATCGCGCGATCTACGACCTGTCGGAACTCAAAGAGGATCCCGCCAGCACCCCGGAGGCGATTGCCCGCGCCGAAGCGGCCTTCGCAGCGCTTGCACGCAAGAGTCCCGAGCCGAGCGAGGCGGCACGATTGGCGCGCCTCTACTGGTGGACGGTGGAGTACGGCCTGGTCGGCAGTCTCGAGCGGCCCCGGCTCTACGGCGCCGGACTTCTTTCCTCCATCGGCGAGGGCCATTTCTGCCTCGGCCCCGAGGTCGAAAAGCGCCGCCTGGGCAGGGACTGCATCGAGGTGAGCTACAACATCACCCGCGCCCAACCCCAGCTCTTCGTGGCCGAGGACTTCGCCCATCTCGAGGCCGTGCTCGAGGAGGTGGCCGGCGGTCTCAGCCAGCGCCAGGGTGGCCGTGGTGGCCTGCAAGTCGCCGAAGCCAGCGCTGAGCTGGCCACGCTCGCCCTCGACTGCGGCCTCTCCCTATGCGGTCGGGTCAAGGCGCTGCACGTGCATCAAGACGCCGCCTACCTGGTCGAGCTGGACGGCGAGTGCACGATCGCCGAAAACGAGCGCGTCGTCGATGAGTTGCCTCGCAGTCAAGGCTACATGTTGCCGCTTGGAACTCTCGATGATGGCACGCCCCTGTCGGCCCTGGACACTGCCATCATCGCCCGCCACACCGATGCCCAGGGGCGGCTCGCGTTGCGCACGGCTGCTGGCGTCGAGCTGCGCGGCCGGGTGCAGACAGCCCTCGAACGGGGTGGCCACCTGGCATGCATTTCGCTCGAAGACTTCGAGCTTCGCGAGCCTTCCGGCCGTTTGCGGCGCGCGAAGCTGCAGCCGCTGCTGTTGGCCACTGCGGTGGATGCGGTCTGGGCTGGCGCTGCCGAGGGCCATGAGCCGGAGACCGAAGCGTCCGGCAGGCGCGTGCCCAAGCCGCGAGACTTCGACGCAGCCCAGCGCGAGATGCTCGAACTCTATGAGCGCGCATTGGGCGCCTTTCACAACCTTGGCGGCCGTGAACTTCGCTGCGCCTGCGCAAAGCTGGTCGAACGCCTCGACGCGGCCTATCCTGACGAGTGGCTCTTGCGCTTCAACCTGCTCGAGAGTCTGGTCAAGGCCGGCGAGGGCCCCGCCATGCAAGGGCGCCTCACCGAAGATCTGGAGCGCCTCGAGCTGCGCTACGGCGGCCGCGAGCCGATCGCCACCGGCCTCAGCTATGTGCGCGCCTTGACCGCAACCGACAACGATTCCGCACAGGAGGCCCCATGAAGCTCGCCAGCTTCGACGACGGCTCACGCGACGGCGCCCTGCGCGTGGTCAATCGCGATGGCAGCCGCGCCGCCGACGCCAGCGACATCGCTCCCTCGCTGCAAGCTGCCCTCGACGATTGGGATGCCCTCGAGCCGGTCCTGCAGGCGCGCGCCCGCGAGCTCGACAGTGGCAGCATCGCGGGCGAAGCACTGCAGGTCAGTTCCCTGTGCGCTCCGCTTCCGCGCGCCTACGAATGGGTCGACGGATCGGCCTTTCTTAGCCATATCCTTTTGGTACGCAAGGCCCGCGGCGCCGAGCCTCCGCCAACGCTCTACACCGAGCCGCTGGTCTACCAGGGCGGCTCGTCGGTGCTGCTGTCGCCGCAGGCGCCGCTGCACCTGGGCGACAGCGAGCAGGGCCTGGACCTGGAGGGCGAAATCGCCGTGATCCTCGGCGATACCCCGCGCGGCACCGACGCCCGCGAAGCCCGGAGCTGCGTGAAGCTTTTCATGCTGGTCAACGACGTGACCTACCGGAGCCTGGTTCCCGCCGAACTCGAAAAGGGCTTTGGCTTCTTCTGTTCAAAGCCGGCCAGCGCCTTTTCGCCCTTCGCCATCACCCCCGACGAACTCGGCGATGCTTATCGCGAGGGCCGCGTTCACCTGCCCCTGCACTGCTACCGCAACGACGAGCTGATCGGCCAGCCCAACGCCGAAGCCATGCACTTTTCATTCTTCGATTTGATCGCCCACATTTGCCAGACCCGCGCCTTCGCCGCCGGTACCATTGTCGGAAGCGGCACGGTCTCCAATGACGACCCCGCGCGCGGCGTAGCCTGTCTGGCGGAGTTGCGCATGCGCGAGCTGCTCGAGTACGGCGCCCCGCGCACGCCCTTTTTGCGCGCCGGCGATCGCGTGCGCATCGAGATGTTGCACCCCGATGGCAGCAGCCTCTTCGGCGCCATCGAGCAGGAGGTGGTGGCGTGAAGCTCTACTCCTATTGGCGCTCGAGCTCGGCCTGGCGCGTGCGCATCGCGCTGGCCTACAAGGGTCTGGACTACCAATACGTGGCGGTCGACATCCAGCCAGGCCACGACGCCCAAAAAGCACCCGACTTCGGCGTCATCAATGCCATGCGCCAGGTGCCGGTGCTGGAGATAGAGATGGAGCCGGCACGGGGCTCCGGCCTCTTGCGCTTGGGTCAATCGGTGGCGATCGTGGAGCTGCTCGAGGAGCTGTACCCGAGCCCCGCGCTCTTGCCCCAGGACCCCCTGGACCGCGCGCGGGTGCGCGAGATCGTCGAGATCATCGCCTCGGGTGTGCAGCCGCTGCAGAACCTCAGCATCACCGCCGAGCTGCGCCGGCTCGGCGGCGACGGAGCGGCCACGGCCTTCGCGCGCCAGGCCATCGCCTCGGGCCTCGAAGCGGTGGAGGCCCGCGTGCGCGAACGGGGCCAGGGCTATTGCGTGGGTGCGGAGCCCAGCCTGGCAGACGCCTTTCTCCTGCCCCAGCTCTACAACGCCCGGCGCTACGGCGTGGAGCTGTCGGGCCTCGGGACATTGCTGGCGGTCGAAGAACGCGCCAGCGCGCGACCGGATTTCGCCGCCGCCCACCCTGACCGTCAACCCGACGCTCCCTCGGCGGGCACGGAGCGGTCATGAACACCGGGGAGAGTACCTGAGGAGGCTGTCATGCAGATGGGAAAGCTCGGCATCAAGGGACTTTTGGGTTTGCACTACTACGTGCGCGACCTGGAGCGCAGCCGGCGCTTCTACATCGAACGCCTCGACTTCGAGGAGATCGGCAAGAGCAGCGCCGAGCTGGAGGAAAAGGGCCGCCAGCGTTCGCTGGTCTTTGGCGCCGGCGACATCGTGATCACCTGCTCGAGCCCGCTGGGCAGCGGCGGTCGCGCCGAGCGTTACCTCCAAAAGCATCCCGACGGAATCGGCACCGTCAGCTTCGAGGTCGAAGACGCCCGCCGGGCCTTCGAGGTGCTCGAAGGCTGCGGCGGTACGCCCATCACCGAAGTCCAGCAACACCAGGACGACAGCGGCACGCTCGCGACCTTTTCGATTACCACCCCCTTCGGCGACACCACCTTCCGCTTCGTGGAGCGCCGCGGCTACCGCGGGCTTTTTGCCGGCATGGAGTGCTACCAAAGCCCCAAGGGCGGCAAAAACAGTCTGGGCTTCGACCACATCGATCACATTACCTCGAACTTTCAGACCATGGCGCCGGCGCTTTTGTGGCTCGAGCGCGTGATGGGTTTCGAGCAGCTGTGGGAGGTGGAGTTTCACACCAGCGACGTGGCCGGCTACCGCGTGCACGAGGGCTCGGGGCTACGCTCCAAGGTGATGTGGGATCCCAATAGCGGCATCAAGCTCGCCAATAACGAGCCCTACCGTCCCTATTTCAAGTCCTCGCAGATCAACATCTTCACCGAGCAGCACCGGGGCGACGGCGTGCAACACGCGGCCCTCTCGACTCCCGACATCATCGGGACGGTGGAGACCCTGCGCGCCCGCGGCGTGGAGTTCATGCCCACACCCCACAGTTATTACGAAGCCCTGCCCAGACGCCTCGAGCGCCTCGGCGTCGAGCTGGAAGAAGACCCGGCCGTGCTCGAGCGGCTCGAGATCCTGGTCGACGGCGCCGGCCCCGGCCAGTACCTGCTGCAGATCTTCCTGAAAGACTCGGCCGGCCTCTATGGCGCCGCCGACGCCGGTCCCTTCTTTTTCGAAATCATCGAGCGCAAGGGCGATGAGGGTTTCGGCGCCGGCAACTTTCGCGCCCTCTTCGAGAGCATCGAGCGCGACCAGCAAGCCCCCAATCCGCCCAGGAAGTCGGGCTGATGCTCGAACGCATGGCCGTCGGCGAGCTGTCGCGCAAGCACCACCTGGCCTTGCGCGGCGAAGGCGGCGCCCTGCGCTACGAGCACTGCCTGACGCGCGAGGGCTTCGACGGCGCCTACAGCATCCTCTACCATCTGGAGCGGCCCCAGGCCCTGTGTTTCGAGCGCAGCGAGGCGCGGGCAGCGGTTGCACCGAGTGCGGGCGCACCGCGGATCAGGCGGCACTTTCGCTGCGCCAAGCTCACAGCCAACGCCGCCGGCGAACCGAGCCCCCTGCTCACCAACGCGGTGCTCAAGCTCGGCATCTGGAACCCCCAGGCCGACGATGCCCACTACCGCATCGAAGCCCGTCACGACCTCTTGCTCTTCGTGCACAGCGGCAGCGGCACCCTGCGCAGCGTCTTCGGCGACCTGGACATCGCCGCCCACGACTACGTCTGCATCCCCAAGGGCGTGCTGCATCGCTTCATCTGGAACGACGCGCCCATGCTCTTGCACCTCGGCTGCCAAAAGCTCGCCATTCCGCGCACCTTTCGCAACGACGTGGGCCAGCTGCGCATGGACGCTCCCTACTGCCACCGGGACTTCCGCCGCCCTCGCTTCGAGGGCCCGCGCGACGAGGGCCTGCGTGACATCGCTGTCGAGCAAGACAGCGCGCGGCTCTTCTACCGCGCACCCCAAAGCCCCCTCGACGTGGTCGGCTGGGATGGCAGCGTCTACCCCTGGGCCTTTCCCATCGCAGCCTTCCAGCCGCGCACCGGCAGCGTACACCTGCCGCCCACGGCGCACGGCACGTTCGAAGCCGATGGGGCCCTGATTTGCAGCTTCGTGCCCAGGCTGCTGGACTTCGACCCCGAGGCCATTCCGGCGCCGTACCCCCATTCCTCCGTGGACATCGATGAGGTGCTCTACTACGTCAGCGGTGACTTCGCCTCGCGCACGGGCATCGAGCAGGCGAGCCTGACGCTGCATGCCCGCGGCGTGCCCCACGGCCCCCACCCGGGGCGTTACGAGGCGAGCATCGGCCAGGACAAGACCGAGGAGCTCGCGGTGATGGTCGACTGCCGCGACGCGCTCACCGTCTGCGCCGCTGCCGACGCCATCGAGGACGCCGACTACGAAGCGAGCTTTCGACCCGCCTGAGGTTCAGCGCACCTCAAAACGGGATCAGCAGCGACATCCGCGCCGACCACAGAAAGTCCCAATTGACTGTGGGTGAAGTCGCTTCCTCACCTTCGTCGACCACGGTATCGACCAGGAAGAAGCTGGCTCCGCCAGCTTTGATCGTCGGCTCCAGGATCAGCGTCGGCGCCACTCGGATCAGCGGCCAGCGGTAGCCCAGGGTGGCGGTGCCCTGCACGTAGCCCACCAGAAACTCGTCTTCGACGCAGACGTCGGTGGTCGCTCCGCTGCAGACCTGTCCCAAAAGCTCCCTGAGGGTCAGCTCCTCGGTCAGCGACACCTCCCCGAGCCCGGCCTGGGCGTCAATCTTGGCGTAGTAGTTGTCGAGCCCGCCGCCCAGCTCGGTGCCCAGGGCCAGGCCGGCGCCGCGAAAGCGCCCATCGAAGAGAAACTCATCGCTGATCACATCCTGGCCGAAGACCAACTGGTAGGGCTTGCGGTAGCTCATCAGGCCCACGCCCGCGTAGACGGGCGGGAACTTGCCCTTGATCTTCTCGTTGCTGACCACCGCCCCCGAGCGCTTGCTGTGGTCGTAGCGCACGCCGGCGACGAAGGTTTCAAAGCCACTGATGACCTTGAGCCGCTCGCCCGGCTCGTCCAGCAGCTCGCCCTCGCAGCCGTCGACCATCAGGGTGGCGTCGCGCGGAATCGTGCACACGGCGGTGGTGACACCTTGCTTGCGCTGGGCGCGCGTTTCGAAGGCGCGGCTCTCGTAGCGCACGATGGGCTCCCAGGCGCGGCTGACGGGCACGCCGACGACGCCTAGCAGCCAGATCGCCTTGGGCGCGTACTTGCCGATCTGCGCGGCCACGGCGGCCTCTTCGGTGCGCGGACCCGAGACGCTATTGCTCTCGTAGTAGCCCTGGCGAATGTTCAAGAAACCGAAGAGCTTGGCCTTCACGTCGACGGTGAAGGTGAAGTAGTGCTCGGCGTCGACATCGATGGCCTCGTATTGCTGTGGCAGCCAGCCGCGCACGCCGAAACCGAGGGTCAAGTCGAGCATGAAGTCCTCGCCGAATACCCGAACCGGTAGCGGGGGGCCCTCGGGCTTCGCTGGCGCGTCGGAATCTTCGCCGCTGCCATCATCCTCGGTGCTGAAGGAAAAGAGCGGCGAGCCGTCGCCGCCCTTGGACGGCGGCGCCGCGGGCGTCTTTTTCTCGGCCGGCTCTTTGACCACTTCCTTCTTGTCGGCCGCCTGCTCCTGCTTGCGCTGCTTCTTGCGCTTGCGCTTTTCCTTTTCTGATTCGAGCCCCTCGCGCACCTGGCCGCGCAGCTTGTCTCCCACGGTCTGACCGAACGCTGGCGGCGCGCCGAGGACCACAGCGAGCACGGCCAGCAGGGTCGCCAACGCGGCAGGTGCGAAAGAAAAGGGCTTGGGCGTGTGCGGAAACGCAGGCAAGGTTCAGATGCGCGGCAGGTGGTCGGGAAGCAGGCGTTCGAGGGTGGCGCTGACCATACCGGGCAGCGCGCCGTCGAGGGTGCGAGCGCGGCCGACCAGCGAAATTTTGCGCGTGAGGCCTTCGAGCCTGCGGATGCGCGCGGCCGGCACGCCCATCGCCTGGGCCGTGCCCAGCGGCACCAGGGCCTCGCCCAAACCCGCCTGCGTCATGGCCACCAGCGCCGGGAACGAGTCGAGGCGCGAGCCGACTTCGAGCCGCGGCCCACCCGAGGCTTCGAGCGCCTTGAGCTGTGGCTCCAGGTCGTGCCAGGTCGCGTCATGGCGTTCGATGGCCATCAGCGTCAGCGGGGCTTCCAAGGCAGCGGTGGCGTCGCCTTCCGGACCATGCACCACCACCATCGGCTCCCCGGCGACGCCCTGCACCACCAGCCCATCACCGGCCTCGACGGCGCCGGCGAGCAGCCCCAACATGGCTTCGCCCGCGTGCAGCCGCTCGATGGCGGCGGTCGTGCGCCGCGTGCTGACGCGCAGCCGCACCTCGGGTAACGCGGAGTCAAGCGCCGCGAGCAACGGGGGGCCCCAGGAACTGAGCACCGAATCACAGACCACCAGCGTCAGCTCGCCGCTTACGGACTCGTCCTCGGGGCGCAGCGCGCGCTTGAGCTCCGAAAGAAGCGGCGCCGTGCGCTCGACCAGGCCGGCGGCGAAGGGCGTGAGCTGCACGCGCCGCCCCACCGGACGCAGCAGCTCGACGCCCAGCTCCCGCGACAGACTCGCCACCCGTTTGCTGATAGCCGACTGACTCACCCTGAGCGAGGCCGCCGCCTTGGTCATGGTGTCGTGATCGCGCAGGGCGATCAGGGCTTCCAGATCCTCAAGCAAGAACGATTCCTCTACGAATCACAGCGGGAAGCAAGCATTCCGACTATCCATAAATGAGCCATGCGCCGCGCGCAAGTGCCGGAGCGGCGATTCAGCGGAAGGCGAAGGCCGCGTAGGCTTTTTCTGCGGTCGCAAACCAGCCAAAGCTCTCCTCGCGGAACTTCTTCCAGGGCTCGAGGATCTTGCGGTAGGCGGCGTCCTTGGCCGCCTGCTCCTCGAAGAGCGCCTCGGCCTTTTCGCGGGCGGCGGCCATCACGCTGTCCGGAAAAGCGCGCAGCTCTGTCTTGCCCTGTTTGAGACGCACCAACGCCGCGGGATTGAGCGCGTCGTAGCGCGACTGCATGAAGCGCGTGGCCACCGCGGTCGCCGCCGAGAAAATCGCCTGAAACTCCGGCGAGAGCGTCTCCCACTGCTTGCGTCCGACGTAGAAACTCAGAGTTGGACCCGGCTCCCACCATCCCGGATAATAGTAATACTTGGCGATCTTGTGGAAGCCCAGCTTCTCATCGTCGTAGGGGCCGATCCACTCGGTGGCATCGATGGCGCCGCGCTCCAGGGCCGGGTAGATGTCGCCGCCGGCCAGCACCTGCACTGTGGCCCCGAGCCGGCTCATCACATCGCCGCCGAGGCCGGGGATACGCATCTTCAGGCCCTGCAGATCCTCGGGGGAAGTGATCTCGCGGTTGAACCAGCCGCCCATCTGGGCGCCGGTGCCACCGGCCAAAAAGCGCTTGATGCCGAAGTCAGCGAAGATCGGATCGAGCAGCTCGGCGCCGCCGCCCTGCTCCATCCAGGCCACCTGCTGCCGCGCCGACAGCCCAAAGGGCAGCGAGGTGTCGAAGGCCAGCGCCGGGTTCTTGCCCGTGTAATAATAACTGGCGGTGTGGCCCACCTGAACCGTGCCCTGCTGCACGGCGTCGAGCACCTGCAGGCCCGGCACGATCTCGCCGGCCGGATAGGGCCGGATCTTGAAGCGGCCGCCGCTCATGGCCTCGACTTCCTTGGCCAGGACCTCGGCGCCGCCATAGATCGTGTCCAGGCCCCGCGGAAAGCTCGAAGCCAGGCGCCAGATCACCCGTCGCCCGCCGGCCTTGGGGCCGCCCGATGCCTTGCCGTCGGGACCGCCGCCGGGACCCGAGCAGCCGGCGGCCGCACCCACGGCCGCAGCGCCCAGGGCTGTCTGCTTAAGAAAGTCTCGACGCTTCATTTGGTCACCTAGATGTGCTCGGCGGGAGTGCTGAGCCGATGATCGGGGTCGATACGATGCCAGATGCAAGGACGGCCTCCGCCGGAATACTCCGTGTATTTCAAGGGGACCGGACGCCGCAGCTGGCGCCGTAG
>JAOUOP010000030.1 GCA_029880325.1 Myxococcales bacterium | reverse complement strand
CCGCTTTCGCCGCAAGATCTTCCTCATCATCGACAATGGCCCCTGCCACAACCTTAAGCCGGAAGGCAAGGTGTGGCTCAGCAACAACAAGCATCGCATCGAGCTATGCCGACTCCCGCCCTATTCTCCGAACCTCAACGCCATCGAGGGCGCGTGGAAGGAGACCAAGAAGCGGACGACCCACAACCGCTTCTTTCGAACTACTGAGGAACGCGACGCGGCTCTCTGCTCAACGTTCGATGCCTTCGCAGCTCAGCCGTCGCTCCTCGCCGGTCAGGTCGCACGATTTCTTTGATCCACGCTCCATGAGGCACTGGTTAGAGCGTTGAAAGCCCCCCCCTGACAATCAGGGGGCTACAGCTCGAAAATCCCAAGCTCGCGAACGCGGCGCAATGGCACCACACGGGGGGAAGGTGACTTCCTCTCCGTAGTCCGTAGACTCAGAGACAGTGCCCCGGCGATGTACCCCGGGTGCCCAGTTGAACGCGCTTGCCGCGCACGTGGCGACGAAGTCCGCTCGCCCCACTCCGACGCCCTCGGCCGATCGTGCCGCTGTGACCATGTTCAGACGAACAGAGGAGATGTATGAAATACCACGGATTTGTACACACAGCTTCGATACCTCACCTGCTTTGCGCCGTCGCCCTCTGGCTCGGGGGCTGCGGTTCGGACGACTCCCGGGGCGGTGCAGGCGACGGCAGTCGAGGGGACGGCTTGGACTCGGGTACAAGTTTGAACGGGGGCGACGACACGGCAATGGGCACCGGAGGCTCCTCGGACTCGGCCGATCGACCCTGCGCGGACAAGGAACTGCTCACCGACCCGGCCGTCAACGCCCTGTCGATCCTGCTTCCGGGCACTGACCAGCTGAACTCCGTGCTCACCCTCACCGACACGCACGTCTATTGGGTCGACAACGACTCCGGGGTCAAAGCGGACCTGGGCGGCACCAGCAACGCCGTGATGCGGGTGGCCAAGACCGGCGGCGAAGTGGAGCAGGTCTTCGCGGCCCCGGCCGACCAGCAACTCATGCAGGTCGTGGCCGCGGGCGAGAAGATCTACGCCCTATACAAAGCGCAAAACGGCCTCGACATCGGTACCTTCCTGGGCGAAGTCGATGGCAGCGCCGATCGCCTCAACCCCTTGAACAGCGCCCACAGCCGCGGCTGGGACTCGCTACTGACGGGCCTGGGGCCCTTCCACGACGGCTCGATCTGGCTGAGCACCAGCGACGACCAGGACAACGACGATCGCGAGGGCCGCATCGTTCGCATCGACCCGGCCACGGGCGAAGAAACCGTCGTCTACGAAAACCCCATCAACCCTGCTTCCTTCACCGACCTGGTCGACGTGCCGGGCTGGGCGGGTTTCTGGCAAGAAGACATCTATTTCACCGCCAACGCGGGATTTGACGGCCTGTGGAAGGCCCCCGCCGACGGCGGCGGACCGGCCAGCGTGGTGCTCGAGTCCTTCAGCGCCATGCCATCCTACTTCAAGCTCGGCGGCGGCTTCGTCGTAAGCGGCATGAATGGCGTGATCAAGCAGGAGTTGACCGAAGCCGCGATGCTCGACCTCGCGGCGACCCAGATCTTCGACTCGCGCACAATCCTGGACTCCCGGATCGTTCGGGTGCTGGCGGCCGACGATCAAAGCGTCATCGTCGCCGACGGCGACAAGACGCCGCGGCCAGCCTATGAGGTCGCCATCGACGGCTCCGAAGCGCGCGACGTCATTTGCGACGGCATCCGCTACGACTCACTGCAGGGCGACGCCACCCACTGGTACTGGATCGACGGCGACCTCTCCGAAGGCCCGCGCACTATCGCTCGGGCACCCAGGTAGCGGCCGGCCAGGGCCGCGCCGGGCTACTCCCCGAACTGCCAGCAGGTATTGGGGAGCCCGATCAGACTGAGGACTCCGTTATCCAGCTCGCCGGCCGGGTAGGAAAACGCGACCTGGTAGCACTGCTCCTGACTCCGCGATTGGCCGAACGCCACGGTGGCACCGGCCTCGTGGAAGTAGGTGCAAGTCGAACGCAACAGGCCCGCATCGGGCAGGGCCACCGGCGCACTCGCAACATGGTGCACCTGCTGCATGAACGTGAATGGCGCATCGAAGAGAGGCGTCCAGGACAATGAGTCCATCGACCGAATCTCCGTGCGCATGTTGGTGCCCAGCCGGTGCATGTGTGGCCAGAACATCAAGAGGTGGATCGGCGCCCCCGAGTCATTGATGCAGGTGCCGAAGCGCTCACTCTCGCCCTCCGCCGCGATGTTGAGGTTCTCGGTGCCCAGCATCGTGATGCCCGCCTGATGGGCGCGGCTCGGGCCGGCAACCGTGCAATAGGTCACAGATGGAGCCACCGGCTGATCGACGCCTGTCGTGTTGATCATGTGCCACTGGACCAGGATCTTCTTGTCCGGCGCAGCAAGCCTCAGGCCGACATCATCGGGCATGACCACGTTGCAGCCCCCCGCGGCCCACATGCCGATCAACGGTCCGCCTACACCCAATATCGCGCCCGTAACGAAGGCGTTGACGGTACCGGCTTCCTGCGGTGTGTTGTATTCGACGACCAGCAGCTTGTAGGGCACGGTCGTCCCGGCCAGGTCGACGCCGTAGCGGGTGGCCACATCACCGCTGGCCCAGGGCACGGCGAAGATGAACTCGTGGTAGCTCTCGCCGGACGAAACCTCGAACGGGGCATCGCTGCCCGCTGCATGAACCTGAAAGGCGTAGCAGGTCTCGCCGGCCAAGGCCGACAGCGGCTCGCGGGCGCCTGGCTCGTCGCAGGGCGTCTCGAAGCAAATGGACGTGCCGCCGCAAACACCTTTGCAATCCTCGACAGCGCTGCCTCCCCAATCGCCCGCACAATCCTGAACGCAATCATTTTCGGCATCGCTGTCGCAGGTCCCGCACATGTCGAGGGCGGCCGGACCGTTGCAGACGCCGGCACAGTCCTCGACGGCGCTGCCTCCCCAGGTGCCCGCACAATCCTGGACGCAATCGTTGGCCGGGTTGCTGTCGCAGGCCCCGCACATGTCGACCACGGCCGGGCCGTTGCATACACCGGCGCAATCCTCGACCGCGCTGCCACCGGGCGTCCCGGTGCAGTCGGACGCGCCGCCATCGACCGCTTCGGCAGCGCTGGCGTCGGCTTCGCCGTCCCCACCATCCGCACCCGCATCGACGCTCGCATCCCCAGTGCCACTCGCGTCCACCGCACCGCGCCCACCGTCGTCTGCACCGCCGCCGTCTTCCGCAGCCATCACGCAGAAATCCGCCACGCACCGTAGGGGAGGCAGACATCGGTCGCCGGAAGCACACGCGCAACCTTCATCTCCCGGAATGCAATCGTCGCTCGTGCCCTTCCCCTCGCCACCTCCATCGGTGGCCTGCTTCGCGGCACCGCCGTCGTCGCCACAAGCGGCCGCCATGAGGCCAACGACGAAACCAAACACCAGGCGAAAACGCGCCCAAGCTTCACATCCCCGATTCACACCCATCGTTCGACCCCAGGCCTTCACGACTGCGACGGCTCGTCGCCACCCTCCGCCTCCTGCTGCTCCAGCAGCTCGCGGTAGCGGTCGTAGGACGGCGGGAAGTGCGCCGTGTAGTTCAAGTACGTCGTCACCGGATAGCGCGTGGCGCCGCCGCGGTGGGTGGCTTCGAGGCCTTCGAGGATCTCGGCGTAGCTCGTAAAGGGCGCACTGAAGGCCACTTCATGGTCCTGGACCTGGCCGAAGATGCGGTCGCCGGTGCAGGGCACGATCATCTGCGCTTGACCGGTGGTGAACGGTGCGATGGCCAGGTCGGCGCAGTCGAGGCGACCTCGGAAGACGCTGTCGAGTGTACCGCCGCGCTTCCACAGCACGGCCTGGCCCAGGCGCATGATCTGGGCGGAGTTGCCGTAGACGATCACGGTGTCGGGCTCGAAGTCGGCGCGCCCCAGGGCCGCAACCAGCACGCCGCCGTAGGCGCCCTGGGGCAGCCGCGGCACGCTGGCCTCGCTGAGGCGCCCGGCCTCCAGGCTCTCGGTGTAGAGGTCGACGCAGAGGTTGCCCTCTTCGTAGTGCGCCAGCCTTCGCTCGAGCCCCAGGGCCATGGCGCCCAGCACGCAGCTGCTGTCCTCGCGACCCAACGCCAAGGTCCAACCGAAGCGCCGCGCCATGGACACGGCCTGGCAGGTGGTCAAGCGCTCGCCCAGGTCCGCGAGCGGCCGCTTGCAGCGGGGCGGCAGCACCTCGTCGGGCCGCAGGAACCGCACCGCCACCGGAAAGGTGTTGAGGCGCAGGTAACGGCTGAGGCCGGCATCCACTTCGGCGGGCGTCACCATGGAGCGGCATGGTCGACATTTTTTTACCGGCCTGCAAACGGCGGAGCGATCGCGAACAGGCCGAAACCGAGCCATGACTTGCGCAGGTGGGGGAATGTGCGATGCTACGCGCGCGGACGTTACTAAAAGGTGGATGGAGCATGGACGCGAGCATTACGGACCTGCAGTGGGCCGTGGAGCTGCCCGCGGGCCGCTTGGCCCCGGACTATCGAGCCCACGGTGGAGCGGAAGTGGACGCCCTGATCGCGCGGATTCAACGCAATGCCCAGGACGTGACAGCCATCGAGGCTCTGCAAGCGAACTACCGCGAGCACGGAGACTTCCCGTCGCTGGCCAATCTGCTGGCCGGGCGCGCAGCGCTCGAAAGCGGCTCCGCGGCGGTCGGCCATTTCCTGGAGGCCGCCCGTGCCGTGATGCTGGGCAGCGGCAATGAATCCCACGCCCTGGAGCTTTGCGAGGCGGCCCTGCGCATCGATCCCGCGCACATCGAGGCGCTGCGCATGGTGGACACCCTGCTGGCCCTGCGCGGCGACTACTCGCGGGCGCAGGCCTGGCTGCAGCTGTCGGAGCAGGCCCTGGCCCGGCGCGGTGCCGAACGCGAGCTGCATCGGGTGCAAAAGCGCCTGGGCCGGGTGCGCCGACTGCACGACTCGGTGAGACCGGCCCCGATGGTCGAAAGCCCTCGCCCCGTTCGCCGCGAGTCCCCCGCCGCCCCCGTGACCAGCACCCGCAGCGCGCGCGCCTCGAGCCCCCCGCTGCGCCCCCTGCGCGATGCCACTGGCTCGGGCCCGCACCACCCGCGCAGACGCTCGCCGCCGAGCAGCCCCAGTGCCAATCGCACCTCGCCCCGCGCCGCCCTGGTCGAAGCTTCCGAGCTGAGCGCCGACAACGGCCGCGCGCGCCTGGAGGTCAATCTCGGCGCCACCACCGACTCCAACCTCTATGTGGGCTTCTCGGAGGAAATCGCGCGCGGCGGCGTCTACGCGGCCACCTACGAAAATCACCCCCTGGGTGCCGAACTCAGCCTGGAGCTGACCCTGCCCGGCGGCTTCGCGGTGCCGGCCCGGGGCGTCGTGCGCTTCGCCCGCAACGCCGACGACGGCAGCGACGAAGCGCCCGGCCTGGGCATCCAGTTCGTAGCGCTCAGCCAGGACGGCCTACAATTGCTGGAACGCTTCGCCAGCCACCGCGAGCCCATGTTCCAGACGCTTTGACGGGGGCGGCACGCTCTCGCAAGATCGAGCGATACCGGTGAGCTGGCGGCGGGCGGTTGTGCCGTCGCCAGCGCACCAGGCGCGACCGATCACGAGGCCCTGCCGATGCCCCAACTCAAAGCCATTAACCACCTGGCGTTCATCACGCCGGACATGACCAAAACCGTCCACTTCTATCGCGACCTGCTCGGCCTCGAGCTGCGCGCCGGGGTCGGCCACGGCGGCTACCGCCACTACTTCCTGCAAATGGGTGAAAACCAGATCGCCTTCTTCGAGTACCAGGGCGCCAGCAAGATGGTGCGCAAGTTCCACGGCGAGCGCACCGAAAAGCCCCTGGGCTTCGACCACGTCTCCTTCACCGTCGACAGCGTCGACGAGCTGTTCGCCTTCAAGGACAAGCTCGAGGCGGCGGGCGTGGAGGTGGTGGGGGCCATCGACCACGGCACCATCTGGTCGATCTACTTTTTCGATCCCAACGAGATTCCCCTCGAGATCAGCTGGGCCTGCATGGAGATCTCGGCGGACATGGCCATCGAGGACGACGATCCGCTGGCGGTAGCCGACGAAGGGGCCGAGCCACAACCGGGCCGCTTCCCCGCGGTGCAGCGCTCCACCCCGCGCTCGGAATTTCGCGCCAAGCCCGGCAACGGCTTTCGCATGCGCGACAGCTTCGTCGAGCGTGGTCTCGGAAAGCTCGCGCCCCAGTTGCAAGCCCTGCTGGCCGAGCAGGGAGCGGAGACCCACGAATAGCGCTTCAGCCGAGACGCGCCAGCAGCTTGCCGTGGATGCCGCCGAAGGCGCCGTTGCTCATGACCACCACGGTGTCGCCCGGCTGCGCCAATGCCACCGTGCGCTCCACGATGGCCTCCAAGGAAGCCGGCGCCTCGGCCGAAAGACCCGCAGTGCGCAGGGCCTGAACCAGCTGCGCCACGTCGAGCTGCTCGGCAACCGGGATCTCGGGCCTTCCCACGGGCGCGATCAGACTCACGCTGGCGGCCGCGAAGGATTCGGCATAACGCGCCTGGTGCAGCTGCCGCGATGCGGTGCTGCTGCGGGGCTCGAAAACCGCGATCAGCGCCCCCTGCGGATGGCGCGCCCTCAGCGAGCCCAGGGTCTCTGCGACCGCGGTCGGGTGATGGGCGAAGTCGTCGTAAACGCGCACGCCGCCGGCCTCGCCGCGCAACTGTTGGCGCCGGCCCACGCCACTGAAACGCGGCAGGATCGACAATAGCGTCGCAAGCTCAACACCAGCGCCCTCGTGGGCCATGACCAGCGCGCATAGGGCGTTGCGCGCATTGTGGCGACCGTGTAGCGCGAAACACGCCTCGCCCAGGAACTCTCCCCGCGCTCGAAATCGCAGCGCTTGCCCCTCGGGCCCCGAGGCGCCCAGCTCCACCGTGTAGTCGGGCTGCCGTTCGAGCTCACAACCCCCGGGATCGTCGAGGCAAGCAAAGGCCAGGCGACGGCAACGGGCGCGGGCGGCGACTGCGCAGACCTCGGCATCGTCGGCCCGATAGACCAGCATTCCACTCTCATCGATGCGCTCGACAAAGCCTTCGAAGGCGGCGCGATAGGCCCCCATGTCGGGATAGATGTCGATGTGGTCCTGCTCGATGGCGTGGATGCAGGCGACTTCGGGCTCGTACTGCCAGAATTTCGGGCTCTTCTCGAAGAACGCGCTGTCGTATTCGTCGCCCTCGACCACAAACGGTCCGCCGTCGTGCCCCACGCGAAAGCTCTCGTCGAAATCCAACGGAATGCCGCCCACCAGAAAGCCCGGCTCGCGCCCGCTTTGCTCGAGCAGGAACGCGAGCAGCGCCGAAGTCGTCGTTTTTCCGTGGGTGCCGGCTACCACGAAGCTCCTCCTGCGAGCGAGCACGAGTTCGCGCAGGGCCCCCGGCATCGAACGGTAGGGCAAATCCCGCTCCAGCGCGGCGCTGGCCTCGGGATTGTCGCGGCGGCAAACATTTCCGATCACCACCAGGTCCGGAGCCTTTTCGAGATGCGCAGGATCGTAGCCTTCACGCGTTTCGATGCCCCAGCGCACGAGCGCCTCGCCCATCGGCGGATAAAAAGCGGTGTCGCTACCGCTGACGCGATGCCCCAGCTGCTGCAGTAAACCCGCGAGCGACCCCATTCCAGTGCCGCAAATACCGATTAAATGCACATGCATGAACGACTCCAAACACTCGATGTGCGCACAAGCATACCAGAGCCCCCACCAACCCCGTGGTTGACAGGCTCCAATGCGGGTCCATACTGAAACATAGGAAGTTTGAAGCGCATGGCGATCGACGAAGACACGCAAGAATCCACGGGCGAACGCGTCGTCGATGCGGTCGACAGGCTCAAGGAGCGCCTCGCCGAACTCGCCGATGGTGTGCTGGAAGCGCTTGGCGAGTTGCTGCTACCGCAGCCGAAGCCCGTTCCGGTGCGCATTCGCTACTGGCCTCGTTGAGAGCCGGTTGAGAGCCGGATTCACGCGGGTTGTCACTCGCGAGCGCCGTCAGTTCACGCTGACTCGGGCGCTGCGTCCAAACGAAAAACGAATTCGTCCTCGACCAGGTCCACCACCACGATGGAACCCGCCGGGTAGTGGCCGCGCAATAGCTCTTCGGCCAGTGGGTCCTGAAGCTCGCGCGTGATCACCCGGCGCAGGGGGCGGGCACCGAAGGCCGGATCATAGCCAAGTTCGACCAGGCGATCCTTGGCCGCGTCGCTGACCTGAAGGCCCAGTTTGCGCGGCGCCAGCAGGCCCGCGAGCGCATCCAGCTGCAGATCGGCGATCTGGCGCAGGTCTGCGCGATCGAGGGTCTCGAAAACGATGATGTCGTCGATGCGATTGAGAAATTCCGGTCGCAGCGCGGCGCGCAGATCGGCCATGACCACCGCTTCCAGTTCGCCGTCGCTGGCCTCGTGTTCGAGGATGCGGCGCGAGCCGATGTTCGAGGTGAGGATGATCACGGTGTCGTTGAAATGGGCCAACCGGCCGCGCGAGTCGCTGAGGCGCCCGTCGTCGAGCACCTGCAGGAGGATGTTGAAGACGTCCGGATGGGCTTTTTCGATCTCGTCGAAGAGCAGGACGCTGTAGGGCCGCCGCCGCACGGCTTCGGTAAGAAAGCCGCCTTCTTCGCTGTCGACGTAGCCGGGCGGCGCACCGAGCAGGCGCGCGACGGTGTGCTTTTCCATGAACTCGCTCATGTCGAGCCGCGTGAGCGCCGCCTCGTCATCGAAGAGGAAAGCCGCCAGCGCCTTGGCCAGCTCGGTCTTGCCCACACCCGAGGTACCGAGAAAAAGAAAGGAGCCGATGGGCCGACGCGGGTCGCGCAGCTCCATGCGTCCACGCCGCACCGCGCGCGCGAGCGAACCGACCGCCCGCGGCTGACCGATGACGCGATCCGATAGCCGCTGCTCCATGCGCAAGAGCTTGTCGCTTTCGCCCTCGAGCATGCGCTCGACGGGAATGCCGGTGGCCACCGAAACCACGGCGGCCACGTCGTCCTCGCCCACCACCGCGCGCACCATCGGCGACTGCTCGGCCTCGCTGACCCGACGGCGGGCCTGCTCCAGCTGCTCGCGCAGGACCAATAACGTGCCGGTGCGCAGCTGGGCCGCACGTTCGCCCTCGCCGCGCACGTCGGCCTGTTCCTCTTCGCGCTCGGCCGCCGACAGCTCCTGCTCGAGGCGCCCCAGCTCCGACAGCTGCTCCAGCTGAATCCGCCAGCGCGAGTGCATGTGTTCGAGCTTGGGGTCGAGCTCGGCACGCTCGGCCTCGAGCCGCGCGCGGGCCTCGGTCGACTCGTGGTCGTGATCGTCGGCCAGGGCCGCCAGCTGTAACTCCAGGTTTTCTCGGCGCCGCTCGAGCGCGTCCAGCTCGGCGGGCACCGTCTGCATCTGCACGCGCACGCGCGCGGCGGCCTCATCGATCAGATCGATGGCGCTGCGCGGCAGCTGCACCGACGGCAGGTAACGCTTGGCGAAGCGCGCCGCGGCCTTGAGCGCGGGGTCGCCGATGCGCAGGGCGTGGGCGCTCTCGAAACGCCGCACCAGACCGCGCAGGATCGCCACCGTCTGCTCCTCGCTCGGCGCGTCCACGTCGATGCGCACAAAGTGCCGGCCCACCCCATGGCCGTCGCCGAGGATGCGCCCGGCCAGCACCGGATCGGCCACGGCGATGGCGCGCAGCTCACCGTCGCGCAGGGAGCGCGACAGCAGACTCGCCACCCCCTCGGGCGCGCGCTCGCCGAGCAGGCTGTCGAGTTCGCGCAAATAGACGATGGTCTCGCCAGCCCGATCGCGCACCGCCTGTAGCAGCTCGGCGAGCCGATCGGTCATCTCGCCGCGCAGGCGCGTGCCGGCCATCAGGCTCGCGGCGTCAAGCTCGACCAGGCGCTTGCCCGATAAAAGGCCCGGCACGTCGCCACGGGCCATGCGCATGGCCAGGGCGCGCACGATGGCATCCTTTCCCACCCCCGACTCGCCCACCAGCAGGGGGTTGTTGCGATGGCGCCGCGCCAAGACCTGCAGCACGCGCCGCAACTCCTGGTCGCGCCCGACGGTAGGGTCGAAGCGCCCCTGGGTGGCCTGACGGGTGAGGTCCTTGCCGTGGCGCTCCAGGGGATCGCCGCGACCGGAGGGGCGTCGCTCGCCACCTGAAGGCTCGCCCACACCCGCAGAACCCAGGGCGTGGTTCGAGGACAAGGCCGCGCGAATCAGGGGCGCGCTCAGTCCACAGCTGGCCATCACCGCACGCACGGAGCCACCAGCGTCCTGGGCACTGGCCAGCAGCAGATGCGAAACGTCGACAGCGACGCCACCCTGGCGCGCCGCCTCGCCCTCGGCGCGACCGAGTAGCTCGAGCATGCGCGGTGAGAGATAGGCCGGACCGTCCGCGCTCTTGCCGAGCTGGCGCAACAGCAGCTCGCCCTCGACGAGCACATCGTCGGGGTCGGCACCGGTGCGCTCGATGGCCGAGCGCGCCTGCTCGTCGGCCTCGAGCGTGCGATAGAGCAGGTGCAGCGGCTCCACCTCGCGATGCTGGCGGTCATCGGCCAGGGCCTGAGCCGAGGCGATCAGCCGCCGTGCCTGGGGGGCGTACGCTTCGAGCCGAAGCGTCACCGCGCGCCCGCTCATGGTGCGCGATCGACCTTGCGCGCGTAGCGCATGCGCAAGTCGAAGAGCACCTGGGAAAGCAGGCGCTCTTCCTGACCATCCAGATTGCCGACGGTCTTTTCCTCGAGAATCGTGAGCATGTCGATGGTCTGGCGCGCCATCGGAAGGTTCCGCGCCATCGCCCCCTCGGCATCGGGCGCATCACCCAGGTGGATCAGCGCCGAAGTGTTGAGCGAGAGCACGAAGATGTTGAAGTCGATGGGGGGCATGTCGCCCTGTGCCTCGGACGCCTCGTCCGCGGCGGCCGCACCCTGGCCCTTTTCGGGGGCCGCGTCTTCGCTTTCGGGAGCCATGGCTCAGAGCTTCCTAGCCAACGACGACGGGCGCGCTGGAAGCTTCCCTGCCGGCGCGTTCGCCTTCGCTGCTGTGAACGTTGTCGCTGCGGTCGGGCAGGGACTCGATCAACCTCGCATGCTCGGCAGCGTCAACCCTGCCGCGTTCAATGTTTCGCTCCAGGACCCTCTTGTCGATCAGCACATCGTCCAGCGCCATTGCGTGCCTCGCCTTACCGCTGACCCGCTGACCCGTGCACTGCGCACAAGCACCAGACCCGGCGGTGCCGCATCGATTGTAGGGATCGGCAGAACGCTGTCAAACGCGCCACAACGCTTGGCAATGTGCGCACAAGTGACCTCGCAGCACTTTTGTTGACAACGTCCAGTTGGAGCTTCGACCCAAAGAAGCGCTCGGAGTCAGCTGCAGGTGATGGGATTTGGGCAGCCATGACGATGCCGAGCCCCACCCCACACGTTCTGGGGTGGGCGATTCCTCACCCCCACGACTTGGGTGCCGCAGGTGGGATGAGGTAAGCACTGCGATCATGATAGGCCGCGCGCGGGCGGGTTTCGAGTTACACTAGCAATCCGACATGCTCGCTTCGATGCAGCCCTCTTTCGAGGAGCCGCCACAACGGATCAGCCGCTACCTGCTGCGCGAAGAAATCGCGCAGGACGCCCTTGGGAAGCGCTACCGTGCGGTCGACGCCGATCAGACCGACCAAGTCGTATCGGTGCGCCTGATCGGACGCCCTCCAAACTCCAAGTTATTTCGCCGTATCGAAGCCGCCGCCCACTGGTCGCTCGGATTGCAGGACGACGGCATCGTTGGCGTCCGCGAGGTCTGCGACATCGGAGGCGGGCTGGCCGTAATCGAGGACTTCCATGAGGGCATTGCCCTTTCGCAGTTGCTCGAGCAGGTGCGGGCGGGACGTGCGACCCTGGTCAGCTCGGTGGCGCTGCGCATCGCGCTCGACGCCATCGAGGCCCTGAGCGCCCTGTCGGGGGCCCCGGCACCCGACGAGGGCGGGCGCGGCCTCTACGCCCACGGCGGGCTCAATCCCTGGACGCTGCACATCGGGCGCGACGGGCGGGTGCGCCTCTCGGACGCCGCCATCGCCGCCGTCGCTTCCCGTGGCGGTTTGCTCGACGCCGACCTCGAGTGCGCACGGCATCGCTCGCCCGAGGCCTGCAACCGCAACGTCGAGCTCGACGAGCGTCACGAGGTCTTCGTACTGGGCATCGTGCTGTGGGAGCTCTTGACCCGGGAGCCCCTCTTCACCGCCTCCGATCCCGAGGCCGTGGCCGCGCAAATCGCCCAACATGTGCCCCAGCGCCTCGACCGGCGCGGGGCCAGCCGCGGTGAACCCATCGGCATGGCGCTGGCGGATCTCGTCGACACCGCTTTGGCACCCAAGCGCGCAGCCCGCTTCCAGAGCTACCAGGCACTGTCCTCGGCGCTCTATGGGCTGCGCGTGGAGGTGGCGTCGCGGCGCAGCCTGGGTCAAATCGTCGCCACCCTGCTGCCCCCGGGCGAGGGCTCGGGCGCTTCGGCCTCGGCCGCGCCCGGCGCGCGACCGGGCCAGCTCGACACGCTGCCACCGCCACCGTCGACGCCGCCTTCGACCGCGCGGCAACAGGATGCGGACGACGGGCGCGACCGCGACGCCACCGGACGCATCGAGCTATCGCAGCTGGTCGAGCGCGCCACGGCCCCGGCGCTGGCTCCCGTGAAGCTCGATCCGGTGAGCGAGCGCGACTGGAACAACAGCGCCACCGAGCAGATGTCGGTCGCAGACCTACAGGCCCTACGCAACGATCCCAGTTCGCGACCGCCTCCGCCGCCGCGAAGTGCCGCTCCCAAGGTCGCGGCGCTTCTGCTTTTGGCAGTGGTCGCCGTGGCCCTGTATTTCGCACGCGCCGGTCTGGGTCTTGCAGCCAATGGGCCTGCCGCGGCCGAACGCGGCAGCCCCGGAGCGGATGTGGCGATGCCCGGCGCCACCGCCAAGGAGCTGGCACAGGGCGTGAGCGAAGCCGAGCCCAGCGACGCGCGCGCCGAAAACGACGGCGCAGACGCGATCGCACGCGAGGCGACCGAGGCCGCTCAGGGGGCGGAGCCAGCGCAAGGAGCCAGGCCGGAGCCGACGGTCGACGTGGAAGAACCCGGCGAGCAGCCGTCCCCAGGCGCTGCCAAGGAGCGACGGCAGCGCAACAAACGCAGGAAGAACAGGGAGTTTTTGCCCAGTGACATCTGAACCGCGAATCCGATCGTTCCGAGCCGCCATGCTGGGCTTGCTCCTTGGCTTGCCTCTGGGCCCCTTCGGCCCAACGACTGCGCTGGCTCAACCGACAGTGGATGAGGCCAGCGAAGAAGAGAAGAACTCCGCCCGCGAGCACTATCACCTGGGCGCCGAGGCCTACCGCGAGGAGCGCTACCAGGAAGCGCTCGAAGCCTTCGGAGCCTCCGGCAAGTTCGTGGTCAGCCCCAATACGCAGCTGATGCACGCCCGCTGTCTGCGCGCCCTCGACAAGCCGCTCGAGGCCTACCACAGCTTCGGCGACGTGATCGCACTGGCCGAGCGCCTCGACCCCGCCAAGTACGCCGACACCGCGGCCACCGCGCGCGAAGAGCGCAGCACCCTGGAGGGCCGACTCGCCCTGATCGCGGCCAAGGTCAAGGGCGCCGGCGATGGCACGAAGCTGATGGTCGGCGGCATCGAGATCCCCCATGTGCTCTGGGGCGAACCCATCGCCGCCCGACCCGGTGAGATTCGCATCGAGGTCAGCGACCCCGAGCGCGGCGAGGACAGCGCCACCGTGGAGCTGGCGGCAGGCATGACGGCTGCCATCACGCTAGAGCTGGGCGAAGCCAAGGCCCCGGGACAGCCGGCGCCCGCTCCCGTGATCACCCAGAGCGACGGCGGCAATGGCGGCGGAGGCTTGCGGATCGCGGCCTACGTCAGCGCCGGCGTCGGGCTGGCGGGCTTGGCCGCCTTTGGCATCCTCGGCAGCATGAGCCAGAGTAAATTCGACGACCTGGAAGCCCAGTGCAGCTCGCGCACGGATTGCTCGCCGGAGCTGCGCGACACCGCCGACAGCGGCGCCACCCAGCAGACCTTCGCCAACGTAGGGCTCGGCGTGGGCGTGGTCGGCGTGGCGGCGGGCGTGGTGCTATTTCTGATCTCGGGCTCCGACGGCGACGTGGAAGCCTCGGCCGGCTTGAACTCCATGCAGCTCAAGGGAAGGTTCTGAGATGTTCCAGCGCAATTTGACCAGGCTGCTGTTGGCGTGCTGCGTGCTGGTTGGCGCGCCCCGCTGCACCAACGACTTCGACGCCTTCGAGTTCGGCGACGGGGACAGCGATGCGACGGCGCTGGGGGATGGCAGCAGCGGGGGCGCGGGTGCCGACGGGAAGCTCGACGGTGGCGGAGGCGCGACCCAGACGGCCGATGCGTCAGGCGGCGGCGGCGGCAGCGGTGGCAGCACGGTGGATGCGGCGAGCGATGGGAGCGCTGTGGACGGCATGGACGCCAGCGCCGACTCGAGCACGACCACCACCACCGATGCCGGGCTCGATGCGGGCAAGGATACGGGGACGACTCCGGGTGATGACTCGGGGGTGGACCAGGTGTGTGCCACGGTTTTAGATCCCATCGTGCCCGTAGGTCGCGGCAACTGCACGAGTTGCGGCTGCCAAAGCTGCGATGTGGTGATCGGGGCCTGCCTCGATAGCGGCGACAGCGTCAAGGACGCCCTGTGCTCGGACGTCGTGGCTTGCGCGCTGACCAATCGCTGCCACGACTGGGATTGCTACTGCACCGACATGGCATGCAACAACCCCAGCGGCCCCTGCGTGGCCGAGATGGAAGCCGCGGCCGGCGGCAAGAAAACAGAGGTCGTGGCGATCCGAACCGCCGGCCTGAGCACCGAACCGCTGGTGCGCGCCATGAACGTGATCGACTGCACCATCGGTCTGCACGCGAGGTCTCCCGGCGGAGCCACGACCGGAATGTGCACCTCCGAATGCCTGTAGCGGCGGGCGAAAACCACGGCCACGCGACGCTTTGCTCAGCTTCGGGCCCGGCGCTCAAAACAACCCAACCGAAAAGTGCAGCGCCCCCGAGCGTTCGCCCAGGCCCCGGCGCCGCGCCAGGTTGAAGCCGTAGTCCAGTGCGATCGGCCCCACCGGCGTGGCCAGGCGCAGACCCACGCCCGCCGTCGGTCGCAGCGCCAACAGATCGCGCCGGGCGGGGTCGGCCCAGAGGTTGCCCACGTCGGAGAAAATGCCCCCGCGCAGCTGCCCGTAGAGGGGAAAGCGCAGCTCGCCGCGAAAGAGCACGAAGGCATCGCCGGCGCGCACCACGCTGTTGGGCAGCAGTTCCGGGTCATCGAGCACCTCCTCGGCCACGTCCTGGGGCATCAGCGAATCCTCCAGGTAGCCGCGCATGGTGTCGATTCCGCCCAGGTAAAACGCGCGGTTGGGATAGGTCTTCGAGGTGTCGGTCAAGTGAATGATGCGCCCGGTGCGCGCCTGCAACGCAGTGATCCACTCGCCGTAGACAGGTAGATAAATGTTGCCGGTGGCGCTGAGCTTCAGGAAGCGGCTGACGTCGGAGCTGAGCGTGCGCGCCAGTTCGGCCGAGGTGGTCACGAAGTAGCCGCGCGTGGGTGTGAAGGCGCTGTCGCGGCGGTCGTAGCTGATCGAAGAGCGGGCCGCGACCAGCGTCGAGCTGCCCTCGGGCACGCGCAGCAAACGAAGCAGGCGCGTGTTGGTCACTCCCTTCAAGTACTCGTCGAGCGCCTGACCCACGAAGAGGTCGACGTTGTTGTTCTCCAGGTCGCCGCCGAAGGTCAGCGAGAGCGACTGCACGGGGCTATAACTGAAGGTCAGGCCGACGCCGTTTTTGTCGAGGCCGAAGTCGCGCTCGTTGTCGCGCAGGTGCACCAGATCGACGCTCGTGCGCACCGGCCCCAGTCCCGGCGTGTGCGGAATACTGGTGCCCAGCGAGATCCTGCGCTCCAGCTGATCGTCGACGGCGTCGAGCTGGCGGAAGCGCTCCTCGAAAACCGGGTCGACGAAGAAGAGCTGATAGGCGAACTGCACCCTGAGGCTCAGGCCCACCGCATGACCAAAAAGGTTTCGGTAGCCGTACTCGAAGCCGCTTCTCAGGCCCTGGCCGGTGCTGATGCCCGCCCCGAAATTCAGGAACTGATTGCGCCGCTCGCTGACGGTGACCACCACGGACTTGGCACGCGCCGGCAACTCCGGCTCCTGCAGCGTCACCGAGACGCCGGTGAAGACCCCCAGGTTGGCCAGGGCGCGCTCGCTTTCGCGGGCCTGCGAGGGCCGGTAGACGTCACCGGGCTCGAGCTTCAATACCTGGCGGATCAGCCCCGGGTCGGTGCGTTCGGCGCCGCGAATGTCCACGCGGTCGACGTGCACCGGGTAGCGCTCGACGATTTGAACATCGACCTCGGCGCGCGTGCGGTCACGGCTGAAACGCACCGTGGGCTCGGCTTTCACGAAGAAGTAACCACGCTCCCTGTAGGTCTCGACGATGCGCCGCCGGGCTTCCTCGAGACCCAGGTAGCTGAAAGGTTCGCCGCGCACGAGCCCGGCGTGCCCCAGCAACTCGCGCTGGCCCAGGGCGCGGGTGCCACGCAAGCGCACGCGGTAGATGAGAGTACGAGGCCCCTCGGTGACGGGGATGATCACCGCCGCGCGCTGGCTGCCCACCCTGCGCAGGCGCATGGGCCCCAGGCGCGCCGAGAGGTAGCCCTCGGCCTGGTAGAGGTCGGTGATGTGCTCGATGGCCTCATTGTAGAGCTTGGGGTCGTAGACGCGCGCCGGATTGGTGCGTGGCGGATGCGGCACCTGGCGCATGGCGCGCGGCGACTCACCATGCAGCGCAACATCCGCGGTCTCGGAGTCGACCGGTGCGGCGAAAGTCGAACCCGGAAGTCGTTCGCTGAGATGGGCCTCGAGCTGATCGCGCAAAAACTCGCGGTCAAACTGGCGCGCCCCCGGAAAGGCCACCGTGACCACTTCGAGCTGCGGCCCGGGATCGATGTCCACACGCAAGAGCGCACGGCCGGGACGCGGCAGCCGCAGCGCATCGACCCGAACCTTGCAGTCGCCAAAGCCGTAGGAGGCGTAGAGTTCCTGCACACGCCGGGGCAGCGTCTTCTGCACCGACGTCGCGCTGAGCGGTTCGTCCAGCAGCTTCATGGCATCGAAGACCTCGCCCCGCTGCAGGGGACTGTGACCACCGATGCCCACCTCGTAGTGCCGACCGACGTGGGTGGGCAGGCTGACCCGCGCCTCGGCGCCGTCGATGACCACGCTCGGCTTGCCCACCTGGGCCTCGTAGTAGCCGCGGCCGCGCAGGTGCGCTTCCACGCGCGCAGCATCCTCGGCGAGCGCGCGCCGGTCGAGGATGTCGCCGATGCCCGTCTCCATCGCCGCCCGCGCGGCGTAGGCGTCGAGCGGCCTCTGGCCGGCGAAGTCGATCGAGACGATACGCGTGGCCTTGCCCTCTTCGATGGCGACCATCAGCACCTTGCTGGACGGATCGTCGGTGTCGCGCAGGACGATGCGCACCGACGCCCCCAGATAGCCGCGCTCGGCGTAGGCGTCGCGCACCGCCTGCTCGAGCTTGCCGAGCTGCTGCGGCGACACCTCCGAGCCCCGGCCCAGGTGCAGGGCGTCGCGCGTGACCTGCTCGTCGACCTCGCGGTGGCCGTTGACCTGCACTCGCAGCAGCTCCACGCGCGGCGTCAGGTGCACCAAAAGCTTCACCCCTTGGCCCTGCGGCAGCGCGTCGATCTGCACATCCGCCCAGCGGCCGGTCGCGACCAGTCGCGCGATGGCGTCGCGAATCATGCCGCGCCGCAATCGCTCACCGGGAAAAATGCCGACATCGGTGGCCGTGGCGATGGCCGCGGTCTCGCCCGCGATCTCCACCTCCTCGATGGCGCGGCCGGCGAGCTCCGCCGTCAGCTGGGCCCGGGCGCCGCTGGCGAGCTGCAGCAGCACGGCCCAGAGCAACAGCAGCCACGGCGCAGAGGCCCTGCCACGCCGCACGGACTGCGAGCTGCAAAGGTACGTCCGACCGTGGCCTACGGGCATGGGGCTGAGCTCGCAACGCGATGAAGGGAGCGCCGACCCGCATGAGACGGGTCATCGGCGGCGGGTCATGGCTGTGACTAGATGTGCGAGACTTCCGCCCCGCACATCTAGTCGAATTCCAGGCGCCACTTCAAGTCGACGCCGACGTCGCCGATCTGGGAAGTGCTGGTTGCGTTTTGATTTTGGTACATCGCCTCGACGCTGGTCTCGTCGTTGAGCCGCAGCTCGACGCCGGTGCTGAAGTCCCGAGACTCGGAAATACCGGTGGATGCGCTCAGGCGTAGATTCTTGGCGATGCGCTTGCCGATGAAGAGCTGGGGCTCGGTGCGATTGCTCTGCTCGGAGTAGGCGCTGGCGATGCGGAAATCGTCGATCTCGGGCAGCGCCCGATGCACCTCCTGCTCGACACCGCTGACCGAGGCCAGGGCCTCCAGGGCGGCACTGCTGGTCAAATCGCCGGTCTCGATCTGGGCCAGCTCAGAGTGGGTCATGCCCACGGTCAACAGCAGCGCGATGTCGTCCTCGGCGAGGTAGGGATCGCTGGTCAGCTTGAACTGGAACTCGTCGCGATTGCCCCAGGCGCGGATCTGGATGTGCCAGTTGGTCTGGTCCGATGTGCGACTGATGTCGGTGACGGCGCGCAGGTCGAAACTGGGATTGACCCGGGTCTCGTCGCTGAAGCTGATCTCACCCTGGCGGATCTCGAAGTTGGCGTCGCGGAAGCGCACCTTGCCTTTGCGCACGCCCATCTGGCCGAGCACGCCGAAGCGCTGGTCGGTTCCGACCAGGCGGAAGGGCCCGCGCGAACCGTCGATGCGTAGCTCGGCGTCGATGAGGTTGTTGCGCACGAAGAGCGGACGGCTCTGCTCGACGGTCAAGTCCAGTTCGATCAGGTCGGCCTCGGGATCGTAGTTATGCGCTTCTGTGCGAGTGGCCGTGTAGAGTTCCCCGAAGGAGCGGTTCATCTTGATCGGACGCGTGTAATCGAGCTGGTCGAGGTCGAGCACGCCACTGAGCTTGGGCACGCGCTGCCCCTTCTGCCACTCGAGCCGTGTGCGCGCACCGAAGCCGAGCTCGATGCCGTCGCGGGGTGTGAGCGACATGCCGTCGGCCAGGATGTTGAGGCGATAGCTTCCGATGCCGCGGCCGGCAAGGGCGGCAACACCGTCCCAGCGTAGGGTGCCACCCGCGACCTTGGCGGAGAAGTCCTCGAGCACGATGCGATGTGCGGTAAAGGTGACCTTGCCGGTGACGTCGTCGATGGGGTGGCTGAAGGAAGCGGCCTCCAGCGCCGCCCCCTGGATGAATGCGCTCCCGTAAACCGATGGATTTGCCATCGGCCCCGACACCTTGAACTCGAGCAAGAGGGTGCCAGCAGCATCGGTGACGGTATCCGAGAGCGTCGAGACCAGGCCCAGGTCGACGCTGCCGTCGAAGCGCAGTGCCAACCCCTGCGACAGCGACGCGCCGCCGGCCACGTAGAGCTGCGAAGAAGGGCCGACGAAGTTGGCGCTGATCACGTCGAAGGCACCTTCGCGAAAGCGTACGTCGACGGGACCGCTATTGCTGAGCTCCACGTCCAGCTGCCCGGCGCGCAGCTCGTCGAGCACGACGCGGCCCGCCAACGTTTCCGGCCTCTTCATGGCGCCCTCCCACAGGTCGACCACGCCGCTGAGCGTGCCGCGCATGGGGCCGCCCCTGCGACTGCGGGGCAGCAGCTTGCCGAAGTGCAGATCCGCGAGCCGAACGCGGCCGCGCAGGGGCATGACCTCGGTGCGTCCAACCGCCAAGTCGACCTGCACCTGGCCATCGAGGGCCTGCCCGCAGACGACCCAGGCCATGGGCTGGTCGAGCACCGGCATCGGCCCCTCGCGGGTCACCAGCGGCGGATCCTCGGGCCAGCTGCTGCGCGCGAAGCCGCGCCGTCCGTGGGCGCAGCGCTCCCCCTCCGGCACCTCGTCGCCCTCCCAGCCGAGCGCCTCGGCGATCCAGGGGTCTTCCCTGTCGGTCAAGCGCACGTAGGCGCGGCCGTCGCCGATGGGTTCGCCGTGAACCGCCATGCCGGTGCCGATCAGGTCCATGTGCATCCGCGGGCGCGACGCCACGCCCTCCACGGTTGCGGTCACGCCGTAACTTCCAGTCACCCCCTTCATGCGATCGCGAAAGCCCTCGGTGTCGCGAAAGGCGATGCGGTCACCGATGGCCACCAGGTCGAGCTTTCCATCGAGGCCCATCTTGCCCGAAACGTTGACGGTGCCAGCCCCCTTGCGCATGGACATGCGATCGATGCGCAGCTCGCCACCCCGATAGCCGAGCGCGTGGTCGTACCACTTCCAGCTACCGGCCAGGTGACCGTCGCGGAAAGCATAACCATTGAGGTTGGTATGCGGCACGTCGAAGTCAAAAGTGGCGACCATGGTGCCGTTTTCCGAGTCGCCAGGATAATCCATGGTGTAGTCCACGCGGGCGCTGCCCTCGAGCGTCGCCTGGTAGGGCTCGAAGCGCTCGTCACCCTCGTAGTGAAAGGTGTGATAGAAATCAGCGACTTCCATGGATTCGATTTCCAGGTCGCCACCGGCACGGAAGGCGTCGTTGCGGAAGTCCAGCGAGGCGGCGACCACGGCGTAGCGGCTGTCGTGCTTCTTGGCCTCGATTCGAGGGAAGGTGACGCCCATCAGGTCCTGGTCGATGACGAAATCGGTCTCAATGTCGCCAAAGCGGTAGCGATTGAACGAGAAGTCGCGCACCGAAACCGCGCCCTCCACGGTCGGATCCTGAAAGGACCCGTCCACCGTCACGTCGAAGACGCCATTGCCGCCCAGGGGAAATTCGAGCAGTGGTGAGACGTCATTCAGGTTCCAGTGGGCGGCGCGGGCCGAGACGTCGAGATCGTTGTCGAAGCCGAGCTTGACGTTGGCGAACAACTTGGAGCTAGGTAGCGTAATATCGACGTTGCGGAAGTAGAGCCCGGAGGCCAAGACGCGCACCTGGCCGTCGAGCAGGGCGCGCTCGACGCCGAGGATCGGCCGCCGCGGGCTCTTGTGCCAGGCGTCGCGCAGCACCTGGAAGCGCCGGGTGGGCATGCGCATGGGCCCCTCGAGGGCCAGCGGCGAGAGCGTGCCCTTGAGCGAGAACTGACCGGCGATCTGCCAGTCGACGATGGCGTTGTCGGAGACCCCCAGCTGCTTCATGAGCTTGGCAAAGCTCACGCCATCGACGTTGCCGTGCACCTCCATGGGCACCCCCTCGGCCAGCTCCACGGCGCCGTCGAGCTGCACCCGGCCACCCTTTTCGACCAGGTCCACCCCGCCCTCGAAGGCCACACGCTGGCGGTCGAAGTGCACATCCACCGCCACGCGCTCGCCGAGCCCAAAGCCATCGACCGCGCCGCGATGCAGCAGCACCCGGGCGGTGCCCTCGGGACGGTCGCCGCGGCCCTCGAGCTCCGCCTGCACGCTCAGGTGCCCGAGCAGGGGCGGCAGCTCCCAGCCATGGGGCCAGCGCTCGAGCTGGGGCACATCCAGTTCCAGCGAAAAAGCCCCGCGGTACCACTCGCCCAGTGGCAGCGACAGCTGGGCCCGGCGCAGGCCGACCGTGACCGCGGGGGTCTCGAAACGAAAACGATCGATCTGCAGCGCCTGGTGCCCGAAGCCCCCGACCAGCTCCAGGGCCTCCAGCTTGTCGCTGCCCATGGCGTGGTTGACGAAGCCACCGGCGGCGCTGACGTGGGCACGCAGCTCGTCGGCCACCGAGGCGTCCAGGTGAATGTCGATGTTGCGCAGCTCGAGGTTGGCCACGGGGCTGGCGTCGACCACCAGGCGCGAGTCCTTGATGCGGAAAAAGCGGAAGGGCAGGTCCAGATCCTCGCCGCTGCTCTCGCTCTCGGGCATCGGCGGCAGGTTCACGATGCGCCCCTCGCGCAGCTTCAAAAAGAGCGTGGCCTGCTCGATGGTGATGGTGTGCAGGTCCAGGCTGCCCCGCATCAGGGCCCACAGAGACGGCCGGATGCGCAGGGCCTCGGCGTCGGCAAAGCGACCGTGGGTGGGATGATCGAGGCTGACGCGGCGCACCAGGACCTCGAAGCGCTCCGGATCGATGTCGACCTCGGCGATGTCAGCGGTGAGCCCCAGCTGCTCCCGAAGCGCGCGGGTGGCCTCCTGGCCCGCATAGGCGCGCATGGCCGGCGTGCGCGCAATGGCCCCGGCCGCGATCGGCAAGAGCGGCGCCAAGCACAGCAAAATTACAAGCCTTTTCAGCCACTTACGCAGGTGCTGGGGCAGGCTCCGGGACACGCATACCTCAGGTTACAATTTACCACACGGCGACCCACGCCGCCTGTTTTGGGCGGCGGCCTGGGCGATCGGGCTGCCGGATTGAGTGCGGGCAGCCCCCCCTGGGACGTTGGGGGCCGCTCCGCGATTCGACATTGCAAGGTCGCAGTCCTCGTCAGGGGGTGCAACCCGATCGATGCGGGGAGCGCGCACCCGTGCTAGACAGCGTCGCCATGGATGCGCGCAGCTTGTTGGCCGGCCGCAGCCGCGAGACCACCATCCGGCGCGACGCCGAGGGCCGCTGGTACCACGACGGCGCCCCGCTCGAGCACCCGGGCCTATGTCGCAGCTTTGACGCCTGGGTGGAGCGGGCCGAGGATGGCCGCTACTGCCTCAAAAACGACATCAACTGGGCCTACTGCGAAATCGAAGGCCCGGCCTTTTTCGTGCGCACGGTGCACGTGGAGCAGGGCGGGACGGTGCGGCTCTCACTCTCGGGCGACCTGCTGGAAACGCTCGACCCCCAAAGCCTGCGCCAGGACACCCACGGCGTCCTGTACTGCGACGTGCGCGGCGGGCTGCCGGCCCGCTTCGACCGTCACGCCGCCGCCGGCCTCGAGCATCACATCGAAGCTGACGCCGAGGGCGTCTACCTGCAGCTGGGCGCCAGCAAGGTACGGCCACCTTTGGTCGACGACCCACTCCAGCCGCATTCGCATCGGGAGCAGCAGCCATGAGAGGCAAACCACTGGCCGCAGCCATCGCCCTATCACTGGGCGCGGCGCTGGTCTTTCTCTTCACCCAGGCGGTGATCGACGGCGAGCGCCGCCGCCGCGAGGCGCCGCTCAAGGCCCTGCTCGGCGACAGCGGCTTCGAGCGGCTGATGCGCGGCGAGCCCAGCGACCAGCACTACCTGGGCAACTCGCTGTTGGCGCCCGACTTCTCGCTCAAGGACAAGGACGGCAAGCCCTGGCGCCTGAGCGACCACCGGGGCCGGGTGGTGGTGCTGAACTTCTGGTCCATCACCTGTCCGCCCTGCGTCGAGGAGATGCCGAGCCTGTCGGATCTGGCACAGCTCACCGGTGGCCGCGACGACATCGAGCTGGTGGCCATCAGCACCGACGCCGATTGGCAGACGGTGGCCTCGGTGGTGCCGGCCGGCTCCAACCTGAAGGTGCTCTTCGACCCCGACAAGGCCGTGGTGGGGGGCAAGTTCGGCACCAAGCTGTATCCGGAGACCTGGATCATCGATCGCCGCGGCGTGATCCGCCTGCGCGTGGACGGCAAGCGCAACTGGTCGGCCGGCATCGCCCTGGACGCCATCGAGAGCTTCCTCTGAGGCTTTGCATCCGCCCGAAGCGACTCCCAGACTTGTGACCTGGGCACAAATGGGTCAGAAAACCCGCTTCCGCAGGTGACCGAACATGTCCGACCACGATCCCAAGGGCTTCGCTGCGCCCGAAGCCGAGCTGAACTTGCCCGCCCTCGAGCACGACGTGCTCGACTACTGGGGCCAGCATCAGATCACCGAAAAGAGCCTCTACCCCGAGCGCTTCGGTCAAGGCGACAAGCCCGCCTTCGTCTTCTACGACGGCCCGCCCTTCGCCACCGGCCTGCCCCATTACGGGCACCTGTTGGCGGGAACCATCAAGGACATCGTGCCGCGCTACTTCGCCATGCGCGGCCATCGCGTGGAGCGGCGCTTCGGCTGGGACTGCCACGGCCTGCCCATCGAGAGCCTGGTCGAAGACCAGCTGAACGTGCACGGCCGCGCCGAGATCGAAGCCCTGGGCGTACCCGAGTTCAACGCCGCCTGCCGCGCCAGCGTCCTGCGCTATACCGCCGAGTGGCGAAAAACCGTCACCCGCATGGGCCGCTGGGTCGACTTCGACAACGACTACAAGACCATGGACCCGAGCTTCATGGAGAGCGTGTGGTGGGTCTTCAAGCAACTTTGGGATAAGGGCCTGATCTACGAGGGCCATCGCGTGCAGCCGGTCTCGCCGGCCCTCGGCACGCCGCTGTCGAACTTCGAGGTCGCCCAGGGCCCGCAGGAAAAGGATCCCGTCACCAAGAAAGACGGCCACAGGCGGCGCCAGGATCCGAGCGTCACCCTGCGCTTTGCCCTCGAGGACGAGCAGGGCGCCTCGCTGTGGGCCTGGACCACGACCCCCTGGACGCTGCCGAGCAACCTGGCGCTGGCGGTGCATCCCGACGTCGAATACGTCAAGGTGCGCGTCGTCGACAGCGGCGAGCTGGCCTATCTGGAGCCCGGGCGCCTGGCCGACTACCAGGCCCGCGGGCGCGTGGGCGAGACCGAAGAACTCGCGCGCATGAAGGGCTCGGTCCTGGTAGGACGCCCCTACCGCCCGCTCTTTCCCTTCTTCGAGCGCTACCGCGAGCCCCTGGACGGCAAGCGCCAGGCTTTTTACGTGGTGGCCGCCGACTACGTCACCACCGACAGCGGCACCGGCATCGTGCACCAGGCGCCGGCCTTCGGCGAAGACGACTTCCAGGTCGGCCAAAAGCACGGCCTGCCACTGGTCAATCCGCTGAGCCTCAACGGCATCTTCGACGACAGCGTGGGCGAGTTCGCCGGGCTTTTCGCCAAGGACGCCGACAAGAGCATTGTCGAGCGCCTCAAGGCCGACGGCAGGCTGGTCGACCAGGACGTGATCGTCCACCCCTACCCCCACTGCTATCGCACCGATCAGCCCCTCATCTACATGGCGCTTTCGACCTGGTTCATGAAGGTCGAGGACATGCGCGATGCACTGGTCGAAAACAACGCCCAGATTCGCTGGGTTCCGGACTTCGTCGGCGCCTCCCGCTTCGGCAATTGGCTGGCCGGGGCGCGCGATTGGAACCTCAGCCGCAACCGCTACTTCGGCACGCCGCTGCCCATCTGGCGCTGCGACGAGGATCCCTCGGACATGGTCTGCGTGGGCTCACGCGCCGAGCTCGAGAAACTCGCGGGCCTCGAGCCCGGCTCCCTCGACGACATGCACCGCGAGTCCATCGATCCTATCACGTTCCCCTCCCAGAAGACCCCGGGGGGTACCATGCGCCGCACCAGCGAAGTCTTTGACTGCTGGTTTGAATCGGGCTCGATGCCCTACGCCCAAAATCACTACCCCTTTGACGCGAGCAAGATCGAATACGTCGAAAAGAACCTGCCGGCCGACTTCATCGCCGAGGGCCTCGATCAGACCCGCGGCTGGTTCTACACCCTGCATGTGTTGGCCACGGCGATCTTCGAGCGCCCCGCGTTCCGCAACGTGATCGTCAACGGCATGGTCCTGGCGGCCGATGGCAAGAAGATGTCCAAGAGCCTGAAGAACTACCCCGACCCGATGAAGGTCGTGGAGAGCTTCGGCGCCGACGCCATGCGCGCCTACATCATCAACAGCCCCGCCGTGCGCGCCGAGCCCATGCGCTTCGGCAAGCACAAGAACGACACCACCGGCGAGGGCGTGCGCGACACCGTGCGCCTGGCGATCTTGCCGCTGTGGAACGCCTACAACTTCCTGACCACCTACGCGCGCGCCGACGGCTGGGCCCCCAGCCCAAAGTCGCTCAGCGCCCACTCCGACGTGGAACTCGACCGCTGGATTCTCTCGCGCCTGCAGAGCCTCGTGCTGGGCATGCGTGAGGAATTCGACAACTACCGGCTCTACAACCTGGTGCCCGCTTTCCTCGAGATGTGCGAGGACCTCAACAACTGGTACATCCGCCGCGGCCGCCGGCGCTACTGGCGCGCCAAGGGCGAAAGCCCCGAGGACAAGCAAAAAGCCTACGACACGCTCTACCGTGTGCTGGTCACCACCGCGCGCTGCATCGCGCCGATCCTGCCCTTCTTCTCCGAGGCCCTCTACCTTCGCCTCGTGGTGGACGTGGGCCTCGGCGAAGGCGAGAACGGGCGCTCCTTGCACCTGATGCCCTATCCGGAGGTCGAGCCCGCGCTGCGCGACGAGGCCCTGGAGCGGCAGGTCGCCACCGTGCGCCAGACCGTGGCCCTGGGCCTTGCGTTGCGCGAACGCGAGCGCATCGGCGTGCGCCGCCCGCTGCCGTCGCTCACCGTGGCCAGCCCCGACGCCGAAGTGCGCGCGGCGGTGGAGCAGCACCGCGCCGACATCCTCGGCGAACTCAACGTCAAGGAGCTGCGGGTGGCCGAGGATGACTCGGAGTTGGTCAGCCTGCGCGCCAAGGCCAACTTCAAGCGCCTGGGCAAGCGCCTGGGCAAGGCCATGAAAGCCGGAGCCGCCACCATCGCGGGCTTCGACGCCGCCCAGATCAAGGCGCTGCTCGAGGGCGGCGAAGCCGAAGTCGAGGGCCTCGCGATCACCGCCGAAGACATCCTGGTCGAGCGCGACCCGCTGCCCGGCCGGGTGGTGGAGAGTGCAGCCACCATCACTGTAGTGCTCGACACCACGGTGGATGAAGAGCTGAAGAACGAAGGCCTGGTGCGCGAGCTGATCAACCGCGTGCAGTCCCTGCGCAAGCAGGCCCAGCTCGCGGTCAGCGACCGCATCGAACTCAACGTGCACTGCGACGGACAGCTCGCCCGCGCCCTGCAGGACGAGCGACTGGCCGCACTGCTCACGGGCGAGACCCTGGCGAGCAAGCTCAGTACGCTCGCCATGGGCCACGCGCACAGCGCCGAAGACGCGATCGACGACGAGCGGGTGCAGTACTCGCTTCAGCTCGCGGGCGGCTGAACCCGCCGGCGACCTCAGGAAGCCGCCGGGTGCACCGTGTGCAGCCCGCACTCCTTGCGCGTGGCTTCTTCCCACCACCAGCGCCCCTCGCGCTCGTGCTGATTGGGCAAGGTCGGCCGCGTGCAGGGCTCACAGCCGATGGAGGCAAAACCGCGCTCGTGCAGCTCGTTGTAGGGCACGCCGTTTGCGCGGATGTAACTCCAGGTCTGTTCCGAGCTCCAGCCGGCCAGCGGATTGAGCTTCCACAGCTCCCCCTCACGCCCCTCGAAGGCGGGGTCGAGCTGCAGGGTCGGCACGTCGGTGCGCGTGGGGCTCTGGTCGCGGCGCTGGCCGGTGACCCAGCTCTTGAAACGCGCCAGGGTGCGCCGAAGGGGCGCCACCTTGCGCACGCCGCAGCACTCCTGATGGCCGTCGTCATAGAAACTGAACAGGCCCTTCTTCTGAACAAAGACCCGCAGCGGCTCGGCCTCGGGCGAGACCAGCTCGATGGGCAGGTCGTAGTGCTGGCGCACCTTTTCGATGAAGCGGTAGGTCTCCGGATGCAGGCGCCCGGTGTCGAGGCAGAAGACCGAAAACGGCAGCCCGCTCTTGTGGGCCATGTCGATGAGCGCCACGTCCTCTGCGCCGCTGAAGGCCAGGGCGCAGTCGCGGCCGTGACGCGCCAGCACCCAGCGCAGCACATCCTGGGGCTCGGCACCATCGAGCGCGCGGGCGGCGGCCTGCACGTCTTCGGGCGCGCTTTGCGCCCGGCTCGGCACCTGTGGACGGCCGCCATCTCCCTTCGCTTCGGCCACGGCCGGCCGCAAACGCTCTCGCATCAGCCGCAAGACGCTGCTGTAGGCCACGGCCGGCCCCCCCTCGGCGTCCACCACGAAGAACGGTGCCGCCTCCATCCCGTGCTGCTCGGCCAGCCGCATACCCTCCGACTCGGGCTGTCCCTCCACCGCCCAGATCACCTGGTCGATGCGGTCCCAGGCGCCGCGCGAGCGCAGCAGCGCTTCGGCCTCGATGCACTTGCGGCAGGGGTCTCCCGACAGGAGCTGCTTCTTGACCATCGTGATGTGCATGCGGTGCCTCCGCTGGGGCTGGCGAAGGCGAGAAATTAGCAGCCCCGCGGGTTCATGCAAATTCAGATCGACTTTATGGGGTTAACTAAAACTGAACATTTGTACGGGCAAATTTGGCTGCGCCCCGGGTCGGCGGTGTCGAAAGCTCGGCGAATTGCCCGGCACTGGGGTGGACAATGCGGGCACATGGCCGCATTCCCTCCACTGGACATGATCGTCACCGACGGGTGATTCGGGCGAAGGAACGATGCAGGATCCCACCCTGCTACACGACGGCGAATATGGCCTCTTCGAAGGCTCGAGCGATGACGCGGTCGTCTTCGACAGCTACCGCCGCGACGGCACCTGGTCGCCGACTCTGGTCTCATTGCTCACCGACCAGCTGCTGAGCAGCGGCGGGAGCTTCATCGACGTGGGCGCCAACATCGGCCTGGTCTCGGTGCCGGTGGCCGAGCGCACCCCTACCCGCTGCCACGCCTTCGAGCCGGAGCCGAAGAACTGCGCCCTGCTGCGGCGCAACGTGGCCCGCCACGGTCTGCAGCAACGCATCCAGGTCCATCCCGTGGCCCTCGACCGCCACACCGGCCGCGTGCAACTGGCGCTGTCGCCCGACAACTCCGGCGACCACCGACTGCTGGACGAATCCCATGCGCCCCCGGGTCCCCCCCCCGACTCCTGCATCACGGTGACGGCGACGACCCTGGACGAGGCCCTCGAGCGCGCCCCCCTGAAGCCGCCCATCGTCGTGAAGATCGACAGCCAGGGCGCGGAGCTTCGCGTGCTAACCGGGGGCCGGAGGCTGTTGCCGCGCATCGACTTCCTGATCCTCGAGTACTGGCCCGCCGGGCTCGTGCGCCTGGGCGATGACGCGAACGAACTGCTATCCCTGCTCCGCAGTCAGTTCAGCCACGGCGCCATCCTCGAGCAGCAGCAACCGCCGCGCGCGCTCGAGCCGATCGAAGCGATGCTGGACAACCTGAGCTGGATCCCCACCGACGGCAGCGACGAGGGCTTCTTCGATCTCCTGGTGGCGCGCAGCCCCCAGCTGCGCACGGCGTAGAACGCCGATCGGTGTTCACAACTCGCGCTCGCGAAAAGCGCGCGCTGCGGTAAAGACATTTGCGATGTATTGCTCGCAGCGTTCCGGGAGCGGCTCGTGGTTTTCGACCCATCGACGCACGGTGCCGGGACCGATCTGATAGGCGGCCAGGGCCAGGCGCAGGTTGCCGTCGAAGCGGCGCACCATGCGCGCGAAGTAGTGACTACCGGCGTGAATATTGAAGCTGGGATCGTAGGGCCTGTAGCGGCGTCCCAGGGACCGGGCCAGGGCGCGGCCGGTGCGCGGCATCAGCTGCATCAGGCCGCGGGGCCCGCGGCGATTGCGCGCGCGGGTCTTGAACTTGCTCTCGACCCAGATAATGCCGTTGAGCAGATCGGCGGGGATGCTGTTTTCGCGGGCGGCACGGCGCACGATGGGCTGGACGCGGCGGATGCGAACCAGCTCGGCCTCGGTAAATGCACGCAGTTCGCGCGACTCGGGGGGCGGGAAGTCGGCGGGGTCGGCATCGGCGGACGCCGTCCCGCCATCGGCGGGCTCGGCGGGCTTGGCGGGCTCCCGCCACTCGGCGGCGGGATCACCCATGGGTCCGGCCGCGACCGCCCGGGCCGGCCTGGTCGACGCACCGGAAGCGGCGCCGCCGCAGGCGACGAGGGCTCCGAAAAGAGTGAGCCGGCGTACAAGGGCGAACGCACGCAAGGCTGCCCGCGCCGCCATACTCAGCGCGGCACCGCGCATCGACACCGCCGGGCCTGGGTTCGCAACATGGCCCCGATTTTGGCAACTTGCGCTCAAAAAGGCGACAATCGCTTGGCAGTCGCGACTTGCCCGGGAGGTTCGTCCGGCGGCACGTCCTCGAGGGAAGGACAGACGCGATGGCGCGAGTTCAGCTGCATTTCCAACCGACACACGACGAGCCACTGGACATCAGGGGCCCGCACGCCGCGCGGGTCCGATGACCGAGCTGTGCCGCAAACACCAGCTGAGCGCCGCCCCCGACGGCAAATGCGTCCTGTGCCGCCGGCCCGAGCGATCACCGTTTTCGGTGCGCGAGCCCGAGGCCGAAAGCCTGGCCAGTAGGCTCCTGACCTACGCGCTGGCGTTGGGCCTGGTCACGACCCTGGCCGTCATGGTCCGGGGCCTGCTCGCGCCCTCGACCGGTCCAAGCGCGCCTTCAAACGCCGCGGCGGCCGGCCAGATCCCCAGCCGGGCACAAGCCCCCCCCTCAGCGCCGGAAACCGATGTGCAGACGCATGCCGAAACCGCCCCGACCGCGCTCGGGCGCTCCGAGGAAACGCCCATGCTCTCCTACGAAGAGCTGCGAGAGGCCCGGCGCGGCGTGCGCGTCACCATGTACGCGGCACCCTGGTGCTACATCTGCGACCGCTCGCGGGACTTTCTGCTCGGCCGCGACGTTCAGCTACGCGAATACGACGTGGCCAACGACGACGCCGCCGCCACCCGCCTCGCGCGCCTCAACCCCTCCACTTCCCTGCCGGTCTTCCTCATCGAAGACGACGTCATGATCGGCTTCCATCCCTGGAAACTCGAAGACGCGATCGACGCCGCCGCAATGACGCAGTAGCGGTCGTCGTATGTGTGATGGCCGCCCACATCACGGCGCGCCATCGCGCTCGGGGAGGGCGACGTGGGGGCCCGATCAGGCTATTATCGATGCTCGAGCGCGATGAACGACAGCCCGCGAAGAAGCCAGCGCTTCCCCACCAGTCAGAAGCTCCGAGTCCGGTGTGAAAACTGGAACGAGTTCGTCGAGCTGTACGCGACGGACGTCAGCCAGGGCGGCCTCTTCGTGGCCACCGACTCCCCGCCCAGCGTGATGTCGCTGGTCGAGGTGGTGCTGCGCCTTCCGGAGGGCCACGAGATCCCGCTGCAGGCGCGGGTGGTCCACGTGCTGGACGCCGAACACGCCGCTCTCGAAGGTCGTAAGCCGGGCGTCGGCCTGGAACTGCTCGCGCTCGACGAGGCGCGCAAAGAGCAGATGCACCAACTGGTCGAATACGCCCGCTGGGACGGATCCTCGGTCAGCCCCACCGCGAGCTACGCCAGCCGCATCTTCGAAGTCAGCGGCTCCATGCGGCCCGCGGAGTTGGTGAAATCGCTGCCGCCGCCGCCGATGGAGCCGCCGGCAAAGGCGAGCGTGCCAGCGCCGGCCTCCGTGCGGCCGCGGGGAGCGAGCGCGCCCCCCAGGGCCGAAGCTGGAGCGGGCGGTCAACGGCGGCGCAAGCGCAGCAGCAGCGACAGCAGCATGGAAGCGGCCGAACCGGGCGTCAGACGCAGCCGGCGCCCCGAGGGCGGCACGAGCAGCGAGCCACCCAGGCAAGCGGTCGATCCTGCGCTCGTCAAGGATGCCAAGAGACACTTCGCCCACCGGCGCTACACCGACGCCATCAAAGCCTTCGAAGAGATCCTGGAACTCGACAGCAAACACGTCGAAGCCTCCAAATGGCTCAACATGTCCCTGGCGCGGATCAAACTCACCAAGGGCGACGAGGCCGCAGCCGCAGCCGCCTACCGCCAGGCGCTGGCTTTCGACGAAAACGATCTGGAAGCGCGCAAATTCGTCCGCGAGTACTCGCGCAAGAAGCGCATCGCGTCTTTGCCGTTTGGCCGCTTCTTCGTCAAAGACGAAAAGCGGTAGTCGCACCCGCAGGGCTCACGGCCCGGCATCTGCAACGCCAGCGGCGGCGCCGCCGTCTCCGAGCTGCAGCGAGAGAGGCTCCAGCTCGATGTGAGCTTCATCGCAGGCCGGTTCGCAGTCGGGACCGTTCGGAAAGAACGTCTCGTATTGCGGCGTTAGGTCGAAGCGCGTGGCAGCTCCCGCGTCGTCCACGATCTCCAGGCTGACCACCGCGGGAGTCCCACCCGCAGTCACGCGAATCGCGAAACCACCATCGGGACGGCAACTCTCGCTTTCGGCTCCGTCAGCATGCGTTTCCGACGTGCACACGGCAGTGCGCTCCAGCATCGCCTGGACACCCTGGCCACAGTCCTGGGGCTGCTGCATCTGCTCGACCGAAACTTCGCAATCGCCGGCCACACCATCCACCTCCAGGTTGAGCGCCGTCACCCCCAACTCGACGCCCGGACCTGCAACCGGAACGGTCACCATGAGCGCCGAGCCGCAACCAGCCTCGGAACACGACATGCCAAAGACGCCATGGCCGTCACAGCCCATGCTCGCCAAGCAGAGTGTGAACGCCCCCAGGTGGCCCAGCGTCTTGCCCCAATGTCCCATCGCCCTCCCCTACTCCGGCGCGAGCTCACCGAGCGTGCCCGCGAAGCCGTCGGTGCCCTCCTCGAGCTGCACCCCCAGGCTGTTGAGCACCATCGAGACCAGCGTGTATTGACCCACGGTGAAGATGAGGTCGAGCAGCTGCTTTTCGTCGTAGTGAGCGCAAAGGGCCGCCCAGGTGGCGTCGCCGATAAACGAGTCGTCGTGCAATTCGTCGGTGGCGCGCAACAGCGCCGCCTCCGCAGCTGCCCAGTGCGCGTCGTCGGGCCCCTTGGCGATGGCCACGACGTCGGCCTGGGTCAGCCCCACGCTCAGCCCGATGCGCACATGCTGACCCCATTCGTATTCGGAGCGGCAGCGAAAGCCCGTGCGCAGGATCGCGATCTCGCGCTCGCGATCGCTCAGGGTATTCTTGGCCAGGATGTGAGCACCGAAGACCAACCAGCGCTTGGCGAGCTTGGGGTAGCGCGAAAGCGTGCGGTAGATGTTCAGGACGGGCGCACCGGGACGGCTGCCGGTGTACTTGCGCACCTCGTCGGGGACTTGCTCGGAGGGCAGGGGCTGCAGGCGCGGTTTTGAAAGACGCATCGGTAGGCTCCACGGTGAAGGACCAAAGGTCGCCGCCAGGCTGCGCTCACGAGCCGGCCGGCGGCAGCGGCGGCCGCTCGCTGGTGCTGCGGACGATGGCGTCGCGCAGGTCGAGCAAGTCTCCCAGCGCCGCCAGCGACCAGCTGCCCAAGCCGATGACGGCAAGGGCGCACAGGATCGGGATCAGCGGAACGTGTTCGATCTCGAGCAGCGACCAGACGCACAGACCGCTGGCCAGGGCCGGCAGCACCACCAGCACCAGCAGGTTCGGCACCACACCGCCGAAGCCGACCCGCGGAAGCTCCCCCGGCGCGGTCGTGCCGAAGGGGTTGTAGCTGTCGCTGAGGCGACGACTGCGGCGGATCAACAGCGGAAAGAGAGCGACGAGTAGAAGCGGCGCCAGCTGCAAGAGCGTCATGCCGCCGACTTTCACTCCTCCCACCTCGGTATGCGCGTAGTGCCAGCTGAAGCGCTGCTCGAGCCAAGCGATCGACTCGTCGACGCTGCGCCCCTTCAGCTCGCGCCACAGCCCCGACTCCTTGGCCACCGGAAAGCCCACATTCTGCAGGCTTGGCAGCGGCGCCTCGCGCACGTCCATGGGCGCGGCGATGAGCAGCTTGTGGTGCTTTTTGGAATCCAGGTCCACGACCACGACCTCGACCGCCCCGTGTTCGCCCGCCGGCCCGTCGCCTCCGCGAAAGGCCTGGGCGGTCTTGCTGAGCTGGTCGTAGCGGGCGCGGGTCGAGTCGCGTGCCTCGACCGCGGCCTGTAGCTCGGCCTCGGCCTCCTTGCGATTGTCGTCGGCGCGCTGGATCGACTTCCAGGGCGCCTTCCACTTCACGCGCATCTCGTGCAGCTCGGTGGCCTTGGCATGACGGCCGGTGGCGACCTTGTAGGCCCGATTGGCCTCCAGCCAGACGCGCCGCGCCTGGGCCACCTGCCGCTCTCGATCGCTCTCGGCGGCCGTGGCCGAACGGCCCGTGAGCGTGGCCGTCAGCAGCTCGTAGCGCTCGCCCTCGAGCCGCGCCAGGCGCCAGGCCAGGGCCTGGCCCAGGGGTTCGGCCTTGGGAGCCGCGACGGCCACGGTGGAGCCCTTGCGCGTGAGCGCATCGACCTGGCCCAGGGTGCGAAGCTCCAGGGCCGCCCGCGGTGCGATCGGCGTCGCGCCGCGGGCCACCGCCAGCGCGGGGGCATTGGGCTCGCGGCTGGCCCGCACCACGTCGTCGAGGGCAACCATGCCCTGGGAGCTGGCGTGGGCGAGCAAGGTCTCCTCGAGCACCTTGCGATCGAAGCGCGCCTTGAAGGCGATCAGCTCGTCGAGGACATCCATGGTGTCCTCGTCGTCGCCGACCGGTAGACCGATCAAAGCCACCAGCACACCTGTGGCGAGCAGTGCCCAAAAGACCTGCTGAACTGCCTCGAGTCGTTCCTTCACGGTCGCTCTACCGGGGCATTTCGCAGATTCGCCCCGCTACCCGCCGACGGTCGGCCGCACTGCCAGCCCGAACCACGAACGGCCGCGCGAATGTACGTGATCCGCCCGATCTTTTCACCTCTGACATGCCGTTAGGCGCCGCCCGACTGGGGCTGCGCCCGCCAGCAAAGAGCGCACGCCGATTGGGGTGGCGCCCGCGGTTGTCAGCGTCTAGTCTCCCGGCCGCCCGGGCGGCGCTGCCCGAGGCCAGCGCAGGAAGTTATTGCGATGCCGCCGTCGCGGGCACAAATCATCGAAAACATTCAGGAATTCGCGCACGAGATCGCCGAGCGGGAGTTCCCCAAGTTCGCGGAGAGCCTGGTGATCGCCGAGCTCGGCCTCGACTCCCTGAGCACGCTCGAGATGGTCGGCATGCTCGAGCGGGAACTCGGGATCTTTCTGCCCACCGATGAACTGGGCGAAATTCACACGATCGGCCAGCTCACCGACCTGATCGAAAGCAAGTTCGCGGGCTGAATCCCGGTTTGCGCCTTCGCGCATGTTCCGGGCTATGCTCCGGGCGCGATGGAAGCCGCGCTCATCGTTTTCATCATCTTCGGCTCGATCACGATCTGGGTGCGCGGCTTTCCAGCCTTCCTGGACGCGGCCCGCGGGGGCCGCAGCTCGCGTAAGCTGCAGCGGCTGATCGACGCCAAAACCGCCGAGCTTCGGGTGCTCGAAAAGAAGAGCGCCAAGTACGAGGAGCGGCTGCAGACCCTCGAGGCCATCGTCTGCGACGTGGACTACGAACTCAATCGCAAGCTGGCGCGGCTGGCTACCCAGCAGCTGATGCTGTCGGCGGGCGATTCCGCTGGCTCGGCCATGGGCGCGCTCGAGGCGGGCCGCGCCGGCCGCTCGCGGCTGCCCAGTGCCGCACCCGCACGCCGCAAGGACCCCGCCGCCGCGATGCGGGAGCGCGATTCAGCCGACGCCTCCCTTGCCCCCACGGGCATCCGCCGCGCCGGCGATCGCCCCGGACCCTCCGACACCGGCAGCCTGCGCCGGGGCATGCGCGTGGCCGATCGCTTCGTCATTGAGGGGGCGCTCGGCGCTGGCGCCATGGGCGAGGTCTACACCGCCCACGACGAGACGCTGGACGAAACCGTGGCGCTAAAGGTCATGGCCGGCGTCTCGCTGCTCGATCCCGACGCCGTCGAGCGCTTTCGCCGCGAAGCGACGGCCGCTCGCCGCATCACCCACCCCAACGTGGTGCGCCTGCACGACATCGGCGTCGACCGCGGCGTGCACTTCATCTCCATGGAGTACGTGCGGGGCGAGAGCCTACGCCAGCGGCTGGCACGCGACGGCGCGCTGCCGCTGGCCCAGGTACGCAACATCCTGGCCCAGCTTTGCGACGCGCTCGAAGCCGCCCACGGGGCTGGCGTCGTGCATCGGGACCTGAAGCCTGACAACGTGCTGATCGACCACGGCGGTGATGTGCGCGTGATCGACTTCGGCGTGGCACGCCTGCCCTATCGCGAGGGCCTGACCGCCACCGGCGTGGTCATGGGCACCCCCGAGTACATGGCGCCCGAACAGATCCAGGGCAAGGATGTGGACGGGCGCACCGACCTCTACGCCGCCGCCTGCATCGCCTTCCACATGATCGCAGGCTCGCCGCCCTTCAAAGGCGACTCACCGATCGCCGTGGGCATCGCCCACTGCACCGAGACGGTCCCCTCGCTGGAGGACTTTCGAGACGTGCCGGCGGCCTGGGAGGTCTTCATCGACCGCGGCCTGGCCAAAGACCCCGACGAGCGCTTCACCGATGCAGCCGAGATGCGCGGGGCGCTGCCGCCCGCGTGACGCGAGTGAAATCAATCGAATCGCCCCGGAAAGCCCCCCTTGCGACCGGGCCCGCGGCAACATGGCAAGCCGACCCGGTCACATGTCTTGAACCTAGCTCCTATCGCGGGCAGGTGCCTGTGATCCATTTCACTCTCGTGCATTTTTCAGACAAATCATGGAAGAATTTGTCGCAGGCCAAGCACTTTCTCTCCGGCGGTCTAGCCAAAAGTGCTTACATCGGGAAGTGAGCAGGGGCCCATCGGGGCTGTAACAGCGCTTCGATGCGGGGCGCCACCGCCGGCCACAGCCGGGCGCTGCTCTGCTCGAGCGCGCGGCGCGAGAGCCGCGTCCGCAGCTCGGCGTCGTCGCGCAGGCGCCCCACCGCCGCCCGCAGGCTGCCGCGCTCGAGGGGATCGAAGAGCAGCCCGCTCTCACCATGTCCGAGCAGCTCCGGCAGGCCCCCGGTGCTCGCGGCGATCACAGGCAGGCCACGCGCCATGGCCTCGAGCACGGCCGTGGGCGCGCCCTCGGTGCGGCCGCCACCATTGGGACGCGAGGCCAGCAGCAGACCGTCGGCCGCGTGCAAAAGCGCTTCTTTCTCGGCGCCCGCCACCACGCCCAGCAACCTGAGCGACAGCCGCGAGTGGCGGGCCAGTTGCTCCAGCCGCTGCCGCTCTGGTCCGTCGCCGGCCACCAGCAGCTCCAGGGATTCGTCGTCGCCCAACTCCTCAACCGCCTCGGCGATACCCTTGATCGGCACCAGCCGACCCAGGCTCAACAGCGTGAAGCGCTTGAGGCCCAGCCGTTGCCGCAGGCGCAGCCGGCCCAGGAGCGGGGGCACCGGCGGGTCGACACCCATGGGCTCGACGTGGGCCAGCCCCGCCATCCGCGCGCGCTCCGAGCGCGGCAGCAGATCGAAAAAGCGCGCGTAGCCGTCGGCCGAGACAAACCACAGGGCGCTGGCCGAGTGCAGAAGACGGCTGGCGATCGCCGCCCGCCCCGGCAGCCGCGACAGAAGGTGGATGTCCGCCGAGTGCAGCACCGACAGATGCGGCCGACCGGCGGCCACGGCACCGGCCACGACACCGCAGGGTAGCGCCCAGTGGCTGACCAGCGCATCCCAGCGCCCACGCGAAGCCATCGCCCGCGCCGTCAGAGCCAGCGTGAATGGCACGGGACCGAGCCAGGCAAGGGGATCGGCCCGCAGGTTCTCGGGTGCGCCGGCATTGTAGAAAGTGCGCTGCAGGGCGCGCGGGCGCAGGTAGGGCACGTGCCTAACGGCGATCTCGTCGAAGACACCTGGCGACGAAGCCTCCGCCGGCTGCGGACACAGCACCTCCACGCCATGGCCGCGCGCGCGCAGCGCCCGCGCAAAGCCGAGCACGAAGCAACCGGCGACGTCACCCGGATGGCGCGGGAAACTGGTTGTCAAAATGCCGACGCGCACCGTCCTGCCGACTCCAGGCCTACCCTGGGCCTACTCGACTGTGACCGTCTTGGCGAGGTTGCGGGGCTGATCAACGTCTGTGCCCTTCAGGTCGGCCACGTAGTAGGCGTAGAGTTGAAGCGGAAGGATGGTCAAAAGCGGCGACAGCAGCGGGTCGGCCGCCGGCACCTCGATGCGATCGTCGGCCAGGCGCCCCACCTCGTCATCACCCTCGGTGGAGACGGCGATGATGCGACCACCGCGGGCTTTGGCCTCCTGGAGGTTGCTCATGCTGCGCTCGCGGCAGCTGTCATCGGGCACCACCACCAACACCGGCACCTCGCTGTCGATCAGGGCGATGGGGCCGTGCTTCATCTCGCCTGCGGCGTAGCCCTCGGCGTGCACGTAGGAGATCTCCTTGAGCTTGAGCGCACCCTCGAGGGCGATGGGAAAGCTCAGCCCGCGCCCCAGGAAGAGCACGTCACGGGCCGTCAAATAGCGGCGCGCCAGGTTAGCCACCAGTTGACGCGTGCCCTGAAGGACATCGCGCATCAGATGGGGCAGGCGCGCCATCTCCTCGACCAGCGCACCCAGACGTTCGGGCGACAGCACCTGGCGACGGCGACCGATGTAGGCGGCGAGCATCAAGAGCGCGGCCACCTGGGTAGTGAAGCACTTGGTCGAGGCCACGCCGATTTCCGGCCCGGCGCGCGTGTAGAGTTCGCCATCGGCCATGCGCGGGATGGCGCTGCCCATGACGTTGGCGATCGCGAGCACGCGCGCGCCCTTTCCCTTGGCCAGGCGGGCGGCCATCAGGGTGTCGAGGGTCTCCCCCGACTGGCTGATGGCCACCACCAGGTCACCCGATCCCACCACCGGGTCGCGGCCGCGAAACTCGCTGGCCAGCTCCACGCTGGCGCCGAGGCCGGCGAGTTCCTCGATGTAGTAGCGCCCGATCATGGCGGCGTGATGGCTGGTGCCGCAGGCCAGCAAGACGACGCGCTCGATCGCGGCGGCGTCGGCCTGGGTCAGGCCGAACTCGACGCCGGCGATGTCGCCATGCTCGCGGTCGAGACGGCCGCGAAGGGTATCCTCGATGGCCCGTGGCTGCTCGAAGATCTCCTTGAGCATGAAGTGCTTGTAGCCCTCCTTCTCTGCCATTACCGGCGACCAGTCGATGCTGCGCACCTGGGGCTCCACACTCGCCCCGTCGAGTGTGCTCAGGCGCACCCCATCGCGCTCGAGCACGGCCATTTGACCGTCCTCCAACACGATCATGCGGCGCGTGTAGGGCAAAAGCGCCGGAATGTCGCTCCCGCAGAAGTTCTCACCCTCGCCCAGACCGATAACCAATGGTGAAGCGCTCTTGGCCACCACCAGCCGCGCGGGCTCGCGGACGCTAGTAACAGCGATCGCATAGGCGCCCTGGACGCGCCTGAGCGCACCGCGAACAGCCTGCTCCAGGTCGGCGTCGCGACGTAACTCTTCGTCAACCAGGTGGGCGATGATCTCGGTGTCGGTGTCGCTGGCAAAGCTGCGGCCACCGGCTTCCAACTCGGCCCGCAACGCCAGGTGGTTTTCGATGATGCCGTTGTGGATGACGGCAACATCGCCTGCGACGTGGGGATGGGCGTTGACCTCCGTCGGGCTGCCGTGTGTGGCCCAGCGGGTGTGGCCGATGCCCGTCTGGCCCGACAGTGGCCGCTGCTCGAGCGCACGCTCCAGCTCGCGCAGCTTGCCCACGGCGCGCACCACGTCGATTTTCTGACCGTCGTGGATCGCCAGGCCGGCCGAATCGTAGCCCCTGTACTCCAGGCGCTTGAGGCCATCGATGAGAATCGGGACGCACTCGGCGCCACCCACGTAGCCGACGATGCCGCACATGGCTCAGGCTCCCGGCTTGCTCGCACCTGTCTTGGCAGGTGCGGGCTTGGCAGGTGCGGGCTTGGCGGCCGGCTTTTCGGCAGCTGGCTTTTCGGCAGCTGGCTTGGCTGCGGGTGCCGCAGCTGCAGCCGCGGGCTTTTCACCCGCAGCACCCTCGGGCTTGACGATCACCTCGCCCTCCGGATTGAGCACCGTGACCGGTCCATAGGCCGACAGCGCCCCCTTGATCTCGGCTGCCTTGCCCACGACCACGATCAGGGCCTGCGCTGGCTTGATGTACTTCTTGGCCGCTTGCAGCGCGCCTTCCGCCGAGACCTGGGCGATCTCCTTGCGGAAGCGATCCCAATAGTCGTCGGGCAAGCCGTGGGAGCGAAGCTCGGCCACCAGGCCGGCGATCTTGCCGGCGGTGTCGATGCTCAGCGGAAAGCGATCGATCAGGAAGCGCTTGGCGTCGGCCAGCTCCTGCTCCTGGGCGGAGCTGCTGACGATGCGATCGAGGTGCTCGGTCAGAGCCTTGACCGCCTCGGCCGTGACCTCGTTGCGCACGGCGGCAAAGGCGATGAAGGGCGCGACCTTCACGCGCTCGCCCACGTCGCTGTAGGCGCCGTAGGTCAGGCTGCGCTTCTCGCGCAGGTCCATGAAGAGACGCGAAGCGGCCGATCCGCCCAGCACCTGGTTGGCCACCATCAGCGGAATGTAGTCGGCGTCGCCCCGCGAGAGCGCCAGGTTGCCGTAGTAGATCACGGACTGCACCGACTCGGGCCGGTCGACGATCACCACCTGCCGCTGGGCACGCTCGGCGACCGGCGCGTAGGTGGTCTCGGAGAGCTTGCGCTTGGTCCAACCCTTGAAGAAGCGACCAGCGGCCTCCTTGACCTGCTCGCCGCCGACATCACCCACCACCACCAAAAAGGCGTTGTTGGGTGCGAAGTGCTTGCGATGCCAGTCGACCAGGTGCTTCTTGTTCAAGCGCTTGATGACGTCGGCGCTGGTGTCGATCTCGGCGTAGGGATGCTCACCGTAGGCCGCACGGTGAAACTCCCGCGAAGCCAAAAAGCGTGGGTTCTGGCGCTGCAGCTCCAGCCGCGCCAGCTCGCGCGTCTTGAGCTTGGCCAGCTCCTTGGCGTCGAAGCGCGGCCCCATGGCGACCTCGGCCAAAAGCCCCAGGGCCCGCTCGAAGTGCTCGCTCATGGCGCGCATCTCGAGATAGATGTGCTCCTCGTCGTTGTGAATCGACAGGTGGGCGCCCAGGAAGTCGATGGCCTCGGCCAGCTTGGCGCTGCTGCTCCGGCGCGTTCCCTCCTTCAGCATCGAGGCCGTCAGCTGCGCGAGGCCCGGCAGGTTGTCGGGATCGTCGGCGCTGCCGCTCTTGATCACGAGCTTGAGCTGAACCAACGGCAGCGCGCGCAACTCCACGGCGTTGAGCTCGAGGCCATTGGGGGTTTCGCTGCGCATGATGGGCGGGAAGTGGATCTCCCGGGGCGGCTCCGACGGCGGGGGCGCCTCCTTGGCCACAGCGGGCGCGGCGGCTTCACCGCCGGCTTCGGTGGCAGCCGAGGGCGTTTCAGGCGCGCTCCGCGGTGCGGCGCCGCAGCCCAGGGCCAGCGCCGACATCAGCGCGAGTGAAGAGATGACGGGCGATTGCGACTTCATGGCTGCTTGCCTTTCGCGGGCGCGGACTGCTTGCCCTTCTTCTTGGTAGTGTCGGCCTTATCCGCCGCTTTCGCGGGCGCGGGCGGCTCGGCCTTGGCCACGGGCAGGACATCGAGCACGGTGCGATTTTCGGCGGCGAAATACTGGCCCGCGACGCGCTTGACGTCGTCCACGGTCACCGCCAGGTAACGGTCGGCCTCGGCGTTGAGCAGCTCGGGGTCGCCCCAGTAGAGCTCGAATTCGGCCAGGCGCTGCGCACGCTGCAGGTTGCTCTGCAGCCCGAAGACGAAATAGGAGCGGATGCGATTTTTGGCCTTCTGCAGCTCCTCGTCGCGAATCCCGCGCTTGGCGATGGCCGAAAGCTCCTCGTAGATCACCGCGCGCGCCGCCTCGGCCTTCTTGTCCTTGGCGCAGACCGCCCAGACGCTGAAGAGATCGGGCCCGCGCCGACCGTCGGTGTTGACGTCGATCTCCTGCAGCAATTCCTGCCCCTTGACCAGCTGTTGATAGAGGCGCGAACTCTCGCCGTCGCCGAGCACCATGGCCAGCACGTCGAGGGGATAGTGGTCGTCGGTGTGCTCGGGCGGGATGTGGTAAGCGATGTGGAAAGCCGGCAGCTCCGCCAGCGGATCGCTCATGCTCTCGCGGCGCTCGGCCTTTTGCGCCGCCGGCGGCGGCGCGTTAAACGCGCGGGTGCTGCGCTTGGGAATGGCGCCGAAATACTTCTCGACCAAGACCATGGCGGCCTCGGGCTCGAAGTCGCCGACGATCCCCAGCACGGCGTTGTTGGGAGCGTAGTAGGTGTCGAAGAACTCTTGTACCGCCGAAAGCGGCGCCTTCTGCAGGTCGGCCATGTCACCGATGGTGCTGTGGGCGTAGGGGAAGTAATCGCCGTAGGCCAGCTCGTTGATGCGCAGCATCGACTTCATGTAGGGGCTGTTGTCGTAGCTCTGGCGACGCTCCTCCATCACGGTCTGGCGCTGGTTTTCGAAGTTATCCTGGGTGATCGCAAGCGAGCGCATGCGATCGGCCTCGAGCCACAGCGCCAGCGCCAGATCGTTGCTCGGCACCGTTTGATAGTAGTTGGTGCGGTCGTGGCTGGTGGTGCCGTTGGCCGAGCCACCGCGGTTCATCACCAGCTGGAAGTGCTCGCCCTTGCCCACGTTGCGCGAGCCCTGAAACATCATGTGCTCGAAGAGGTGGGCGAAGCCCGAGCCTCCGGGCTGCTCGTCGCGGGAGCCCACGTCGTAGTAGATCGCAACGGCCGTGGTGGGCACGGTCTTGTCGGGGCTCATCACCACGCGCAGGCCATTGGCGAGCGTGCGGCGCAGCACCGGCAGCTTCACCCCCGAGCCGGCCTCGGCGGCCTTACCTGCGGCCGGCGCCTTCGCCGCTGGCGTCTTGGGCGCCGCGGCCTTCGGAGCCGAGGCGGGGGCAGACTTGGGTGCGGCGGGCTTGGGCGCGGCGGGCTTGGCCTCCGCGCTGGCGGCGGCCGCGCCCTGCGCCTGCAGGGCAGCGGACGGCATCAGCAGCACGCCCAGCGCCAGCGCCGCGGCCGTGGGGGCATTCGTTCGATTGAAAAGGAGCATGGTCTGGATCCGAAGTGGGCCCCGGTCGGGGCGTGGGATGCGCCGAAGCGCTTGACGGGACGATCACCTGCACATACGCTCAGCCTCGATGCGAGCCGCGATCCTCTCCATCGGTACCGAACTGACCCGGGGCGAGCTGGTCAACAGCAACGCCACCTGGCTGTCGGATCGACTCACTGCGATGGGCTGCGAGATCCTCGAACACGCGGTCGTCCCAGATGATTCCGAACGGATTGGCGCCACCCTGTCCAGGTTTGGGCAGGAGGTCAAGCTCGTGGTCAGCACCGGCGGTCTGGGTCCCACCTCCGACGACCTGACGGCCGAGGCGGTGGCGGCGCTGCTGGGTGAACCACTGCAGCGCCACGTCCCCTCCCTGGAGCGCATCGAGGCCCGCTACCGGGCCCTGGGCCGACCGATGCCCGCCCCCAACGCCAAGCAGGCCGATCTGCCCCGCTCGGCCGAAGTACTGCTCAACGAGGTCGGCACGGCGCCGGCCTTCCGGGTCTGCGTCGGCCATGCCGAGTGCTACTTCCTGCCCGGCGTACCGCGCGAGATGCGCCACCTCTTCGATGCCCACCTGGAGCCGGCCCTGCGCTCCCGTGTTACGCCCGAAAGCGCCCAGGTCCACATCCGCAGCTACGGCCTGCGCGAGTCGGAGGTGGCCGAACGCCTCGCCGATCTCGAGCCTGGCGGCGCCATGCACCAACCCGAGATCACCCTGGGCTACCGCGCCCACTTTCCCGAAATCGAGGTCAAGGTGCTGGCCCGCGCGGCCGACCCGGGGACGGCCCGGCAGTCGGCCGAAGCCGTCGCCGCCCAGGTGCGACAACGCCTGGCCGGCCACGCCTACGGCGGGCGCGCCGATCGCTTCGAGGCCCACGTGGGCCAGCGACTGCGCGCCGCGGGCCTGAAGCTGGCGGTGGCCGAGTCCTGCACCGGAGGTCTCCTCGGCAAGCTTCTGACCGACGCCCCGGGCAGCTCCGACTTCCTGTTGCTGGACGCGGTGACCTACTCGAACGCCGCCAAGCAGGCCGTGCTGGGGGTGGGCGCCGACCTGCTCGAGGCCCACGGCGCCGTCAGCCTCGAGGTGGCCGCAGCCATGGCCGAGGGCGCGCTCGAGCGATCGGGCGCCGATCTGGCCGTGGCCACCACCGGCATCGCCGGTCCCGACGGCGGCAGCGCCGACAAACCCGTGGGCACCGTGTGCTTTGGGCTGGCCCGCCGTGGCCGAAAAACCGTTGCAGAACGGCGACATTTCAGCGGCGAGCGCGAGCGCGTGCGGCTCGGGGCGGCCTACGCGGCGCTCGAGTTGTTGCTGCGGGCGAGCGACGGCCGCGCGGCCGAGCTGCAGGGCAATTCGGCGCCATCCGACGATTTGGCTTCGCCCCCGCAGGGGCCGGAGCGATGATGCAGCCGCCCCCGGCGGACACACACAGGGAAAGAGCGAAAATGGCCACAGAAGACAACCGAAGCAAGGCGCTGGACCTGGCGGTCGCGTCCATCGAGAAGCAATACGGCAAGGGCGCGATCATGCGGCTGGGCTCGCAGCGCGCCGTGCGCGTGGCCACCACCTCGAGCGGCGCGCTGTCTTTGGACGTGGCGCTCGGCATCGGCGGCTACCCCAAGGGGCGCATCATCGAGATCTACGGGCCAGAATCGAGCGGCAAGACCACCCTCACACTTCATGCGGTGGCCGAGTGCCAGCGCCAGGGCGGCGTGGCCGCCTTCATCGACGCCGAGCACGCCCTGGACGTGAGCTACGCGCGGCGGCTGGGCGTCAACACCGAGGAGTTGCTGGTGGCCCAGCCCGACTTCGGCGAGCAGGCCCTGGAGATCGCCGACACCCTGGTGCGCTCGGGCGCGGTCGACATGATCGTGGTCGACTCGGTGGCGGCGCTGGTGCCCAAGGCCGAGATCGAAGGCGAGATGGGCGACAGCCACGTGGGCCTGCAAGCGCGGCTGATGAGCCAGGCCCTGCGCAAGCTCACCGGCAACGTCCACCGCTCCAACACCACGCTCTTCTTCATCAACCAGATCCGCATGAAGATCGGCGTGATGTTCGGCTCACCCGAGACCACCACCGGCGGCAACGCGCTGAAGTTCTACTCCAGCATGCGCCTGGACGTGCGCCGCATCGGCGCCATCAAGACCGGCGACCAGGCCATCGGCAACCGCACGCGCGTCAAGGTGGTCAAAAACAAGATGGCCCCACCTTTCACCACCTGCGAGTTCGACATCCTCTTCGGCGAGGGCATCAGCCGCAGCGGCGACGCCCTGGACCTGGGCGTCGAGGCCGACGTCGTCGACAAGTCCGGCTCCTGGTACAGCTACCAGGGTCAGCGCATCGGACAGGGCCGCGAGAACGCCCGCAAATACCTGATCGACAACCCCGAGGTCCTGGCCGACGTGGAGCGCCGCGTGATGGAGAAGCGGGGACTGAATATGGACACGGGCGAGGAAACGGAGGAGGCCCCGACCGATGCCGCGGCCGACCCCCCTCCAGCCGCCACCGACAGCGGCCGCCGCGAGCCCCGAGCCTCCGAGGGCAAACGCGGCCAGCGGCCTCGGCCGAGTGCTTGATTCGAAGAAAAATCCCGAGTGATTTCAGGCACTCGGCCGCCCCCTGAAACGTCCCCATTTGGGGCACAAAGCGCTCGGGGGCAGTTGCCTCTGGGTCACTTTGGTGCTATCGTACCTCTCGCACATCGCATCAGCGCGGCGCCAAAATTCCAGGCCAGCCATCATCGTGGCGAGATCTGGCGCAACGGCTCGAATCTGGCGACCGCAATGCCCGGGGGGCTCCCATCGGGGGCTCCATAGACGGCGGAATAGGAGATCAAGTGCCTGTGGCTCAGCAATTCAAGGTGGGAGACAACGCGGTCTATCCAGCCCATGGGGTGGCTCAGATCACCGGGATCGAGAGCCGCGACATCGCTGGCCAGAAGAAGGAATTCTACATCCTGAAGATTCTGGACACGGAAATGAAGCTGATGATCCCGACCGACGGCGCCAAGCGCGCCGGCCTGCGCGGTGTGATCTCCCGGAAGGATGCCAAAAAGGTTCTCGACATCCTCAAGGACCCCGAGATCGCGGTCACGGTACAGCCATGGAACAAGCGCTACCGGGAGTACACGGAGATGCTCAGCAGCGGCTCGGCCTTCGAGGTCGCCAAGGTCCTGCGCGATCTGCACCGGATCAGAGAAGACAAGGAATTGAGCTTCAGCGAGCGCCGGCTGCTCGAGCAGGCGCGCAACCTGGTCGTCACCGAGCTGGCCCTGGCCCGCAAAATCTCCGCGGCCAAGGTGGAAAAAGAGATCGCTTCGGTTCTGAAGTAGAGGCTTCAGCCCCGGGAGGCTTTCTCGTCGATGCCCGAGGTGCCAAAGCGCCTCGCCAGCTCGGCTTGGACCTGCTGCGGCGTGCGACCCCTGAGTAGCAGTCCCACCAGCAGGTGGTAGACCAGATCGGCGGCCTCCGAGACCACGCGCTCGTCGGCTTCGCCAGCGATGGCCCGCGCCAGCTCGTCGGCCTCCTCCCGAAGCTTGGCGCCCACCTTGTCGGCGCCGCCGTCGAGCAGCTTGCGCGTGTAGCTGCGATCCGCGGTGGCGTCACGGCGCGCCTCGAGTTCGGCCCACAGCCGCGGCAGCAGCGCCCGGGCGTGGGCCGCCGGGTCCTCCCGTAGACTCAGGTCTCCGCTGGCGTCCAGCTCCAGGCGCTGAAAGAAGCAGCTCTTGCGACCGGTGTGACAGCTGGGGCCCACGGGATCGACCAGGTAGACCAGGGCGTCTCCGTCGCAGTCGGCGAAGACCTCGTGGACCTTGAGAACATTGCCGCTCTCCTCGCCTTTTCGCCACATGCGCTGGCGCGATCGGCTGTAGAAGTGCCCCTCGCCTGTCCGCAGCGTGGCCTCGAGGGCCGCGCGGTCGGCGTGGGCGAGCATTCGGATCTCGCCGCTGAGCCGATCCTGCACCACCACCGTAACCAGCCCCGAGGCGTCGAATTTCAGCTGCGCTGTGCTCATCGGGCGCTGTATGCCACAGCTGCCGGCGCAGGCGAAATGGGGCCGGTGCCGACGACCTGGCCCTGCTCGCTCCAGTCGGGATCGTGGGGTGCGGGCAGGCGGCCATCGAAGGGCAGCTCGAAGGCGTCGCCGAAGACGGCGCGCAGGTAGTCGGAGGCCGGCAGCACCAGGGTCTGACCGACGGGCGGCGGTTCGAAGGGGCCGTGGCTGACGTCGTGCCAGCGCCGCCACAGAAGAGAGGGATCCTCGAGGGGCCGGTCGAAGCGCGCCTCGATTTCGGCGGGACGCCCGTCCGCCATCAGCGCGATCACCTCGATGCGCACCACCGAGAGCTGCACGCTGTAGCCCTTCTCGAAGGGGGTGGCGGGATTGCGCGCCAGGTGCGAGGCGGGGCTTATCAGATAGCCGCCCCGGGGCCGCACCCGGAGCGTGCGCTCGTCGATGCGCTGCACGCGAACCTCGGTCTCGCCCGTGGCCAGCCAGACCTGGGAGCGCGCCCGCGGCCGACCCAGGGCGGCGCGCTCGATGGGGATATAGGCGGCCAGGGGCACGGCCGCCGGATTGATGTAGACGATGTGCTTGCCCTCGATGCTGCGATCGCCTGGCACGCCGGCGTGGGCGCGGTCCAGGATGTCGCGCATGGCCACGTTGCCGCGTGCCCGCGAGGGCAAGAAGATGGGGTCGATGATGGCGTTGCTCACGACGAGCCAGAGCATCAGGGGTGGCAGCACCAGGGCGCGCAGGGGGGCGGCCGTCAGCTGCCCGGGCATGTCGATGTAGGTCGCGATTAGTCGCGCCATGGCGATGCAGGCGCCGATCGCCACCCAGGTCAAAAGGCGGTCGGCGGAAAAGGCTGGGCTGGCGGGGACCACGCTCAAGAGCGCCCCGACCACGCCGAAGCGCACCACCCGATCGCTCTTCCACAGCGGCCACAACGCGAAGCCGACCAGCCCGACCGCAAAGCAGGAGCCCAGGATGAGCAGGCGGTGCAACACGGGAAAGGCGAAGACCGCGCTCCAGCCGTCCGACCAGGTGCCGCCGATCTGCGAAAAGAGCAGCACCGGTCCGCGCTCGGCCAGGGCCCCCAGGAAGTTCAGTGGATCGCCGACCGGGTCGAAGTAGAGGCCGCTCTTGAGCGCGCCATAGCCCATGCCCCGATAGGCCGCGCGCCAAGCCAGCGTGACCACGGCATGGGGCGCGATCGACAGCAAACGCTGGACGGGAGAGCCGCGTTCGTCGAGGAAGACCGCGTAGCAGAAGAGATAGGCGCAGATCGAGATCGCCCCTTCGCCAGCGAGCAGCGCGACCGCGAGCAGCACCGGCGAGATGATGCGCCCGGCCCCGTAGCCGTCGGCCCGGGCGCGAATGTGAAAGTAGAACGCCCAAATCGAGATCGCGGTGGCGACGGCGGCGTTGCGCGCCGCCACCCAGGAGCCAAACCAGGCGCGACCGTCGTCGAGCGCGTAGAGAAAGACCGCCAGCGCGCACACCCAGCCGGCACCGAGGAGGCGGCGGTAGACGGCGAGCACGCCGGCCAAAAGCAGCGCCCCCCAGAGCAACGAGTGCAGATGCATCAACCAGGGGGCTCCCGGCCACAGCTGGTGATCCAAATAGTGGGTCAGCGAGCTGACAGGGCGGAAGAACGCGAGCTGGGCTTCCGGATCGGCCCACCAGGAGAGCACCCCTTCCAACATCAGCAGCCGGGTGGCTTCACCACCGGTGAAGCTGAACATGTCCAGCGGGTGGCGGACGAAGCCGGCGATGGCCGTCGAGCCGCGGGCGACCATGGCGTGGATGTAGTCGTCGGCGGCCAACCCCGTGTCGAGGCAGAAGGCTCCGAGCAGAAGTGAAAGCCAGATCACAGCGCGGTCCGCTCCCGGACGGGACAGCACGCGACGCAAGCCCGCATAGAGCCCGCCGCGCTCGCCCGGCGCGGCGCGGTCGGCATCGCTCGAAACCGTGCCGGCGACCGCGCTGGCCGCCTGAAGCTCGACTTGGGGCTCGCTCTGGGATTGGCCGGGATTCACGGGCTTGGGATGGTGCGAAGGATTTGATGCAGGAGCGTCTCGACCACATCGCCCCGCGGCAGCGCCACGCGCTCGCCGACGGCGGGAGGCGCGGTGGGTCGCAGGCGACCCCGATCGTACCGGAGAAATAGATACTGGCCATCCTCCAGCGGGCGGCGAAAGCGGAAGTCCACGATCCTGGGACGACCGTCGTCGGTGGTGGAAAAGACCGTGGCGGAAAACTCGCTGAGCTCGACGGTGGCGCCCTGCGGAAGAGCGCGCGCATCGCCCCGGTAGTGGCGCTCCATGGCGCTATAGAGAAAGCCCGCGGCCAGCTCGACCCTGAGCGTGTGCGCGTCCAGGCGCTGCACGCGAACCTCGGAGCTGGCACTGGCCAACCAATGAAGGTGCGCAGGTCTGGGCTCACCGCGCGCCTGGCGCCCCACCTGCACGTAGCTCAGCAGCAGGTCGAAGGGGGCGGCCAGCACAATCACCGTGCGCTCGGCGATCGCCGGCTCGCTCGGAATGGCGGCATCGGCCGCGTCGATGGCCTCGCCGACGAGCTTCATCAAGTATGCGCGCACCGGTAGCGACAGGGGCGCGGCCAAGAGGTGAAGTCCCGCCAGTGCCGACAGCAGAAGTGCCGCCGCCCGCGAGGGTTCTGCTGCACCCACGACCCTCGGAAGCAGCTTGCAGATCAGCGCAGCCACCAGCGCCGCGCCGCCGACGCCGGGCAACAGCAGCAGGCGTTCCCCGGGGACGGAAGCCGCCACCACGCAGGCCGACAACACCATGCCCAGGCCAAAGAAGCGGGCCAGGGGATCGCTCGACAAGAGCACGTGCCCAACGATGCCGAAGCCGAGCACGGTCAGGACCGAAAGCGCCAGAATCAGCATCTGGGCCTCGGGCGCACCCCAATAGAAGAGGTCGGCCAGGGGCAAGCCGAGCTGGGCCGACAACAGCACCGGCAGGTGCTCGAGCAGGGCGCTGGCAAAGCCAAGCGGTTCGGCAAGCGGGTCGTGGTAGGCGCCGGAGCCGGCCGAGCCCAGGCCCAGCGCGCCGAAAAACACACGCCAGAGCACGAGCACCAGCGCATAGGGCAAAAGGTGCAGCGCCCGGCGCAGTAGCGGTGCCCGATCGAGCACGAGACCGTGGGCCGCCAGGTAGCCGAGCACCCCGAGCGCACTTTCGCCGGCGCACAGCCCCAGCGCAAAACACATCGGGCCCACGTAGCGACCGGCACTCCAGCCGTCGCTGAGAAAGCGGTGGTGGGCGCCCAGGGCGGGCAATGCCAGCGTTGCCGAGATCAGGGCGTTGCGATTGGCGATCCAGGCCACGGTCATGCCGTGGGCGTCGTCGAGCGCGAAGATGGCGAACGCCAGCCCCGCGACCAGCACGCCGTAGCCGTAGAAGCGGTGGTAGATATGCGCGACGATGCCCAGCAAAGCGGCGAACCACAGCAGGCTGTGCAGGTGCATCAGCAGTGGGCTGTCGGGCCACAGCGCGAAGTCCATCAGATGCGTCAGCGAGGACAGCGGCCGGAAGAAGGCGTTGAGGTGGTGGGGATCGGACCACCAGGGCAAGAGCGCGCCGGCATCCATCAGGGCGCGATTGGTCTCCTCCTGTCCGAGAGTGAAGCTGAAAAGAAAGAGGGGATTTTCGCGAAAGCCCGCGAAGCCCGAGTCGTCACGGGCGAGCAGGGCCAGCACGTGGTCGTCGAGCACCATGCCGACCGCCAGGGCCGGCGTCAGCAGCAGCAGGGCCACGGCGATCAGCGCGTGATGGGCGCGCGGGCGCGTCAGCCACGACAGGAGAGCGGGCGGATTTTCTTCCGGCGGGGGCAAGTGCCGCGATTGTATCGACCCGGGCCTGGCAGTCGAGTCTGGGAAGCTCGCTGCGCGGCGACGCCGAGGCCTTGTCGGCCGCGGACCGCGGTCGTGTCGAGACTTTCGCGACGGGAGTCGGTAAAAATACGGGCTCGATGCGCCGCCTGCTTACGCGCCTGCTCCAGTCGCCGCGCGCGCCCGTCGCGAGCATCGCGCTCGCGCTGCTCTTGGCCTCGCCGGCGCTGACCACCGGGCTGACGGCCGACGACTACTTCCACCGCCTGGTGCTCCTGGGGCCGAGCAGCATCGAGGCCATTCCCAGCGACCCGATGCAGCTGTTCGTATGGGCCGATGGCGATGCCAAGCGCGCGCTCGGCATGATGGAAGTGGGCATGACGGCCTGGTGGACCGACCCCGAGATCGTCATGGCCTATTTTCGGCCGCTGTCGGTGCTCAGCCACCTGATCGACTACCGGCTGTGGCCCGACAGCCCACTGCTGATGCACCTGCACAGCCTGCTGGTCTTCGGGCTCGCGCTGTGGTCGCTGGCGGCCGTCTACCGGCGCCTTTTGGGAAGCTCGTTGGGAAGCTCGACCCCCACCATGCTGCCGGCGCTGGCGCTCTTGTTGTACGCCGTCGACGACGCCCACGGCATGACCCTGGCCTGGATCGCCAATCGCAACGCCCTGCTCGCGCTGGCGCTTTCGCTGCCGGTACTCGTACTGCACGACCGCCACGCGCGCGAGGGACAACGCCTCGCTGGGCTCCTCGGTCCGCCGCTGCTGCTTTTGGCATTGCTGGCCGGCGAGTCGGCCCTGGCGATCACGACCTATCTATTTGGCTACGCGCTCTTCCTCGACCCGGCCGGAAGGCTGCGCGGCCTCTTGCGCCTCTTGCCCCATGGCCTGTGCGTGCTGCTGTGGGCTGTGGCCTACCGCTCGATGGGCTATGGGGCGCGCGGCTCGGGCCTGGTGGTCGACCCCGGAGGCGAGCCCCTGCGCTATCTCGCGAAGCTGCTGGAGCGGGCGCCGGTGCTCCTGGCCGGCCAGCTCGGCTTTCCGCCGAGCGATCCCTGGGAGGCCTATCCCGCGGTCGCCAGCTGGCTACCGACCGCGCTCTACAGCTGGGCGCTTGTGACGCTGGCGCTCTTCGGCCTGGCCTTTGGCAGTCGGCTGCGCAAGGACCCGGCTGCGCGCGCCTTTGGCCTCGGCGCGCTCTTGTGCACGCTGCCGGTAGCGGCCCAATTCCCCCACGACCGGCTTCTGCTCTTCATCGGTGTGGGCGCCGCGCCACTGGTCGCCTCGCTGGTCGCCGATGTGATCGCCAGGAGCTATCCCGAAGACGCCCTGGCCGGCGCGCGGCTGCAGCGTGCGGTGTCGTGGACGGCGCTGTCGCTGCACCTGATCCTGGCGCCCGTCTGGCTGCCACTGCGGGTGCGCGCGCCGCTGGATGCCGAACGCATGATCGGCGCCGCCGACCGCGCCATCGACGACAGTCCCTCGGTACGCGAGCGCACGGTGGTGCTGATCAATCCGCCGGTGGATGCCTACGCCGGCTACATCCCACCCATGCGCGAAGCCCAGGCGCGGCCGCGACCCAAGGCCGTGCGCTGGTTGGCCACGGCGGGCAGCGAAGTCAGCGTCCGCCGCGAGGACGCAACCACACTGGTGGTCAAGCCCCGAGATGGCTATCTCTCGCTACCCTCGGAGTGGATGCAGCGCAACCCGCGCCGGCCTATGCAGATCGGCTACGAGGTGCGCTTCAGCGACATGGACGTGCGAGTCATGGCAGCGACCGACGACGGCCGCCCGGCCGAGGCCCGCTTCCGCTTCGCCGCGGCGTTGGAAGACCCGCGCTATCTCTTCTACCTGTGGCGCGACGGGACCTTCGTGCCGTGGCGGCCGCTTGCGATAGGGGCCGAAGCCCACTATCCCAGGGTCGACTTTACGGAGTTGCTTCCGTAGTACCGCCGGCTTCGGTGCCGGCGCCGGCCTCGCCGCCCGCACCGGCCTCGACACCGGCTCCAGCCTCGACGCCGCCGCCCACGCCAAAGCTGGCGTCACCACCGACCTGGCCCTCAGCGCCGACGGCGGCCGGAGGCGCCATGGGTGCGGGTGCCGCCGGCTCGGGCTCGGGCGCGGGGACCGGCTCGGAAGCAGCCTCGGGCTCGGGTGCCGGCTCCGGAGAAGGCGCGGCACCGCTGCGGGCACCGTCGAAGTTGTAGGTGACGCTGGCAAGGGCCAAGAAGCCATTGGCGTTGCCTCCGACGAAGTCCGGACCGCCCGTGATCATGCCGCTCTGGACAGTGCCGTCGAAGCGAAAGTCGCCGGCCATGACGCCGAGCCCGGCGCTCCAGGAGAAAGCGCCGAAGCGATCATGATTCTCGATGTCGTTGGGAAGGCTCTGACCTTGGATCAGGAAGGCGTACTCGGCGCCGCTGCGAAATGCGATCCAGTCGGCCAGCGGGACCTCCAGGGCCATGTTCACGCCCGGCGTCACCGCCGTGTAGCTGCTGCTCTCATCGTCGTTGGCCGTGTCGTCAGGGTCGGCGCTGCCCACTCCCACCCGCAGCACGCCGTAGGCCGAGACCAACGCCTGTCCCAGGCGCAGCGCCGGACCGATGCCACCACCGAAGTTCATGCCCAGGACGGAGCTGGTGGGCGGATCGGCGGCTGACTCGTTGGTGACCCCGTTGTAGCGCACCGAGGCATTGGCGAGCAGGCCCAGGTCCATGGTCGCATCCATGGGGAAATAGGCGCGCAAGAGCCCGCTGAGGCCGAAGTCCGCTCCCGAGGCGGTCAGGTTGTTGGTCGCTGCCTGCTCCGCCATCGCCAGATTGATGGCAGCGCTGAAATCCACACGCGTGTCGACGCCGCGCTCACCGACGCCGTAACCGATTTCGCCGAGTACGGAGAGATTGGTCTCGCCACTGTCGTCGCCGTTGATACTCATGATGGTGGCGCCGCTGCCCAGGGCGAGGCGGAAGCCGAGCTGCCCGGCTCCGCTATCCATGGCCAAGAAGAGGTCGACCACGGTAGCCGGATCCACGGCAATCGCCGGCGCAAAGAGCGAAGAAGGACCGTTGACGGCCAGCGTCTCGTCGATCAGGTGCGGGCCCTGCACGTCGCCGCGGTGAATGGCGACGCCGAAAGCCATACTCTCTCCGCCCAACGTCAACAGACCGTTGCCGGTGTCGGAGTCACCGCCGTAGGTGAGCGAGATCTGGTTCTGATAGGCGCGCGTGAGCTGCGGGAAGAAATAGAGATCGTCTTGATCGTCGATCAGCAGGCTTCCGGCCATGCCGGGACGCCGGGCACGAGCCTCGGCCGAAGATGCGTAAAAACCCGATGCGACAACGCCGAGCAGGAGCAGCGAAGTGGCGAAAATTCGTGTCATGGAAGGCCTCCGCCCGCGATCCTAGCGACCCCGAACGGAGCCGGGCAAAAAAGCGGCCGTGCCCGCGCGAGCGATCACTCGTAGGCAAGGGCCTCTTTGACGTCGAGGCGCGCGGCGCGCAACCCGGGCACGAAACCGGCCACGGCGGCGGTCAGCACCACCAACAGACCGATACGCACGGCCCCCTCGTAGGGGAAGATGAAGCTCAGGTGCCAACCGGACTGCTTGGCGACCAGGATCTCGAGGAACATCAAACACTGCACGGCGCCCGCCGCAATTCCAATCAGCGCTGCACAAAAGCCCAGGAACGCGGACTCCACCACCATCGAGGCCACCACCTGACGCCGACTGGCGCCCACCGCCCGCAAGATCCCCAGCTGGCGCGTGCGGTCGATCACCGCCGCCACCATCGTGCCCACCACTCCGAGCAGCGCGATCACCAGCACGATGAGCTCGAGCGAGCGCGTATAGGAGAAGCTCTCTTCCACCAGCCCCAGGTACTGCTCACGGATCTCGGTGGTCTCGGTCACGAAGAGAGCGTCGCCGCCGCCCAGGCGCTGATGAATCTTCTGAGCCACCGTTTCTGAAGTTGCACCCGGCTTCAAATAAACGTTGATCACGTCCAGGGCCGGATCCTTCCAGGATTCGAGGTAGTACCGGCGATCGATGAAACCGGCGCCGATTTCCGAGGAGTAATCGACCACCACCGCGCGCACTTCGAAGGCCACCTTGCCCGACGGCGTCTGCAGCTCCATGGTGTCGCCCGCGGCGAGACCAAGCTGGTGGGCGGCGTTTTCACCGAGCACGATGCGCGGCGCTTCGGACAACGCGTCGCTCTCGATGGGATCACGGCCGTCCAAAACGCGCCAGGGCTTGTGCCGACGCGCGGCCTGCTCCAGGTAGACCTGGGTATCGGAGGCCACCAGGCGAAAGGCGCGCTCGCCGTGGCGCTGCTCGATCATGCGCATGGGCTGCAGCGCCTCGACCCCTTCGAGGCCCTGCAGCTTCTCCAGCGCATCGGGCGAGAGCGGCATCTGGGTGCGATCGGCGATGGGCGAGCCGGCGGTGATGGCCATGTCGGCGGCGGTGACCTGCTCGAACCAATCGCGGATCGAGCGCTCGAACGACGTCAACCAGCCGCTGACTGCAACACTCAGTGAAACCGCCACCATCAGGGCCAGGACGTTGACCGTGCTGCGCCCCAGATCGCGCTCCACATACTCCAGGCCGAGACGCCCGGCGACGCCGAAGAGCCCGCGCGCCGCGCCCGAAAGCGCCCGCCTCAGCACCACCACGAGCAACGGCGCCAGCATCGCCGCCCCCGCCAGATCACCAAAGGTCGCCAGGTAGGCGGTCAACTCGCTGCCCATGGGCGCCAGAAGCCAGGAAACGCCCATCAATAAAAGTCCCGCGACGGCAAGCGCTCGATAGGGCACGCCACCGCCGCGGCTTTCGATATCGCCGCGCAGGGCCGAGACCGGAGCCAGCCGCGCACCGCGACGGGCGGGCAGAAACGCGGCACCGAAGGAGATCAGCAGACCGGCTCCTGCGCCCCACAGCACGTGCTCGAGCCCGATGCGCGGCGAACTCGGATTGGCGGCGTACATGCGGCTGATGGCTTCGCTGGTCTGGGCGTGGGTGGCCTGCACCAGTTGCTGCGAGAGCACGAGCCCAACGCCGATACCCAGCAGCGATAGCACCAACGCCTCGAGACAGAAGTGCAAGACCACCTGGCGACGCACCACCCCCAGGGCGCGCAGCACCCCGGTCTCGCGGCGGCGCTGGGTGACGGCGATGCCGATGGCGTTGTAGATGATGAAGACCCCGACCAGGAGCGCCACCAGTCCGCTGAGCGCGAGGCCGTCACTGAGCGGCGCCGACAGCTCGCGCAGGCGCCGGCCCACCTCCTCGGGGCGCTCCACCCGGGCGCTGCCCGCGAGCGCGCGCTCCACGGCGGCGGCCACGGCGGCGGCGTCGTGCCCTTGGGTGACCGCCACGTCGATACGATCGACCAGGCGCCCGCGCGCGAAAGCCACCTGAGCGGCGTCCAGGAACATCACCGCCACCTGGCCGCCGAAGGAAGCCGCCGGCCCGCTATCCTCGACGATGCCCTTCACCGTCAGTGTAGTGGTGCCGCCGGCGCTGAGCACCGTCACCTCACTGTCGATGGACAGTCCACGGCGCTTGGCCAGAGTCCGCGTGATCAGCAGCGCCGAGGGATCGTTGACGAAGAGCAGCGGATCGTCGACCACGTCGCCGTCGCCGTTTTCGGAGCGGAAGGGCAAAAAGTGGGTGTCGCCAAGGAAGTCCACGCCCAGGATGAGCAACGGCTGGCGGTCGCTGGCGAAACTCGTGGTGATCTCGAGGGCCGCGGCGGCGTGGGCAACGCCCGGCACAGCCGCCATCTCGGCGACCAGGTCGGAGGGCACTCCCGACTCGTTGCCCACCACCATCAGCTCCGCGCGCCCCGAAACGCGCTCCACCAGCTCGTCGAAGGTGTGCAACATGGAGTCGGAGGTGGCGCGCGAGGCCACCACCACCGCAACCCCCAGGGCGATTCCCAGCACCACCAAGCCCGACCGCAGCGGTGCAGCCCGCAGATGGCGCAGGCTCAGGCGGCGAACCAGGGTCCACATACGCTCGGCAGTATCGGATATTTCGGCGCCGCCTTCGAGCCCAATGGTAAGGGCCCCCGGCGATCTGATAGGTATCGTAGACAGTGGCCGAGCCTGCGAACGTCGAGCCTGCGAACCTCGAGCCCGCGAACCTCGAGCCGAATGCGGCGCCCGATGGCCGCCTGGCCGCGTTTTTAAAGCATCCCTCGCTTCCCCGACGCCTGGCCCTCATCGCCTGTCTGCTGGCCTGTCCCAGCCTGCTGATCGGCTTCCACCTCGACGATCACTTCCATCGCTACATGCTCTCGCAGCGACCGGGCGCCGAGGCCCTACTCGAGGCCTACCAGTCGCCCTTCGGCATCGCCAACGGCGAGCGTGAGATCAATCACTGGCAGGTGGAAGAAGGTTACGCACCGTGGTGGATCGAAGAGGATCTGCTGGTCTCGCTCTTTCGCCCGCTGAGCGAAGCCAGTCATCGCCTCGACGCCCTGCTGTGGCCGGACAACGCACCGCTTCAGCACCTGCACAGCCTGCTGTGGTTTTTCCTGCTCATCGCGCTGACCACCCGCCTGTATCGGGCGCTGCTCGGGCCGACCACGGTCGCGGGCCTGGCTGCGCTGCTGTACGCATTCGATCACAGCCACGGCTTCGCCGTCGGTTGGATCGCCAATCGCAACGCCGCCATCGCCACCGCCCTGGCCGTCGCGAGCTTGCTCTGCCACCACCGCGGGCGCATCAGCGGCAGCACGGCAATGGCCCTGCTGTCGCCGCTACTACTGCTAGGAGCGCTGTTGGCCGGCGAGGGCGCCATCGCCATCGTCGGATATCTGGTGTCCTACGCCCTCTTTCTCGAGCGCTCGTCGTGGCCGAGTCGCCTGCGCTCCATCGCCCCCCACCTGCTGCTGATTGCGCTATGGCGCCTGGCCTACAGCGCCCTGGGTCGCGGCGCACACGGTTCCGGTCTCTACCTGGATCCCCCGCGCGAGCCGCTGGTCTTCGCGGCCGCGGCGGTCGAGCGCATTCCGCTTCTCCTGCTGGGCGAGCTGGCGCTGCCGCCGGCCGAGACTGCCCTCTTTGCACCCGCGCCCTACCCGAGCTTGATCCTGGCGCTTTCGCTGCTCGTGCTCGTCGTCTTCGGGGTGTGCATCGCCCCCCTGCTCGCACGCGACGAAACGGCCCGCTTCTGGGCGCTGGGCATGGCGGCGGCGCTGGTTCCCGCCTGCAGCACCCATCCCAACAATCGCCTGCTCTTCTTCGTCGGCCTGGGCGCCATGGCCCTGCTGTCGCAGCTCTGGCATGGCCTGATGCTCGAGGCCCTGTGGCTGCCGGCAGCCCCCAGTTGGCATCGCCTCGCCCGCCCTACGACGGCGGGGCTTACCGGTCTGCATCTCGTGCTTTCACCGCTGCTATTGCCACTGACCACCTGCAGCGTCGCCCTCACCTCCCCGGCCGAGCACGCCGCCCGGGACGCCCTCACGCGCGGCGCCGAACGCGACCTGATCGTCGTCTCGGCACCGGATTACTTCTACGTCAAGTTGATTCCCGTGCTGGCGGCGCTTGAGAACAAAGCCCCGCCTGCGCGTCTTCGCGCCCTTTCCTTCGGCTCGCATCCCCTCGAAGTCTCACGCCCCGACGCGCGCACCCTGGAGCTGCATTACCAGGGCGGATTGCTGAGTCAACCGCTGGATGAACTCTACCGGGCCGCCGACAGCCCCCTGCCCATCGGCAGCCGCATCGATCTCGCAGGCCTGCGCATCGAGGTCACCGCCGTCGAGCGCGATGGACGCGTGAAGAAGGCCCGCTTCGTATTCGATCGCCCCCTCGACGACCGGCGCTTCGTGTGGCTCAGCCATGGGACCACAGGCTTCGACGACTTCCAGCTTCCGCCCGTCGGGGGCTCGACCCGGCTTGCGCCGGCACAGCTCAACTTTGGCTTCTGACCTCGGGCCCGACCGCCTCCCGCACCGCGCGCACAAAGGCCTCGACGAGCGCGCGATCCTTGCGCCCCGGACTCCACTCGACACCGCTGGCCACATCCACGCAAAACGGCTGCACCTGCGCCACCGCCTCTGCCACATTGCCGGGCGTCAGCCCGCCGGCCAGCGTGACCTTGCGCTCGCGGGCAAACTCGCGGGCCAGCTCCCAGTTGAAGACCTGGCCGGTTCCGCCGGCCTGACCGGCAACGTAGGCATCGAGCAGAATGTGCTGACCACCGAAGCGGCGCGCCTCAGCGAGACTCGACGCATCGCGAACCCGGATGGCCTTGTAGGCGTGGGGCAGAAATCGCTCGAGCAGCTCCGGTGGCTCGTGGCCATGCAGTTGCACGCAGCGCAGACCCGTGGCCTCTTTGGTGGCTTCGATCGCGTCCGCCTCCAGATCGACGAAGACCCCCACAGTAAGCGTCCGGTCGCCGACCGCCTCGACGATTTCCCGCGCGCGCTCCACGTCGATGCAGCGGGGCGAGCCGGGGTAGAAGTTCAAGCCAATGGCATCCGCCCCCGCCTCGACGCACTGAAGCGCATCGCTCACGCAGGTGAGCCCGCAGATTTTGATCGCCACCATCGCGCCGCTACTCAACTGATCTTCAGCAGTTCCTTCACCCGTGCGATGACCTGGGGTGCCTGAATCGGCTTGGTGATGTAGGCCGAGGCGCCCAACGCCATCGCCCGCTCGCGGTCTTCCTTGGAACCCTCGGTGGTGATGATGATCACCGGCACATCCTTGTGCCGATCGTCCATGCGGACGCGCTTGACCAGCTTGAGCCCATCCATCACGGGCATATTGATGTCGGTGATGATCAGATCGAAGCGGGCCGCCGCCAGCTCCTTGAGGCCCGTGATCCCGTCGTCCGCCTCGGTCACGTGCACATTCTTGACCCGCGACAGCGCGAAGACGATCAGTTGCCGCATCATTGGAGAGTCCTCTACGACGAGGCACGAGTACTCCGCCATCAGCTCGAATCTCCCTTCTGGACCTCGCTTCCTTCCGAAGCGCGGCGCGGTTGCTTGGGCTGTACCGGAATCGAAGCGAGCGCCTGAAGCACGCTCCGGGCGTCCGGCGCGTCGTGATACAGGGTGGCGCCGATCAACGCAATCGCTCCATGTCGACGCAGGAGGTGAAAGAGTTCGCGGTCGACCGTGGCCCACTCGGTCTTGTGCTCGAGCAGCTCGTAGACGGCGATCACGGCAACGCAGACATCGCCCATGACCAACGGGATCACGGCCAGCGGCTCACCGCCTTCGGGAACTTCGTCCGGCTCGTGGATGCGATCGACACCGGTGAGGCAAGCGTCGGCAATGGCGCCGCCTTCGAGCGCCAAACGCGGCAGGTTCTCGTCGAAGCCGATGTGAGCTACCGGAAGCGCATGGGTGACGCCTGTCTCGACCAGATAGAGCACGAAGCGGCGGGCGCCCACCAGCTGCTCCAGCATCTCGCAGATGTGTTGCACCACGCGGGCCGGCTTCAGGGTCCCCGACAGCTGTTGACTGGCGACGTAGAGACTCGCCAGATCGTTGAGTTCGGCCTCGATCTGCTCGTGGCGCCCCTCGTGTTGGCGTGTGGTGTCCTCGAGTTCGGCCGAGCGCGAGAGAATGGACAGGCGCTCGGCTTCGAGCTGCTGGATCTTCGACAGCAGCTCCCGCATGGCGTCGTCGTGGGCGACCTGCCGGCGCAAGGTGGCGTTTTCCTGCTCCAGACCCTCGACCCGGCGCTTCAACGCGGCGTTGTCGGAAATCAGGTCCTCGGTGAGCTCGATGCCCTTGCGCAGGAAGGTCCGCAGCACATCCTCGCGTTCATGGCGCAAGTCCACCGGAGCATCACTGGCCGGTGCGCGTGATCGCCTGTCGCCGTTGTCTTCGTCCACGGAAGTCGATTCTACCTTAACGGGGCCACAAGTTGGCAAACACGCTCGATCAGCTTTGGAAGCTCCAGAACTTCGTCGACGCAGCCGGTGCGGATCGCGGCCTCAGGCATCCCCGCGAGCACCGCCGTATCACGCGATTCGACCAGAACGCGCCCGCCCCGCTCCTTGATCTCCCGCACTCCGCGCGCGCCATCATCCCCCATTCCGGTCAGAATCACGCCCACCGCCTGCTCCCCGGCCGCCGCAGCCACGCTCGCCAGCAGCCGGTCGGCCGAGGGCGCATAGCGGTCGGTACTCGCAGGATGCGTCACGCGCGTCTGCAATGCCGGACCCACGCGCCCAAGCTCGAGCCTGCGCCCGCCCGGACAGACCAAACCGTCGCCGGGCATCAGGACCATGCGATGTGCCGCTTCGCGCACCCGAAAGGCGCTCTGACGCGCGAGCCGCTCGGCGAATGTCCGGGTGAAGCGCTCGGGCATGTGTTGGGCCACCACAATGGCAGCGTTGGCGCCATCGGGCAGGGCCTGAAATAGCTGAAGCAGCGCCCTTGGACCGCCGGTGGACGCTCCGATGGCGATCACCGGCGCTGGTGGCGCAGGCGCCTCAGAGCCGATCCCGGACTGCCGCGAGCGGGAGGCCGCGTCGGCTGCCAGCAACGGGGGCGGCCTCTTTCTCAGCTGCTTGGGCGAAAGGCCGCGCACCAGGGCGACCATTTTCTCGAGCTGCTCGCCAACGCCCTGACTTGATTCATCCAGACGCCGCGAGGGCTTGGCCACGAAGTCGATGGCCCCCAGCTCGAGCGCCCTGAAAACGTGATCGCGCCCCGCGTGGCTGGAGATCACCACCACCGGAGTCGGCCGATTGGCCATCAAGAGCCGCAGAAAGGTGAAGCCGTCCATGCGCGGCATCTCGAGGTCCAGCGTGATCAGGTCGGGATCCATGGCGTGGGCCGCCTGCAGCGCTTCATCGCCGTCGGCAGCCGCCCCGACCACACTGACCCCGGGCAAGGCCGACAGCAGCTTGGCGATCACCCGGCGGTTGACCACCGAGTCATCCACGACCAGCACGCGCACCGGCTTCATCGTATCGTTGGTGCCGCCCCTTATGACGCCCTTCATGAAGCCCCCCTTGGCACGAAGGGAAGCTGTGAGGGCTTGCGGTAGGCCAGGTCCCCCGTGAGGTGGGCAAGTTCGAACGCTGTCGATAGGTGCAAAAGCGACTCGCTATGCCCCAACATCAAGAATCCCCCCGGAGTGAGCCTATCGTAGAAGCTGTCGATCAGGCTGCGCCTGGCCTCGTCACCAAAATAGATCATCACGTTGCGACAAAAAATGGCGTCGACCCGGCCGAGCAGCGCGATGCGCCCGCGGTCGAGCAGGTTGAAATGGCCGAAGTGACACATGGACCGCACCTTCGATTCGACCATGTAACCGTCGGGGGTCTTGATGAAATGCGCTTTCCAGCCCTCGGGCATGGCGCGAAAACTCGAGCCGCGGTAGACGCCGCGCCGGGCCGTCTTGAGCACGCGGCGCGAGATGTCATTGCCGAAAACGCGTACGTCCCAGCCGGCGAACAGGCCGCTACGCGCGATCAGGATGGCCAGCGTGTAGACCTCTTCACCTGTGGAACAGCCCGCGCTCCACACCGTCAGACTCCTTCGCAGCGCGCACAGTTCGCGCAGCTGGGGCAAGACTTCATTCTCGAAGGCTTGCAGCTGCGGCCGCTCGCGAAAGAAATAGGTTTCGTTGGTGGTGAGCAAGTCGACGGCGTGCTCGAGTTCACCCTGACCGCGGCCGGTCTGACTCAGCAGCTCGCAGTACTCCGCGAAGTTCTGCAGCCCCAATCCATCGAGGCGCTCGCCGAGGCGGCGCTCGACCGCCAAGCGCGACTCGTCGGCCAGTCGGATGCCGCAGAAGCCATGGACCAAATCCCGAATCAAACGAAACTCTTCCGCCTCCAGGCGTGGGCCGGCGTTGAAGAAAAGCGCCACCTCAGTGCCCCCGCCCGAGTTCGGCGAGAGCATCGCCCAGCTTTTGGCGCAGCACGTCGTCGCTCTCCCGCTCGCGATGGGCGAAAAGGGCCGCGAGTGCGCGATCGTCGCCGCGGCGCAACAGGAGGTCGATGGCCACGCGACGGATCTCCGAAAGCGGATGCTCGAGCGCCGCGATCAACGTCGACGGATCAGACGGACCTTGAACGGCGTATGTGTTCAATGCCTTCTTGACCACCTTTGGTTCGCCATCCTGAAGCGCCCGTTCGAGCGCCGCACCGAGCAAGGGCGATGCGCGCGCGACCAGAGCGTCAATCGCGATGACCCGAAGCTCGGCGCCGCCGGCCTGGGCCCAGTGCGACAGCGCATCGTCGACCTCGGAACCCGCCTCGGCCCAGCGCAGTGCCCGCGCCGCCGCCTCCTGCACCTGCGGCGCGGGCCCGTCGAGGGCGACCAAAAGCGACTGCAGCAAGAGCTCGCTGCCTTCGCCGCGCTGCAACAGACCGCCGAGGGCCTCGGCCGCCACCAGCTGAACTTCGCTGGACTCATCGGTCAGCGCCATCGCGATGGCCTCGCCCACCTTCAGCCCGTGCAATCGCGAAAGCGCTCGAATCGCCGCGCTTCGCGTCGCGGGGTCGGGGGCCAGAAGCGCCGTGCGCAACCGATCGAAAGCCGCCTCACCGCCGGTACGCGCGATCAACTCGACCAACATCTGGCCCGAGGGCCCCTCCAGGTTGACCCCAAGGAGCGCCCGCCCCACCGCCTCGCTGTCGCGCTCCACCAGCGCCGTCAGCGCCAGCCGCGCCGCCTCACAGACCTCGGCGTGGCTGGAGCCCGCCAGCGCCACCAGCCGCCCCGCATCGCCGGGCTCGGCCCATTGCGCCATGGCCCGCGTCGCCGCGGCCATCAGCTCGGACTGACGCGACTGCATGGCCGCGCGCAGGGCCCCTCGCAGCTCGACGACGAAGTCGCCCCCGGGCTGCCCGCCGAAAGCTGCGGTCACCGCGCCCGAGGACAAGGATGCGGCCAGGTCGGAGCCAAGCTCCAGCGTCGCTGGCGCGCGCGGTGCATCCACGTCGGTCTGGTAAAGCGATAACAGCGCCCTGGCCGCGTCGTAACCCCAGGCCCGAATCGCAGCTTCGGCGCCGTCAGCAAGTTCGTTGCGACAGGCGCATTCCACGACGGCGGGCAACACCTCGGGATCGCGAGCGCGGCACAAAAGCTCGACAGCCGCGCGCGCAGCCTCCCCTTCACCCTCGAGCGCCAGCTCGCGCAAGCGCGAGCGCGCGTCTTGTCCCAGACCCAACATCCCCCGCGCCACGGCCTCGGCACCCTGTTCCGAAGCCGCGAGTTCGCACAGCGCACCGGCGGCCATCGCCGCCAACCGACTGGACGATTCGGCAAGGGCCGAAAGCAGCGGAGCCACCGCAGCCACATGACCGGTGCGCCCCAGGGCCGAGAGCGCCACCCGGAAGACCAGACGTTCTGAAAGCAGCGGCTCCAATTGCTCCCAGGGCAGCGTCACCCGCATACGGTCAAGCGCCTGCAGCGCCGCCATCCGTAGGTAGACTTCCTGGGAGCCGAGGACTCGCCGGAGCGCGGCTTCTGCCTCTGCACCACCGATGCGGCCCAGGGCCTCGATGGCACCGGCTGCATCATTGAGGTCGGATGCCACTGCCACGTCTGACAGCAGCGGCACGGCACGCCGATCCCCGGTACCGGCGATGGCTTCGACCACGAACTTGCGCGCGGTCGGCTCGGCGGCCTTGAAAGCGTCGAGCAGGGCGGAGCTGGCGCGCTCGCCCAATGCCCCGAGCAGGGCGAGTGCCGCATTGCGCAGGCCGACGTTGTCGGGCTGGGCCACCGCGCCGATCAAGGCCGAAAGCAGCGCCTCGTCGATGGCCAAGTTGGCCCCGATGCGCTGGGCCTCCTCGCGCACACGCCAGTCGCTGTCGCCGAGGGCGCGCAACAGCCGCGGCACCACCTCCGACGGGTCGAGTTTGACCATCGCCAGCACCGCCTGCCTGCGTTGCTCGGCATGCTCGGCCGCGAGCAGGGCATCGACCTCAGCCGGCTCCATCGCGCTCCCCTTCGCCGACGGCCTCGATGGCGCTCGCCGGCTGCCCCGTCGGCAAGGTCAAACGGTCTGCGATTTCCGTCACGCGGTCGATGTCCGAAACGAAGACGATGCGACCACGGTGGTTGTAGGCACCAGCGATGGCCCGGTCTTCGGCGCCCGAGCCCAGCTCCGGAATGCCGCGAGCCTGCCCTTCATCGACCGTCAATACCTCGCTCGCCCGATCCACGATCAACGCCACCAGGCGCCGCTCGCGGGTGACGATGATCCAGCGCGCGGCGCGATCGGGCGCCGCGGCGACCAGACCGAAGCGTCGCCTGAGGTCGAGCACCGGGATCAGAACGCCGCGATGATCGGCCACACCAGCCACCATCTCGGGCATGTGCGGCAGGGGCTGCAGCGGCAGCGGTCGCACGATCGCGCGCACGCGATCGATATCGATGCCGTAGGCCACCGAACCGACCTCGAAGCCGACCAGACGCCGACCTTCGCGCGAAATCGCCGAGCGCCTCATGATCGATATTCCTTCATCAGCGCGATGCCATCGAGCAGGATCAAGACCTCCTGAACGCGGGCACCGCCGCTGGCATCACGTCGGCGACTCGAGCTGCCGGGACGGCCAATGCCCATCACATAGCCGCTGCCCTCGGAACCAAGAGCGGAGGTGAGTTCCACCTCGTCCTCACGCAGGCGGTAGACCTGCAGGATCTCGTCGACCAACATGCCGATCGGTTCGCCCCAGCAATCGACGAGCAAGATGCGGGCACGCGCAGTCACGCGTTCGCAGGGCATGCGCAGCCGCACGCGGAGGTCCAACACGGTGGTCACCGTGCCGCGCACCGAAGTCACGCCGATCACTTCTTCGGGACAGCGCGGTACTTCGGTGACGTGAGGGATGCGCAGAATCTCACGCACGGTCGACAGCGGCAGCGCATAGCGCTCTTGTCCGAGTCGAAAGGCGAGAAACTCGCGCGTACCGGTCTCGTCGACGCGCTCCAGCTCGGGCGCCTCCGACCTGGAGGCCAGCGGCGGCGCCTCACTCATGCTTGACCTCCAAGCGACGGCCGCAGCCAGCGGCCCAGGAGGGCTTCGTCGATGATCGCCGGAGCGTCCACCACCAGGACCAGTCGCTGGTCTCCGAGGTCGGTCGCTCCGGAGATGCCCGGCACCGACGACAGGCTCCTGCCAAGCGGCTTGATCACGATGTCCTGTTGGCCGAGCAACCGATCGACGACCAGCCCCAGGCGACGATTGCCCACAACGATGACGATCACGAAGCCCGCCCCGCTGCGGGACTTCACCGGGGGCTCCGATGAAAAGACCTCGGCATCGTCGGCCTGCTGCGCTTCCCCGCCGTGCACCCGGCGCCGTCGCGTCGCCGTCCGCAGCATTCGCTCCGGTACGGACTTCCCGTCGGACAGGCCGAAGAGCTCGGCCAACCGACACAGGGGCAGCGTCTCACCGCGCAGGTCCAGCACCTCGCGCCCCTCCACGGTCCGAAGCGCGTAATCCTCGAAGCGCAACGCCTCGCGCACCGCCGACAGCGAAATCGCCATCACTCGCCCGCGAGTCTGAAACAACAAAGCACTGATGATCGCGAGGGTAACCGGCAGTGTGATCGTGAATGTCGTGCCCCGACCGAGTTCGCTGGCGATTTCAACCGCGCCGCCCAGGCGGTTGATATTCGTCTTGACCACATCCATGCCCACACCGCGGCCCGAGATTCCCGTCACCACCTCACGGGTGCTGAAGCCCGGACGGAAGATCACCTCCATCAAGTCTTCGGGCGTCATGTCGCCGACTTCGTGCTCGCTCAGCACGCCGCGACGAACCGCCGTTTCGCGCACCAGCGAGGGATCGATACCGCGACCATCGTCGCGTAACTCGATCACAACATGGTTGCCCCGGGGAAAAGCCCGGATGCCGAAATTCGACACCTTGGGCTTGTCGAGCCGTTCGCGCTCATCGCGTGACTCGATGCCGTGATCGATGGCGTTGCGCACGATGTGCATCAGCGGGTCGGCGATCTCCTCGGCGATCAGCTTGTCGACCTCGGTCTCCGCTCCCTTGACCACCAGCTGAACTTCCTTGCCCTGGTCGCGCGCGAGCTGACGCACAATCACAGCCAACTTGTCGAAGAGTTGAGACAGGGGAACCATGCGCACGCCCAGCACGCTGGACTGGACTTCGCCCAGGTGCCGCTGGAAGCCCCGCTGAATCCGCTGCGCCTCGAAGATCAATTCACGGTCGGTGCTGTGCGCACGCAGTCGCTCCACCAGCTGCACGAAGCTCGAGCGCAGCGAGCCGAGTTCGCCGACCACGTTCATCAAGTGGTCGAGCTTACCGATGTCCACGCGCACCACATTGGCCAACGACCTGAGACTGCCCGTGTCCTCACTGGGCTCCACCTCGGGGGCCGCCTGGTTCAAGGACGCGGCGGCCATGCCCGCCTCGGCATCCATACGCGGCGCGATCGAGTCACGGCGCTTGCGCTCGATGGGTATGAGCAGACCGTCGGGGCGATCGAGCGTCTCACGCAGCTCGGCGGGGCTGACGCGCGTGGCGATCAGCAACTCGATCTCGATGGCGTCTTTGACCTCGGCACTCGAACTCGGCAGGTAGCTGAGCACCTCGGCCACACCGGAGCAGCGCTCCTTGAGCCCGGCCAGCGACGTGTCGATGGCATCGAGGGCGAGCTGCAGGCGAAAACGGTAGACGGTCCGGCCCTGCTCGAAACTGCTGCGCAGCCGGTGCTCCTCGTATTCGGTGAGCACCGACAGGATGTTCGGATCGATGTCGTAATCGGAAAGGATGTCGCGCTGGCTGGCGGCGCCCGGTTCCAGCGCCGCGATGCGCGCGAGCAAGCCCTCCACATCGACGTCCACCGCCGCGTCGGAGCGCTGCGCGCCGGCCAAGAGGTGCTGAAAGCCCTCGGCACCCTCGAAGAGCAGATCGAGCACACCACCGTCCATGGGCACGCGACCCAGGCGCAAAGCCTCGAGCAGATCCTCGAAAACGTGGGCCAGCTCCGCGATGCGCTCGAAGGAGAACATGCCCGCCAAACCCTTGAGCGTGTGCACGCCGCGGAAGACGTCATTGACGGTCTCCGGCAAGGTCAGCCCGCGCTTGTTGGCATCCTCGAGCACCAGCAGGTCCCTCGACAGGGCCTCGACAATCTCCTGGGCCTCAGCCAGAAATTCCGCGCGTGCTCGATCGTCTTCGGATTGCGACATGGCAGTGGGGTCAGCGCCGAAGGGCCCAGCGCGCGATCGTGGGCGAGCGCGTCAAGGGCCTCCCGCATCGGCCGCGTCGGCGCGCAACTGGCGAATCATGTCGACCAGCTGCTCCGACGAAAACGGCTTGGACAGGTAGCGGTTGGCCCCCAGTGACAGCGCGCGCTCGCGGTCGCGCTCGGATGCCTCGGTGCTGATCATCAAAAGCGGCGTCTGTGCGTGACGCTCGCTACTGCGGATGAAAGGGATCAGCTCCAGGCCGTTGATGTTGGGCATGTTCACGTCCAACACCACCAGATCGAACGTCTGCCGCGGCAGCACACGCAGGGCCTCGAAGCCGCTTTCGGCTTCCTCTACCTGCGCCTGTAACGCCGGGTCATCCTCCAGCGCAGCCCGCACGAAGGCGCGCATGGCGTTGGAGTCATCGACAATCAAAACGCGCAGGGGCATGCAGTGGTCGGGGGCTGGGCGCGCGCAGCCGCCGGATCAGGCTGCGCAGCTGACTCGAGCCCAGCAATTGTAACCCATGGCCGACGCGCTTGCGATCGCCCGCTGTCACGGCCGGCGTTCGAAAGTGCGTGCGGTGGGATCACCTGAACAACAGTGGACGCAGGCGCATAGGGCGCGCAGGTAGCGAAAGCTGTAGATGCCCGTGGAGTGCCCATCCCCCCATGTCAGTCGCAGCGCATAGTTGCCCACCTCGATTACCTCCGACAACGTGAGGTCGCCGCCCTCGACGAAACGGCAGCCGGCGTCATGACCTTGGCAACCGGCACAGGGACAGAAGCCTCGCAATACCCGATGCGGCAGCTCGACCCGATGTTCGTCGGCGAAGACGGCGGTCATATGCTCTGCGCCGCGCGGTGCGTGCACCTCGACCAGTTCGAATTGATCGTCATCCTTCATCACATGGCTCCTCGTTGGCCTGCGCCTCCGATGGCGACCAGGGCAGGGACTTCAGGGACTTGCCGATACGGTGCTCGACGAAGCGCTCGATCGCCTGGCGAAGGCTCGTCAACTCCCCCGGCCCGGCCCAGTCGGCCAAGAGCAGGGGCTTCCAGTCCTGGGCCAGCGCGGCCCCGAGCGCCCCGCGCGCACGCGCCGAGAGCCGCTCGCGGGCGCCACCGCAGTCGCGACACACCAGATGGCCCCTGCGCGGATCGAAGAGCGCGGCCTGCTCCGGGCCCGGGCGCTTGCCGCAGCCGCCGCAGCTCTGCAGGTTGGGCGCAAAGCCGGCCAGCGCGACAAGGCGCAGCTCGAAGGCGAGCAAGAGCGGTAGCGGCGAGAGTTCGGCCGCATCGAGCGCTGCCAGCGCCTCCAACGCCAGCGCGAAGATCCCGGCGTCGGCCTGGCGCTCGGGGCTGAGTTCGGCCAAAAGCTCGAGCATTGCGTAGCCCACCGCCAGGCGATCCAGATCGCCCAGCAGTGTGGGGAAGGCGCGCGAGACCTCGGCCCGCAGCAGGGTGCCGAGCTGCGAGCCCCGCAGTGTGACCTCGACCCCGAGCACAGCGAAAGGCTGCAGCGCACCGCCGAAGCGCTTCTTGCTGCGCCGGGCACCGCGCGCGATGAAAGCGAGCTTGCCGTGCCGGGCCGTCAGCAGCGTGACGATGCGGTCGGCGTCGCGGTAGTCGACGCTGCGCAAGAGGAGTGCTTCGCTGACGTCACTTCGACCGCGCACGGAGACCGCCCTTGGGAAAGCTCGACCGGCGTGTCGCGATGGCGCGGCCGCAACACGATCGACAGCGCGAGCGTAAAGAGGATCAGCAGGATGAACAGCGCAATGGCGATGCCAAAGCGACGCCCCGAGTCAGGGGGGTAGACCACGGGCAGCGAAGGCGGCGCGTCGCTGACCTCGGTGCGACCGTAGCGCGCGAGCACGTGCTCCTCGTCCAGTCCCAGAGCCCGCGAATAGGCCCTCAGGAAGCCGCGCACGAAGACATCGGCGGGCAGCTCCTCGCGGCGGTCCTCCTCGATCTGCAGCAGCACGCTCACCGGGATGCGCGTGGTCTGCGACAGCTCCGCCACCGAGATGTGCTTCCGCTCACGCTCGCGCCGGAGGTAACTACCGACCGAGTTCCCAACCGGCGTTCCATGGGACGGCACGTCGCCGCCATCGGTGTGCAGCGGCCGCATCAGAAAGTCGCCTCCAGGTAGCGCGTGCAGGCCTGCCCGGCCTCGTTCTTGGCGTCCAGCTCGACGCAGCGCTCGAAGTCGCCGCGGGCGTCCTCGCGGTTTCCGAGCTTCATGCGCGCCTCGCCGCGCAGGTGCCAGGCGTCCTGAAAGGATTCGCAGCGCTGGTCGACTTCCAGCGCCCGCGTCAGCGCCTCCTCGGCGCGCTCGAAGCTCTCGGTCTTCAGCAGCGTGCGGCCGAGCCGAAAGAAGCCCACGCAAAAGCGCGGATGCTGCTTGACCGAGCGCTCGAGGGCATCGACGGCGGCCTTGTAGTCGCCCTTTTCGTAGTAAGCCCAGCCCAGATTGCCCCAGGCCATGAAGGTCTGGCGATTGAAGAGGTCGGCGACGGCGGCCTTGAGCTCGACGATCGCTTCGTCGTAGCGCTGCTGGTGGATGTAGAGCACGCCCAAGCCGTTGCGGGCGTCGGAGGCGATAATGGACTCGGGCCGAGCCTGCTCCGACTCCTGGATGCGCAGGGCCTCGCGGAAGTGCTTTTCGGCCTCGGCGTCGTGATGGGGCGGGTTGTCGTCACGCTCGAGCAGAAAGAAGGTCGCCAGCAGCAGATGGGCCTTGCTGTTTTCCGAATCCAGCTCGATGGCGCGATAAAGGGCCTGCAGCGCACCGGGCGTATTGCCCTCGCCGCGCAACCCTATCGCCAACTCGTATTGCTTCATCGAACGATCCGCATCTCGGGCAGACGCCCCGGCGCCTCCACAACCGGATCCGAGGCCGAGGGCCGTGGGCGGGGCGAGCAGGCACGCGATCATGCACGATCGCGACAGGATCCACCACATGTAGGTCGACCCTGAACGGCCACGCCTCGGCACGGCGCTCTGTTTACCGGGCGCCACGCCACAGAGCAATAGAAAACCCCTCGAATTTGGCTCGTCTATCATCTGCTGTGCGCTTCGATCCTCAGCGTGAGGCCGCCAACACCGAGAGTGCCTCGGCCAGCAGGCTCGCTCCCAGCAGGGCCGTCTGGCCGCCCGGATCGCGTTCGGGGGAGATCTCCACCAGGTCGAGACCGACCAGCTGGGCGCCCGCAAGCGCCCGCACCAGGCACAGCGCCTCGTAGCTGGTCAGCCCGCCGGGTACCGGGGTGCCTGTGCCGGGGGCGTAGGCCGGGTCGACCGCGTCGATGTCGAAACTGAGATAGAGCGGGCCCGAGGCGGCGGCACGCGCCAACCGGGCCTCCACCTTCGCAAGATCGCGCTTGATCGCGTCGATCATCAGCAGCTCGAAGCCCGCCGCGTGGGCGAAATCCAGGTCCGACGCCGAGGTCAGGGGGCCCCGGATGGCGAGCTGCAGCACGCCCCCCTGTCTGAGCAGCCCCTCCTGCTGGGCGTGGCGAAAGACCGTGCCATGGTGCAGGTCGACCCCCCAGGCGGGCCCAAAGGTATCGGCGTGTGCGTCGATGTGGACCAGTCCCACCGGCCCATGGTGCGCGGCCACGGCCCGAAGCGCCCCCAGGCTGATGCTGTGGTCACCTCCCACCAGCGCCGGCACGGCACCGGCCGCGAGCACCTCGGCCACGCGCGCCCGGATATTTTCGAGCGTTCGCTCGATTTCCATCGGCACGCACAGGATGTCGCCGCCGTCAGCGCAGCGCAGGCGCTCGAAGAGATCGACGCCGCTCGCAGGGTGGTAGCCGCGGGTCAGGGCGCTGGCCTCGCGCACAGCGCGCGGGCCAAAGCGGGCGCCGGGCCGGTAGGTGGTGGCGCCGTCGAAGGGGGCACCGCAGATCAACACATCCACGTCGCGCGGGTCGTCGTGGAAGGGCAGCCGGAGGAAGGAGCTGGCCCCGGCAAAGCGCGGCACCTCGCGTGTCGAGCGGGGTTTGAAGGCCTGCTCGGGCCTTTCGGGCGCTTTATCGGACGCATCTGGTGGCCCGTCAGTCACAGGCAGCCTCCTCGACGACCATGCCGGGCGCGGCCTGCTGGGTGAACGCCGCGTCAGGCACGTCGGCGTCTAGGGCCACCTCCTTGAAGCGGATCAGGGTGTCGCTGCCGCGGCCGGGCTGCTCGATCTGCACCTCGAAAGGCATTTCGACAGCGACCTCACCCTCGAGCATCCGGTAGTCGTCGTAGCGGGCGCTCCAGATGGTCGTGCCCCTCGCGTCGCGCACGCGCGAGGCCAAAAGCCGCAGGCGCTGGCGGTCGGCGGGCAGCTCGAGATCGGCATCGTGAACCCCCAGGTCGATCTGCTGGCTGCGGCCGTCCTTGGCCAAGAGTTCGACGCGGTAGAAGCCCTCGTCATGCCAGCGCAGCTCGGCGCGCGCGTGCTCCATGGCAGCACTACCGCCGAGCAACAGCTCGGTGGCCTCCTGCACTGACAGCGGCACGCCCAACATGCGCGCGATGTTCTTTCGACAGGTGGCTCCGTGCAGAAAGCGTTTTTCGCGCAGGTCGCTGTAGGCGAAGTGCGTAGCGTCGCTGGTCAGGATCGCGACGGGTCCAAATTGCGTCATGGCGTCGAAGCGCAGGCGTCCCGGACGCTGTACGAACATCAGCACGCGGCCTTTGATGCGCCCGCGCTCGGCGCGCTGGTCGACCTTGGCTTCGGCCCGAATCGCCATTACCTGGCTGCGTGCCTCGCGATGCTGGACCAGAAGCGCCAACGGATCGCTGTGGGCGTAGCGCGGCCGGGGCACACCACCGCAGGCGCACAACGCCAGCGACAGAAACCACACAAGCCTCATCGCACGATGCCTTTGATCACATCCAGCGCCAGCTTGTAGCGGCCGAAGGGCGGCATGATGTAGGCGCCAGCGACGCGGTCGCGCACGCGCAGGAGCATCTCGCGGGCCACCTGCACGCCCTCGGCCCGCGCCGACGGACCCGAGCCGGCCGCGCGCATGCGCTCGCGGATCGCCTCCGGCACTCGCATGCCCGGCACCTCATTGTGCAGAAACTCCGCGTTGCGGTGGCTGGCCAGGGGCAAAAGCCCCACCAGCGTCGGCAGACCGATGCGTTCGGTGTCGTCGAGAAAGCGCTCGAGCACGTCGATGTCGTAGACCGGCTGGGTCATCACGTAGTCGGCGCCGGCGCGGGCCTTGGCCTCGAGCCGGCGGATCTCCCTGTCGTAATCGACAGCGGCCGGCTCGGCGCCGGTGGCGCACAGAAAGCGCGTCGCATCCATCAGCGGCTTGCCGCCGGGGTCGATACCGCGGTTGAGGCCGTCGATGATACGCAACAGGCCCACCGAGTCCACGTCGTAGACCGGCGTGGCGTCGGGGAAGTCGCCCATCTTGGGCGGGTCGCCGGTGATCACCACCAGGTTGTGCACGCCCAGCTCGTGACCTGCCAAGAGATGCGCGATCAGACCCAGCAGGTTGCGGTCGCGGGTGGTGACGTGCATCAGGGCCGGCATCTGCAGCTCCTGCTGCGCGCGCACGCACAGGGCCAGGTTGCCCATGCGGGCGCTGGCGCGCGGCCCGTCGGCCACATTGATCATGTCCACACCGCCGTCGCGCAGCAGCCGGGCCCCCTCGAGCGCCCTGTCCAGGGACAGCCCGGGCGGTGGGTTGACCTCGACCGAGACCAGGAAGTCGCGCCCGAGCTTGGCCCCGATGGCCCCCTTCTGCTCCCGTGGCACCACCTGGATGCCGGGGGCCACCTTCGGCGCCATGGGCTCCTCGTCGCGCATGCCACCGCCATCGCCAGCCTCGCCCTCGCCGGCCACCATGCGCGCGGCGGCCGCGATCTTGCGGATGTGCTCGGGGGTGGTGCCGCAGCAGCCGCCGACGCCGTGAATGCCAGCCTTGAACAGACGCCGGGCGTAGAGCTGGAAGTACTCGGGCGTCGCCATGTAGGCGAAGCGGCCGTCGACGCGCTGGGGCAGGCCGGCATTGGGCTGCGCCAGCACCGGCAGGCCCGGGCCGAGCATGCGGGTGGCCATCTCGTACACCCCCGCCGGACCGTCGGCACAGTTGACGCCCAGGGCATCGGCGCCGGCCTCGGCCAGACGCTGGGCCATGGCTTCGGGCCCGGTGCCATCGGCCATGGTGCCGAAGGGATCGAACGACACCGAGGCCACCACCGGGCAGCCGCCCGCGCTGAGCTCGAGGGCGACCTGCAGGGCCACCGCGAGCTCCTCGGGCTGGCGGAAGGTCTCGAGCAAAAGCGCGTCGACACCGGCCTCGAGCAGCGCCCCGATCTGCTCGCGGTAGGCCGCGGTCACCTCGGGCCGCTCGGCCTCGCCCAGCGTTTTCCAGGGCCGCCCCGTGGGCCCCACCGAGCCCAACACATGGGCCCGATCGCCGGCCACCTCGCGCGCCAGGACCACGGCGGCGCGGCTGATGTCCGCGGCCTGGTCCTGCAGATCGTGCAGCGCCAGGCGCATGCGATTGGCACCGAAGGAATTGGTGCCGAGCACCACCGCACCAGCGTCCAGGTAGGAGCGGTGCACGGCGCCGACCAGCTCCGGCTGGCTCAGGCACAGGCTGTCGAAGCTATTGCTGTAAAGCACCCCCCGCTCGTAGAGGGCCGTGCCCATGGCGCCGTCGAGCACCAGCGCGCCGCGGGCGAGCGCCTGGCCGAACGTCGCTCGCGTCGCTGCACCGCCGCCCATGGAGTTCCGAAGCTTGCGCCCCGGGCGCAGCGGGGGTCAAGGGCGAGGCGCTGAAGGGTGGCCGTGGCCGACGGCTTCCGCTATTCAACAACCATGGCTTCGCGCGCACGCATCGAAGTGCCCAATCCGGCGGCCGACCGACCCGCGCCGGCAGCGCTCGCGACCATCGCCATGCTCTGCTTCGGGGTGGGCCTATTTGCGCCGCAGGCGCTTTCGCGGCCGGCCGATCCCGCGGCGGCGCCGGCCGCCGCCACGCCGGAGGCGCCCGATGGCCGCTTCGAGGCTGCGGTCCAGGGATTCGCCGAGCCGATGGCGCGGGCCATCGAAGCGCCGCAGGTGCAACCTCCCCCGGAGTCGGGCGCGCACGCGGCGCCTGTGGGCCCGCAGCGGCCCGCAAAACCCTCCGCCACGGAACCGCAGCCCGTCCATGGGCCGGCGGCTGCCCCCCCTCCCAAGGCTGCGCCGCCTCCCAAGGCGCTGCCGGCCGCCGTGGCTGCGGGTGTCGGCAACGCAGCGCGACCCGACGCCGAGTCCGAGTCCGGAACCGGGTCCGAGATCGCGACCGAGGGCGCCCCCGAGTCCCCGGGACAGCGCTCCGCGGCGGCGTCGGCCGAGGCGCCACAGCGCGTCCTACGACACCTGGTTCCCGGCATGCTGGCCTACCTGCGCTGCGAGGGTGTCCCCCAGGGCAGCGGCCCCTTCCCTTGCCCGCGCGACCGCGAGCTGGAGCGGGACATCTGGCAGGCCCTGTCACTGCTTCAGACCTGCGACAGCCACAATCCGGGCAAGGGTTGGGGTGAACTGCGGCTGGACTTCACGGGTGCGCACGCCGGCGGCGTTCGCATCCGCGATCGCAGCGAGGGAGCCCGGCGTATCGCGCCCAAGGCCGTCGAGGCCTGCATCGGGCCGAAACTCGCAGCGCTGGCCACGTCGCTCGAGCCGACGCGCATGATCGTCTCTACGCGATTCGAGCTTCGCTGAAACCCTTTTGCGGGCGGGGCCGACCGTGCGCCCACCCAGGCCCACATGCACCCCTGACGCTGGCCCCAAAACCCCAGCAATACCGCTCGCTTGAGAAAAACAGCACGCAACCACGGCGCGTAAACAAATGTGTGAATGCTACCGATTCAGGCGAAGTTGGAATCCAGGAACACAAGAAAAATTCGATCGCCCAAGACCTAACCTGCTTTGCCAGGCCTCGCGCCTATGCTAGCTTCTCCTATCGTGGATGTCGTTCTGCGCAAGCTGGGACGCAAGGGAGGCCGGGTGGTTGCCGGTCGCCTCATCAGGCCCCCTCGTAACGGCGCTGTCGTCGTCATCGAGTTCCCCGATGGCTTGCACGAATATGTCACCACACCGGTCAAGCGCGTGCTGCGGCTTGTCGGAGACGAAGTCTTCTTTCTCCAAACAGCCAATAGTTGCTACCGCCTTGAGGTGCGCTCGGGCGGCAACTTGGTCGCCGACACGGCCGCCAACAAGTAGGCCTTCACCGATGCGCACGCGCCGATCAGCCGGCGGGTCACGCGCGAGTTCAAGCCGGCGCGTAGCGGCCCAGCTCGACCACCAATGAGTCGAGCAGGACCTGCAGCTCGTCGAAGCCCGGCTGGCGCGGCTCGTAGGTGCGCTCGTCGACATAAAGCGCGCGGTTGATCTCGATCTGGATCGCGTGCCAGTGCTCGCGGGGCCTTCCGTAATGCCCCGTGGTGAAGCCGCCCTTGTAGGGATCGTCGTGACTTACAGAGAGACCGGCCGCGCGAAAGTGAGAGTCGACCAGCTCGATGATGCCGCGATCGCAGGTGGTGCCACCGCGCGTTCCGGGCACGATGTCGGCGCGGCGGTGGCCGGGATCGCTGTGCAGCGAGCGACCCATGGAAGGCATCGAATGACCGGCCAGGAGCACCGCGTAGCCAAAGCGCGCCCGCATGTCCGTGAGGGTCTGCCTCAGGTGTCGGTGGTAGGGCACGTAGTAGCGGCCGAGCCGCTCCACGAGCTGATCATACGTCAAGGGACGACGCAACACCGGCCGACCATCGGTGGTCGAACGCCACACCACGCCCCGCGGCTGGGCCCCGGCCGGCGCCGGATGATCGAAGACGGTGGAGGCATCCACGTCGTCGCTGGCACGGTTGAGGTCGACCACATAGCGTGAGACGCGGGCGGCCATGAACGCAGCCCCCAGCTCCGGAGCGCGCGAGAAGAGCGCATCGACGTAAATGTCGGCGTCCCTGAGTACGGCATCGGTGGGCGCCGACAGTTCCCCCTGCACCGCCTCAGGCACGGCCAGACCGGCGTGGGGCACCTCGACCAGCAGCGGCCGCTCGACTCCCAGCGGGCGTCGCGCATCGATGGTCGTCACCCCGGGATCTGTCTTGGCTTTTACATCCACGGCCAACAGGCAGACTGCCCTACATTACCCCATGACGCCAGCAAAGCGGCCAAGTGCTTGAAAGGAGGCGGACCGAGTGAGCGCCCCGAAGCCCCTTCAATCGCGCGCGTGATGCCGTGTATCATTGGGCGGAAGCAATCGCGATCGCTTCCGCCCCGCTGCCCGAACCTTCCCCCCAGGCCTGAGCCGCCGCGCAGCCCCGAGCTAACCCACCATGGCCACTTCAAGCAGCCGTCGAAAACAAGATCCCTACCTCGGCAAGACCGTGGCAGGCCGCTATCGCCTCGAAGCTCGTCTCGGGGAAGGCGGCATGGGGGTCGTCTACCGCGCCCGTCACGTGCTCATCGATCGCGTCGTGGCGCTGAAGTTAATCCGCCCCGACCTGCGAGGTGAGACCCATCTGCGGGCCTGGATGTTACGCGAAGCACGCGCCGCCAATCGCGTCGACCACGCCCACATCGTGCAGATTCACGACGTGGGCGAGACCGACGACGGTGAACTCTACCTGGTCATGGAATACCTGGTTGGAACTTCACTGTCAGCCGAGTGCACCAAGGGCTCGATGCCCATCGACCGCGCCGCCGACATCATCGAGCAGATGTGCGCCGCTCTGGCCCGCGCCCACGACCTCGGCGTCGTGCATCGCGATCTCAAGAGTGACAACATCATGCTGACAGTGCAGGGCGGTCGTCGCGACTTCGTCAAGATCCTGGACTTCGGGTTGGCCGCGCTCACGCGCGATGCGCGGTTGGCCCCCAAGGGCGCGGTCTTCGGCACGCCCGAGTATATGGCCCCGGAGCAGGCTCGCGGTGAAGACGCGACGGCATCCTGCGATCTCTACGCCCTGGGCATTCTCTTCTTCGAAATGCTCACCGGCCAACTGCCTTTCCGATCCAACGATCGGGAAACGCTACTGGAGATGCAGCGCAAGGCCCCGGCGCCGCGGCCATCAAAAATCCGCGGCGAGATCCCGCCCCAGTGCGAAGCCATCATCATGCGGTTGCTTGAGAAGGACCCGGCCAAGCGCTTTCGCGACGGCCACCACCTGCAGGAAGAACTCAAGGCCTTCCAGCGCTCGCTGCCGTCCAAGTTGCTCGAGAGTTCACCATCGGAGGCGCCGATGGCGCCGCCCCCACCACCGCCAGCGCCCACGCCCGGCGTTCAGGAGTGGGGCACGCGGGCTGCGAACTTCCAGCGCATCCTGGCGCGCGCCTATCCCAACGGCAAGTCGCCCAACGAGCTGCACGACGCGGCCGCCAAGCTGTGGGAGCTGGCCTCGCGCGCGGCGCGGCTCGAAGGCGAAGTGGCAAGCCAATCGCGCAAGCTCGACGCCACCGAACGCCGCGGACGCGCGCTGCGCGCCGAACTCGGCCGCAAAGTCGAAGACCTGGCCACCGACGAGTCACGAAGCCTGCGCGAAGCGGCCGACTGGCACGAACGCGCCGACACATTGGCCCAGGCGGTGCGCAACTCGAGCACTGAACTCGAGGCGATCAAAAAACAGGTCGCCGAACTCGAGCGCGACAAGGCCCCGGATGTCGCGCTGGTCAAGGAGCGCTTTCAGGCCCTGGGTGCGGCCCAGGCTACCATCGAAGTCAATCATCGGCAGGCCGAGGCCAACCTCGCCCAGGCCGAGCGTTGCGAAGCTCGAGCTGCCGAGCTGCGCAAACAAATCGAAGATCTGCGCGGGCAGCTGCAGCGCTACTCGGACGCCCTCGAAAACGACCTCAGCGCCGGTCGCGAGCGCATGGCGGGCAAGGTCAAGGACGCGGTCGAATTCGAGAAAGCCTTCGGCCAGGCCTCGGCCATTCTCGTCGTCGGCCTGCGCGACCGCCCCGAGTGCCGCGACCTGATCGAGGAATTGGTGGCCTCCGATCGCCAGAGCCGGGGCCTGCACGAACGGCGTGCGCAGTCCCGTCGGGCCTCCAACCGCGCCACCGATCCGACCCCCCAGCGCCAGAGCAACACCGGCTGATCCCAGCCCATCCCCCCCAAAGACCTCGCTCGAAGACAGTGGTGTCAAACGGGCGCAATGGAGCTATGCTCCGCCACCTGCCGGCCGAGTGGCGAAACTGGCAGACGCGCCGGATTCAAAATCCGGTGCCCGCAAGGGCGTGCCGGTTCGAGTCCGGCCTCGGCTACCACGACAAACTCGACGAGCGGACAGGCTGATGGTCTCCGAACGTTCCTCCGATCCATCGTCGCCTGCTTCCGCGCCTGCTTCGCGTCCCCCATCCGACCCGATCTCTTCACGTCCTCCGGGTTCGCGCCCTTCCCGCCCCTCCGGTCGAGCGGACGCGCCCTGGAGCAGCGCGGCCGATCGCGTCGCGGTGGTCGTCAACGGTCGGGCCAAGCAGGTCACCGAACCGCTGGTGCAGTTGCTCGACCAAATCGTGCAGAGCGGCGACCTCTTCGTTTCCCGCAGCCTCGATGAGGGACGCGACATCGCGCGCATCATCGTCGAACGCGGCTACCCGACGGTCCTGACCGGCGGTGGCGATGGAACCTTCGTGCAGATGGTCTCGTGGATCGCAAAGCTGGCCGACGCGCGCGGGCGCCCGCTGCCGCGCTTTGGTCTGCTGAAGCTGGGCACGGGCAACGCCATGGCCTGGGTGCTCGGCGCTCAGTACAAAAAGGGGCGCGGCGTAGTGGCCGACCTGGCGCGCCTGCGCAGCGAGGGCGGCAGCCGCGAGCTACGCCTGATCGAGGTCGAGGGGCTCTTGACGCCCTTCGGGGGCCTTGGCGCCGACGCCATCACCCTCGAATACCACAGCCAGATTCGCGACCTCTTTCAGCGCACGCCGGTGCTCAAGCACGCCTCCCACGCCGCCCTGACCTACAGCGTCGCGATCGCCGGGCGCACCATGCCCCAGTTCCTGATGGGCAAGGCGCCGCGCTTCCGCATCTACAACGCCGGCGCCAGCGCCTATCGCGTCAGCCACGACAACAATCCGGCAGATGCGGAACGCTACGAGTCGGGCGCACTGCTCTACGACGGTCCGGCCACGCTGCTGGCCTTCAGCACCATCCCCTACTGGGGCCTGGGCGCGCGCATCTTTCCCTTCTGCGAGGATCGCGAAGATCGTTTCAATCTGCGCGTCGCGAGCTTCGGTTCGGTCGTGGCCCTGACGCACTTGAAGAGCATCTGGCAGGGCACCTACCGCGGCAAAAGACTGCAGGATTTCCTCGTCGATGCCATCCGCATCGAGTGCGATCGCCCGACGCCACTGCAGATCGGCGGCGACGTGGTGGGCATGCGCGAAAGCGTCGAAGCCCGACTCAGCCCTCGCCCGATTCGCGTCGTGGACTTCTATTCACCGCCACCGGTTTGACGCTTATCCGGCGCCGGTCCCCAGAAACCATCAGGGAGCGAAGTCGACCTCGACCGGATGGGGGATCACGCCGGCACGGTGACCGCGCGCCATCAACTCTTGGATGGCACGCCGACCTTGCTCGCCGTAGTCAAGGGTATCGGCGTTGGCGTACATGCCCAGGTAGCGATCGAAGAGCGCCCGTTCCCGGGGCACGTCCTGGCGATGTTCCTCGGCCAGCATGGCGTCGATCACCTCATCGCGATGCTGAAGCGCCCACGCGATCGACTCACGCAGCACCGCCGACACCCGCGCGATGGTCTCGCTCCCCAGCGAGCGCCGGATCACATTGCCCCCGAGCGGCAAGGGTAGGCCCGTCAGCTGCTGCCATGCCTCGCCCAACTCCAGCACCCGATGCAGTCCTTCGCGTTCATAGAGCAAGCGCCCCTCGTGGATCAGCAGGGCCGCCTCGACCTCACCGCTTGCGACCGCTTCGTAGGCGCGTCGAAAGGGCGCCACCGGCAGCACCACGGGCTCGAAGTCGGAAAGCACGAGGCGCAACGCCAGATACGCCGATGTGCGCAGCCCCGGAACGCCCAGGCGCTTGCCCGCAAGCTCGTCCAGGGCGCGCTGGCGATCGGCGACCAGCACCGGACCGTAGCCCGCGCCCACGCTGCCACCGTGGGGCAAGAGCTGATAGCGATCGGCGATGTAGGCATATTGATGGATCGACACGGCACTGACGTCAGGGCTAGAGTCGGCCTCGGCGTCGCGGTTGAGGCTCTCGGTGTCGTCCCGCGAGTGCTCGAAGCGGAAACCGCCCAGATCGATGCGCCCGTTCTTGATCGCCCAGAACATGAACGCATCGTCCGAATCCGGGCTGTAGGCCAGACGTATCGTTTCGGGTGCACTCACTTGCGCTTGCGTGTAGCCCGAATCCCGCCGCTGGACAAGATTGACCCCACCGCGCCCGATTGGATACCCTAATTGCTCCCTGCGAGGCTTGATATGAGCATCCGAAACCTCGGCGCCGCGCTGCTACACACCGGGCTCGCCGTCGGCCTCTCGATCGGCGTCACGCTGCACTGGCAGTCCTCAGCTGCGGCCGGAGCCGCCAGCGGTCGCCTGGTCCTCGGCGCCTACAAGCCAACCCAGCCCAAGCCCAAGCGTGTCCCCTACAATTGGGAGCTCGAAAATGGCTTCAAGCAGGTTTTGCCCGACCGCGTCGATGCCTCACGCGAGCTGGCGGTCGTGCTGGTCGGCGAGGGAGAGGCGATCGCCGGCGATCGCCTCGACGCTCGCTTCGAGGGCGGGGGCCTGCTGCCGTCGACGCTGGTGGTGCGCACCGGCACCACGGTTTCGTTCACCAACCACGACGAAATCGCCCACGAACTCTACGCCGAAGGGCTCGACGGCTTTTCTGCGGAAGCCACCTCACCCCGCGGTCAGCGCTCGGTCAACCTCAAAAACGCCGGCAACTGGCCCCTGGCCGACCGCCTGATCGGCCACCTGGAAGGACACTTGCACGTGTTGCCCGACCTGGTGGCAGTCGCCACGGTGGGCGAAAACGGTGCTTTCACCTTTGCCGCGACACCGGCGGGAACCTACACGCTCAAGGTCTTCCACGGCGCCCAGGAGATCAGCTCCCAGGAGGTCACCCTGACCGAGTCCGCACTGGAAATTCCGCCGATCGCGCTGACCGCGAAGGCCCAAGACCCATCGCCCGAAACCAAGTAGCGCGCCACCGGCGGGAACCTCGATGCTGCTCTCTCGATTCTGGTACATCTTCCTCGCCGTGGCAGCGGGCGTCGCGACCGGCGCCGCCATGCTCGCCCAGGGTGTGATCAATCGAACCTCCGATGACGCCCTGTCCGACGCCATGGGCCGAGATCGGGTGATCATCGATGCGCTGCTGCGCCTGGAGGCGCGCACCCGCCTCGACCGCATGGCCTTCATCACCGTCGACAGCGAACTCGGCGGCGTGCTGCGCCAGGCCAGCGGCATCGCGGACAGCAAAGCCCTGGGCGATCTGAACCGCAAGGCCAAGGAAACCATGCGCGCCCACGTCGCCAAGCTGGTGGAAGCCGGCAGCGGTGATGAGGCCGAAAACAAGGCGCTGGCCCCGGACATCGCCTTCGCCCTCGACCGCGGTGGCCGCATCATCGCCCAGCTCGGCCCGATGGAAGCCAATCCCGCGGGTGCATCGCTTTCGACCTACCCCCTGGTTCGGCGCGCCCTGCAGGGTTACCTGCGCGACGATGTCTGGGTCTACGACCGCCACGTCTACCGCATGGCCGCCCGACCGGTGATGCACGGCAGCGAATATGCCGGCGTTGTCGTGCACGGCTACGAGTTCGACAGCACGCTGGCGGAAAAGCTCTCCACCAACCTGGGCGGCGCCACGATCGCCTTTTCCTATGGCACCGACGTGCTGGCCAGCTTCGCCCCCACCGACGTGCAAGGCGCCCCGCAGCGGGCCGAAATCGCCGCCGCCCTCCCCGACGTGCTCAAGGACGAACGCTACCAGGGCGGCAACCGCACCGAGCCCAAGGAGCTTGCAGGCGGCGCGCTCGCGGTCTTCAGCCCCATCACGGGAGGCGCCGCGCGCGCGGGCGTGGGATATGCCATCGCGCGACCGCGTTCCCAGATCACCTCGCCCAAGCAGCTCTTCGAACTCGCCTCCCAGGACGACGTCAAATCCTTGCCCCTGCCGATCCTGGGTAGCGGCACGGCGGCGCTGGCGATCATTGGCCTGCTTTTCGTGTATCTGGAGCGCGACCGCCACTTGAAGCGGCTTGCCAAAAAGACCGCGGAGATCGCCTCGGGCGATCGCGATCGCCTGATCGTGACCGAGTGGCGCGGCGCCTATCGCAAGGTCGCCGACGGCATCAACCACGCCATCGAAAAAGAAGCCGAGCGCGCCACGGACATGAAGGGGCCGCCAGTGCGCAAGAAGGCGGATCTCAATGAGATCCTCGGGCCCACCCCCGAAGCCGAGTCCACCCCCTTCTTCGGCTTCGCCAACGACGCGCCCGAACCGAGCCCGCCGCCCAAGCCCAAACCCTCGCCGGCGCCGCCGCCGCCGGTTTCCTCCATCCCTGCACCTCCGCCTCCGTCACGCTCTCCGGCACCGCCGCCGCCCCCGGTGGCATCACCTCCACCCACGCCACCAGCGCCCGCCGCCCCGACTGCGGCCGCCCCAGCGGCGCCCGCCGCATTCGACGAACAGGGGCATTTCCAAGAAGTCTTCGAAAGCTACGTCGCCACGCGTCAGCAGACCGGCGAGCCCACTGAAAACCTTACTTTCGACAAATTCGTGGTCACGCTGAGCAAGACCCGCGATCAGATCATCGCCAAGCACGGTGCCAAGAGCGTGCGCTTTGCAGTGCACGTGAAGAACGGCAAGGCCGCGCTGAAGGCGCAGCCCGTGAAGCGATAACCGACGCCTCGCCCACGCGCCGCCGTCGACACGACGCGCTTCGCCCACGCGCGACTACGGTCAGGGTGCAGAAACAGAGCCCGTGTCCCTGATCGAAAACCTGAGGCGCATCGGCGATCACCAGGCTGCAGCCCACCCCACGCTCCACGAGCTGGCGAAATTCTGTACGGTGGGTCTGATCGGTCTCTTCATCGACCTCACCACCGTGGTCGCGGTCAAAGAAGGCCTGGGGCTCGACACCCGCCTGTGCGCAGTGCTCGGCTTTTGCGTCACGGTCAGCAGCAACTACGCCCTCAACCGCCGCTTCACCTTCACCCAAGCCCGGCAAGCGCCCCTGCTGCCCAGCTACCTGGCCTACGTCGGAGCCAACCTTCTCGGCCTCGGCGTGCGCGTCGTCATCATCCACTCACTGATGGTGTGGGCCGATTTGGACCGCGGCTACGGCTACGTGCTCAGCAATGCCATCGGCATCGTCCTGGCTACGCTTGTGAATTACGCCGGCGCCAAGTTCATCGCCTTTGGTAGGATCGGCCGGGGCACTGATTGAAGCCGCTCAGAACCGCGCCGGGTCGCCGTACATGACGTCGAGTCCCTCATCGCCCAGCCCGCTGAGGTCGACGCCGGAGAGGGTGACTTCCGATGGCTCGGAGAACTCGAATCTCAGCACGCCATCATCTGCGGTCTCGAGCCAGATGGGGCCGTATTCCTCGAGCATACCGTGGACTGCGATGTCCATCACGACCACGGCTGCGGCGTCGCTGAGGCGGCGCAGGCTGAAGCTGCCCTCCACGGCCATGCTGTAGCTCGTGGAGCAGGCGGAGGCTTTTTGGTAGAAGGTGTGGCTGCCGCAGGCCCAGGCCGTGCGCGCAAGGAGGGAAGGCACGAGCGCTCGCGCCGGCGGGTCCGCTCGCGGCTTACGTCCTCGTGAAATTCCTCAAAATAGCTGCGCTATTCCTGCGGATTTCACTCCGGGCGCGCTCGCGATTCGCACTCCGTCAGGGCGGCGAAATGTAGTGCTTATTTTGCGGCGGCTCCTTAGCGCGAACGAAACCAGGCGACCGTCTCTGCGAGCCCTTGCTCGAGCGTGGTGGCCGGGAACTGCCGCAGGTAGTCGGCCGCATCGAGTACCGAGCGCTCGACGTCGCCGGGGCGTCGACCGGCGAAGCGAAGCTGCGGCGTTACCCCCACGGCCACGCCCAGCGCCTGCGCCAGCTCCAGCGTGGAGGTGCCCTGTGCGCTGCAGATATTGACGATCTTCGGACCCAGCGCCCCCTCCAGCGCCAGCCGGTTGGCCCGGACCACGTCGGCCACATAGACGTAGTCGCGCACGCACCCCCCGTCACCCTCGCTGCGACGCGCGTTGATCTGAAGCTGCTGACCCGCAAGCAGTCGCTCGGAGAAGATCGCGACGACACCGGCCTCCCCGTGAGGATCTTGCCGAGGACCATAGACGTTGGCGTAGCGCAATATCTGATAGTCCAGGCCGTGCTCGAAACGGTAGGCCTCAAGGTATCCTTCGACGGCGAACTTGGAGCAGGCGTAGGGGCTCAGGGGCCGCGGCGCGGTTCCCACCGACGCGCGCTGGCCATTGGGTACTTCGCCGTAGACCGCCCCGCCCGTGCTGGCAAAAACGAAGCGCTCGACGCCCACCGAAAGCGCGGCCTGCAGCAGGTTCAGGGTTCCCACCACGTTGATCTCGGCATCGCGGATGGGCTCGCGGGTGCTGACCGCCACACTGGTCTGGGCCGCCTGGTGGCAAATGCACTGGGGCCCAAAATCCTTGCTCACAGCGATGACCGCCTCGCCATCACGAATGTCGATCTGCTCGAAGGCGGCGGCCTCGGGCAGATTTTCCCGGCGACCGGTGCTGAAGTCGTCGACCACCAGCACCTGATGGCCGGCTTGAATCAAGTCGTCTGCAACATGGCTCCCGATGAAGCCCGCACCGCCGGTGACGAGGATACGCATCGAGCCGAGACTAATTGCCGAACCACGATTGAGCAATGGCACCTTGCCCCCCCCGGAGCAACTGGGCCCCTGTGGCCCCTCCGGGCGCCGGGCTCTGCCGGGTGTGCGCGGCAGGGCTTTTCGCTATGATAAAGCCGTGCCCAATTCGGTGAGCGTTGCGCAGGGAGAGATCTTCGAGATCACTGAAGTCGATGGGATGTTGACGTGCACGGTCGTCAACCGGCCCGAGGTAACACCCGAACAGGGGGCTCGCTGCGCCGTGGACATGCACGACGCGATCGATCGGGAACTGCTGCGTTCCCCCTCGAAGGCCCAATCCCTGGTCTTCGACGTCAGACGCGGACCGCCGGCCTTCGGACCAAAGACTCGGGCCTCGCTCGAGAAGATGTTCATCAAGGCCGAAGCACAAAATCGACGGCTTGCAATTCTCGTCGGTAGCTCCCCGACCCAGATGCTCCAGTTCGGCAGCCTACACCGCGAATGCGCGCCCACCTGGAGTCGCGTCTTCAGCGAAGCGGAGGCAGCGACACAGTGGGCCAAATTGGGATACTGACAGGCGACAGCGGCGTTCAAGCGCCGAAGACCCGATGGGAGGCCAGGCGCGCGCCCTGCGCCAGCGCGCGCAGCTTGGCCCAGGCGACCTCCGCGACCACGTTGCTGGTGCCCGCGGAGGTTTCGAAGCCGCAGTCGGTTCCGGCGACAATGCGCTCGGGCTCGCCCAACGCCTTCGCCACCCGTTCGATGCGGTCGGCGACGGTCTCGGGATGCTCGATGTAGTTGGTCGTAGTGTCGATGACTCCCGCCACCAGCTGCGACCCAACGGGCAGTTGGAGTGACTCGAAGAGCCGGTATTCGTGGGCGTGGCGCGGATTGCCCATCGAGAGCATGAAGGCTCCGACCTTCGCGCGCTTCACTTCCGGCCAGATGTCGGCAAGCGCGACGTCGCAGTCGTGGGGTCCCTCGTAGTTGCCCCAGCACACGTGCAAGCGCACGCGCTCGGGCGGCAACCCGTCGAGCGCGCGATTGATCTCACCGACGACCCGCCGTGCAAACTCCAGGAAGTCGGAAAGCGGCTTGTCCTGGAAGAGCGTGTGGCGCTCCAGGGCGAGATCCGGTGCGTCGATCTGCAGCATGAAGCCGTGCTCGACGATGGCGTGATACTCCACGCGCAGCGCGTCACCGAGGGCACGCAGGTAATCGTCGAGGGACGGGTAGTAAGCGTTCTGCATCGCCGCGGCCACGATGCCCGGCGAAGGCGAAGACACGAAGGCCTCGGCATAGGGCTCGGCAGCGGCTTCGAGCAAGCGCCCGAGCGTCATGCACTCGCTGTCGATGGCCTCGCGGCCTCGGTAGCGCACCGGCGCCTGCGCCTGTGGCACCTGCATCAGATCGACCCGCTCGCGCGCGCCGCGCACCCGTTGCAGCTGCTCGAGATACTCCGGGTACCTGGTCAGGTCCGCCATCAGGCTGCGGCTGGCACGCCCTCCAAAGCCCGACATGCGATGCTGCAGGTAGGTGAAGAAACTCTCGCGCCCGGCTTCGCCATTGTTGATGATGTCGAGACCGCACTCGAGCTGGCGCGCGATGACCGCGCGGGTGGCATCGAGACTGGCCTCTACGAGCACCTCGCCCGCCACCGGCTCTCCCCTGGAAGCCGCCATCAGCAGTGCGGCGAGCGAAGCCGGGCGCGGCAGACTACCAGCGTGGGTGGTGAGGAATCGCGGGCTGGAATGCGTCACAGCGCGAAAAACTCTCAGGCGAGAACTTCACCACCGAAAGCGTGCGTCCGTACCGTCGAGAGCGAGCGTTTGGAAGAAAGAATCTCTTGTTGATAGGTGGGACTTCATGTCTGGTGCTTCAGGCTTCCCGATGAGGATTGTCGGGCCTGCTCACCGCGCCAGAGTTTCAACCCCGGGGTTCAACAGGAAATAGGAGATTCTTTTATTCCAATACAGCCTCGCGTCTCGACAGAGGGACAGGCCGTACGCCCGGGCGCCTAACGCTCCCAAACATGCGACTCCTGATAAACCTAATGACCCGGCGGGGCGCGGTCAAGGCTTGCTACTGCGAATGCGCAATTGAGCTACGGGTGAAACGACTTGCGCTCAATTCGATGCGAGCGGCCGATTTTGTTCTTTCGCGGGCCCTAGCCCGAAGTACGGGGATTCCAGGGTACGTCGGGTCGCTTCGCTTCCGCATTCGAAAAGCGTGCCATCACGAAAAGCAAGTCGCTCAGCCGATTTAGATAGCGAATCAACTCGGGACGTAGGCTTTCATCGGCAATCAGAGCCACGAGTTTGCGCTCGGCCCTGCGGCACACGGTGCGTGCCACGTGAAGCGCCGCAGCGCTGGCAGAGCCACCGGGCAAGACGAAGCTCGTCAAGGGCTCGAGGCGTTCTTCGAGGCAATCGATGGCGGTCTCGAGGGCGAGCACTTGGGACTCATCGAGCAGCGGCGTGGAGAGTTTGTCGCTCTTTCCCGGAACACAGCTGAGCTCGGCGCCGAGCTGGAAGAGTTCCCCTTGAATGCGCTCGAGCTCACGCGCGACGGCCGCTGGCGGAGCGTGCACAAGCACCATGCCCAGCGTGCTGTTGAGTTCATCGACATCGCCATAGGCATCGACGCGGGCACTGGCCTTGGACACGCGGGCGCCTCCGAAGAGACCGGTCTCTCCGCGGTCACCGGTCTTGGTGTAGACCTTCAAGACTCACCCCCATCGAAGCGCGCGCCGGCCTCGCAACGATGCCCTGCCAAGAACTGTTCCGCCGTCATTCGTTTCTTACCTTCTGGTTGAAGCTCGTCAATCGCGACAACGCCCTGACCGCAGGCGACCTCGATACCGTGTCGATCGGCGCGCACGATGGTCCCGGGCTCGCCGCTTTCGCCCGCTTCCACCAGCACCCGCGCCCGGTGCAACTTGATGCGGCGACCGTCGAGGTAGCCGTAGGCCCCGGGCCATGGCGCGGTGCCGCGGATGAGATTTTTCAGCGCCCTTGCCGAGTGCGAGAAATCGACGCGGCCGTGGGACTTCGCGAGCGGCGGCGCCAGGGTGGCCCTGGCGTGGTCCTGGGGGCGGGGCTCGAGCTCGCCGCGCAGATAGCGGGGCAGCTCCTGGCCCAGCAACTCGCCGCCCAGCTTCGACAGCCGCTCGGAGAGTTCGCCCGCGGTCTCCTCGGCACCGATGGCGAGGCTGCGACAGGCGAGCACCGGCCCCGTGTCCATGCCCTCGTCCATCTGCATCAGGCACACGCCGCTTTCGGCGTCACCGCCGATCACCGCCCATTGAATCGGAGCGGCGCCGCGCAGCTTGGGCAAGAGCGATGCGTGCACGTTCACGCAGCCCAGGCGCGGTGCGGCCAGCAGGGCCGGCGGCAGGATGCGCCCGTAGGCCACCACCACCGCCACGTCGGCCCCGAGCGCAGCGAGCTGCTCGGCCAGTGCCGGGCGCCGCACGCGTCGCGGTTGGATGACCTCGATGCCGCGTTGCAGCGCCAGCTCCTTGACCGGCGGTGGCGTCAGCTTCATGCGCCGGCCCGCGGGGCGGTCGGGCTGGGTGACCACCAGGGGCACGTCTGCGACTTCAAGCAGAGCCTCCAGACTGGGGACGGCGAATTGGGGCGTGCCGAAGAAAATCGCACGCGGTCGCTTCGCGGCTTGCGCCATGGCGAGTGTCCCTCTCGACTCGCGGCTCGGGCCTATTCGGCCGCGTCGACCGCGGCGGCGCGCTTGACCATGGCCCGATGCACCAGACGCCGGCGCAGGAGGCTCAGGTGGTCGACCATCAGCTTGCCGTCCAGGTGATCGTTTTCGTGTTGAATGGCGATGGCCAGCAGAGCCTCGGCCTCGAGCTCGAAGCTCTGGCCGTGCTGGTCGCAGGCGCGCACGCGCACGCGCTCGGCGCGCTTGACGTCTTCGTGAACGCCGGGAAAGGACAGGCAGCCCTCCTCGTTCTGAACCTCGCCGACGCGCTCGAGGATCTCGGGGTTCACGAAGACGCGCAGGTCACTCGGCTCGTCGTCGCCGGTGGCCACGTCGATGACGAAAACGCGCCGGCTGACGCCGATTTGTGGCGCTGCCAGCCCGACGCCCGGCGCCGCATACATGGTCTCGGCCATGTCATCGACCAGCCTCGCCAGCTCGGCATCGAAGTCCGTCACCGGCTCGGCCACCTTGCGCAGACGCTCATCCGGATAGTGGAGGATGGTTCGAACGGCCATGGAAGCGACTCTCCCGCCTTCCATCTCTAACACCGCGATCGGCGAAGGGCAACCCGGGGGCTCGCGGAGGATGAACCCAAGTCTTTGAAATTACTTTGGATTCATCGCGACAGGCGAGGCCGATGGAAGCTGCCAGGACGTTTTACAGGACGTTTTACACGGGCGCAGCGGAGGCCGCGACGGAGGCCGCAACGGAGGCTGGCAGGGACGTTTTCGCGGAGTGTTTTTACCCACTCGCCAGCCCGACGCGACCGTACGCTATTTGCGCAATTTTGGCGTGGCGCGCCTTGGCGAGCACCCCAAACTGTGGGACACTACTTACTGGGTGTCAGGAGGTAGTCAAATGGCGCAGATGATGCTCGCCGCCGTCGTGCTGCTCGCGGCGTGCGCCCAGGGAACGCTCGAGTCGGAGGGGCCCACCAGCGACCAGTTTCCGGTGCTCACGGGCCCCGATGCCGGGAGCGCGACTGGAGCGGCCGGCTCCCTGGACCCGACCGGCTCGGGCGCCGGCACCGACGGTCAGAACCTCTGCGGCGGCGTGCCCTGTGACAAGGCCTGCTGCGGCGGCATGCAATGCGTCGACACCCAGACCTCGAAGGCCAACTGCGGTAGCTGCGGCATGGTGTGCCCCAACGGCGCCAGCTGCGTCGAAGGCAACTGCAAGTGCGACGACCCCAACGCCAAGGCCTGCGGCACGTTCTGCATCGACGTTACCACCGATCCCGAAAACTGCGGCAGCTGCGGCAATCCCTGCAACGCGCCCACCGAGTGCATCGCCGGCGAGTGCAAGTGCCCCGATGGCAGCAGCGGCAACAACACCTGCGGCGATCAGTGCACCGACACCCAGACCGACGCCAACAACTGCGGGCGCTGCGGCATGGTTTGTGCGGAGCACCTGGCGTGCTCTGAGGGTGTGTGCCGCTGCCCGGGCGGCGGCAAGGATTGCGACGGGGCCTGCGTCGACAGCACCAGCGACAACAACAACTGCGGCACCTGCGGCACCGTATGTGAGAGCCCCACCAGCTGCAAGGCTGGTGCCTGCAAGTGCGAAAACGCCAACGAGTTCGCGTGCGAGGGGGCGTGCATCACGGGTCAGGACGACCCGAATAACTGCGGCGCCTGTGGGCGGGTGTGCACGGACGGTCAGAGCTGCTGCAGCGGAAGCTGCACCGACACGCAGGCCAACATCAATCACTGCGGCGGCTGCGGCATGGCATGCGGGACAAGCGCCGACAACTGCAGCGCTGGGACATGCATGTGCGGCAGCTCGCCACAATGCACCGCAACGAACGCCATGGTCTGCAATTGGCTCAAGGCCTGCGCCCCATTCTGAGGGGTTCTAGTCACCTGTGTCGGTAGTTCTGGGTAAAACTCGGCGAGCAATCGGCGGCCCTCGGCGTGGCGAATCGACGAAGGACATACAGAGTATATTCGAAGAGATAGCCCGAAGGGCGGTCGACGCTGCTACGGTGCCGCAGTCGTAGCAGAGCTACTTCGAGGCTCCGTAGCGGTGCGGTGCGCCGCACCCGCCAGACGCGCGAAGTCGTGGTGCTTTCAAGCCGATCACCGCTCCCAGGGCCCAGGCGGCTGTTGGCTGCTGTGTTCAAGCCGGATGCGATTCGCCGCATCCTCAAGAGCCTGATGCTGCCGACCGAGCCGCTGCCGACCGCACCGGCACGGCCGCCGCCGGGAAACGAGTGGCTCGACTTCGAGTCGGCTTGAGGTACGGCGGCCGTCTTCTGTCTGTTCGCGACGTCAAGTGGTTCGATAGTCCGTCTTGCTCCGCTCGTCGTGACTTCTCTTCGGGTCTCCCGGTCGTCGTCGATACCGTGTTGTGCTTCACTCTGAGGTGAGCACCACCTTTCTATCAGGGCCTCTTGCGGCCATCGCAAAGGTTGGCACTTCAAATAACGGCATCGCGTCACTGGCTGAGCGCAATCACGGTAGTTGAGGGGCGTCAGGCCACGAAAATCGAGGGCCTCGGTCAGGAAAGCCGAGTGACGGTCACGATCATCGAGGGTGATGCGCGCAAGTGAATCCGGGTGGCGCGTAGCGCCACCCGGTCAGCGGTTCAAAAGGGGATGGAGTCGTCGTGCTGCAGCACGTCATCGACGGCTCGGTCGTAGGCGTCGACCAGGTCCCGTAGTTCTGCGCAGCGGCCGACGACGAGCTTGGCGGTGGCCACGACGAGAGGTGCGTGGTGTTGGGAGCCGGGCCAAGGAGCCTCGAGCATGGGGTGCTCGTCGCGCAGGGTCTGTTCTGCGACACGCAGCGCTGCGTGCAGCAGAGTGAGCACGGCGCGCTCGGGGCTGGGAAATGTGGGCCGGTAGAAGGGCAGCTGGAGCTGGCGCATGGACGGGTCCGTGTCAGCGCCTTCGGCCAGCGCGCTTTTGGGGCGCAGGCTCGGCCTCGATTTCCTGCTGGAAGACGTCAAAGAAGACCTGTTCGTCGATGCGCGCCAGGTCGTGCTGTACGACATGCGACAGCAGGTGGTCGGCCATGGTCATCATGGCACGAAGGTTACCGTGTGCATGGGTCGACAGCGCGCTTGACGTCGTCGGTCATCAGGTCGGGGCGGCCCGCGTGCTCCAGGGCGCGGTCGAGCACCGCGAAGAGGTGCTCGGGCTCGGCGTAGCCCAGTTGCAAGTGAGTGCGGATGCGGCTTTGGATGGGGCGCATGTCGGCGGTGTTCAGACGCGCTTCGAGTCGGCCGTCGCCGGCCATGATCACCGTCAGCAGCGACCGGGCGTCGAGGTTCATGCTGGCCAGGATGCGCAGCTCGGCGAAGACGGGGGCCTTCATCTCCTGAGCCTCGTCGATGATCAGCACCGGGCGGATGCGGCTTCTGTCGATGTGCGAAAGCCACTGTTCACGCAGTACTTTGCTGCCGGCCCAGCGGTTGTGGGGCGAGAGGCTGACGCCGAAGAGATGGCCCAGCTCACGGTAGAAGTCGGCGTTGTTGCTCTGGGGGCGCGTCAAGATGCCGACCTTGGCGCTGTCGACCTTGGATAGACGCTCGGCGACAATGCGCGGCGCTGCGCTCTTGCCGGTGCCAGGCTCGCCGGTGACGGCGATGAATCCGCCGTCACGCAGCTGTTGCTGGACGCGAAAGAGGAAGCCGTCGAGCGGCTTGCCCGTCGTCATCGCTTCGACCGGGATGTCAGAGCAGAAGGGGTGAAAGGTTAGTCCATATTGACTGCTGAGCGTGTCATCCATGGTCGTCGTTCTCTTGTGGGGGTTGGGGTCGGTCGTAGGGCAGGTACGCCGGTGGCTTGCCAGGCGTCTCGAAGGCGGCCATCAGCCGCAACGGGTGTGGGGCCGGGCCGCTGGGCTTGGGGGGCTCGGTGGTTTCGGGATGCAGCGGAGCGCGACGCCCGTCGGCGTTTGCCTCCCGGTCAAGTGGACGCAGCCGGCACAGCTCGACGCCGCTATGCGGGTCGACCATCGATACGCGCGATAGGTCGAAGCGCGCGTAGCGCAGCCGGACGTGTTCGATGTGGCGGTATTGAGAAGGAATCTCGAAGCGCACGCCTTCGACCGTGCAGGTGCCGTCGCTGCGGCGCTGCTTGCGCCGGCGCTCGATGCGGAAGGCATCGCGCAGTGCGTCCATGCCCGGCGAGGGGCGACCGACG
>JAOUOP010000029.1 GCA_029880325.1 Myxococcales bacterium | reverse complement strand
ACGCGAAGAAGACCGCCATCGAGCCAGTCCCCTTGAAAGTGCTCGTCGGCCGTGAACTCGACTTCGAGTCTCCACGCAAGAATGGCGACGGTCCCAAGCAATCGCTCAACACGACGGTGATCACCGGACGCGCCGACCCCGACGACCCCTCGAGTATGGTCGTATTCTATCGCAGCCACTTGGGCTCGCTCGGCAACTTGCTCGAGATGCTGCTCACGCGGCGCAAACCGGACAAGCGCAAGCTGACCGTCCAGGCGGATCTGAGCACGACGAATCTCGTGACGAATCCGGAACTCACTTCGCGCTTCGACATCGAGCTGGCAGGATGCAGCGCACATGCTCGGCGACCCTTTGCGCAGTACGAAGACTACGACCCGAAACCCGTCGGCTTCGTGCTCGCGTTATTTCAGATGCTGGCGATCCATGAAGACACCCTGGATCGCCTCGGCCGCAATCGCGAAAACACGCTCGCAGTGCGTGGTGTCGACTCGCAAAAAATGTGGGAGGACCTCAAAGACGCGTGCACAAAACTGGCTAAGCGCTGGACCAAAGCGACGCCGCTGGGCAGTGCGGCCCGCCACATCATCAAGCACTACGAGCGACTGACCGTCTACCTACGCGACCCGCGCCTCGAGGCCACCAACAACCTGCGTGAGCGCTTGTTGCGCACCGAGAAGCTCATCGAGAAGAGCTCGATGTTCCGGCGCTCCATCGAAGGCCGGGTCGTGCTCGACATCCTGCGCACGCTGCTGCAGACTGCCGTCGCGGCCGGCGCCCCTCCGCATCAATACCTCGTCGATGTCCTCAAGGCCTCGCCACAAGACATCGAAGCGCATCCAGAGAACTACACCCCGGCCGCCTGGCTCAAGCGACAGCTCGCCGAAGACCAAACGCCGGCCGCCTAGCCCGCGCCTTCGGTGGGGGGGCACGGGCTGGCCTCGAGCTGTCGCGCTCGACCTCCGCCCGGCCGCGCCGCCGGCCAGCCTCGGCCTCCCGCCTGCGGCCTCGCGGCTCGGGCTCGCCACAAGCTGCCGCGCTCGACCTCCGGCCAGCCTGTACGCGGCTCCCGGCCGATTCCGACCGGGGCCCGCGTACAGGCTGGTTACGTTGTAAAGGCCGCGGCTTCTGTCCCAGGTGTGGCGGCCGGAGGATGACCGAACTGGCCGCCCACATCAGCGATCACGTCCTGCCGAACGTGCCGGTGCGGCAATGGGTCTTGACCGTACCACACCGGCTGCGCTTTCGCCTCGGCTACGACCACGAGTTCAGTAAGAAGGTGCTAAAAATCTTCAGCGACGCTGTGTACGACTACTACCGCCGCGCCACCGGCGAAGCGCTGGGGCAGACAGGAAGCATCACCTTCATCCAGCGCTTTAACTCTGAGATTGCACTGAACTCTCTATTTCAACGCCAAGGCCCACAAACTCACGGCTGCCGCTTTGAGGCGGTCTGCTGCGCGACTCGCGTGCCCCAGTCGTCGTGCTACGGCGTTTGCTCGAAGGCGAATGCGTAGCCGATCAGGTCGTGGTCGGACAAAAGCTTACCGATGAAGGTGACGCCGACGGGCTCACCGCTGGGTCTCGTGCCGGCCGGAACATTGACTGCAGGATAACCGGCCGCGCAGTAGTGCAGGTAGAAGGGGCTGCCAAGGGCGACGATGGCATCGAGGTCGTGGTCGTCGAGTAGGTCGTCGATGCGCCGCCGGGCGCGTTCCCGATGTTGATCGCGGACGTGCTGGTATTGGGCCTCATCGAGCCGCTGTTCCTCGGCTTTCACCAGTCGGTCCTGCCCGAATGGCATGTGTCGCTGGGGCTGTTGGTGATTGAAGGCGATAACGTCCGCAAGGCTTTTGATCGGTGACTGCAACGGCGCCAGAAACTCGGACAGGCCGCGCCTGAGATCGTGGCCGACGATGGCATCGAACTCGTCGGAAGTGCGGCGTGCATCGATGATCGAAAAGGGCGGCAAGTCCAGAGCCATGGCGCCGGCGGTTTCGAGACGATTTCGCACCCTCTCGAGTATCGTGCCGTCGTGTGCAGCAACGTCACTTCGCAGCCGGGCCATGCCAATGCGCTTGCCGGCGAGTGCGTCGGGGCGCGTGGCGTTGGTGAAGCTGCGCGGCGAACGGGAAATGCGTAGGGTTTCGGGGTCGTTGGGATCGGGGGCTGCGATGGCGTCAAGCAGCAGGGCCGCCTCGAGCACCGTGGGCGCCAGGGGGCCGGCGGTGTCCATGCTACGACTGGTCTCGATGATGCCTTCGCGGCTTACCAGTCCGAGCGAGGGCTTGATGGTCACCACGCCGAGCTGACTGGCGGGCGCAACCAACGAGCCCCAGGTTTCGGTGCCAATGGCAATGGGAACCAGGCCGGCAGCGACGGCGACCGCCGAGCCCGAACTCGAACCGCTGACGTTGAAGCGTCCGTGCGGATTGCGGGCCTGCCCGCCGACCGCGCTGTAGCCGTGGGGCTGTCCGGTCGACATTCGATTGGCCCACTCCGTCATCGTGCTCTTGCCGACTACGATGGCGCCAGCGTCGCGGAGGCGACGAACGAGGAATGCATCGCGGCCCGTCTTCAGTTCCCGGAGAGCCGCGGCGCCAGCCGTAGTGTGCAGGACTCCTCCGGTCGCGATGTTGTCCTTTACCAGCACCGGGATGCCGTGCAGCGGGCGTTCGATGCTGGGGGGGGAGGCGTCCAGCTCGGCAGCGACCGCGAGGGCGTCGGGATCGAGCTCGCTGACACTGCGCAGCGTGGCATCGACACGGCCGATGTGAGCGACGGTGTGGAGGAGTAGTTCATGCGCCGTCAGCGAGCCACTGCGGAGACGTGGCCCAAGCTCTTCCACCCCGGCTTCCTCCACGAGTTCGGCGATGGCCTTGCGGCGCGCGGGGGACAGCTGGTCAATGGCGCGGGTGAAGGGGCGAATGTCGGGTCTTCGCTCGGCGGCCATGGGGGGGTGCTCCATCAGCTGATGGGCGAGGTTCTGCTGCGCCGGCTTGCGAAGAAATCGCTCGATCAGCAGAGCTTCGAGAAGTCCGGCGTACCAGCCCACCGCGGCGAATATCGCAAGGCCGGCGAATCCGAACAAGACGGCGCGGAGAGCGTTGGGCACGGGGACAAACGGTACTCGGTCAATTGAACTGCCAGCAAGCTGGGCCTCGAGTCCGAGGGTAGTTGAGCACCCCACCAGCACCGCCACCGAGAGCAGGCGTCCCACCGGCACTGGCTTCGGACGTGGCAGCCGCAGCGGAACCATCGCCTCCATCGCCGCACGCGCTCGACAGCAACACCCCGAAGCCCAACACCGCTGCGAAGATCGCTCAAAAATCCGCTCGTAGCCCTTTCACGGCACCTCCCAAGAACTCCCTGCAAGATAGCCCCTGCTGCCGCAGCCGCAAAACGCCCTCCACCTCGAGTCCCCTGCCCCCACGTCGCCCAAAAGAAAACGGCGCGCCCCCAAGCGGGACGCGCCGTCTTCCGTGGCTACGCCTCGCGCGTCAGATGCCGACCGCGCTGGTCACATCGCCCGCGGCGCTCATGCTGGCGCTGAGGCTCGAGCCGCTGTCGGCGATCACCGACTGCACGGTCTTGAGCTCACCCACGGCGCACTTCAGCCCGAAGAACACCCGCAGGTTGGCCTCACCTTCGCCACCCGCCAGCGCGTCCACGGCGCCCTTGACCGCGCCTTCGGCCGATGCGCTCAAATCAGCACCAGCATCGGCCACGAACTCGGCCTTGCCCATGGCGGTGGCCAGGGCCGAAAGCCGCACGTCGAGGTTCTCCAGCGCCGCCACGAATTCAGCACTCGCGCTGGCGCTCAACTGGTAGTCGATGGCCAGGCGCGGAGGGCTGCACTCGGCGTTCATGCTGGCCTCGGCCTTGGCGCTGGCCTGGCACTCGGCCTTGGCCATGGGCGGCTCGACGCTACCCTCGCAGCTGCCTTCGCACTCCACCATGGCGTCGGCGCTGCCCTCGCAGCTGGCGCTGACGGCGCCTTCGCAGTTGCCGTCCGGCGCCTGCATCTCGCACTCGCCGTTGCACGAGCCCTCGCAGGTGGCCGAAGCCTCCAGCTCGAGCTCACAGCTGCCCATGCAGGTGCCTTCGCACTTGCCCTCGCACTCGCCGCTGGCGTTCATCAGCGAGCAGGTGCCGTCGCAGCCGCCCTTGCAGGTACCGCTGCAGTCGGCAGCCGCCTCGGCCTCCAGCGTGCAGCTGCCGCGACAGCTGCCGCTACACTCGATGCTCGGGCCCTGGAAGGTGCACGAAGCCATCACCTCGGCGCCGCAGTCGACGCTGGCGCTGGCCTCCACCTCGCACTTGCCCTCGCACTTGACCATGGCGCTGCCGGGGTCGAACTCAGCGTCGCACTGGGCTGTGGCCTCCACCGAGGCCTGGATGTCCACCTTGCACTCCGGCGCCTCGTACTGGACGGTCAAGCCGCCCTCCAGGTTGGCGTCGAACTGCGCCTTCAGGGCAGCTCCGATGTCGGCGTCGGCCTCGATGCCGAAGTCGGCGCGGATGGCGTCCAGCTCGGCCTCGATCGAAGCGCTGACGCCGTTGGCCGCCGCCTCGAAGTTGATCACCGACTGGAAGAAGGTGTCGACAGAAGCCACGCCCGAAATGGACGCGTTTCCCTCGGCGATGCCACCGGCCTCGCAGTCGACATCGATTCCGCACTCCTTGGCGATGGAGCCGAGCGGCCCGCCGCCGCCACCACCGCTGTCGTCACCGCAGCCGTAGAGCGCGAGCAGCGTCGTGCTCGCCAAGAGCCCCATCGAACGAATCATCTTGCGTTTCATCGCTTCATCTCCTCGATTGGGGTTCACAGGCCCAGCCCGCTGGTAAGTTCAACCGACGCATCGACGCTGGCCGAAAGCCGCCCCGAAGCCGTGCTGATCGCGCCCTCGACGGCGCCGAGTTCCATGAGCGCACAGCCCAGGCCGAACTTGGCCTGCAGGCTGACGTCACCTTCGAGCGAGGTATTGATGGCGCCCTTGACCGCGCCATCAGCCGACGCCGCGAGGCCCGCACCGGCCTTGGCGACCAGGTCGGCCTTGGCCAGCGCAGCCTTCAGCTTCGGCAGTCGAACCTTCAGGTTCTCCAGCGCCGCCACAAACTTGGCCTGGGCCTCCACATCGACGTTACCGCCGACGGCCAGCTCGTAGTCGATGCGGATGCTCGGCGGCTTGCACTCCACGTTCAAGCTGGCTTCCGCCTTGACGCTGGCGTCGCACTCGGCGCTGGCGCTGGGCGGCGTGACCTCACCGTCGCAACGGCCGTCACACATGACCATGCCACCGGCCTTGGCCTTACACTCAGCGCGGATACCACCTTCGCAGCCGCCCTCGGGGTTTTGCACCGTGCACTCGCCGGAACAGCTACCCTCGCAGCTTGCCGCGACCTCCAGCTCCATCTCGCAGCTGCCGGTGCAGGTGCCTTCGCACTTGCCCTCGCACTCGCCGCTGGCGTTCATCAACGAGCAATTGCCGTTGCAGCCGCCCTTGCAGGTGCCGCTGCAGTCGGCCGCCGCCGAGCCCTCGAGCGTGCAGCTGCCCTTGCACTCGCCCGAGCAGGCGACCGACGGAGCCTTCAACGTGCAGTTGAGGTCCGCCTCGGCGTCGCAGCTCACCTCGGCGCTGGCTTCGACCTCACAGCCGCCCTCGCAGGCCACCATGACGCTGCCCGGATCGACCATGGCCTCGCACTTGGCCTGGGCGTCGAGCGTGGCCGAGGCGTCGACTTCGCAGCGCGGCTCTTCGACCTCGATGGTCAAGCCACCCTCCAGGTGCGCGCTGGCCTGGGCCATGATGCCCGCGCTCAGCTCGGTGCCGGCCTCGATGCCGAAGTCGGCCCGGATCGCCTCGAGCTCGGCGTCGATGCCGCCGGCCACGCTCAAGGCGGTGTTTTGGAAGTTGATGACCGCGCCGAAAAACGCGTCCACCGAGGCCACGCCCGAGATGGACGCATTGCCCTCGGCGATGCCACCTGCCTCACAGTTAATGTCCAAACCGCATTGCTCGGCCAGATCGCCCACGCCGGGGAGATCGCCAAGCTGCGCCTGTCGGGTCGTCCGCACCTCGGGTCCCATGGCCTCGGCCGCTTCGCTACAGCTGGAAGCGCCAAGGGCCAGGGAGCAAAGCGAGGCGAGTAACGTGACCCGTCTCAAGTGCCCATGTCCAAAGCCTATCATCACGTTCAGTCTCCTCCCGCATACTCGCCACGTCGGCACGCGCCGATCGGGGCCCTGCGGTTTCGAAACGCCGATCCTTTCATCGGCCGCGGTGCTGTGCAACTTCGACGACGCCTCTGCGGTCGTCCCCAGTCGACGCCCCCGACCCCGTACACAAAGATTGCGGTACGCCTTTTATGGGGAATCGTTGTTCAGCACCGCGACAGGAAGATCAGAGTAGAGACCCCGTGTCGCGCGCATCCCAAAACACGAGCGCTCGCTTCGCAAGCCATCGCTTCCCAACCCGGGCTAGCATTTCACCGGAAAAGTCGGTTCCGGGCATGTAGGCCAATGTCATCAAAGCTGCGCTTCGATGAATACCTGGCGCGCTCCTTGCGTCGCGTCCTTCCGATGGACTTCAACTCGCTTTGCGTTCTGCGCTCGAAGTGGCTGTTGCACCGGGGGGATCCCGGTGAAATGATCCGCTCCGCACGCAGACTCGCATTTGCCAACGGCAGCCCCGCACTCCCGCGGTCGCTGCGGGAGGAGAAAAGAACGTGACGATAGGCTTTAGATATAGGCTTGTAGGACGGCTGGCGACCACGGTGTCGATCGGCGCCCTGGCCCTTGGCGCTTCCAGCTGTAGCGAAGCGGCCGAGGCCAAGGGGCCCGAGGTCGCAACCACGCAGCAGGCGCAATCGCTGGCGGACCTCGCAGAACAATGCGGGCTCGACATCGAATGCAAGGCGGGCGGCATCGCCGAGGGCAACGCGAAGGTCTCGGGCGTGGCTTCGGTCGACGCGTTTTTCGCCTCAGTCATCAACTTTCAAACCACCGCGGCCAACGTCAGCGGGGGCATCGACGCCGAGCTGGCCGCCATCCGCGCCGACTTCGGCATCGCCGCCGACGCCAACCTGGCCACCGAGCTCCAGGCGCAGATCGACGCCAACCTGACGGCAGGGCTGAGCATCGAGGCCGAACCGGCGCGCTGCCAGGCCGACGTCAGCGCCTCGCTCGACGCCAAGGCGCGCTGCGAGGGCGAAGTCGATCCCGGCAGCGCAATGGTGGAGTGCAGCGGCGGCTGCGAGGTCGAAGCCAGCGCCGAAGTGAGCTGTGACGCCGAGGCGGACCTCAACTGCACCATGACCGCTCCATCGGTGGCCTGCGAGGGCAGCTGCCAGGGTAGCTGCGACGTGGAGCTGACCGCGGCGGCCAGCTGCGAAGGCACCTGCAAGGGCAGCTGCAGCGGCGGCTGCGATGCCTACGTCAAGAACGCCAGCGGCGAAGCCGAGTGCGCCGGCAAGTGCGACGGCATGTGCATGGGCAGCTGCGAGACCGAGCTGGCGGCGTCGGCCACCTGCGAGGGTACCTGCAAGGGCGAGTGCACGGTCACCAACCCGGAGGGCGGTTGCGAAGGCGGCGTCCGCGCCAGCTGCGAGGCCAAGGCCGGCGGCATGGTCATGTGCGACGGCCGCTGCGACGGCGAAATCACCCCGCCGTCGGCCAGTGTGGAGTGCGAGGCGAGCGTCAAAGCCGAGGCCAAGATGAACGTGCAGTGCACCCCGCCGCGCGTGGCCATCGACTACGAGCTCGCCGTCGGCGGCAGCGTCGACGTCCAGGCGCAGGCGCGCTTCGAGGCGGCGCTCGAGAACCTGAAGGTACGCTTGCCGGCGCTGCTGGCGTCGATCAAGCGTGCGGAGCTGGCGGTCGATGCCGGCGCCGACCTGAGCGGCAGCGCTCAGACGGCGATCATGGGCGCGGCCGACGCGGCGGGTGAGGGCAATGCCCGCATCGCCATCGGCCTGGCCTGCGCGGTCAAGCAAATCGGTGCCGTCGGAACCGTCGTTGCGGATTCCAGCGCGGCTCTCGAGGGCAGCATCAGCGCCTCGGCGGAACTCACCGCCGCGCTGGGGCTCTAGGACGGAACCCGGGAAATAGGAGATACGACCATGTTGCGTATGAACAACCGATTCTTGGGTTTGGCGCTGGCGCTTGCCGGCATAACACTGACGGGCTGTGGCGATGACAGCGGGCTTCCGGGGACCGATCTACTCGGCGACTCGGGCCTACCGGACCTTCCCGGTGGCGATTTGCTCGCGGAACAATGCGGCATCGACATCAACTGCGAAGGCGGCGGCATCGCCGAGGGCAATGCCTCCATCTCGGGCGTGGCCTCGGTCGACGCCTTCTTCCAGTCGGTGATCAACTTCCAGGGCAAGGCCGACAACATCAGCGCCGGCATCAACGCCGAGATCGAAGGCATCCGTGCCGACTTCGGCATCGCGGCCGACGCGGATCTGGAAGCCGCGCTCCAGGCCCAGATCTCCGCCAACGTCGAAGGCAGCCTCACCATCGAGGCCGCCGGACCCGAGTGCAAAGCCGACGTCAGCGCCTCGCTCGACGCCCAGGCCCGCTGTGAAGCCATGGCCGACCCGGGCAGCGTCATGGTGGCCTGCGAGGGCGGCTGTGAGGTCGAAGCCAGCGCCGACGTGAGCTGTGACGCCGAAGCTGATCTCAAGTGCACCGTCACCGCCCCCTCGGTCGCCTGCGAGGGCACCTGCCAGGGCAGCTGTGAGGTAATGCTGGACGCGGCCGCGAGCTGCGGCGGCACCTGCAACGGCACCTGCGACGGCGAGTGCTCGGCCTACTCCGACAGCGGCGGAACCCAGTGCGCCGGCAAGTGCAGCGGCATGTGCACCGGCAGCTGCGAGACCGAGCTTGCGGCCGAAGCCGAGTGCACCGGCACCTGCAAGGGTGAGTGCACCGTCACCAACCCCGACGGAGGCTGCGAAGGCGGCATCCGCGCCAGCTGCGAGGCCAAGGCGGGCGGCTCGGTCATGTGCGACGCCAGCTGCGACGGTGAAGTCACACCGCCCATGGTCAGCGCCGAGTGCGAGGCGAGCGTGAAGGCCGAGGCCAGCATGAACGTCGAGTGCACGCCGCCGCGGGTTCGCATCGACTACCAGCTCAAGGCTGGCGTCGACGCCATGGCCCAGGCCCGCTTCGTGGCTGCCCTCGAAAACCTCTCGGTGCGACTGCCGGCCCTGCTGGCGTCCATCAAGAAGGCCGAGCTGGTGGCCAGCGCCGGCGCCGACCTCGGCGCCTCGGCAACTGCCGCGATCCAGGGTGGCGTTGACGCCGCCGCAGGCGTAATCGCCGACGGCAACCTGCGGGTCGCCTTTGGTGTCAAGTGCGCCCTGGCAGAAGCTGGCAAAGTTGCCGGCGTCATCGGCGGCTCGGCGGGCCGCCTCGAAGGCAGCATCAGCGCCGCGGCCGGCGTGACCGGAGCCCTCGGGCTGTAAGCGCGAGCCGCTAGCACGGAAAACGGCGCGTCCCCATCCAGGGACGCGCCGTTTTCTTTTCCCCGCCCCAAGAAAGCTGCCAGGACGCTTTCAGCAGGACGTTCTCAGCAGCCACACCCGAACCAAGTCCCCCGCCGCGCCACAGGAACCCCATGACAAACGACGCCCACGCCCGCCCCTCCGGCGATGCCCCCGAGCCCCTCTACGATCCCAAGGTCGCAACCCCCAGCCACGCCGAGCGCGCCCGCACCATGGTGCGCGGCATCACCACCGGCACCCTCTGCACCGTGGCCCTCGATCCACCCGGCCATCCCTACGGCTCCTTCGTGACCCTGGCCTTCGACGCCGGCGAACCGGTTTTCCTGATCAGCGAGCTGGCCGAGCACACCCGAAACCTCCGCAAGGACCGGCGCGCTTCCCTGGTGGTCGCCGAGGATGGCGCCGGTGACCCCCTCGCCAACGGCCGGGTCACGCTGCTGGGCGAGTGCGCTCCCGAGCCGGGCGACGACGGCAGCGCGCGCACGGCCTTTTTGGCCGCCCACCCCTCGGCCGAGTACTACTGCGACTTCAAGGACTTCTCCTTCTGGCGCATGACCCTGCACTCCCTGCGCTACATCGGCGGCTACGGGCGCATGAGCTGGGTCGCCAAGGACGACTGGCTGCAGGCCGAGGCCGACCCCCTCGCCGACGCGGCGGCCGGCATCCTCGAGCACATGAACGCCGATCACGCCGATGCGCTGGTCGCCTACTGCCACGCGTTCTCAAAGGCCACCGAGATCGAAGAAGCGACCATGACCCAGGTCGACCGCTACGGCTTCGAGATGTCGGCGATCACTGCCGAGGGGCCGCGACCGGTGCGCCTGGCGTTTCCCCAGCCGGTCACGACGGCGGAGCAAACGCGCAAGGCGCTGGTCGAGATGCTGCAACAGGCGCGCGCCAAGCTCGGCCGGCCGTGAGCGACGCGCGCAGGACAACCATGGGCAGGACGCCAATGCCGTCGAATGCTGCCGTCGAATGCTGCCAGGACGTTTTCACCCCGCGGGCGACAGGCGCACCCCAAGCCACCCCGCCTCGAGCCTGAGCAGAAAGAAGGCGTCGCCCGCGTTGCCCTCGATGGCAGCTGCCACCCGGGTCTGTACCCCCGCTGAAAGCTCACTGCTCCAGCGCAAGAAAATCCGCGGCGCGCCCTGGGCGTCGAAGATCGAGAGCCCCTGCGAGTTGGCCATGCAGTAGCCGGGCGGACAACGGGCGCCAGCGCGGGTGTCGGCAAAGCCCAGGCTGCCAGCCCCCGAGGTGGTTCCACCGAAACGCAACAGCGGCTGCAACTCCAGATCGGTGACCTCCGCCCGTAAGATGCCCTCGAAGGGATCGCCCTGGCGGCGCAGGAAGAGCAGCCCGCCGTCATGGACGCCCAGGGCCGCCGTGTAGAATGGATCGCCGCTGCTGCTCTTGCCGGCTTCACAGGCGATGGAACCGTCGCCGAAGGCGCCGCTGTCGGTGACGATCTTCCACTCGCCGGCCGCGCCCCAGTAGATGAACGCCGCGCTGCCATCGCGCAGCACCGTCAGACGCTCCCCGGCCGCGTCGGTGACGACCGCCGAGGCCTCGCTGTTGTTGCGGCAAGCTCTCAGCGCACCACCGGGCTCAGCGATAAAGACATGGCCGGGCGGCTCCCAGTTGTCGAGGCCACCTTCGCTGGAGCCGTACAGCCGCTCTTGGCCGTCGAACGCCAGGGCGCGCACCAGACTCGCGATGCCGAGCTCGCCACCGTTGCCATATTCGACATCGAGCTGATAGCGACACTCCGGTCCCTCGGCGCTGCGTTTGAAGACGCGGACGCGCGCATCGAAGTCGGCGACCGCGAGGCGTCCTTCGGGCGAGAGCGCGATGCCCGTGGGATCGATGGCCTCGTCGAGCAGGCAGCCCTGGAGCTTCAGGTCGCTCTGCCCAAAGTGACCGCAGGTGTCGAGCACAAAGGGCCGCCCGTCGAGGCGCCCTTCGATGGCAACCTGGTCGAAGCGGGTGATCTCGACGCGGCTCAGGCCCGCACCGAGGGAGCCGCCGCTGGCGCCGACCGATCCGGTGTCCTGTTGGCCCACGCGCGCCGGCGCTTCAAAAAGCTCGAAGCCGCCGCTCGAGAAAGCTTGCAGTTGATCGAAATGGCAACGGTCGTAGTGGACCGTGCTGACCACGGCCGAAAAGCTTTCGGGCTCACCCTGAAGCGGAACGCGTCCCTGCACATGCCCCTGCACGAAGGGCTCGGCGTTTGGATCGTCGCTGGGTGCACTGCCCACCGAGACCACGGGACCTGTGGGCACCTGCACCGGCCCGTCACCACCCACGCCGCCGTTGCCGGCGTCGCTCCCATTCGATCCGGAGTCTCCAACACACGCCAAAAAGGCGCAGCAGCCCCACAGCAGGCCAATCCTCCACCCAGCCTTACATGTGCTCAGAAGTGTTTCCGCCGAACGCGCCTTCGATGGCATCGAAGTACTAGCGTATCGCCCGCAGTGAAGCGGGGCAACGCAGCAGCGTCCATGCGATGACGCTATACTTAGGGCTCGGATGCGTTTTTTTGCACTGCTCTTCGCCAGCGCCATTATCGCAGCTCCAGGTTGCTCCGGGGACGACGCTGCTGACCCATCGGATGATGCCGGAGCGGTGGACGATGCCGGCGCTCCGAACTCATCAACCAGAAGTGAACAGCCAGCCAACGTTCAGATCAGCGGCGGCCTGGCCGCCCAGGGCTGTGTGCCGGGCGAGTCCGAGGCGTGCACCTGTGACTCGGGGTTATCGAGCGTGCGCGAATGCCTGCCCGACGGTGAAGTCGGCCCCTGCGAATGCGAGCCATGGGGCCCGGGAGTGCCCGACTACGACTTCGGCGAATCGTCGCTGGCCGGAGTCGAGCTGGTGCGTCTGCCGGCCTTCGACATCGTCGCCGACCCCGGCCGCGACCGCCTCTATGTCTCCCTCGGCAGCCCCTCGCCGGCCCACGAAAACTCCGTGGTCGCCATCTCCTGCGGAAACGCGGCGGGCGACGGCCTCGGCAGCGTCGACTTCAGCCTCGCGCTGAACGAACCGGCCGGCGTGCTGGCCGTCTCCGACGACGGCAGCCGGCTGCACGTCGGCGCGCGCCAAAGCTTCGCCATCGTCGAGGTCGACCTCACGACTCAAAGCGAGCTCGCGCGCCACCCACTGCCCACCTCGGAGTTCGGCGATCCGCAGCAGGCCTACGACCTCGAGGTGGTTCCGGGCAATCCCTCGCGTCTGCTCGCGGTGCTCAGCGCCTCGGCCCAGTCCGCCCAGTTTACCGAGCTGCACATGTTCGAGGCGGGCGCCGAAGTGGGAACGCCGCCGCCCACCTGGCTCGACACCGACGAGATCGCGGTCGCCAGCGCCAGCGTAGCCTACGCCCAAAACACCAGCACCACCGCCGCCACCCTCACCACCCTGGCCCTCGACGCCTCGGGCATCACGCCGGGCACCCGAACCGACAACGTCTTCTCCGACTTCTCGCGCCAGCTCGCCTACGACGGTCAGTGGCTGCTGCTGGCATCGGGCCAGGCCGCCGACCCCAGCACCCACACCCTGATGGGCGACTACGGCCTGCGCGCCCCGCTGGTCTCGGACCGCGCGGGCGACCGCGTCTACATGGTCGCCGCGCCAGACGGCAGCCTGCTCGAGGACCTCGAGCTCATCGCCTTCGACCGCGACGCCTTCACCGAAAGCGGGCGCCTGGTCCTCGAAGGCATCTCGGGCACCCCGCGCAAGCTGGTGCGCTGCCAGAATGGAGCGCTGGCCCTGATCTACGACCCGATTTACGACGCCCTGGAGCAGGACCGCCTCCTTTTGATGATCGCCCCAAACACGCTGGCGGGGCTGTAGCCGGGGCGCCAGGGCAGGCTGCGGGAAGGGGCCAGGACGATTTCGGGGCCGGGGAGCTGGCGCCTCGCGATAGCCGCGAAAGCTGCCAGGACGTTTTCGGCGGGACGGCTCAGCTCGGGACAACGCACCACGTTGCAGCCGGACTCGCCGTCGAACACGCAACCCGCCACCTCGCACGGGTCGCTCGCGGCCACCACGCTGAAGTGGGGTGCGACCGCGCCGGCGACGCTACCGTCGCGCGTGGAGGTAGCGGCATCGCAGCCAGAGCCGCCCAGCTGCTCCCCGTCGTCGCCACACCCGAGCGCCGAACGGACGCCGATGGGGAGCGCGATCCGCGCTGAGCCCGCTCACGCCGCCCTGCTGCCCAGCAACGCCGAGATCCCCGCGCCCATCCCACACACCGCTCGCTCGGGGTCGTCGGTGTTCACGACCAGAGCCACATCGCCGGCGATCTCCTCCAGCACGCCCCCCGTCCCGCAGATGCCCGGGCACGACAGGGACATCGCTTCGAGCGACCACGTCCGCAAGCCGCGCTGGGCCCATGGCAAAGCCGATCAAGGCACGCAGCTCGTGTCGCCGTCACAGTTGCAGGGGCTCGTCGTGTCGCAGCCTACGTTGGTCACCGACTCGTTGCCGTTGAGCGGAAGGATGAACGGCGTGAACGTGGTCCACGGAATCTCGGGCAGGTCGCTGAGGGTGATGTCGCCGCTGATGTCGAAGCGCATGTCGAGCGAACTCAGGTTAAGCGTCGTGATCGCGCTCGAGCTGGCGATCTGGAACGACCCCTGCACCGCCCCGAGGGAGTCGAAGCGCAAGGTGGTAAGGTCTGGCGCGTTGGAGATCGTGAGGTTGCCGGACACGGTCTCGAGGGCGCGCATGTCCACTTCGGTCGCGACCGACAGGCCGATCGTGAAGTCCGTGCCGGTCAGCCCCGTCGTGCCGATCTGCTGGAGCGCGGGAAAGATCAGGCGCTGTACGCCGCTGTTTCCAGCGGCAAAGCTGCCGGAGATCTGACGTAGCCGCGGCAGCGTGATCTCGACCAGCGTGAAGCCTTGGATGAACAACGACCCGGTCACTTCCTGGAGAAACGGCAGCTGATCGGCGGTGAGGGTGGCGAAGTTGGCCGAAATCACGAGCGGGTCATCGATCTGCCAGCAGTAGCGTGCGTTGGTGACGTCCGCGGCCGTCGTGAGCTGGTAGTCGCCGGAGGCGTTGCTGCACGAGGTCAGGCACACGTGGTCGGCGTCGTCGCAGATGTCGGTTCCCGCGCAGTTGTTGCTGACGGCACAGGCGTCGCCCGGCTGGCATGCCGTTCCACAGCTGGGCTGGCACAGTCCGCCGCTACACGCTGCGTCCGAACAGTCGGCGCTGCGGGTACAGGGCTCGGCGGTCGCGCAGCCTGCGCGCGCGCAGGCCGGGCGGCACACGCCGGTCAGCGCGCTCGCGTCGTCCCTCGCGCAGTAGTCACTCGCGCAGTCCGCGTCCTTCACGCAGACTGCGGCATCGTCACAGGAGCTGGCGCAGCCGGGGTGGCACACGCCGCTTTTGCAGATGTCGTCACCGCAGTCGCCCGCGTCCACGCAGCGCTCGCCGACGGCGCAGCTGCTGTCGAGGCTGCACGTGGGCACACAGGTGGGCCCCGTGATGCAGCTCTCGCCGACATCACATTCGGTGCTCTCGCATCCGTCCACGTCGCACCTCTTGCCTGTCCAACCGGTCGGACAGGCGCACTCGAAATCTGCGGGCAGGTCCACACAGGTCCCGCGCACGCAGGGTGCGTCGGCGCAGTCGTCGATGGGAACGCAGGCGTCTCCCACCAGTTCGTGATCGGCGACGCACTGGCAGGCGCCGGGCTCACCGACGCAGGTGGAGTTGGCGCCGCAAGCCAGGGCGTCGCACTGGGCGTCGCGCCCGGCATCCTCCGTCGAGGCGTTTGCGTCGCTCGCGTCACCGCCGGCGTCGGTCGCCCCGAGACTGTCGGCTTCGAGTTCGGTGCAGGCGGCTGCGGAGCAACAGATGGCGATCAGGACAAGTTTCCACGGGCTCGTTTCGCAGCGGGGCATGCCGGCACCATCCATAGCATGGAAACGCGCGCGACTGAGATCGCACCCGCCCTGGCTCCGCGCTGCGGGCGTCGCAGCCGTGCAGGCCCGAGCCGCGCGGGCTATGGGCTCCATACATGCGCAGGGATCGGGCGACCGATGCCGTGGCCTCGCAGTCGCCACGCCCGTCAGGGTCAGCCGGCGCATACGCTCGAAGCCGTCAAGCGCATGCGACCGATGCCGCCGGCGGTGGAGCCGCCCTGCCACGAGCTGCCGTCGCCGCCATCGGCGCGGTGTCCGTGCGCGGCGGGACGTCAGCCGCGGCGCTCGCGGCGGTGCTCCATCGGCGTCTGCTCGGTCCAGCGCTTGAACGCGCGATGGAAGGCCGCCACCTGCGAGAAGCCGAGCAGGAACGCGATCTCGGAGAGCGCCAGGTCGGTGTGGCCCACGTAGCGCAGGGCGAGCGCGCGGCGCAGGTCGTCGAGCAGCTCCTTGAAGCTGGTGCGCTCCTGCTCGAGCCGGCGCGTAAGCGTACGCGAGCTGATGTGCAGCTGCTGCGCGATGTGGGGCGCGCTGGGGTTACCGCCGCTCAGCTCCTTCATCAGCAGGTCGCGCACACGCGAGGTGAACGACTCGGAGGCGGGGAGCTCGGCCAGCAGCTGATCTGCGTGCTTGCGGATCACCCGGTGCAGGTTCGGGTCCGCCGCGGGCAGCGGGCGATCGAAGTAGTCGCGGGTCAGCACGTAGGCGCAGACCGGCTGGCTGAAGCGCACGGTCGCGTTCGGGAAGGTGATGGCGTACTCGGAGGTGTCCTCCGGCTCGGGGTGCATGAAGTGCACCTCCGGGGCGGTCGGCAGGCCGCCCGGGTTGCGCAGGGAGGCCGCCACCGAGAAGGCCGCCAGCTCGAAGTCCTCGGCTGCCCGTGGCAGCACCAGCGCGTTGTCGACCCGGATCACCACCGGATCGGCATCGAGCTCGAAGGTGAACTCCAGGGCGTCGTTCACGAGCGCCGTGTAGCGGGCGACCACACAAAGCGCATCGCCAAAGGTGGCAGCCGACGCGGCCGCGTACTCCAGGGCCCCGTAGTCGCCCTGGGTGATCTCGCGCGCCGCCTTCAGACCCAGGTCCGGGTCGCCGGTGATCTCGACCGCGCCCCGCAGCAGCTCGTGCATGGTCGCGGCCGGGATGCGCTCGTCCGGGTCGGTGTCGTCCAGCCCCTCCAGCAGCTCCAGCGGGAACCCCTCGTAGCGCCGCAGCAGGCGCACGAAGGGTGTGAGCAGTCGCATGGAGTAGCAGTGCTGAGACGGAGACCCCGGCGTAACCACGCGGGGAGCATAGCACCGCCACGCCCCGCGTAGGTCGTCGGAGCGGCACCGGGCGGCCAGCCGCCAGCCGCCAGCCGCCCGGTGCCGCTCCGACGACCGCGAGACGCGGCTATAGGTTCTGCTTGAAGAAGTCCCAGATCAGCTCGGAGGCGTCGTCGAAGGCCGGGCCCGAGCCATACAGGCCCTGGGGCGCGCCGGCCCAGGCGTGGGCCATGCCGTCGAACAGGCACATCACCACCTGCCCGCCCTCGGGGCAGCCGTTGTGCCATTCGCAGTGCCCGCCCATCACGGGGCGCGTCTCGAACTCGGACGAGCAGCCGTTGCGCTGCACCCACAGGTCGCGCGCGCCGGTGCCGCAGTCGGGCGTGATCAGCGCGTCGCCCGTGCCGTGCAGCAGCATCACCGGCAGCGGCGCACCGCTGCAGTCGCCCGAGTAGGTGCCACCCGAGTGGGGCGCGATCGCGCGGATCTTGCTGCCGCCCTCCTGGCAGCCGATGTGGTTGCTGAAGTAGCCGCCCATGGAGAAGCCGGTCGTCATCACGCGCTCCCGGTCGACGCAGTGGTCTGCCTCGATGGCGTCGAGCATCTTGTCGACGAAGCCGAAGTCGTCCTCCACGCCGGCCACGGCGCCGCCCACGCCGCAGACCCCGGTGCCCACGTTCCAGGGCGTGGCGCCCGCGCCGTCGGGGAAGACCGCGATGAAGCCCTCGCGATCGGCGATCCCCTTGAAGCCGGTCAAGTCGACCATGACCTGCCCGCTCATGGTGAAACCGTGGTGCACGAACAGCACCGGCGCGGCTGCGTTGGGATCGAGCGACTCGGGGATGTGCACGATGTACGTGCGATTGAGCGCGCCGTTCATCACACTGTGGCTGTTGGTGCCCGGGGCACCCGGCTTGCCGGTGCAGGGCGCACCTGCGGGCGACGGCGTGCCGCCGCCGGAGGAGGTGTCGCCGGTGCCGCCCGTGCCGCCCGTGTTGCCGTCTGTTCCGTCCGACATCTCGCCGGTGGCCGGCGTCTGCATCCCGTCGGCGGTCAGGGCCATCGACATCGACATCGCCCCGGCGGCCCCCGTGGACCCCGCCGGGGCGATGTCCGCGTTCGCGTCGGTGGACGTCATCGATCCGGGCACGGCGGCCGGAGTGCCGCCCAGGGTCAGACCCGAGTCGCCCTCACCGCTTCCACAACCGATTACAATAACGAGGAATAAACCCGCTACCAGAGTTCCCAATCCGCGCATAGAAACCTCCACATGCAAGAGCATACACCACCGCCGATACCCCTACAGTAGCGATCGGTGCCGGTAGGCTGCATTCCCACCGGCAGCCACATAATTTACCTGCGCAGCCGGGAGCTGGCCTTGGCGGTCTGCGGCGCGGCTCAGCCCAGGTCCGGGTCACACTCGTAGGAGACGGTGAAGGTCTTCACGCGCGGCGAGATGGCATCGGTGAACGAGCAGCCACCCTTGGACTCACTGCCCACCTCGGTGGGGACCAGCCGCACCTCGACCTCGATGCACTTGCCGGCGCTCTGGCCCGCTCCAGCGAGCGGTGAACCACTCGGCGCTGTCCAGCTCCTCGACGCTGTCGGCCGGGCGCACCAGGAACACCACGGTGGTGCCGTCCGGCACGTCCACATCCCAGTCCAGATCGCGCCGCGTGGTCGGCCCGCCCTCCTGGCAGCCCTCGAACAGCGGACGCACCCATGCGCCGCGAGGGCCTTATCTCGCGACGCTTGCCCCCATGGGGCCATGAGCCCAGAGCGGTGATCGGTTTGAAACCACCGCAACTTCGCGGGTTTAGAGGGCCCAGCGCACCGCCACGGCGCCTCGAAGTAGCTGGGCTACGACTTCGGCGCCGTAACGTCACGCTGAACCCGCTCTCCCTCGCGAACTTGCGGCGATTTCAAGCCGGTCGCCGCTCCAGAGCGCCGACGACGGCCACGACCGACTTCCGCCCCTACATGCAGTGAGCTGAGCGCACGCTGGCTGCGCGGGTGCAGCCAACGGCCCAGGCGCCCTCACACCCGCTCGAATAGGCTCCGTAAACTGTAAGCTAGCTGGCCGAACGCCGGAGGACTCAGCGCCGCCGACGGCCTCCCGAGCAGGGCATCGACCGCGATCTGCCCCGAGCGCGCGGCCCCCTCCATGCACACCCCGTAGGGCTGGCGCGTGTAGTCGCCGGCCAGGTAGAAGTGGCGCGAGCCGATGTCGGCGGCCGGGCGCATCGACCAGCGCCTCGGCCGGCACGCGATGATGCCCTCCCGTGTGTGCAGGAAGGAACGCTGCACGGGGTTATCCCGGATCTGCCCGGGAAAGATCCGCTCCAGGTCCTCGAGCACGCGCGAAAGGACGCGGCCAGTGGGGTCGCCGGGCTCCACGATGCGCTCGTGGTCATAGCCGAGTTCGGGCAAGTGCCGCTCGATGTCCTCAACCAACAGGTCGACCAGGTGGATGTCCCCATAGCGCGCTGGCTCGGGCGTCGGCCGCAACACGTCGAAGACGGTGCCCGCGCTCAGCAGATAGGCGTCGCTGGCCCCCGCGATCGGCCGCTCGAACCATAGCCGCACGCTCAGCGGATGCACATTGTCGAGGGCGTCGAGACTGCTCTTCAACTCCGGAGCAAAGCGCCACAGCCCCGTATCACCCAGGGCGAGCAGGCGCTCCCAGGGCAAGGTGCAGATGACCGCATCGAAGCCCCCCGGCTCCGGGGGCTCGCCGGGCGCAAAGCCGGGGACCAGGATGTGTCGAAGCCCCGTGCGGTCCGGCGCCGGGGCCAGCGAGAGCTGCGCCCGACCGCGCGCGTCGAGCGACAACTTCTGCACCTCCACGCCAAAGCGCACGTCGGCGCCGCGCGCGCGCAGGGACTCGACGATGGGCGCCGCCATGGCCCGCGTGGTTCCGCCGTCGACACAGCGCATACGCGGATCGGGCAGGATGCGCGACATCCAGCGCAGCATTTCGAGCGCACTGAGTTCCTCCAGCGGCAGCGAGGTCAAGGAGTACATGCAGGGCCGAAAGACGCGCTCGATGGCGCCCACCGGCACCCCGGCGCCCGCCAGCAGCTGGGCGGCACTCTGACGGTCGGTGAGCACGGGATCGCCCAGCGCCGAAGTCAAGCCCGCGACCAACCGCGCCAGGGCACCCAGCGCCTGGCGCCGATCCCCACGCATCGCCTCCGGCAGCGCAAGCGCGCTCTTGAGCCACTTGCCCGGCCCCCCCGACAGCGTCACGTGGCCCTGCTCCGGATTCCAAAAGCTCAGCCCCGGGCCGGAGAACGCGGGCTTTGCCAGACCAGCCCGGCGCATCAGTCCGTGCACCGCATGGTAGTGCTGGAACCAGGCGTGAAGTCCGTGCTCGACCACGTCGCCCGCCACGAGGCCCGCCACCTTCTCGGGCACGTCAAAGCTGGCGGTGCGCCCACCGGCTACGGGAAAGGCATCGATGACCGTCACGCCCAGGCCCGCCTCCAGCAGGCGGTCGGCCGCGGCAAGGCCCGCGAGGCCAGCGCCGATCACCAGCACGCGATCGCCGACGCGCGACGGGCGACCATGGCCGGCGGCTACCATGGCCGCAGCATAACCCGTCACCCGCCCGGTGGCAGCGCGCGCTCGGGGCGCTCCAACCCCACCACCCGGTTGCCCTGTGCCAGCCCGTAGAGGTGAACGCGAAGGGGGCCTGGCGCCGCACCGGAATCGGGCGCGATCAGGAAGTCCACGATGCGGTAGTCGGCCCCGGCGCCAGCCGACGCCGGTGGCAACCGTGCACAGATACGCTCACCGTCCGGTCGCTGCAGTCGCGGCAGCCAGCGCGGCGCCAGGTCTTCACCGAAGTGCCCGCGCGCCGCGTAGCGCCGGCCGGACCAGCGCGCCACCCCAGAGGCGATGGCCAGGTCGCGCACGCACAGCAGCTCGCCCTCGGCACCGCCGACGACCTCGGGATGCGAAAGCGGCGAGCGCTTCGAAAACCAGCGCGACAGCAGCTTGGCACGTCGCCCCATCAGGATGCGCAGCACCTCCTTGCGCAAGGCCTCGTCGGTATTACGCGCCGCCCGCAGCCCAGCTGCCACGTGGGCCTCGCTGAACTCGGCGATGATGCGCGCCATCCAGGCCTTATCGAGCTCGCTGGCGCGGCCGAAAGCGGGATTGGGGTAGCCCGTGCGATAGTCCTCGGGCACGAAGCGCTCGACACCGAAGTAGCCGAGCTTCATTCCCATGGGGCCCAGGCGCGGCGCATCCCACGGCCGCCGAACCAAACCCAGAGTGAAAGCGTCTTCGACGGCATAGGGAATGTCGAGGTAATAGGCATGCCCGAGGCGACGCGAGATGCCCTCGTAGTTCCACATGCTGCCGAGGCAATCGCCGAAGTCCAGGTAGTAATGGCGCACGTAGCCGCGGCCCTCGCCGGCATCCACCCAGATGTCGAGGGTATTTTGCTCGCGCGTGTCGAAGTGATTCAGCCACGAGGCCAGCACATAACCGCCGCGCAACTCGCGCCGGTCTTCATGGGGGATGGCGTCGTTGGGATCGTCGTCGCGCAGGCCCTGGTAGGTGAAGGGCCCCAGCGGTCGCCCCGGTAAATACAGGCTCGCGCTGGCGCGGTAGCGGCCGTCCTCGAGCACCACGCTCTTGCTGAGGACACGCTCGACATCGTCCCAGGTCATCGGGACGGTCTCACCTTGCGCATTCTCGCTCTCGGCGTCATCGGCCATGACCAGGATCGAACGATCGAAGAAGACCACCTGGTTGCAGGGCGCGTGGTAGCCGGCCGCATGGTAGATGCGCGAGCCGAAGACGTCGGCGGTGGAGGCGCGCTCGCCCTGGCGGGTGCCGTCGAATTTCAACAGATAGCGCCGTCCGTCGGCCGCCTTGATGACGAAGCCGGGGTTGGCCCCATCGGGCTTGGCGTCCTTGATCGTCCAGATCATGTCCGGCGACAGCGGCGGCCCGTCGCAGGCGCCGCGCCAAACCTCCTCGGGGGTCATGCCAAAGCGCCCGATGCGGTTTTGGAACCAGCTCGAGTCCGGCACCTCGTCGAAGGCGTTGACGTTTTCCGCCTCGCCCGCCGGGTCGACCGCCAAGAAGCGCGAAATCGGACGAAAGATGGTTTGATCGGCGGCATCCCAGCCGAAGGGCGAGTAGTACTCCTCGGGCATGGCTTCGAAGGTGGCCTGGTCGTCATCTTTCCACAGCGGCTCGCGCAGGGGGAAACGCCGTAGCTCCGAAGCACAGCTCGACAACGCCCAGAGCGACGCGAGGAGAAGCAGGAGACGCGTGCGTTCAAAAGCCACGGCGACCTCCGACCACGAAGCGAACGTTGTCGATCGCGAAGCCTTCTTCGAGGGGCCGAGTACCAAAGGCGACCACGATTCGCAGTGCGTGGTCGGGCCGGCTGGTGCGCGCGCTGCGCAGACCGAGGCCGAAGGATGAACGCAGGCGCTCGAACTCGAAGCCCGCTAGATGCTCGCCGAAGACGTTGCCCAACGCGTAATGCAGCGCCATGTCGGCCCAGATCCAGACCGGCCAGCGGTATTCGATGCGCGCCCGCGCCGAGCTGCGATCCAGCAGCTGCCCCGAGGTAAAACCCTGCATCGATTCCACCCCGCCGAGCTGAACCAACTCCGTGAACGGCACCTGCCCCGCGAGCGGATCGACGAAGTCCAGGTCGATGATCAACCCCACGGTGCGCTGGTTGTAAACATCGAAAAAGCCCCCCACGCCCGCGCCGTAGCCGACAAAGTGGCGCCGGGAGGCATGTTTCAAGTCGAATGCGTGTTCGCCCCGAAGCTCCATCCTGAGGCCCGAAGCCGAGGCCGGAAACGCCCGCCGCGAGTCGATGGAGAGCGACAGACCGCTGCGCCAGATCGCATAACCGCCAGCGAAACCGGGCGGCAGGGCATCGATCGGATGCGCTGGATCGGCTACGGCCTCGGCGAGACTGATGGTGTCGTAGCCGGTTTCGGCGTCGAAGTCCCGGTGGCGCGGACCCAGCTCCCAGACCACGCGACTGGCACGCCAAAAGGCCGCCTCGAAGACAAGCGCCGCCTCGTAGGACTGCCCCGCATAACGCGCCCGATCATCGGCGGAGTTTTCGGCGCCCAGACCGAAGTAGGCGTAGTCGGGACGCATCTCGAGGCCTCCGCGCAATGCCAACTGGTAGTCACCTCCCGGACTGGAGATGCGGTCCATCACGGTCACCGACTGAAAGCCGCCCGGCCAGATAGCCCCGTGCAGGCGCAGGTCGTTGCCGTCGGCGATCACGTCGTCGGCGAAGAAATACAGGCCGACGCTCGGCTTGAAACCGAATTCCCAATAGGCGGTGGGCACGATGCCGACGGTATGGGCGTCGTTGAAGGTGAAAAAGTCGGTCATCAGCGCCACCCAGCGCCCCTTCTCGGCGGCGGTGACCAGGACACCGAGCGGACGGCGTACCACCATCTCGCTGACGAGATACAGCGGATACAGGGCCACCCGCGGCACCCATAGCAGCACTTCGCCAGCGCTCGCTGCGTCGTCCGGGCGGCCGTCGTAGTCGGGCACCTCGCGACGCTCCACGCCCGATGGCAGCGGCGCGGGCGTATCTTCGGTCTCGGTCGCCGCAGCCTCCTCGGCTTCGGATGACGAAGCTGCTTCGGCTGCGGTGCCGGCCGACTCCTGCGAGCCCTCGGTCGGAGCCAGTGCGCTCGCTTGACCCGAAGCGACCGGGAACGCTTCTGCCGACTGCGCCCTCGCTCCCGCGCTCACCCAAAGGCACGCACCGGCCAGGCACACGAGCAGTCGCGGGGCCGCGCCCATCCTGGCCATGCTTGTACCCAATCGCGGCGCGGCTGCAAAGCCAGGGCCACGGGCGCCGTCGTGCCTCCCACGCTCGAGTCCGGGACCGGCCCGCCGCCTATCGAGTCGACCGCCGAAGTCTGCACCCACGCTCGTTGTGCGCCGGTGCCCCCATGGGCGTCCTCCATCGACCGGCAACGCACGGCGGCATGGCGCCCCCGAAGCTCATCGCTCCTCGAATCGTGGTCGACCCCGTGGCGCGACGGTGGCTCAGTCCCCGGCGCGCGAACGCGCGATGTCGGCCTCGAAGCGACGCAGGCGCGCCTCGAGCACAGGCCCGGGGCTTTCGGCGACCACCGCCCGCAGGCGCTCGCGCAGACGCTCGAGCCGGCCATGGTCGCCCAGCTCCAAAGCCGCCCGACCGCAGACCTCCAGCACCGCGCACATGGGCAAGCCACCGATCTCGAGCGCCTCGCCGCGCCCGAGCGCCTGCTCCAGATGCCGCTCGGTGGCGCGAGCGTCGCCCAGGCGAGCCCGACACAGGGCGCGCTCGGCATGGATCTGAACCTCCGCCAGCCGATGCAGGTCCAGCCGCCGAATTTCGCCCAGGGCCCGCTCGGCCCGCAGCTCGAAGGCCTGAAACTGGCCAGCCCCATTCATCGCCATCAGCAAGCCCGCCTCGGCCGCCGTGTAGGCCAGGTGCTCGCCCGGCGGCGCCAACTCGACGGCGCGCTCGTAGGCTTCGATGGCGGCGGCGTGCTCACCGCGGCAGCGCAAGCGGTGGCCGAGGCCCAGGTGCAGCACCGGTACCCAGGTCGGATAGCGGTGGGCCATCAACTCGACCCGGCGCAGGGCCCGCCCCAGTGGTTCCAGCCGCTGCAGCAGCGCCCAACCCTCGAGTTCGTAAAACAGGGAGTTGATGATATGCACGCGCACCGCGCCACGCGCTTCGAGCCGGTCCAGATCATCACGGGCCGCCTCGGCCTCCACGGCCCGCCCCTGGAAGAGATGAAAGACCAGGGCCAATGAACGGCCGAAGTCCCGCGAGCCCCCCATGCCTTCGATCGCCCGCACGTGCCGCGGGTCGGGCTTGCCCAGCCGCGCCTGCTCGAGCCCCACGTAGTAGTTGGCGCCGACGACAAACTCCGCATCGGTGAGCGAGTTCTGCAATAGCAGAAGCTCCGACAGGTCCCGCGCGGTGCTGTCGGGCTCGGGACGGGCCGCCATGCCGCGCAGCAATAGCGTCCCGGCGCGCTGCACGGCCACGGCCTGACGCACCTGGGGAAACGCCTCCGCCAGCGGTTCGAGCAGGTCGGCCAGGCGATCGTGACCCCGGCCGTCGAGCTCGCTCAGGTAGCGACCGCTGGCCACGCTGATGGCCGCCCCCAAACTCGTCAGCGCCCGATTTGGCGACAGCCCCCGCTGCGCGACCGGTAGCGCCTTGCGCCGTTCGGCGGCCGCGGCGGTGGCCTGCGTCAGGCGCGCCGGTCCGTCCAGGCCCTGCAGCTCGCCCCAGAGATCGAAGCCGCAGTCGAAGTACAGCTGATCGAAGGCTTCGTCGAAGCGATGGGGCACGTGGTAGTGCGCTGCCAGGCGATTGATCTGTTCGAGCAGGACGTAGCGCTGCGCGGGGCTGGCATCGTTGGAGCGCGCGTGCTCGAGCGCCCGCGACAACACCTCATGGTGAATGCGCGCGCGGCGGGCGTCGCCGGGACGGCTCACGCTGCGTGGAAAGCGCTCACGGCCCAGCTCCTGCAGCAGCTCCAGCGCCTCGCCGTCGAGCTCGGCCTGCTGCAGATGGTGGGCGACGATCATCGGATCGCCCTCGACCGCAGCGAAGGCCCGCGCCAACCGCCCGTGGTGCTCGCGCCGCTCCGAATCGATCAAACCCGTAGTCAAGGCCCGCGTCCATCCCACGTGCCTGAGCTGGTAGTGTTCGGCCTGCTCGCTGACGATACGCCGTGTGTTGAGCACCTCCAGGGCCTCGAAGCCACTGGCCGAGCCACCGCCGGTCAGCTGCGCCAGCGCCGAGACCGGCAGCGGCGCGTGCGGCAACGCCAACGCCAGAGTGGTCGCCACCTGCCGCGCCTCCGGGGGCAGCGCTTCGACCTGCGCCTGCAGGGTATCCTCAAAGGTTTCGGGCAGATCGAGTGCGCGCAGGTCGTTCGGAAGCCGGAAGGCGCCCCGCGCGTGGCGGGCCGCACCGCGATCGACCAAATGCTGCGCCAGGTCCATCACCGTACGCGGCGACCCTCCGGCCAAAGCCTCGACCCACTGACAGACGGCTTCGATGCCGGGCGGGCGGCCGAAGATCGACGCCAGCAGCTCGTAGATGGCCTCGCGGTCGAGCGGATAGAGATGGATCGTCTCGCCATTGTCGACCAAGTCCTCCAGCGTTTGCGTATCGCTGACGGAGGGATTTCGCGTGAAGGTGAGCGCGATGGGTTGACGCAGCGCCTCGCGGACGAGCGCCGCAAGCACGCCGATGGACGCGGCATCGCAGCTCTCCAGGTTGTCGATGGCGAGGGCCACGGGCCGCGCCATGGAAAGCCGCTCGATGGTGGCGCCAAAGGCCTCGCTGATCGCCTCGGAACGCTCGAGGCCGCTGAGCTTGCGCAGCTCTGGCCTACCGAGGCGCGTGTGCAGGGCCGGCCAGGCGTGACCAAGCACATCGCCGTGGGGCTCGGCGGCGGCGTACAAGAGATCGGGATCGGCCTGCAGTAGGTCCGCGAGCGAGGCCCGGATCACCGCAAAGGCGTCGGGAAGCACCTCGGCGGCGTCGGCGCGCAGCACCGTGGCGCCGGCCAGCGTCGCGCTGAGCGTGAAGGCCTCCAACATGCGCGTGCGACCGGAGCCCTCCTCACCCGCGATCACCAGCAAACCGCCACGCCCATTTGCGAGCCGCCCCACGTGGCGATCGATGCGCACCAGGCTCGCAGCGCGATCGACGAGCTTCGGAGCGACCAAATATGGCCGACCGGCCGCGGCATCGTCGGCCGTGCGCCGAACGACGGTGCGCTCGGAATCGCGGGCCACCGCCTCGAGCCGTTCGATCACCTCCGCCGCACTCGAAGGCCGCCCCACCGGATCGAGGCTCAGCAGAGACAACACCAGGGAATCAACAAACTCCGGCACCTCCGGCACGAGCGCAGTCGGCGGCTTCAGCGGCTTGGCCCACAGCGCCTCCAACTCGCGAAAATAGTGGGCCGGGTATGCGTAAGTCTTGGTTAGAGCAAAATAGAGCAACGACCCGACGCCGTAGAGGTCCGAGCGGGCGTCGAGCGACTGGCGCCCCAGCCCCTCCGGGGGCAGGGCCGGCGCCGTACCCAGCGCGAAGGTGGCCGGCCCCATCGGGGTCATGGTGCCGAAGTCGATCAGCGTCGCATGCAGCTGATCGTCGCAGTAGACGTTGCGAGGCGCCACATCGCGATGCAGCAGGCTGCGCGAGTGCAACAGCGCCAACGCCGAACAGACCTGGGCGATGACCTCACAGGCCTGCTTCCACGGCATCGGAGCAAGGCTTCGCAGCATCTGCCCCTCGAGCAAGTCCATGGTGTAATAGGCGCGCCCGGCGTCGATGCCGTAGTCATGCACGCGCACGATGTTGGGGTGGGAGAGCTGGGCGAGGGTGTGGTACTCGCGTTCGAAGAGCGTCGCGAGCGTGGCGTGGGCGGTTTCCTGGGCGGGATTGAAGTGCTTGAGCGCCAGCTGCCGCCGCGACGCGGCGTCGTGCACGCGATAGACCTGGGCCATGCCACCGCGCCCGAGTAGGGCCTCAACCCGATAGCGCCCAGCCACCAGGCTGCCGACCTCCAGCCCGTGGCCTGTGCTTTTCCCTGCCAAAGCCGACATCGCGTTAGACGATCATTGTAGCGCGAATCGCCGGCAACCGAATCGTCGAACGCACACAATGCGCGCGCACATCAGCGCCGACAGAGCAGTGCTTGCGCTCCTGTATGCGACTGTGTGCGCACTACCTCGTGCGCACCGGGCCGCTGGTGTCGACGCCCGGCGTCATGCTGGGAAAAACCGCGAACCTCTGGTCGAAGAGCTTCAGCGGTAGTGCGCGACCCAGCCGGACGGGTCCTTGAAGAGGCGCACGCATCGGATCGCTTTGCTCTCGGTCAGCAAAAAGCGATGGTGACGGCCGGCTGGCACCACGATCATGTCGCCCTGCTCGACCTTGACGCGCATGTAGCGGTCCTGGCTGTCGCGAATGTCGAAGATGCCTTCACCCGAGAGCACGAAGCGTACCTCGTCTTCGTCGTGGTGGTGCTCATCGAGGAACTTGGCACAAATGGCGTCGAGCCCAGGCGTGTCGGGGCTGAGCTCCACGATGTCTTCCTGGATGTAGCCGCGCTCGCCCTTGATGCGATCGACCTCGGCACGATAGCTCTGCTCTTCGGTGGGCAGTACCGCCGCGAAGATGCCCTCGGCTGTCAGTTGCTCGGCGCTCAGGGACTCGTTGCCTTCCAACAGATGCGCTTTCATGGCTTTCCTCCTTTCGGGATTATTTCCCCATCGAGCCCCCCGTGCACAAGCGCCCTGCCGCCGGCGGGTGTCTCGGCCGCATCCACGCCCATGGCCGCCATACGCAAGCTGGCCTCGAAAAGGTAGTGATAACACTCGGCATGGGTCTTGGCCTGGACCCAGTCGCGCCCCCAAATGTAAACGCCGTGACGTCGCACCAGCACCGCCCGGCTCTTCGGATAGGCTTCGATGGCGGCGGCCATGCGATCGGCCAGCTCGCGCTCGCGCGCGGTGTTGTCGACGATCGGAACCTCGAGCGTGTCGAAGAAGCCATGCCCCTCGATGCCCTTGATCATCTCCAGCTGCGTGCACGCGAAGCGTTCGCCATGACGCAAAGTGACCAGCATCGCCTCCATGCCATGGCTGTGAATCACAGCGCCAGCGTCGCGCAGCTCAAAGGCCTTGAAGAAGAGCGGGGCGCACTCGCTGGGCGACAGGCTCGTGTTTGCGGGCGCCTCGAGCACGCCGCCCTTTTCGTCCATCACATAAATGTCACTCTCGACGATGCGCTCCTTTTGGACACCGCTGGGGGCCATGTAGACGCGCCCCCCTTCGCGGAGGCTGATGCCCCCGCCGGTGCCGGTGACCCAGCCCAATCCGTAAAAGAGCTTGCACAGCTCCACGATCACAGCCTGCGGTGTAGAAGCCTGCATCGAGGGCGCGATCTAGCAGTCCGCCGTTGCCGCGTCGAGGCACCGGCCCGGGGCAGCGCTTGCGATCGGCGGCCAGCACCGCTAATTGACGGGACTTCCGGGGGTGTTCCCGAGGGAGCCGTACGGCGATGTCGAACCTGCCCAGCCGCATCGGGCCCTACACCATCCTCTCGCGCCTGGGCGCGGGCGGCATGGGCGAGACCTACGCGGCCCTACGCCGCGGTCCCGAGGGCTTCGAGCAGCGCCTGTGTCTCAAGCTCATTCGCAGCGAGCTGGCGGGCGACAGCGACCTGATCCGCCAGTTCAGCTCCGAGGCGCGCATCGGCGCGCGACTGCGCCACGCCAACATCGTCCAGGTGATCGATTTCGGGCAGCACGGAGGCGACTACTACCTGGCCCTGGAGCTGGTCGACGGCGCCGACCTGCGCCAGCTGCTCGGCCACACCGGCGCCCTGCCCCCCGAGCTGGTCCTGCACCTGGCCGTCGAGCTGGCCACGGCCCTCGACATCGCCCACCGCGCCGGCATCGAAGTGCTCGGCTCCCCCGTGGTGCACCGCGACGTCTCCCCCGCCAACGTACTGATCAGCCGCGAGGGCGAGATCAAGCTCACCGACTTCGGCATCGCCCGGCCCATTCAGGGCCCGGTGGAAACCCAGAGCGGCATCGTCAAGGGCAAGGTCGGCTACATGGCGCCGGAATACGCGCGCAGCGGCCGCTTCGACGAGCGCTGCGATCTCTTCGGCCTCGGGGTGCTGCTCTTCGAGGCCGCCGCCGACCGGCGCCCCTTCGAGGGCACGACAGACCTGGACACCCTGGAGCGCTCGGCCCGCGGCGAGCGCCCGCTGCTGCATACGCTTGCGCCCGAGCTGCCGGCATCGCTGTCGGCCATCATCGAGCAGCTGATCGAACCCGATCCCGTCCATCGCTTCCAGAGCGCCGCGGCCCTGCTCGAAGCCCTGCTGAGCATGCCGGCGCCCTCCCGCGCACGCCAACGGCTGGCCGCCGCCGTGCGCGATGCCAGCGATGCCAGCGCTGCCAGGACGCTTTCGAGTGGCGCCGACGACAGCGACGTCCTGCGCACGCCGCGCACCGAGGAACTCGCCGCAACCGAGGCGCAAGCACCGAGCCTCGCCCCCACCGCCACCCGCGCCAACCCCACCAGCCCCACCGGCCCCGCGCCTCCCGGCCGCAGCAGGCTGCCGCTGTTTTCGGCTGCAGCCGCCTCCCTTTTCGCGCTCGGCGCGCTGCTGGCGCTGGCCCTGGGCGGCGAGCGGGACGGCCAGGTTGACGGCCAAGCCGCCGCGCCCGACGCGGCCCAATCGGCCGCCGCGGGCCAAGTCTCGACGGCAGCCCCCCTGGCGCCGCCCCCGGCCGCCGCACTCCCCCCCCCCGAGCCCGCGCCCGCCCCGGCAACGACCACGGCCAAGCCCGGCCCCGAGCCAAAACTCCCAGGACCCGCCCGCAATGGGCGGCGACCCAGCGGACCGATTGCCGTGGGCGCCCCTCCCCAAACCATCCCGGACAATGCGGCGCCCGCGCCCAGCCTCCCAGCCCCAGTCGAAGCTGCAGAAACCACCACGGCCACCGCCGATCCGGGCCCAACCAAGGCCTCCCTCGAGGTCGTGGTGCTGCCCTACGGCAAGGTCAGCATCGACGGCCGCGCCCTGGGCGCCTCACCTGTGAAGGTGGCGCTGACCCCCGGCTCCCATACCGTGGTGGGCCAGAACCACAGCGGCCCCATCACCCGGCAGATCACGCTCAGACCCGGCCAACAGGAAAAGCTGATCCTGCGCTGATGGGCTAGATGTGCTCGGCGCAAGTCATGATCCGCTCTCGGGACCGCTACGGCGCCAGCTGCGGCGTCCGGTCCCCTTGAAATACACCGAGTATTCCGGCGGAGGCCGTCCTTGCATCTGGCATCGTATCGACCCCGATCATCGGCTCAGCACTCCCGCCGAGCACATCTAGCCGCCACTCTGCTTCTGCTCTTCGAGCAGGCCGAGGCCGATCGACAGCGCCTTGCGGGCGCGATCGAGCAGCTCGTCGTCGTTGGCACGCTGGGCCGATAGCCGCGCCACCTGGCCTTCAAGCTCCTCGGCCAGCTCGGCCTTGTCGTCGCGCTCGCTGACCGTCCGCGCCAGGTCGGTCTCGAGTTGGGCGCGGGTCGCACCGGCCTGCTCGAGTTGCTGCTGCAGCGCAGCGCCCTCCTCGGCGAGCTGCTGACCCCTGGCCTCGAGTTCCTGGCCCTTGGTCTCGAGTTCCGCGATCGAGCGCCCCAAGCGCGCCAGCTCATTGCTGTGGGCCTCGTCGGCTGCCGTGCGCTCCTCCTCGAACTCGGCCTTGGCGGCGGCGAGCTGGGCCTTGAGCCGGCCTTCCACGTCGGCCAGCTGCTCGGCGGCCTGACCCTCGAGTTCACTGCGCAGCTCCGCGAGCGCCACTTCGTGCTGCTGCTTGAGCTCCTCGATCATCTCGTCGAGCTGCTTAGCCTTGGCCTCGGCGCGCTCGTGACGGGCCTTGAGGTCTTCCAGACGCTTGTGGGCGCTGGCCTTGTCGGACTCCAGCGTTTGAATCTGATCCTGGTCGGACTGGGCCTGGCGCTGAAAAGCCAGCAGTTGATCTTGCTGGTCGGCAAGTTTGCGCTCGAAGCCGAGGCTCTTGTCGTTGGCCTCGAGCAACTGCTTGTCGCGGGAGCTGACCTGATCGCGCAGGTCGAGCAGCTCGCGATCCTTGCGGTTGAGTTGTTCGCGAAGGTCGAGCAACTCGCGGCTCGAAGCGCCACCCTGTTGGCTGGCGCTGGCCAGGGAGCGCTCGGCGGAATCGGCACGCGCCTCGGCCTGCTTGGCCTGCTGTTCGGCACGCTCGGCGCGGGCCTCGGAGTCGACCATGCTGCTCTTGAGCGCCGCCACTTCGTCCCGCAGGGCTTCAACCTCGGCAGCCTTTGCAGCATCTCCGGCGGCATCTCGGGCGGGCGCCGCCACAGCCGGAGGTGCCGGTGCAGGCGCCGGCGGAGAGACCGGAGCAGCCACGGGTGCGGGCGTCGGCGGTGCCACGGCCAGCGGCTCGGCAGCCGGCGCCGCATCCGGAGCGACCAGGGAGTCGAAGGCATCCTCGGTGAACGAATCCACGTCCTCCTGCGGCTCTTCTTCCTCGTCGGCGAGGATCACCATCTCGGCGTCCTCTTCCTCGGCCTCGATGACCATGTCCGGCTCGGTCTCGGGCTCGGCGGCGACACCGTTGCTCTTGAACTCGACGAAGCCGTTGACGCGCGTCAGCAGGTCCGAAAAGGCGATCGGCTTGTGGATGTAGTCTTCGGCACGCGTGCGCAGCTTCTTGTGCTGCTCGAAGGTCTCGTCGGTGGCCTCGCTCGACAGGATCATCAGCGGCACGCTCTTGAGGTCCGCGCTCTTCTTGATCTTCTTGCAGACCAAAAAGCCGTTCATCCCGGGCAGCTCGATGCTGAGCAGGATCAGATCGGGACGCTCGGCCGCGGCCATGTCGAGACCCGCAGGGCCGTCGCCGGCCACGTCCACGGTCGCCCCCATGGCTTCGAAATTGCTGCGAACCTCGTCCGCAAAGGCCGGATCACTGTCGAAGAGAAGAATTCGTTGGCTCATTGTAGCCTCGGCGGCCGCGCGGCGGGTGGCGGGCCCTCACCGCCCGATAGGATAGTGAGTCGGCTTTTGGGGTGTCAACAACGGGACCCCGCGCCCCCGCCCGAAGTCAGAAGAGTTTCGAGGGCTTACATGGCTTGAGCCAAGCTCGACCGGAGCCCTCAACGGACCTGCGCCGAGGCAGCCAGACGCAGCAACTGCTGACGGTCGAGGTCGCCGGTGAAGGCGTAGACCACGCCATCGTGCTCGACGATGGGCACCGTATAGCCCTGCACATTGTGATAGGTCACCGTGCGGCTGCCGACACGCTCGTGACGACCGGCATGGGCCGAGAGCGCCTCGCGGATCGACGGCTGCGCAGGGAAGACCAGCAAGGTCAGGCGACCTTCGCCCACGTCGTACTGAAGCTTGGCGGCCTGCTGGTCGCCCACGTGGGAGACCCGGGCACCGGCGAAGCGAACCTGGGGCTGGCCGAAGTCCACCGGCTGCACGCGAAAGCCCAGCTTGCCGCTGAACCAGGGGGCCACGCGCTCGGGCGTGTCGCCGACGATGTCGTCGGGCAGGCCGTCGGTGTGGCGGCGCACGATGTCGCTGAGGACATCGACGGCGCCATGGCCGGCGACGCCGGCCTGCGTCGCGAGCGACCGATCGCCGTAGCCGCCGGCGGCGAGCTCACCGACACCGATGGGCCCCAACGCCGACGCCAGCGCCAGCGCCACACCCGCCGCAACCGCGAGGATGGCAGCCCAGCTGGAGGGCCCGCGACCCAGCAGGCGCGGCTGCTGCTTGGCATCCTCGGCATCGAGGGCCAAAAGCAGACGCTGCTCCAGGCCCGCGGGTGCCGGCGGGCCCACGAGACGCTCGCGCACGGCATGTTTGAGCAGGCGAATCGACGCCAACTCGGCGCGGCATTCTGAACACGCATCCAGATGCCGCTCGGTCGCGATCACGGCGACGGACTCCAGCTCGCCGTCCACATAGGGGTCCAGGGTTTCGAGTGCTCGCTCGCAGTCCATCAGCTGGCCTCGCCGCGCTTGCGCCTGTAGCGCTCAAGTGAAACCGGGGTCTCGTCCACCGCAACGCCCTCGGCAGAGGGGCCTTGAACCTGCTGCGCTGGCTGCGAGGGCCGCTCGCCGCGGGCGGCGCGCTCGAGCAGCTGCCGCCGCAGCGCGCGCCGCGCCCGGTGCAATTTCGACATCACAGTGCCGATGGGCGAGCCCACGATTTCCGCGATTTCCTTGTATTTCAGCTCTTCAACGTCGGCCAGCAGCACCATTTGCTGCTGGTCTTCGGGAAGCTCGGCCAGCGCCTCCGACAGCTCCGCCGCCAGCAAAGGCCTGAGGGCCTGGCCCTCGGGATCGCTCAGGGAGGCCAGCGCCTGGCGCGACATCACGCCACCGCCACGGCCTTCTTCTTCGAGCGTATGCCGAACCTGGCGCTCCAGGCCCCGGCGCCGGTAATCGTTGACGAAGGCGTTGTACTGGATGCGCAGCAGCCAGGCCTTGAAGTTGGTGCCCGACTCGAAGCGATCGAAAAAGCGGTAGGCCCGCAGCACTGTCTCCTGAACCAGATCCTGGGCGTCCGAGGGGCTGTGGGTCAGCCGCAGGCCGTTGGCGTAGAGCGCGTCCAGCTGTGGTCGCAGCAGCTGCTCGAAGCGCGCGCGGTTGTCGACTTGCGGGGCGGCGAAGGGTGGCATGGGAGGGGGCCTCGCGGGGCTTTGTCGTGCAACAGCGGGGCTTCAGATTTTATTGCGCGAAAGTGCGCGGGACCAATACCCCGGGCTGGCGCGACCGGCGCCCCGGGTGCACGATCTCGGGGTGTCCTCGGTGCAGCTCGAGGCCGACGCCCTGGCGCGGACCACGGCCGCCCTGGCCGATCATGCCCTGCGCAGCGCCTACGTGCGCCGGGCGCTGCTGGACATGGCGCCCGACCAGGTGGCCGATCTCTTCACGGTGGTGATGGCCAGTGCCGAGGCCCGACGGCGCGACTACGCCGGACTGTTGCAGGCGATCTCGCTGGCCCTGGCCGACGAGAGCTGCACCCAGCTGCGCATCACCGTCCATGCGGTGCTCACGGCCCGCCAACAGCCGGCCCTGGCCCGGGCGCTTGCGGTGGAGGAGCTGGAAGAAGACGCCGAAACCCAGCGCGTCCCGGACTTCGGCCGCGGCCGCCCCGTGAGCCTGGGGGAGCGCAAGTCGCTGGCGCGGCGCAACGACCGGGAGCTGCTGGCGCGGGTGCTGCGCGATCCTCACCCCGACGTGATCCGCATCCTGCTGGGCAATCCGGCGCTCACCGAGCCGGACGTGGTGAGGCTGTGCGCCCGTCGCCCGGTCTCGCGCGAGGTGCTGCGCGAGATCTTTCGCAGCCCGCGCTGGATCGTGCGCTACCCGGTCAAGACCGCCCTGGCGCTCAACCCCTACACCCCTGTGGACATCGCGCTGCAGCTGGTGCCGCTGCTGCAGAAGGGCGACCTGCGCCGGGTCTGCCGCGCCGAGGACGTCGAGACCGATGTGCGCGAAGCCTGCGCCCGGCGCATCGGCCGCACCGGTAGCACCGTGCTGCACTGAAGCGGGTGGAGCTTCAGCTTTTGGGCTCGACCAGCTCGGCATCTTCGACGTCATCGCCGATGGCGCGTACCGGGGTGCTGCTGGCGCGGGCCGCCGGGGGCTTGGACGCGCCTCCCTGGGCCGACGCTTCGGGCTCGCTGGCCTCGGCCGGTGGCTTGGGCTCGGCCTCGCTGACCTCGATGGAGTCGTCGCTGGCGAAGCCCCGCTTGAAGCTGCGGATGGTGCGCCCCAGGCCTTCGCCGAGTGCAGGCAGCCGCGAGGCCCCGAAGACGACCAGCAGCAGCAAGAAGATGACGATGAGTTCCGACAGACCCAGGTTCGGCATGGCCTCGAATCCAACATGGCCCGCGCAGGGCGCGCCGAGCCTACCGCGTGCGCGCCGAATTCTCGATGCCGCGATGGGGCTTTTTCCGGTGGCCGACGGCTCCGCAAGCCCTTCACAGGCTCGGCCACCCACGCCACACTCGGCGCGCACGCCGGCACTCTCGACGGCGCTCACCCTCGCAACCCGTTGCCGACGCCCCTCCGATCTCGGCCCTGGCTCCCGGCCCTCGGCAGCAGCCTGCTGTGTCTGACTTTGGCGCTGCTATGGGATACCCATGGGCGCCAGCGCTCGGCCCTCAGCCACGAGATCGACCACAATACGCGCACGCCCGAACGCGCCGTGGTTCGCTACCTGCAGGCCTGCGCGGCCGACCAACGCGGCCTGGCCCAGGCCCTGCGCCGGGGCGAGGCGCCCGCCTGCCCGAGCTGGACGCCCCAGGCGCTGCCGCCGCGGGTCGCCTTTCAAGAGAGCCGCCGCGGCGCGCGCACGCCCCTGGAGCTGCTCGCCGCGGTCGAAACCGACACTGGCGTGCGCGAGCTGTGGTTTGCCATGGCGCGCGAAGATCGGCGCTGGTACGTGGCCGCCTTGCCCGAGCCGCGCGATGATGGCCGCGACGATGGCGCGCCGTGAAGCGCCTATCGAATTCGTGTATCAACGCAGCGATGCAAGACCGCCTGCTGTTCGTCCTGTCGCCGCCGCGCGCCGGCTCCACGTTGCTGCAGCGCATGCTCGGCTCCCATCCGGGCATCTACACCCATCCCGAACCCCACCTGATCACCCCCCTGGCCTACCTGGGCTACCACGACCACGTCGATAAGGCCCCCTACGACCACATCAACGCGGCCGAGGCGATGCGCGCGTTCGTGCAGGAGTTGCCCCATGGTGAAGAGGACTACCTCGACGCCCTGCGCGCCTACGCCGACACGCTCTACGGGCGCATGCTCGACAAAAGCGGGCGGCGCTACTTCCTCGACAAAACCCCGGCCTACGCGCTGGTACTTCCCTTCCTGCGCAAGCTCTACCCGCAAGCCCGCTACGTGGTGCTCACCCGCCATCCACTGGCGGTGATGAGCAGCTACGCCAACAGCTTCTTCAACGGCGACTGGCAGGCGGCCCTCGACTTCAACCCCATCGTGGCCCGCTACGTGCCGGCCCTCGCCCACTTCCTTTCCGACCCGCCAGCCCACGTCCATCACGTGCGGTACGAACGGCTGGTCAGCGACGCCGCTGGCGAGCTGTCGAAGATCTTCGCTTTTCTCGGCCTCGAGGACGCGCCCGAGGCGGTCAACTACGGCGAGCACTTCGAAGCCAAAAAGGGCATGGGCGACCCGATCACCGTGGGCACCCAGAGCCGCCCCGTGGAGAGTTCGCTCGACAAGTGGGTGGGCGAGCTCGTGGCCGACGCCGACAAGCTCGCCCTGGCCGAGCGCATCATCGCCGGGCTCGACCCGGGCGACGTCAGGCGCTGGGGCGACGACCCCGACAGGCTGCTCGATCCCGTCCAGGCGGCGCGCGATGCAGGGGGCCTGCCTCCTTATAAAAAGCCCCGGACCAACAACTACATCCTGCAGCGCAAGCTGATGTTGGCGCTAAAGAAAGACATCGACCAGCGGCCCCACGGCAAGCTGATCCGACGCGTGCGGTACTACTGCAACGTCTTGCTTCGCGAATAGGCGGGGCGATCGCCGGGCGGGCTCCGTGTGGCATGAACATGGACGTGCTCGTCGTCGTGCCGGCGGCAGGGCGAAACACGAGACATGAGTCGGGGCAGAGCCGACCGGGGCGTGATCTAGAGTGGACAACCCCCCGGCGAAAGGCTACACGATCGGCCCCCGGTCGCCCGGATGCCTGCGGCCGGTCAGGGCGCCGTAGCCAAGTGGTAAGGCAGAGGTTTGCAAAACCTCCATTCACCGGTTCGAATCCGGTCGGCGCCTCCGCTTCAAACCGCGATTTCGCGGCATTTTTCCGTACTGCTGTAATCTTGCATCCATGATTCGCGCCTGCGGTCTGCGCGGGTATGCTGCGGCCGCCGGGACCAGCCGTCCCGCCTAGCGGAAAGTCGACGACCGTGCTGCATCGCCTGCTTCGAGGCGCATCCCTGGGATGCCTGTTGGGAACCGGGGCCGCGCTGTCGCTCGCGCTATGCGACTTCGGCGCCGAGTGGCTGTGGCTGCGTTTGCCCTCCGAGCGCGCGCTACTGCTGCTGCACGTGGCGGGGCTGCAGCTGCTGCCCGGAGCCCTCCTGGGCGCCTGTGCCGGCGTGCTGCAACAGGCCACGGAGCCAACCCTCGAACGCCTTGCCGCGCGCGGGAGCACCGTTGGACCCGCCCCGGCACGGCGGCTGGACGCGCTGCGGGCACTGCGCGGGGCGCTGCTGCTGAGCCCCGGCCTGATCGCGGTGGCCGTGCTGCTCTTCGGCGGCGGCTCCATCGCCAAGCTGCCGCTGTTGCCGCTGTGGCAGGGCCTGACGGCGCTGGCCTCCGTGCTCGGCTGCGCTGGCACCCTTTACGTCTTCCACCGCCTGGAGCGACAGAGCCGGACCGATCCGGTGGTGCGCACGTGGCTGGCGAGCTTTGCCCTGGCCGCAGGTTTCGCGCTCGGCAAAGTCGACCAATACGCCTTTCCCAAGCTCTACGAGTACCTACACACCAGCCTGAGCGCCACGAGCTTTCTCTGCTTCGCCGCCGGACTGTCGCTGCTGCCACTGTGGCCACTTTGGCCACGCACCTCCGAAACCGCCTCCGGCATGGCAACGGGCCGGCCCGCCGTGGCCGCCGCGCTCACGCTGGCAACCGCGGCCGCCCTCTTCGCAGCGTCGCTCGGGCAGCTCGAGAGCAACCAAAACGTGCGCGTGGCGCTGATCCATCCGCGCACCTCCCACACGCGCTCCTTCCTGCGCGCCGCCGGCCCAGCCCTGATCGCTCCGCGCCAACAGGAGCGCCAGGCCGAGGCGTTGGCCCGAAGCCGCGCCGCGCGCGCTCGACGCGCCGCCCTTCACAGCCATGACACCGGTCCCGTGCTCGCCGACGCCCACCTGCTGCTGATCACGATCGATGCCCTGCGCGCCGACCACCTCGGTCATTACGGCTACCGGCGCCCCACCTCTCCCGAACTCGACGGCCTGGCCGCCAAGTCCGTGGTCTTCGACCACGCCTACGCGCCCGCACCCCACTCCAGCTATTCGCTGTGCTCGGTCATGACCTCCGAGTACCTGCACGAAACGCTGGACCTGGGCCGCCCCTCGCCCGAAGCAACGCTGGCCACATCGCTCGGGGCCGCCGGCTACCACACGGCCGCTTTTTTCACCCCGGGCATCTTCCATACCGGCGGCGAGCGCCTGGCCAATTATGAGCAGAGCGCCTTCGGCTTCGATCTGCACGATCACCACGCTCGCCCCGCCGAGCAGCTGACCGATCGCGTGCTGGAGGAAATCGATCGCACGGCCGCCGCCGGCGAACCCAACTCCTTCATCTGGGCCCATTACTTCGACGTGCACGAGCCCTACCGGGCCACCGAGTTCGGAACCAGCGCCCTCGATCGCTACGACAGCGAGATCCGACGCGTGGATGCCGCCGTGGCGCGGCTGGTGCGCGAGGCGCGTGCGCGGTTGTCGCGCGAGGTCGTGGTCGTGCTCACCGCCGACCACGGCGAGGAGTTCCGCGATCACGGCGGCACCTACCACGGCTCGACGCTCTACGAAGAGCAGGTGCGTATCCCGCTGCTGATCAACGCCCGTGGCCTCGAGCCGCGGCGCGTGCGCATTCCCGTCAGCACCATCGATCTGGCGCCGACGGCCCTGGCCCTCCTGGGACTGACGATGGAGCCGACCATGCGCGGCGCCGACCTGCGGCCGCTGTGCACTGGCCACGCCACCGAGAGCGCGCCGGTCTTTTCGGCCGTCAGCCACATGAAGATGGCCCTGCGCTGGCCGCACAAGCTGATCGCGAACCTGCGTTTCGGTATCTATGAACTCTACGACCTGGAGGCCGATCCCCAGGAGCGCAACAACCTGGCCGACTCAAACTCGCAGTTACTTAGCGAGCTGCGCACCGAAATCTACGGCTGGCTCGACTCCCTCTCCGACCGGGAGTCAACCCGCGATCCACACGATCTTGCGCTGGCCCGGGGGCGCGTGCGCGACCGCCGTGCCGTACCCGGACTCGAGGCGCTGTTGGCCTCCCCCGAGGCACCGCGCGAGGCACGCATGGAAGCCGCACAGCTCCTCGGACATCTGCGCGACGATCGGGCCAAGGGGGCGCTCTTTCGCGGCATGAAAGTCGCCGATGCAAGTGTCGCGGCCGAAGCGGCCATCGCCCTGGGTCGCATGTACGACGAGCGCGCCAAGCCCGCGCTCAAACTCCTGGTGCAATCCCCCGATCGCGGCGTGCGCACGCGGGCGGCGATTTCCCTGGGACGGTTGCGCGACCGGGCCGCGGTGCCGGCCTTGATCGAAGCGCTCGAGCACGCCGAGACCAAATACGACCGCGAGGAAGCCGTGCGCTGGCTCGGCCGGCTACGGGACCCGCGCGCGGTGGAGCCGCTGATCGAATTGCTGCCCGACACGCGCCGTCGCTACCTGACCCTGGTGGCGCTGGGATTGATCGGCGACCTGCGCGCGTTTGAGCCAATTCAATCGGTGCGGCGCTGGGCACGCCATGAAAACGTGCTCGACAACGCCGTGCGCGCCCTGGGCCAGCTGGGCGACCGCCGCGGCCTGGAGGGTCTGGTCGAGCTGGCCATCGCCGAGCCGAGCTTGAAGAATATGGGCGAGACCCTGGTGCGCCTGGGCGCCCTCGAAGCCGGCGAGATCGGCGGCACCGACGTGGCTCCCGCCAGCAGCGGCAAGCGCGGCTTCGGCCACTGCATCAAGGGGCCGCTGGTGCACGACTGGGATTACCTGCGCCGCACCCGCTGCACCACCACGGGCCGCCGCGCGACGCTCAAGCTCGCGATCCCCGAAGCGATGCGCAGCGGTGGCGCTGAGCTGGTCGGGGTGCTCGCAGCCAAGCGCCAGGACGGACCGGGGCCGGCGCGGCTGCGCCTGGAGCTGGACGGCCGGGCCCTGACCGAGGGCAGCTTCGACGCCTCCTGGTCCGAGCTGCGCTTCGCGGTCGACGGCGCCAGCCTGCGGCGGCGCAGCGCGTCGCTGCAACTCGTCAGCGAAGAGCCCCAGGCCCGCTTCACGGTCGACCACCTGCTGCTGCTGCCGAAACGCGCGACGGCCGTGGCGCGCCACGATCCCTGAGCTGCGCCTGCCTGCGTCCCTGTACGTCGATGCGTACACGGCCACGCCGAAGCACACTTCACCGCCTCGATGCCAATCGGGTACGATCGGCTTGGAGAACGGGAGCACGATGGCACTTACGCCAGGCACGGTCGTACTCGACCGCTACCGCATCGAGCGCTTGCTGGGGAGCGGCGGCATGGGCGAGGTCTATCGCGCGCGCCACGAACGCCTCGACATGCCGGTCGCCATCAAGGTGGTCACCGCCGCCAACACGCCGGAGATGGCCCAGCGCTTCGAGCGCGAGGCTGTGCTGCTGGCCCGGGTGCGCCATCCCAATATCGTCTCCATCCTCGACGTGGGCCTGGCACCCGACGGCGCCCCCTGCATGGCCATGGAGCTACTCGAGGGAGAGTCCCTCGAGGGCCGCCGCAAGCGCATGGGGGCACTGCCCTGGACCGAGACGCGCACGGTGGGCCTGTCGGTGCTGCGGGGGCTGGACGCGATCCACGCGGCGGGCATCGTGCATCGCGACATCAAGCCCGCCAACATCTTCATCGCCGCCGGCACGCCACCTATCGTGAAGCTACTGGATTTCGGCGTCGCGGCGGCGACCGGTCCCGAGGCCGCGCGCTTTACCCGCACCGGTGCCATCGTCGGCACGCCGGCCTTCATGTCGCCCGAGCAATTGGTCGGAGCGCCGGTGGATGCCCGCAGCGATCTCTACTCGCTGGCGCTCTCGCTCTACGAAATATCCACCGGTCAGCTGCCCTTCGGCGATGACCCCGGAGCAGCCCTGCGGCGCATCAACGAACCGGTTCCGACCCCGGTTGCACCCCGCGGCCTACCGCGCATTCCCGTGCCGATGGCGGTGGCAATTCGCGAAACACTGGCAGTGAAGATGGAAGATCGCCCGCGCAGCGCCCGCGAGTTATTCGGCAAGCTCAAGATCGTTCGCAAGAGCACCCGGCGCCCAGTGCCCACGACTTCGGCTCCACCGGCGGCCGTGCCGAGCCCACTGCCAGGCCTGGGCCTGCGGGGCACCTCCATCAAACCGCCCTCGGTCTGGGCTGCCACCAGCGTGGCACCGGCAGCGCCTCCCGCAGCGCCGCCGCGCCCCCCTGCGACGGCACGCGACGCCACGCATCCGCTTCCGCCCCTACCACCGATGCCAGGGCCGACTCCGCGGCGCGACGAAGCGACCGGCCGCCACCCGACCCAAGCGGCCCAACGCCGCAGGGCACCCAGCGACGGACAGGTCTGCGCCCTGCTGGCCGCCAAACTCCCGCTCTCGCGCATGTCGCGCTCCGAGGCGCAGGCCCTGGCCCACCTGGCTGCGCCCGGCCGCAGCTACCATCTGGGCGAAGGCGTCTGGTGCGCCCTGATGCCGGCGGCCAGCCGACAAGCCAGCCAGCAGGCCGCCGAGCGACTGCGGGCTTTGCTACGCGAACGCTACGGCGAGCACTGCAAGGTCCTGTGGCGACGCGTCCGCGAAGACTTCGGCTTGCCGGCGGCAAGCCTGACCGGCACCGCACCGCTGCCCAAGGAGGTCAAGGAGCTACTCGAGCGGCTGGCATAGGCGCTTGACTGTGAGACAAGCACCCGAGACGTGCGTGCCGCCGCCCCGGAATTTCAGGCCGCGCGCAGCACGCGAACCCCATCGAGCCCGGGGATTGCGAGTCCAAAGCCGATTGTTTCGGCGTCGCGACGGCTCTATCTTGGCTGCTTGCAGGGCCCTTGGCCTCGCCAAGTGCACGCCCTGGAAGTTTTCGTACTCGCCGTCAGCGGCGGCGTAGATCTGCAGGTCGCAGCGGACCCATGCGCCCGGCAGGCTGATGTAGACTTCGACTAGTCACCTGTGTCGGTAGTTCTGGGCAAAACTCGCCGGCCCTCGCCGAGTTTTACCCAGAACTACCGACACAGGTGACTAGAGCACCGACTCGAGACGGCAGGGGCTATGCAACAACCACCTCCACAGCAAGCCGAGACGGATCGGATTCTGGATGCGGTTCAGCAGCTCTACGACGCGGGCCGCTACCTCGACGCCCACCGCGAGGCCGGCGCCCTCGGCGACTACCGGGGCTGGCGGGGCACGCGGGCGCGCGTGCTGGCGGGGCGCCTGGCCTATCGCCTGGGAGCGCCGCGCCTGGGCATGGCGCTGCACTTCAAGGCCTTCCGCGAGGACAGGAGTTGTCCGGAGGCCCTGTACTACTACGCCATCGGCTGCATCGGTCGCCAGTCGCCGCTTTCGGTCCTGGAATTCCTCGGGCGCAAGCCCTTCACGGGCGAAGGCCCGCAGCGCGCACACCTTCATTCGCTCAAGGCCCACATGCTCGCGCGGCTGCGGGACTTCGAACGGGCCCACGCCGAGCTCGACCACGCCCAGTCCCTGTCGCCACAGGATGCCTGGTTGCTAACCACACGCTCCTATCTCTTCGAGGCCGAGGATCGTTTGCAGGATGCGATGGCAGCAGCCCGCGCGGCGCTCGAGGCCCGCCCCCTATTTCATCCGGCGGTGCTGCAGTACGGCGACCTGCTGGCCGAGACCGACCGCTTACAAGAGGCGCTCGACTACCTGGATCAGGCGCGGCCGAAGCTCCAGAGCGCCACCGCGTACCAGCTGCAGGCACACCTCTGCAGCGAAGCCGCAGACCATGGTCGCGCCTATGAGCTCTTCGACGAGAGCGAAGCCTACGCGCCGATCATGGAGCCGGCCGCGCGCTCCTGGTTGCACGCTCGCCGGGCCCAGTCGGCCTATCTGAGCGGCGATCGGAAACGGGCGATCGAGCACGCAACCAAGGCCGGCGCCCAGAAGAAGCACGTCGAGGGCAGCTACTTTCACCACATGTCGAAGTTGCCCATCACGGCGACTGCAAACGGACGGCGCCAGCTGAGCATGGGCTTCGAGCGCCAACACCACCTGACCTGCGGACCGGCGAGCCTGGCCTCCATCGCCCGCTATTGGGAGCAACCGGTGGATCAGGCCGAGCTGGCCCGGGAGATCTGCTATGGGGGCACCCAAAATCACGGCGAGCGCGACTGGGCCGAGCGCAGTGGCTATCGCGTGCGCGAGTTTACTGTGACCGCCGAGGCGGCGCGGGCGCTCATCGACCGCGGCATCCCCTTTGCGCTCACCACCCTCGAAACCACCAGCGGGCACCTGCAGGTGGTCTACGGCTACGACCGCGAACTCAACACGCTGCTCGTGCGCGATCCCTCACGCCGGCACTTCGCGGAATACGATCTGGAGCCCCTGCTCGAGCGCTACGCCTCCGTGGGCCCGCGGGGCATGGTGATGGTTCCAGAGGCACAAGCCCAGCGCCTGCAAGGGCTGAGCCTGCCCGACGCCGTGCTGCACGATCATCTGCACTCTCTACAGCGCGCCCTTTCGGGTCACGATCGCCAGCGCGCCGAGGGCTGCCTGCTGGCACTGCGCGCAAACCACGGCGACCATCGCATCGCGGTCGAGGCCGAGCTGGCGCTGGCCCGCTACGATGAAGACGCGGCGAGGCAACTGGACTGTCTCGACCGCCTTCTCGAGCTGTACCCGAAGGACGCGCGCACGGCGTACTGCCGAGCGGCGGTGCTGCGCAACCTTCAACATCACGCCCAGTGGATGGCCTTCGTGCAGGAGTGGGCCAGCTCGCCGGAGCTCGGGGAACACGCTTTCTACAGCGCCCTGGCCGAAGATCTTCGACACGACGGGCGCCGCCGCCGCGAAGCACACCACTACCTGCGCAAGGCCATCCGGCAGCAGCCCGACTCGGCCCTTTATCACCATCAGTTGGCGGACCTGGTGCATGGAGAAGGCGACACCGAGCGCGCCATCGAACTCTATCGCCTGGCCTCGTGCCTCGATGAGATCAATGAGCACTTCGCGATCGAATATTTCCGTGCGGCGCGGCTCCTCAAGCAGGCCCCGCGCGCCCTCGACTTTCTCCACAAGCGCGTCGAGCGCCTGGGCCAACGCTCCGGAGCGGCCGCCTGCACGCTCTTCGAAGCCTACGAAGAGCTATCGCGCGAACGGGAGGGCTTTCAGGTGCTCGAACGGGCGCTGGCGACGCGTTCCGAGGAGGGCCCACTCTTGCTCTTCGCGGCCGAGGCCCACGCCCGCTACGGTCGCTTCGAGCAAGCCGATGGCATGCTCGAGCAGGCCGAACCCCACAGTCATCGCATCCAGTGGCTGTCAGCGCAGGCGCGCATCGAGTCCTATCGCCTGCAGCCGCGAGACACCACCGACTGGTGGCGTGAGATCGTGGAGGCCCGCCCGTTCGAGCTGTGGGCCCATTCGGCCCTGGTGGACGCCCTGCGCGCCAAGCAGGGACCGGAAGCGGCGATCGAACACCTGAAGGCAGCCTGCGCGCGCTTTCCCAACCATCGGGGCCTTCTGCGCCTGCTGGCCCAGACCCTGGTGGCCGAGGGCCGGCCCGATGCAGAAGATGCTTTGCGGGCCATGGTCGAGGTTTCACCGGCCGACGCCTACGCCCGCCGCGAGCTGGGCTTCTACTTGCTGGGGCGAGGCGCGCACGAAGCGGCGCGAGCCGAGCTGCAGCACGCCATGGAGCTGGACGACCAGGCGGCGGCGGCCCACGGCTTCGCTGGACTGCTGGCGCTGGAGACCGGCGATGCCGCAGCGGCGCGCGCGCATCTACGCCGCGCGCTCGAGCTGGACGTGGACTACGGCTGGGGCATCGACCGCCTGATGCGCGCCTCGGAAACGATCGAAGAAAAACGCGAGAGCCTGGCCTTCGTGCGCGCCCAGCTCGAAAGCCAGACCACCTATGGTCAAGGCCTGCGGGAGTACCGCGTCCAGGCACGCGCCCACCTCTCCGACGCGGAGACCATGGTGGTGCTGCAGGCGGCGCTCGACACGCGCCCCGATCTGCCACAGGCCTGGAGCACGCTGGCCCAAGAGCTAGTCGCGCAGAACCTGCTCGATCGAGCACGCGCCCTACTCGATCAAGCGCTTGAGCGCTTCGCCACCAGCGAAATGCTGTGGCTCGTTCAGGCCGAAGTCTGCGAGCTACTCGGCGACCGCGAGGCCCGGGAGTCGGCACTTCGGAGTGCCATGGCGGTCGCCCCGAGTTCGACCGACGCCGGGCGCGTCCTGGTGAACGCACTGACGGAGTGGGAGCGGTTCGACGAAGCGGTCGCGCTGGGACGACACCTGGTGGCCAAAGGACCGCTGCTTGCCGCAAACCATGGCACCCTGGGCGAAGCGCTCTTCAAGCGCGGCGCCAAGAAGCAGGCGTTGCAATGCCTGCGTCATGCAGTGGAGCTCGATCCCAGCTATAGCTGGGGCATTCGTGCCCTGCGCCGCTTCGCGCTCGAGCAGGACCTGGACGATCCCACGCCCGAGATCCTCGAGGGGCTCGCAGCACGCAGGCCCGGCGACCCCGCGATCTGGATGATGCTCGCCCGGGTGCGGGCCGATGATGATCCCAGCGGCAGCCTCGATGCCCTCGCCCGGGCCATCGAACTCGAACCACGCCTGGACGAGGCCCATGATCTGCGCGCGGTGCTGCTCGTCGACCAGAAACGTTTTGCTGAAGCCATCGCTGCGACTGACCCCGAGGGCTGGGCCGGCCCACTGCCGGCGAATCTACGCGGCCGGCGCCATTGGATCGAGGCGGAGCGGGGTGAACTCGAGGTCGCCATCGCCGGCATGCGCAAGTTGGTAACCGATCACCCCGACTACGAGTGGGGCCTTCGCCACCTGGCCGATTGGTGCGAACAACTCGGCGACGTGGAGGGAAACATCGAGGCCTCTCGAGCACTGCTGCGATTGAGCCCCCATGCAGCGGCCTCACACGGCTACCTGGCCACCGCGCTGCTGGCCGCTGAAAGGCGGAGCGAAGCCAAGGCGTCCTTCCTGCGCAGCACCGAACTCGACCCTGGCTACAACTACGGTTCCATCCACGTCTTTGACCTCTGTTTCGAGGACGGAGAACTCGACACGGCCGAACGCGCGCTCGCCAATATCGAACGCCACCTCCAGAACCCGGACCCCGATCTGGAGGCGCGCAAGGTGCTGTTGGCTCTCAAGCGGGACGATCACGCCCGTGCGCGCGACGCCTTTGCCGCCATGTTGCACTGCACGCGCTGCGATCGAGACATGCAGCGCCGGGTCTATACCGCCCTTATCGAGGCCGGACTCGAGAAGGACGCCCGGGCGCTGCTCGAAGAGGTCCTGGTCGACCCCAAGGCAGAGCCGGGAGCTGGCATGCTCTGGAGCGATCGGAGCCTTCCGCAGCGGCGCTACAAGAGCGACCTGCGTCGGGCCCTGGGGCGCGAGCTAGGTCCTGCCGGAATCGAAATGGTAGCGGAACTCATCGAAAACGCCGGTGAAGCGGGCGAGGTACACTCCTACCGACTTTGGCTATTGATGGGGCGCGCCACGATCCGCAAGCACGCCCGTATCTGGGGCGCAGTCGGCTTCGCCCTGGTGCGCCACAGCGCAGGGGCCGCCGTTCGTTTCATGCGCGGCTGGCGTGGATACCCCGACATCCGCCCATGGATGCTCAACAACCTCGCCCTCGCCTACGAGCACCTCGGCCGCTTTCGGCTCAGTGATCAGGTTCGCCAGGCCGCGTTGGCGCTCGAGGCCGACCACACCGAGCGCTACCACATCCCCTGGGGCGCGCTCGGCGCTGCCCTGTGCGGCGACAACGCCCGCAGCCGTACCATTGTCGAACGCGTCGAGCGCACCGACCCCGATGACGACGGAAAACACGCCCTACAGCTCACCCGCCTAATCCTATCTGTCGACGATAGCCAGTGTCCGCCGCGCGAGGCTCTGCGCAAAGTCGCAGCCTTCGAGCGCGACCTGATCGTCGGCAACCAGCTAAGCGCCCGACTGCAGCACGCCTGCAACCAGGCTCGCCGCACCATTCGCAGCCACATGAGCTTGTGGCAAATCCTGCTCTCGCATCTGGATTGAACGCCCGCCCCGGTCCCCCCGGGGCCCAGCCGGTGGTCACCTCGGCGGGGGCCCGCTCGGCAACGCCAGCACGAAATGAGCGCCCTTCACGCACGGACGGCACTCGACACGCCCGCCCACGCTCCTCGTGTTTCGGTCGCAACGAAAAAGTGCCTCAGCGCGGAATGCGCAGCCCGCGCACCACGCGCAGCCCCTCAGCCTCGGCCCGCGCAAGCGCGAGCGGATGCCCCTCCGCGTCGCAGAGCAGAACCGGCTCACAGCCCGCCGCCGGCAGTCCGGCGTCCAGCAGGCTCGCCTCTCGCACTCGCCGCCCGTGGGAAGCATCCTCGGCGCCCTCCGCATCGAGGCGGCATATGGGCGCAGGGGCGAGCGCTTCCGGGATGCCGATCATTCGCGCCTTCAGACGCTCGGCGGTCTCCACGCTCGCTGCTGCAGCTTCGACCTCGGCCATCGTGACGGCCCGACCCACGTCGAAGTCGCCGCTGCGCTCGCGCCGCAGGGCCGTCAGGTGCCCCACGGTTCCCAGGGCTAGCGCCAGATCCCGTCCCAGGGACCGAACGTAGAAGCCCTTGCCCGAGTGAACCTCGAACTCAATCACGGGCGGCTCGCCCTGCATCCCATGTAATCTCAGGCCGTAAACCACAACACTGCGCACCGGCGCCTGCACCTGTTCACCCCGGCGCACCCGCGCGTGCAGCGCTACGCCATCGACCTTGAGCGCGCTGAGCTCGGGCGCGCGCTGTTCGATGTGGCCCATAAAGGCCCGCGCCGCTTCACGCGCCATCGCCAGCGTCAATCCGGCCGGCACCTCGCACCGCTCAATCACGCGTCCGTCCGCGTCCAGGCTGTCGGTCGCAACCCCAAGCTGTAGCGTTGCGCGGTAGCGCTTGTCGTCCACCAGCAGATAGCGCAGAAGCTTCAACCCCTCGCCCACCCCCACCACCAACAGACCGGTGGCCATGGGATCGAGCGTCCCCGCGTGCCCGACGCGCCGAGTGCCAAGAGCCCGCCGGACGCGCGCGACCACATCATGGGAGGTCATCGCCGCGGCTTTGTCCACGAGCAGAATGCCGTGAGCCCCAGCGCCCTCAGCCCCCCGTGTTCGTCTTCCCACGCCCCGCGTTTGCTCCGGACGATCCATCAAATTACGAGACGCCCGGACTACAGCGGCTGACCGAAGACCCGGCCAAGCTCCGAAAGCACGCGCTTTCGCGCCTCCTCGATGCCACAGTCCAGCGTCGCTCCGGCGGCCGCCCGATGCCCTCCTCCACCGACAGCCACCGCGATCTTGGCCACATCGACGCGGCCGGCGCTGCGCATGCTCAGCCTCGTCAACTGCTCCCCGTAGCCGGTCTCGTCCGAGCGCGGACTGCGCACCCAGAGCATCACGGAGACCTCGACCCCACGGATCATCCGCCCGTATTCCACCAAGCCCTCAACCATGCGCTCGCTGGCGCCAGCGCGCACCAGCATGTCCGTCGGCACACAGAGCACGGCTACGCGACCGGCAAACTCGGTCTCGATGGAGTTGATGGTCAAGCCCAGAAGCCTCAGGCGCTCCATCGGCCAGCTCTCGAAGACCCGCGATGCTACGCGCCAGGGGTCGACTCCTGCGTCGAGCAGGTCCGCGGCCAGTCGAAGCGTCGCCGAAGTCGTGCCCGGATAGCGAAAGCCGCCCGTGTCGGCGACGATCGCAGCATAAAGCGGCTCGGCCGCGTTTTCTGGAATCGGATTGACTCCGAGCTTTTCGGCGAGATTCAGAACCACGATGGCGGTCGCGCATGCATCGGTGTCGCGCACGATGATGTCACCGAAATCATCGTGCGCCACGTGGTGGTCGATGATGATGCGCGGCCCGCTGATGGCCGGCTGTGGAAAGGAACGGGGCAACAGGTTTCGCGCGGCGGTGTCGGTGATCAACGTCGCGTCGAAGCGCATACCTGCCGGCGGTGCCGTGCGCACGGTGTCCACGTTGGGCAGAAAGGAGAGCGCTTCGGGCACCGCATCGCGGTTGTAGAGGATCACCTCCTTGCCCATGGATTGCAGAATCGCCGCCAACCCCAACATCGATCCCACCGCATCGGCGTCCGGCATGACGTGACAGGTCAGCAGAAAGCGCTTGCCTTCGCTGATCACCGCGACCGCTTCTTCGAGACCTGTCATCGAGTCGTCCTCATCACTTCATCGCCACGCTATCGCCGCTACCGGCAGCTCCCCGCTCAATCCTCCCGATCGGAGGCGATCTCGTCCAGCAGTTCGTCTACCCGACGTGCCTGGTCCACCGAACGATCCCAGTAGAAGCGCAAGCGTGGCTGATACTTGAGTTCCAAGCGTGGCGAAAGCCGCCGCTGGATGAATCCCGCCGCTCGCTCCAGCGCCGCGACCGCCTCGCGACCGCGGAGCTCAGCCGCATCGCCTTCTTGCCCATCACCCATACGCACGTAGATCCTGGCGTGCTGCAAGTCGTCGCTGAGTTCGACGGCGCTGATGAAGCAACCCTCGACCGCCGGGTCCCGCACCGCTCCGCGCAGAAGCAGCTCCATCAACTCCGCCCGCAGCCGCTCGGCGACGCGATCGGCGCGCTTGGGACGTTGGCCTTTCTCGCCCTTCACGACGCCCACTCCGGATCGTCGGACTGCCACAGTTCGGAAGCCGCTCCGTGCAGCTCCCCCAGTGGCAACAGCTCCGTTTGCACATCGACCACGACCGCCTCGGTCAAGCTGGCGGTGAAGTCGCGGATTTTGTCGAGCATGCTGCTCGCGTGGCGGCCGTCGTTGGACACTACGGCAAAGGCGATCACCGCCTGGCGATGGTCGTCGAGGGCATCGACCTCGGCCACCGCAGCATTGAAGCGCGCGCGGGTGCGGTCGATGATGCGGCGCACGATGCGACGCTTGCCCTTGAGCGAGTCATTGCCCGGGATTCGCCAAACGATGCGACTCACTGCTACGAACATCGGGGTCGTGCTGCCCTGGGCCCAGGCGTGGCCGCGCGGCGGGAGATCGACCCGCGATCGATCACCGCACCGCGGGTTCACAGCGAGGCGGCAACCTCCTGAACTTCAAAACACTCGATGATGTCGTTTTCTTTGACGTCGTTGAAGTTCTCGAGGCCAACGCCGCATTCTAGACCGGAGGACACCTCCCGGACGTCTTCCTTGACGCGACGCAGGGAGCGAATCGTGCCCTCCCAGACCTGAACCGAGTCGCGCACCAGGCGCGCCTTACCCGAGCGCACGATCTTGCCATCCGAAACGAAGCAGCCGGCGATGGTTCCGCGCGGAATGTTGAAGGTCTGACGCACTTCCGCACGCCCCAGGGCGACCTCCTTGTACTCCGGCTTGAGCATACCGACCATCGCAGCCTTCACGTCGTCGATGGCTTCGTAGATGATGGTGTAGGTCCTCAGCTCCACCTGTTCGCGCTTGGCCGCCTTGGTGGCACCGCCGGTCGGCCGCACGTGGAAGCCGACCACGATGGCGCTCGAGGCCGAAGCCAACATCACGTCGTTTTCGGTGATGCCGCCAACGCCCGAGTGGATCACGTTGACGCGAACCTTCTCCGCCGACAGCTCGCGCAGGGCCTGAACCAGAGCCTCGGCCGAACCCTGCACGTCGGCCTTGACCACCAGGTTGAGTTCGGCAGCGTCACCCTGGCGCAGCTTGTCCATCAACGCCTCAAGCCCCGCCTTGCCACCGGTGGCAGCTGCCAGCGGCTTGGCCGTGGGCTTGCGACGACGGTCGCCGAGCTGCTGGGCCTGCTTGATGTCGGTGACCGCGAAGAAGCTATCGCCGGCCTCGGGCACTTCCGAGAGGCCGAGCACCTCGACCGGTGTCGACGGCGATGCTTTGGCCGTGGGTTTACCGCGATCGTCGGTCATCGCCCGGATCTTGCCGTGGGCACTGCCGGCGACGATTATGCTGCCACTGGTGAGCGTGCCATTTTGCACCAGCAGGCTCGCCACCGGTCCGCGGCCCTTGTCCAGGTAGGACTCCAGCACCACACCCTCGGCGGGCACCTTGGGATTGGCCTGCAGCTCCAGCACCTCGGCCTGCAGGAGCACCGCGTCGAGCAGCCCGTCGATGCCGTCGCCGGTGACAGCGGAGACCTGGCAGAACATGGTGTCGCCACCCCAATCCTCGGGCTGCAAGCCCTCGGCGGCCAGGTCGCGCATCACCACGTCCGGGCGGGCGTCTTCCTTGTCGCACTTGTTGATGGCAACGACGATCGGCACCTTGGCAGCCTTGGAATGGCTGATGGCTTCCTTGGTCTGAGGCATCACGCCGTCGTCGGCCGCGACCACCAGAATGACCACGTCGGTGGCACCAGCCCCACGCGCACGCATGGCGGTGAAGGCCGCGTGGCCGGGCGTGTCGAGGAAGACGACTGTGCCCTTCTTGTGGTCGACCCGGTAGGCGCCCAGGTGCTGGGTGATGCCGCCGGCTTCGCCCGCGACCACGTTGGCCTTGCGGATCTTGTCGAGCAACGAGGTCTTGCCGTGGTCGACGTGGCCCATCACCGTGACCACCGGCGGCCGCATCTCGCGGTCGGCGTCGACGTCGGTGAACTGACCGCGCGCGTCCTTGATCATGTCCTCGTCGCTGACGGCGACGTTTTCCACCTCGAAGCCGAACTCGGAGGCCAGGATGCCTGCGGTCTCCACGTCCAGATCGCTGTTGATCATGACGCCCGTCATGCCCAGCTGCATCAGCTTGCCGAGCACGTCGGTGGCCTTGAGCGACATGCGCTGGGCCAGCACCTGCAGGCTGACCTGATCCTCGATGCGGATCACGCGCTTGGCAGCGCTCGGCGTGGTGATCTCGGTCTTCTGCGCCTTCTTGCCGGGCGCCATCTTGCGCGCACGGCCCGGGCGGCCGCGCTGCTGCTGCTGGCGTCCGGTGGGACCGATGGCCGAGCGCACCAGTTCGCGCCGGCGCGGGGCCGGCTGGGTGGCCTGGCGTGCGGCGTGCTCGTTGAGGATGCGTGTGCGCGCTGCTTCCGACAGCGGGGCCGCCGAAGCCGCCACCTGACTGCCGCGCGCGACCACACCCGGAGGCAGGTCGCTGTGCCCCACCCGTTCCCGGTAGGAGAAGCTGCCGGTGGCAGCTGGGGGCGGCGACGGAGCGCGCGGCGAAGGAGCGGGCGACTTCTTCGGCTGGGCCGGGGCCGCCGGAGCCTTGGCAGCCACCTTGGCCGGAGCCGTAGCCGGGGCTGGTGCCTCGGGCACGGCAGCGGCGGGCGCGGCCGGAGCTGCGGGTTGAACCGGGGTGGCAGCAACGGCCGGCGGCGCCGCGGCCGGCGGCGCCGCGGCAGCGGGGGCCTGGGCTGCGGGGGCCGCGGCTGGCGCGGAAGTCGCTGCCTCGGCAGCGGCCGGCGCAGGAGCGGCAGCGGGCGCCTCGGGTTTGGGCGCCGCGGCCACAGCCGCAGGCTTGGCAGGCGCGCCGACCGGCTCGACGGTGGCAGCGGGCTTCGGGACCGGTCGGGCCGCAGCCGGTGCTGGCCTGGGCCTATCGGCAGCAACTGGGACCACCGCACGGGGCGCGGCAGCCACAGCAGGCTTGGGCGCGACCTCGGCGGCAGCGGGCGCGGCCTCGGGCTCCTTACGGCGAACCCGGCGCCGAACGACGGTCGGTCGGATGCGCTCCTCAACCACGTTCTGCTGCTTTTCCTTGTCGAGCGCCCGCTTGACGCGATCGGCGTCGGCCGGGTCGATCGAACTCATGTGGTTGCGCACCTGGATACCCAGTGACGCCAACTTCGTCAGCAGCTCGCGGTTTTCGAGCCCCAGCTCTCTCGCAACTTCGTATACGCGGGTCTTGGTCATGAAGCCTCCGCAAGCTCGGACGCACGGTGGGCCGCCTGTTGCAGCTCCCGGGCAATTTCAGATTCGGTGATCGCAACCACGGCCACGCTCGGGCGCCCAAAGGGCTTGCCGAGTCCAGTCGTGTCGGAATGGATCACGCAGCGGTCGCCCAATCGCTCGGCCGACCCGAGCAGGCGGTGACGCCGCTCGGCGGCATCACCTGCAAGCAACAACAGCTGCACGCGGCGGGCATCGATGGCCTCGCGCACGCGCTCCTCCCCTATCACGGCATGACCGCTGCGCACGGCCGCCTCCAGCAGTCCCTCGGCGCGCCGGCTGTACTGCTGCGATGCCCAGTCCGCCAGCTCTTCGGCGTTGGGCTCCCGGCTCAGCCGGAAGGCGCGACCGAAGGCCCGGGCGCGCACGGCCTTGGCAAGGCACTCGCGACATGGATGCACCGAAACGCCGCGACCACCGCCCCGGCGTCGGACGTCCGGCACCACGGCGGGCGGATCACCGGCGAGCACGCAGCGCAGGAGCGCCCGTTGCTCGTCGCGGCGCCGGCAACCGGCACACATCCGCATCCTCTCGCCCGTTTCCATGGCTGTGGCTCGCGCGCTTCGACCCATTCACTCCTCGCTCGCCTTTTCGGACCCCTGGGCAGCCTGCTCCTGGGCCTGCTGCTCAACCTCAGCCGCCACCCGGGCCGCAGCCGCGGCGGCCTCCGCCTCGCGTGCCGCGCGCTGGCCTTCTTCCACACGCGTGGCGTCCTGTTCCATGAAGACCTCGACGCCATCGCGGATGCTGCGCGCGCGCTTGCTGCCAAGCCCGGTGCGAATCGCCAGACGGTCGATGTCGTCCTCGGCCAGAAGCTCCTCGGCGCTGCGGTAACCGGCCTGGAAGAGGAGTTCTGAGACGCGCGGGCTGACCCCGCGGATCAACGTCAGCCGCTCCTTGTCCGTCAGCACGCTCTGACCCGCAACCGCCTCGGTGATGCGCTCCAAACGCCGACGCTCCATGGCCTCGGCGGCACGCTGCGCGAGCGAGGCGGCGTTGGCCGGCCCGCCCAGTCCATCAATGGCACCCAACTCCTGCTCGGAAGCCTCAGCGACCTCGTCGAGAGTGCGGAAGCCCTGCTTGTAGAGGGCCAGGGCCTCGACACGGTCGATGTTCTCGATCGAGGCCATGGCCGCGATCGCCTCTTCTTCCATCACCTTGAACTTCGACTCGCCGATCACGTCCAGGCGCCAGCCCGTCAACTGTGAGGCAAGTCGCACGTTCTGGCCGCGGCGACCAATGGCCAGCGAGAGCTTGTCGTCGGGGACCACCAGCTCCATCGCGCTATTGGTCTCGTCGATGATGACGCGCGAGACGTCGGCCGGAGCGATGGCGTTGCAGACGAAGCGCGCCGGATCACGGTCGTAGGGCACGATGTCGATCTTTTCGCCGCGCAGCTCCTGCACCACGGCCTGCACACGTGAGCCCTTCATGCCCACGCAGGCGCCCACCGGATCCACATCCGGATCGCGGCTGCTGACAGCGATCTTGCTGCGCGCGCCGGGTTCACGGGCGGCGGCCACGATGCGCACGATGCCCTCGTAGATCTCGGGCACTTCCATCTCGAAGAGCTTGATCAAAATCCCCACGTCGGTGCGCGAAAGGATGAGCTGGGGACCGCGGGCTTCGCGGTCGATGTCGACCAGGAAGGCCACGATGCGATCACCCGGGCGGTAGGTCTCGCGTGGGGTCTGATGGCGCTGGGGCAGGATGCCCTCGGTGCGCCCCAGGTCGACGATGATGTTCGAGCCGCGCTCGAAGCGCCGCACGATGCCGGTAATGATCTCGCCCTTGCGGTCCTTGTACTCGTTGAAGATGTTTTCTCGCTCGGCGTCGCGCACGCGCTGGATGATCACCTGCTTGGCGGTCTGGGCAGCGATGCGACCGAAACCCTGGCGCGCCTGCTGCAACTTGAGCAGGTCGCCGAATTCCTTGTCCTGCTGGCGCGCTTTCTTGGCGTCCTCTGGCAGGTAGAAGATCTGAAACCCCAGCTCTTCTCCCGTCTCGGCGTCCAGGCCGTAGCGCTTGGCGTCGGCGGCAGAGATCTCGCGCTCGTCGTCGTCGACCTCTTCGACCACCGTCATGTACTGGAAGAGGTCGACCTGGCCAATGTCTTCGTTGAAGCGGGACTCGAGCTCCCGGTTGGGGCCGAAGGTGCGCTTGGCGGCGGTGAGAATCGCCTGCTCCATGGTCTCCACGAGAATCTTCGGGTCGATGCCCTTCTCACGGCTGACCTGGTCGATGATGTGATGTAGCGAAAGCGTGCCCTCTTGCATGGCTACCTCTCAGCGGGCCGGCAATGCCGCCCCGGGTTCGCTCAGAAGCGGAAAACCAGATTGGCTTTGGCGATGTCAGCGAGCGGAATCGCGAGTTCCTCGCCGTCCATCCGCACTCCGATCTGCTCGCTTGCCTCGGTGTGGGTCTGGGCATTGCCCGGCGTCTGTGGGTCCTGGCCGCGTAACCCCAACAGGATTCCGGTGAAGGTCCGTCGGCCGTGGTGCGGTTTGAAGGTCTTGATCTTGACCTCGCGGCCCGCGAAGCGTTCGTAGTCCGCCCGCCGCAAAAGCGGCCGCTCGAGCCCCGGCGAACTGACCTCGAGGCGATAGCTGCTGCCGGGGGTTGGTGCATCTTCGACGTCGAGGGCGACCGAAAGGTCGCGGCTGACCGACTGGCAGTCCTCGAGCGTCACCCCCGATCCCGACCCAGCCTCGGGACGCTCGATCAGCACCCTGAGCACAGCGCCATGATCGGTGACGAAACGGGCGTCGACCAGCGATAGACCGTGGGCGGCGCAAACCGGCTCCACAATCGCTCGCAATGCCTCAGACCTTTTGGGTTCGCTCGTCATTTCAGTGGGTTAGAGCCCTGCTGGGGGCTTGGGTGCGCGTCCTATCTGCACGCGCGGGGTCGTCGAAAAGACACAAAAAAAGGCGGACCGACGGGCGGCCCACCAGGCACAGTCCCTTACTTCTCGCCCGGCTCTTTAGCACAGGGTTTTTTCACCGGCAACCGCGCGACTGCGGTGACCGCGTCCCCCATTTTCTTGGTTGCCCGCTGGCGATGGGGGAAACTCACCGGTTCAGCCATCGTGACCACTTCGACCTCGCAACTGCATTCGCGCATCGAGGCCAGCGGCCGGCTCCGTCGAACCCTCGCCTGGCCGCACCGCGGCCCGTCGCCAGGTTTGGGCGCCCTGTTGACGGCGCTACCCTTGATCGCGGCCTGCGCAACGGCCGGCACTCGGGCGCCGGCGACCTCGGCGACAAAGCCGACGGGCGCGGGACCGACCGCGAAACCGCAGGCCCCTACCCCCGCGACCGGTTGGGCCACGCGCGCCACACCTGAGGCGCTGGCGGGCTTGATCGCCGAAGCACGCGGCGGCTGTGAAGCCGAAGCTCCACAGGCATCTGCCTGCACCGAGCTGGCGCGGGTCCATCATTTTGCTCTGCTGGCCGCGGCGGATTCAGCCGAGGTAGCGGTCGCCGATGGGAGCGGAACGCAAGCGCCCGCAGCCAACGACCACGCCGCCGCCGGACTGGCCGCCGCGGAGCGCGCCCTGCAGCTGCTGGCGCCGGAGCTGGCCGGCGCCCTCGGGCAGCCGTCCGCAGCCCCGGCGCTGCCCGCGATCGATCGCGCGCACGGCCAGGCGCTCTATCTCTGGGCCGTGCACCGCCTGCAACAGGCGCGCAAGGATGGCTTCGCCCAGCTTTCCCTGTGGACACCGGCTGTTAGCGCGGCCCTCGAGGCCTGCCGCGATTCCGATCCGACGCTCGACCACGGCGGTCCCGAGCGCTTGCTGGGCATGCTCCGAGCGCGGCCGCCCTCCCCCCTCAGGCGCGATCTGAAGGCGAGCCGGGCGCACTTCGAGCGCGCCCTCACGGTCGCTCCCAACTATCTGATAACCCACGTGCGCTTCGCCGAATACTACGCCGTTGCCGCCCACGAGCCGGCCCTCTTTGCCGCCGAGTTGCGACGCGTGCTCGAAGCCGATTCGGGCGCCGACGGCTCTGTGCGCCCCGAAAACGAACTCGCCCGTAAAAAGGCCCGGGCCCTGCTGGGCCGCGCCTCGGAGCTTTTCGAATGAACGGTCACGGCACGCTTCAAAGGCGCCGTCGCCACGTCGCGCTGGCCGGAGTGACGCTGGCACTGGCGCTGCTGCTGGCGGCTGCGACCACCGGGGAGCCGGGCAGCGCGCAGGCGCCGCTGGTACTCAAGATCGCCACGCGCGCCCCATTTGGCTCTCCCGAAGCGCTGCACGTGGAAGCTTTTGCCCACCACATCGCGCGCAGTGGCTCTGGACTGGTCGAGGTCCGCCGCTTCTACGATGGCGCCCTGGGCGAACCCGCCGCATTGCTGGAGCGGGTGGCCGAAGGCACGCTGCAGGCGGTATCGGTGGATCTCTCGGACCTGGCCCGGCGCTCCCCCGCGGCCGAGGTTCTGACGGCGCCGGGGGTCTTTCGCGATCGACGCGCCGCACTCAGGGCACTACAGCGCGGGCTGCCGGACGCCCTGGGCGCAATGCTCGAGCGCGAGGGGCTGGTGCTCGGCGGCTTCGGCCGCGTGGACATGGAGGTGTGGTTCAGCCGCGCCCGCTTCGAAAAGCCCGCCGCCGCGCGCGGCTGGCGCATGGCTCAGCCCGCCTCCGAGGCCGAACGCGGGCTGAGCGAAGCCCTGGGCGCCCAGCTGCTGGAAGTCGGTCTGGCGCAAGCACCGCCCATGGACGATGCCAGCGGTATCGAGTTGCTGAGCGCAACGCCGATCGCCGCGGTCGCTGCCGGACTCGACCGCGGCGCCAGCCACGTCCAACTCAGCGATCACGCGCTGTCGGCCAGCGTCTTCATCTACTCCAAGCGCTGGTTCGAAGGCCTACCCGAGCAACTGCGCAAGCAGCTATCACCCTTGCCCGCGAGCATCTTCGAAGACGCGCGCGCGGCCGAGATGGCCATGCGCGACGAAATACTCGCGGCGCTGCGAGCGCGCGGCGTCTCGGTGCACGCGCCCGGGCGCGCCGAACGCCGACGCTTCGACCGCCTCTATCGCAGCCAGAGCCTGGCCCGGGCGCGCGCCACGCGCCCCGACGGCAGCCGCCTGCTGCGGGCCGCTCGCGGTCGCTGAGCGACCACGCGTCACTCAGCCGAGTGGACGAAGCGCACGCGATCGGCGGCCGGCATCGCCCGCAGCCGCTGACCATAGCGCCTGAGTAGGCGCTCGGCTTCGACGTGAGCCTCGGGTGTGTCCACATCGATCCAGGCCGCATCCTCCACGTCGACCACGCGCATGCGCCCCTTTCGCGCCAACTCGCCCATGCCGTCCGAAAGCGAACAGCCGTCTGGGCCATCGGCCCGATCGAGGGCTTCGATCACGGCCTCGGTGATGCGAAAAACCCCGGTGTCGAGCGCGTCGTAGCGCGGCAACTGCTTACCGATGGATTGCACCCGGTCGCCGTCGATGGCGACTTTGGTGGCATCGTCCAGATCGAAGCAGCTGTCGACCTTGAAGTCGATGCCGAGCACCGCTTCATCGTCGGCCAACGGATAACGGCGCACGGCCTCGATCAGCTCGCGCGACCACAGGTGATCGCTCATCAGCAGGTAGGTCGGCCCCTGCACGAAGTCCCGCGCCTTGAGCAACGAGGTACCATTGGGCTTGTGGTACTCGTCGTTGCGCACGAAGCGGATGTTCAGCTCGAAGAAGTGATCCGACAGCGCTTCGACGATCGTGTCGCCCAGATGCCCGACCACGATCACGGCCTCCTCGACACCGGAACGCTCCAGGCTGCGCAGAACGCGCGTGATCAGCGGCAAGCCGTTAACCGTCTGCAGGGGCTTCGGGTATGCGCGCCCCTGCACAAGTCGCTGTCCCAACCCCGCGGCAAGAATGATCGCTCGTTCCATATGACTAAGCTGCCCTCAAAAGTGTTGCCCGTTTGCCACAGTCGCGTTGCAATGTCACCACACTGTGACGAAACGCATACGCGCACTTTTCCCGTGTAAATAGAAAAGTTTGGCTGTGCTGTGATTCTCAACCGCCTGGCGCGTGGCCCGTCCTGGTTGCGGCAGGGCTTTCAGCAAGACTTGGGCCAAGCGCACAATCGGCCCGACTTTTGCTGTGGGCAGCGCTGGCCGCCACAGCCAGATGCGGCCGTGACGCGTGAGCGTTGCAGAGCGGCGCAGGATGGGAGAGGGTCCGGCCTCCCGGGACGCCGCCACCGAACCGAGCCGCCTCCCGAGCGCGAACAACCATGAAGCAACCGACCGAGATCAAGAAACCCGAGGGCAAGCTGGGCGTCCTGCTGCCCGGCATGGGCGCCGTCGCCACCACTTTCATCGCCGGCTGCATGCTCGCACGCCGCGGGCTGGCGCCGCCCACCGGCTCGCTCACGCAAATGGCGCGCATTCGCCTGGGCAAGCGGACCGAGGGTCGCGAGCCGATGATCAAGGACTTCGTGCCCCTGTCCACGCTCGACGACCTGGTCTTCGGCGGCTGGGATCTCTTCCCCGACAATGCCTACCAGGCCGCACGCAATGCCGAGGTGCTGAGTGAAGCTCACCTGAAGTTGATCGAAGACGAGCTCAGCGCCGTCGAGCCGATGCCGGCCGTTTTCTTTCCAGAGTTCGTCAAGCGCCTGCGCGGCGAGAACATCAAGCCCCAGCAAAATAAGATGGAGCTGGCCGAAGCCGTGCGACAGGACGTGCGCGACTTCAAGCAAAAGCACGGACTCGACCGCTGCGTCGCCGTCTGGTGCGGCTCCACCGAGGTGCACCACGAGCCCACCGCCGTGCACGCTTCGCTCGAAGCCTTCGAACGCGGCCTCAGGGAGAGCGACCCCAACATCAGCCCCTCGATGGTCTACGCCTACGCGCTGATGAAGGAGGGCGTGGGCTACGCCAACGGCGCCCCCAACCTGACCACCGACATCCCGGCGCTGCTCGAGCTATCGCGCGAGATGGGCACCCCGATCAGCGGTAAGGACTTCAAGACCGGCCAGACGCTGATGAAGACCATTCTCGCGCCCGGCCTGAAATCGCGCATGTTGGGGATCCGCGGCTGGTTTTCGACCAACATCCTGGGCAACCGCGACGGCGAAGTGCTCGACGACCCCGACAGCTTCCGCAGCAAGGAAGTCAGCAAGCTCGGCGTGCTCGAGACGGTGCTGCAACCCGAGCGCTATCCCGACCTCTACGGCGACATCTACCACAAGGTTCGCATCGAGTATTACCCGCCCCGCGGCGACCAGAAGGAAGGTTGGGACAACATCGATCTGTCCGGCTGGCTCGGTTATGAAATGCAGATCAAGATCGACTTCCTGTGCCGCGACTCGATCCTGGCCGCCCCCATCGTGCTCGACCTGGTGCTCTTCATGGACCTGGCCCAGCGCGCCGGCTTCAGCGGCATCCAGGAGTGGCTCTCCTTCTATTACAAGAGCCCGATGACCGCCCCGGATCTGTACCCGGAAAACGACCTCTTCATTCAGCTGATCAAGCTCAAGAACATGCTGCGCTGGATGAAGGGCGAAGAGCTGATCACCCACGTCGGGCACGAGTACTACGACTGAGAGCTTTCAGCCCTCGGGCGTCTCGCCGTGGATGTAGAGCCGGGTGCCCTTTTCCTTTTCGCTCGGATAGCGCCCGTGCCAACCCCGAGGTAGCTCGGGGCTGGCCCAGTTGAAGATGTGGCGGGCGTCGACCGGTGCCAGGTTGATGCAGCCGTGGCTGCGCGGCCGGCCGAAGGAGTTGTGCCAAAAGGCCGAATGCAGGGCGAAGGCCAGCTGGAAGTACATCACGTAGGGCACGTCTTCGATCGAGTAGGGACCATCAATGGCGTGGTCGCCGTCCATGGTCGCCGTCAGGTGCTTGGACGTCAGGCGGAACTTGCCCGTCGGCGTCTCGAAGTTCTTCAGCGGATCGAGTTCGTCCTTGACGCGACCGGTCGAGACCAGCGTGGCGTAGACCGGGCGGTCGCCCTCGTAGGCGACCAGGCTCTGGGTGCTGAGGTTCACGTCGATCCACTTCTCGCCCGGCTTGACGCCCTTGGGACGTTTGCGGGCATCGATGCGGGTCGAGTCCTGCTGCCGGTAGAGGCGACTGTCGTCTGCCAACCAGTAGTTGGTGCCGCGAATTTCGCGCTCACCGATGATGTTGAAGCGGTGGTGGTAGCCCGGCTTGCCCCGATTGCGCAGGCGGCCGCGCGAATCGGCCAGGTACGCCGAATACTTGCTCGACATCAGATACCCGATCGGCAGCTGCAGCCCGCTGCGCTCGAGATCGAGGCCGTGAAACTCACCACCCTTGACCATCAAAAGGCCGCGCTTGGGAATGAAGCCGTTAGCCTGGGTGCGGAAGTAGCGCCGTCGCCCCTTCTTCATCTCGCGATCGAGACTGACGTAGAAGCCGCGCTCCATGCGCCTTAGCAGCACCGAGTCCTTGTCGCCCATCAACGACTCCAGGGTCGGCACGCCCGCGTCGACAGCCTCGCCGCTGCCGGGAGCGCCCGCCTCGTCGGGAGCCTCGGCGAGTTCCGCGGTGCCCGCATCCGGCGGCGGCGCCCCCGGGATCCGGTAGCCCTCGAAGATCGCCGCCTCCTCGTCGCTGGGCAGGCGACGGTAGACAGGGGTGTTGGGGCGGCGGCTGTAGCCATAGGGATAGGGCAGCGGGGCCTCGAGATCGGGCTGCATCGCGCGCCGCTCGGGCAGACGCTTGCCCAGGAAGGGGATCACGTCGACGGTCGAACACACGAAACCGCCGCCCTCCAGCTCGAACCAGCCCTTGCGGCAGGACTCGTAGCCCACCGGAGCGCCGGTCTTGGCCATCAGGATCGAGCCGGCGCGCATGTAGCCGGTGCGGAAGGCCTCCTTGCTCGGCGCCTCGCGCACCTTGACCACGAAGCGCTTGGCGAAGATGCGTTTGGGAGGCCCGGCATCCACGGGAGGCTTCGGCGCCGCGGCGGCCGCATCGATCACGCCAGCGTCGGCGCCCCGACCTGGCGCAGCCGCGTCGGGCGTTGCATTGGGCGCGGTCGCAGGCGCGTCACCACAGCCCAGGGCCCAAGAGGCCCCTGCGCACAGGACGCAAAGAAGGGTTCGCAAGACTCGTGCTCGGCTCGCCATCACGGAATCGGTGGCGGTCGCGGCCGCCCCAGGAGCCGGGGGGCTGCGCCCGCGGGGGCCCGACGGATTCCACGCCGCCGGCGGCCCGTCAAGCCCGCAGGCACAGACGATGGAATCGGCAGCCCCCCACATTGGGCTTGCAAGCGGCCGCGCCTCTGCCCACGATCCTGCGGTCCGGGGCCGTCCGCTGCAGCCCTCGACCGCGCGCGCCGCCCGCCGCGCCCAGTGACCACCATGGAGTCCGCCCCCGGAGCCCCACCGCGCCTTGCCCCGCGCGGAGCGCTGCTCGGCCTGGCCGGCTCGCTGCTGCTGCACGGACTGGTCTACGCCTTACTCAGCTGGGTGAGCACCCTACCCGAGGTGGACTTCGAGCTGCGCCTGCCCGACGAGATCGAGTTCGGCGTGACCGAGATGGCGGCGCTTGCGCCGAGCGAGCCGGAAGCGTCGGAGCCGACGCCCGAGCCCCCAAAAGTGGAGACGGACGCCCCGGCCGAAACCGAAGCCAGTGCGGCCTCCCCGGACGAACGCGAGGCCCCCGAAAAGGAAAAACGCCGCGAGCCGGACGCCGCGGTGCCCGACGCCGGGCCCAACGCGGACGCCGGCGTCGGCGACGCCAGCCCCCCCGACGCCAGCCCTCGCGACGCCGCCTCCGAAAGCCCTCGCGACGCCGCGCCCGAAGCCGCGCCCGCGCTGGCCGCCGGCCCCGCGAGCGACCCCGACCACGCCATGGCCGCCGGCGACGCCCCCAAACCGGAACTCGACGCCTTCGCCCCCCCCGGCGCCCAGCTGGCCCTGCGACTGCACATGGGGCGCGTGCGCGCCTCCCCCCTCGCCGCCGACGTCGAGGGGCTCCTGTCGGCGATCCCCGACTGGAAGCTATTGCTCGACGGATCGGGTATCGAACCCCTGCGCGACCTGGAACGCATGTTGCTCGCCTCGCCCAACCTCAAGCGCGAGAATTTCGTGGTCGCCGGCCAGTACGTGGGGGACGAGTCGGTGCCGCGCAAGGCGGTGGAAAACCTGGCCAAAGCGCGCCAGGCCCAGGCGCGCTGGAAGCGACACGACGGCATCGCCGTGGCCCCCTGGCACGACGCCGACGCCACCGAGCGCATCATCGCCCTGATCGCCAGGGAACGCTTCGTGATCAGTCGACCCGAGGATTTGCAGCGCGTGCTGGCCGTGGCCACCACGCTGGCGGAGCGCGGGGCAGAGACCGCCAAATCCGGCAAAAAAACGCAGACGCAGGCGATGGAAGCGGGCGACGCCCTGCTCGGCCTGCGCGGTGCCGAAACGCTGGCGGTTTCGGTGGAAGGCGCGCGCGTCTTCGTGCAGGGGCAGATGCGCGGCATCCCCGACCGCCTCGAGGCGCGGGCCATCGAGGCCGACCAGGGAATCGAGATCCAGGCCGAGGCCCATTTCGACGACGAAGCCCAGGCAAAGGACGCCCTCGCCTACTGGACGCGCGTGCGCTCGCGCTACGCCTCCCACCCCTTGCTCGCCTTCACGGGCATGCGGAAGCCCCTGGTGGACGCCGAACTGCGCATCGAGGGCCCCGCCCTGCGGGTGCAGACGCGGGTCAGCCTGCGCCAGGCCCGCGTGCTGCTGGGCTTCATCCGCGGCGCCTTCGACCCCGGGGCCCAGGCCGCGCCAGCGCCCCCCCTGGCACCGTCGCCCACTCCCTCCCCGGCGTCCAAAGCAACGCCCAAAGCCCCAAAACCGGCCTCCAAGTAGCCAAGCCCCGCCACAGCTCCTGACCGCGTCTGATAACATCGGCGCGGAGGCCGACATGGAATGCAAACTCTGCGGTGAAGAAGTCGACGAGCTGTTCAGCGTCAAGGTAGAGGGCCGCAAGCGCAAGATCTGCGAAGACTGCATCGAGCGGCTCCAGGAAGAAGGCTCGATCGCCGAGGAAGCCCTCAGCGCCATGCGCAACATGATGGAGTACAAGGGGCGCTTCTGAACCGCGCTGACGGGTCACGGCCCCGCCCACCGCGGCTTTTTTCGTGAGCCTTTCGCAGCGACGGTCGCCACTTCAGCTACAGGGGAACGCCGCGCTGCCACGACCTGTGTCGTGGCAGCGTGTTCTTGTCCCCATTTCAGGAGTAGCCCGCCCCCCCCACCGCCGACAGTTCGCGACCGTTCGCTCGGAGTATGGAGCGCGCGGAGCGCGGAGGGGTGCGATCTGTTCAGGAGCCCGCCTGTGAACCAGTCCCAACTCGCCCGTCTGAGCCTTGCCCTCTGCACCGTCCTCGCCGCCTGCGGCGATGATGCCACCGAAACCGCGACCGATTCGGACGCCGCCATCAGCACCGACGCCGAGACCACCGCTCCCGGGTCGCCCCCCGGCGGCGGGTCGACGCTCGGCGAACGCTCGGTCGCGAGCGATCCGACGGCCGCGACCGCCGCCGACGACGACGCGGGCGCCGACGGCGACGCGGCCATCGCCGACGCCGGACCCGCCACCAGCGTAGAGGTGCCCGTCGCGACGCTGCCCAGCGACGGCGAATTGGCCTCGGTCTGCAGCCGGGACGACGACTGCAACGGCGACGATCTGGTGTGCGTGGTCTACGGCACCTACCGCGGCTACTGCAGCGAGGACTGCGCCAGCGACGACGACTGCTCCGCCCTCGACGGCATCGACGCCAGCTGCAGCGGCGGCCGCTGCGTCATTGACTGCACGGGCAGCGGCGCCGGAGACGGCCCCTGCCCCTCCCAGATGGAATGCGCCGAGACCGCCAGCGCGCCCCTGAGCACGCGCTACCGCTGCCAGTACCCGGAGCCCAAGGACCACGCCGTCTACGAGCCCTGCGACGCCCTGCGCGGCAATGCCGACTGCATGGAAGGGCTCAGCTGCAGCGTGTTCGTGGGCCTGCCACTGCTGAGCGAGTTGGCCCTGCCCTACTGCTCCGAGGGCTGCAGCGACGCGGCCGACTGCAGCGATCCCGGCAGCGGGGCCACCGTGGTCTGCGATCGGGCCAACCCACTCGCCTCCGAGGGCCAGTGCGCCCTGGCCTGCGAAAACGACAAGCAGTGCCCAGGCGACACCCTGTGCGTCTCGGTCAACGTGCTGCAGCCGCGCTGCGGCTACCGGCCATGAGCCGGAACCACTCGCCCGCTCGCTCGCCTAAGAAACCAGGTCTTTGAGCGCCTTGACGGGCGTGGCACGCACCTTGCGCTGGGCGGGCCGGGCCTCGAACTCCCGTTCCTGCTTGGTGAAGGGATCGAGGCCCGTGTGGGCCGGCCGCGCGTCGGTGATCTTCACCTTCAGCTTCAGAAGGTCGGGCAGCACGAACTCCCCGGGCCCCTCGGCGCCGAGTTCGCGCCCGATGATCGTGCGCAACTGATCGAAAAATCCCTGTACTTCCCCCTTCGAAAGACCTGTCTTCTCGGAGAGCTCCGCGACCAGCTGGGCCTTGGTCATGCGCTTGGTGGTTGCCATCGTAGTCTCCCTGGGCCCCTGGGCCCGCAGCGGCCCGCAAGTATGCTCGTGCGCGAAGCGAAAACAAGCGATTTTCGGCGGGTCCCGGCACGTTCGGGGGGATGGAGGGGGCACTTATCCACATCCCCCGGCGCCCCCCCAAGATCTCCAGCGCCCCCCGCGAGCGTCGCGCCCATCGATCACAACCATGCGATATCGCTTACGTTTCGCCAGATTCGCGGCGTGCCCCCACGCCCCGGACCCGGGCCCGGCGGCGGCCTGGACCGCAGTTATCCACCGTATCATCCACAGCCCCCCCGCGGACCGGTGTCATTCCTTGTCGCCGCTCGGCGGGCCGGCGGCGGCCCGGGTAGGGCCGCGCGAGGCCTGGGCCGCAGCCACCAACATGTCAGTGCGCGCGCGCATGCGGCGCTCTTCGTCGTCGCTCTGGTGGTCGAAACCCAGGATGTGCAGGAGGCCGTGGGCCAATAGCTCGGTCACCTCCAGCAGCGTGTCGCGTTCGCGCTCAGCTGCCTGGCGCGCCGCCGTCGGCAGCGAGATCACCACATCGCCGAGCAGGGATTCTACCGCCGCGACCTGCTCCCCCTCGGCCATCGAAAACGACAGCACGTCGGTGGGCCGGTCGCGCTGTCGATACTCGCGGTTGAGGACCTGAATGCGCGCATCGTCACAGAGCAGGATCGACAGCTCCCGCGCCTCGAGCCCAAGGGCCTCGAGCATCGCGTCGGCGCGATCGCGCACCAGGTCGGGCGATAGCAGGGCGTCGTCGGCGCCTTCGTATGAAACCACGGCCGGCACGCTGCGAAGCATCCCGTCCACCCCCGGGGTGGTCAAGCGCGACTTCGAGTTCAATTCGGAGTAGAACCGCGCGCACATGCGGGTCGCTCCAGAACCCACGGGTTTTCATGTTTGAAAAGATCCTGATCGCCGACCGCGGCGCCGCCGCCGTACGCATCGCGCGCACCTGCGAGCGCCTCGCCGTGGCGACGGCGGCGGTGTACGGCGAAGCCGAGCGCGAAGCCACCCATGTCGAGGCCTGCGACGAGGCTTTCCCGATCGCGGGCTCGACCGCAAACCCCGACCCGGAAACCGTCGCCGCGATCGTGCAAGCGGCGATCCACTGCGGAGCCCAGGCCGTTTACCCCGGCTACGGGCCGCTGGGCCGCGATGCGGACTTCGCCCGTAGCGTGGCCGAAGCCGGACTGGTCTACGTGGGCCCGAGTCCGGAATCGCTCGCGAGCCTGGGCGACCGACTCGGCGCCCGCTCCCTGGCCACGCGCGCCGGTGTGCGCTCACTGGCGGCCTCGTCCAAGCCGGTCACCGACACCCCCGAGGCCTACGACCTGGCCGAGCAATTGGGCTATCCGGTGGCGGTCAAAGGGCTCACAGCGGTCGCCGGCCACGAGCCGATCCGCTGCGACGAGCCCGAAGAGCTGGGGCCAGCCCTGGAGCGCGCCCGCGAACGCGCCCTGCAAGGCAGCGGCGACGGGCGCCTCTACCTCGAGAGCTACGTGGAGCTGCCGCGCCTGCTCGAGGTGCAGCTGCTGTGCGACAGCCGCGGCGGCTGCATTGCCCTGGGCGAGATCGAGACCAGCCTGCGCCGCGGCACCCGCCGTCTGCTCGATGAATCGCCGGCCCCCGCGCTCGGGTCGCTGGTCCAGAGCGAACTCAAGCGAGGCATCCTCTGGGACTCGGCCATACGCGTGGCGCGCGAGGCCAAGCTGCACGGTTTGGCCAGCGCCGAGTTCATCATGAACCGCAGCGGCCAGCTCTTTTTCACGCGCATGCGGCCCCAGCTCCAAGCGAGCCACCCGATCACCGAAATGTGCACCGGCACCGATTTGGTGGAGCTGCAGCTGCGGGTGGCCGCGGGCGAAGCCATCCCCGAAGAAGTGCAGCGCATCCAGCCGACGGGCCATGCCATCGGAGCGCGCGTCTACGCCGAAGATCCTGCCCGTGACTTCGCGGCCAGCGAAGGCTCCATCGAAACCCTGCGCTGGCCCCTGATGGCGCCCGGCGCCCTTCGCGTCGAGAGCGGCGAAAAGGCCCCCAGCGAGCACCGCCTCGAGGACGAGGCGCTGCTGTCGGTGGTGGCGTCGCGCGGGCAGACGCGACACCAGGCCCTGCTCGGCCTCGATCGCGTGCTGGCCGAGGCCGCCATCGCGCCGCTGGCCACCAACCTGCGCTTCCTGCGCCGCATGCTGGCCGACGAGTCCTACCGGGCCGGCCAGTACGACGTGGAGCTATGCGCACGCGTGCTGTCGACCCCCGATCGCACGGCGCCGCGACGGGAGCCCACGGCGCCTCGCACGGCGGAGGCGACCGGCTCCCCGAGCCGTCGGCCTCCACCGCGCGCCAAGCGCTGAGCTGCGCCGAGTCGGACCTCCCGACCCGGCACCGCCTCAGGCGCTGGTCAGGGTGGTGTCGCCAGCGAAGATCGCCGCGTCGCCGAGTTCTTCTTCGATGCGCAACAGCTGGTTGTACTTAGCGATGCGCTCGGAGCGCGAGGCCGAGCCTGTCTTGATCTGCCCGGTGCCCAGCGCCACCGCCAGGTCGGCGATGAAGGTGTCCTCGGTCTCGCCACTGCGGTGGGAAATAATCGCCGAGTAGTCGTTGAGGCGGGCCAGCTGCACCGCCTCCAGGGTCTCGGTAACAGTTCCGATCTGGTTGACCTTGATCAGGATGGAGTTGGCGATCTCGGCCTGGATGCCGCGCTGCAGGCGACGGGTATTGGTCACGAAGAGGTCGTCGCCCACCAGCTGCACCTCGTCGCCGAGGGTGTCGGTGAGCAAACGCCAGCCGTCCCAGTCGTCCTCGGCGCAGCCGTCTTCGATCGAGACGATGGGATAGCGGCTGCACAGGTCGCGATAGATCTCGACCAGCCCGGCAGCGTCGGTCTTCTTGCCGTCAAAGGTGTAGAGGCCGGTCTTTGCGTCGTGGAACTCGCTCGAAGCCACGTCGAGCGCCAGCGCGATGTCTTCGCCCGGCCGGTAGCCGGCCTTCTCGATGGCGCGAACGACGATCTCGACCGCCCCCTCGTTGGTCTCGATACGCGGGGCGAACCCGCCCTCGTCACCGACGCTGGTGGCCAGCCCGCGTTCGGACAGGAGGCTCTTGAGCGCGTGGAAGGTCTCCACCCCGCCGCGCAGGGCCTCGCGGAAGCTGGTCGCGCCGATCGGCACGATCATGAATTCCTGGATGGCCAGCCCGTTGTCGGCGTGGGCGCCGCCGTTGAGCACGTTCATCAGCGGTGCCGGCAGGATGCGGGCCTGGGCGCCGCCGAGGTAGCGCCACAGGGGCAGTCCCACCTGGTTGGCCGCCGCGCGCGCCACCGCCATCGAGACGCCCAGGATGGCATTGGCGCCCAACCGGCTCTTGTTGTCGCTCTCGTCCAGACCGATCATCACGCGGTCGATCTCTGCCTGGGCCAGCGCTTCGCGCCCGACCAACTCCGGCCCGATGATGTCGTTGACGTTGCTGACGGCCTTGCTCACGCCGCGCCCCAGATAGCGATCCTTGTCGCCGTCGCGCAGCTCATGGGCCTCGTGCTCGCCGGTCGAGGCCCCGGAGGGCACCGCGGCCAGGCCGACAGCCCCGCCCTCGACTTCGACCTCGACCTCCACGGTCGGATTTCCCCGAGAATCCAGAATTTCCCGTGCGTACACTTCCTGAATGATTGTCATATTGCCAGCTCCGCGGCTCGAGTTGGGCTGTCCTAAGAGCCCTGGTCGAGCTTGTCAAACCGGTCGGCGCTCTGGGTGTGCTCGGCGGGAGTCATGATCCGCTCTCCAGACCGCTACGGCGCCAGCTGCGGCGTCCGGTCCCCTTGAAATACACGGAGTATTCCGGCGGAGGCCGTCCTTGCATCTGGCCTCGTATCGACCCCGATCATCGGCTCAGCAGTCCCGCCGAGCACATCTAGGCCTGCCTCGTGCCCCACATTCGGACGGGCACCAAAGTGGGCACTTCGGTGCCAATGCACGACAGAAATGTCAGGGTATCGGCGGCACCTGGGGAGCTCAGGGAACGTGCCGAGATGGGAACAATTGCTTGACCTACAGGCCATTTGGTGCGTAAATGCGGCGCAAATGGGGCGGTGGCATGGGCCTTGCTCTAAACATCTCCCAACCATCGAGCGGAGGACTCTGGATGACTGACTTGGCTTCGAAACTGGCGCGAGGACTACTGATTCTCGTGGCATGCTTTGCACTCGGCACCACGATCGTGGGCTGCGGCGACGACAGCGACGGCGGCGCCGGCAGCGGCGGAACCGGCGGCGACACCGGCGGAACCGGCGGCGACACCGGCGGAACCGGCGGCAGCACCGGCGGAACCGGCGGCAGCACCGGCGGAACCGGCGGCAGCACCGGCGGAACCGGCGGCAGCACCGGCGGAACCGGCGGCGACACCGGCGGAACCGGCGGCAGCGGTGGCTGCGACGCGGACGGTGGCGCCGACGACGCCGGCTGCTGAGCGCGAGCGAAGCAAATCAACAACCCAGCCTGACCCGCCCCCGTTTTCGGGGTGCGGGTCAGGTTTTTTTGTGCCTGTGACAACGCCGGGCGCGTTCACGGGCGAGGGCGCGCCGGGATCTCGCCGCGCCCTCGCGCTCAGCCGCGCAAACGCCGCAGCGCCTGGGCGGTCTCGGGACGTCGCAAAGGACCGTCGTAGAGCGACAGCAGCTCTTCATAGGCGCGCTCGTAGCCGGCCGCGCCGGGCTCATCCTCGGCCAGCTTGCGCCACAGGAAACGCTCCAGGGCACGGAAGCGAGAGGCCCGGCGCAACGCCGCGGCGCGCAGCCCCACCGACGCCGGATCGAGCGGGTCGAGGCGCTCGGCTCGGCGTGCATAACTGGCAGCCAAACCGGGGCGCCCCAGACCTTCGAGGGCGGCCACAGCGGCATCGCGCAGGGCCGCGGCGCGCTGCTCGGGGCTGTGGCTACGGTCACGGGCGCGGCGCTTGGCGTCGGCCACCCGCCGACGGGCGTCGGCCGTCTCCTCGTCCCGCGGCAGTGGTCCGAGCAGCTTGAGCAAGATGAAGGTGATGAAGAGGGTGCCGGCGACCAGCAGGCCGATGCTGGCGGGATCGAGCTTCACTTCGCGTCCCCACCTGAAAGCAGCGCCTTGCCCTCGTAGCGCGCGGGAGGCTTCTTGCTGAAGAAGGCCAGGGCCGTGGGCGCCAGATCGACGATGGCGGCCTGCTCCGCGGTCAGCGGGCGGTTGCTCACCAGAATGCCTTCGGTCTCGGCCACATCGCTGGCAGCGTGGTCGCCGCTCCACTTGCGGGGATTGTCGGCGAAGAGACCGGCGGGCACACCGCCCAGGATCGTCTCCCAGCTGGTGCGGTAGTGCTCGGCAAAGGCCAGCTGCAGGTCCGGGGCCTGCGCGGCGCGGGCACCCTTGAAGACCTGACTACCGCGGTAGACGGCACGCACCACCGGGGCGTCGCCGCGCTCGCGGTCGCGCAGGGCCAAAAGTCCGCGCTCGATTTGATCGAGCAGGGCGCTGGCTTCGGCCTGCTCGACCACACCGAGCGGCTCGCGGCCCCGGCGGTTGAGGTAGACCTGGCCGGTGCCGAGCGCATAGGCCTTGGTGCGCGCCCAGTCCACACCCAGGAAGAAATCCTTGTCGCTGCTCTCGGCACCGTCCTGCAGTGCGAGCAGCCCCTCGCTGCGCAGCCACTGGTTGACGTGCAGGCCGCGCCGGTAACCGTGGAAGCCGTGGTCGGAGAGGATCAGCAGGGTATCGTCGGGGCGCAGTTTTTCCAGCGCCTGGGCCACGGTGGCGTCCATGCGCCGGTACTCGGCCTCGATGGCGTCGCCGTGGCGCTCGGCCAGGGCGGCGTCATGGCGGGGATGATCTGGATCGATGAGGCGGTAGAACATGTGGGCCACGCGGTCGGTGGCCGTGGAGACCCAAATCAGCAGATCCCAGTCGTCCTTGTCGAGGCGCGTCATCAGCATGGCGCGGCGCTGGCTCTCGATCGACTCCATGTCGGCCAAGAAGGCCGCCTCGTCGATCACCTCCGCGTTGAGGGCGCTGGTGTCGTGGTCCCAGCCCACGGTCTTGTAGAGACCGCCGAGTTCATCGGCGATCTCGGCCGCGAAGGCGTTGGGGAACGAGACGGGCGAATAGGGAGCCCGCGGATGCATGCTGACGGGGCTGATGAAGAGGCGCGTCTGGGCGCCGACCGACAGCGGCAGCAGGCGCGCGATGCCGGCGATCTTGGCGCCTCCGTGGGTGAACTCCAGCTCCACCCAATCGCTCATGCGACCCACGGGTAGTTCCAGGCTCTTGCCCGCGATCTCGACCTTCATGCTCTGGGCGCTGGCGGCCGGCGCGATCTTCACCACGACGCCCATGCGCCCGGACTTGCCCGCCGCAATCGTGGGCCCTTCGAGCGTGAACTCGCCGTGGCCGTCCTTCATGGAGAGCTTCACCATCACGCCGCCGCCGGGAGGGCGTGCCACCTGGGTGTCGGTGACGTCGCTTGCGGCGTAGGTGAAGGTGCTATTGGTCTCCCGCAGATCGGGCACGCCGAGACCGCTGAGCATGCGACCCTGGCGCATCGGATCGGGCGGGAAGCTGTAGGGCACGTTGAGGGCCGCCACGCGCACGCCGTCGTTGCCCAGCAGCTGCCAGAAGGGTTGACCGTTGCGCAGGTTGCGGGCCGCCGGGGGGCCCTCGACCTGAACTTCGAAGCTGGTGGTCGCCACCCTGGGGATCACGGGCAATGGACTACCGGGATTGAGCGTGCGTCCGATGAAGTCGTAGATGCCGTGATCGCCGGGGGAGGTGCCGGTGGCGAAGCTGGTCCACGCCACCGGCGACTGGGGCGGATTGGTGGAGGCCAGGCGGCGGTAGGCCTTGCCGCCGTGGGCAGCGGTGAGCTTGGCCAGCGTGGGCAGCGAGCCCTTCTCGATGTAGTCGTCGAGCCAGTCCGGGTCGACGCCGTCGAAACCGAGGATCAGCAGCCGGCCCTTCTTCTGGCCGGGCTCGGGAGCCGTCGCGGGTGCCTCACCCTTCGCCTCCGCGGCATTGTCCGCGGGCTTTTCGGGGGAGCTGCCGCGGCAGGCGACGCCGAGCATGAGCGCGGTCAGCAGGAGCGGGTGCGTGGAGCGTGGGGCGAGCCGCGACATCGACGGCGCGAAAATAGGCGCCGCCGCCGCAAGCGTCAAACCGGGACTTGAAAGCACGGCGCCCGGGCGCCACCCTGCCGCCCGCCCCATGTCGCCCCTTGTGCACCGGATCGCCCTTCGCCACGTGCTGGCCGGACTCTGCGCCGCGAGCATCACCGGCTGCGGCCAGGATCCGGACTCCAGCGCCGTGCGCGAGCTGAAGGCGGCGACCCGGGGCGAGGCCGCGGGCATCCCGGAACCCGAGGCTGGCACGCCGCTGCCGGCGATCCTCGAGCAGGCCGCCGAGCGCTTCGCCGGACACATGCAGCCCGAGGGCGAGCCCATGGCCGGCGAGCTGGCCGAGGGCGAGCGCCACGACCTGATGCTGGTGCTCAAGGCAGGCCACTGCTACCGGATCTTCGGCGCCGCCGACGCGGGCGTGCGCGACCTGGACCTCTATCTCTACGACGGCAGCGGGGTGCAGAGTCACCAGGACCCCGCCCAGAGCCGCGTGGCCATGCTCGGCACGGAGGCCGACATCTGCCCCGCGGCGGCCAGCACCTTCCGTCTGCAGGTCCATATGTACAAAGGCGGCGGCCGCTATCGCGTCCAGCTGTACAGAAGCCCCGGATAGCCCCCGGGCGCGCACGAGGTCCCGGCGGGTGGATTGAAGCTCTGGGGATGAGCGCGCGTCCCAGGGCCGAGATGTTCGGAGCCCCACTCTTCGCAAAGGAGCCGCCGCGCGGACGCTCGCACCCTGCGCACGTCGGCAGCCATCCCAGGGCTCCCAGCGGCCGCCGCCACGCGGCGATCGCCAGGCGGTGGCGTTGCATGTGGCCGCGCTTTCATGCGAAGCGTGCCGGGATGGCCCGCGCCCTGCTCCCCCAGGTCCTCGCCGCGGCCGTGCTCTCGCTCATCGTCGCCCGGCCGGCTGCCGCCGGTGGCCGCTGTCCAGGCGGTCGCTCGGCACGGGTGCACGTCGTCCAGAAGGGCGAGACGCTCAGCGCCATCGCCAGCGCCGCCGAGCTGCGGGTGGCCGACCTGCTGGCGAGCAATGAGGACCTCAACCCCGACGCCCTCTCCGAGGGCCAGAAACTACACATCTGCCCCAAACGCGAGCCCCGGCGCGGGCCGCGCTGCGGTCGCGACCGCCGGATCTACGGCCACAGCGTCAAACGCGGCGAGTCGCTGCCCAAGATCGCAGCGCGCTATGCCACCACCGAAGCCGACCTGCTCAAGCGCAATGCCTCCCTGAAGGGCGATCCCACGAACCTGCGTGCCGGACAGCAACTCGATGTCTGCACCCAGCCCATGCGCTATCGGGCCTCGCGCCTGTGCGACTACCGCACGCCCGTCTTCGAGCACATCGTCATCGAAGGCGAATGGCTGGCCGAGATCGCCAGCCGCTATGGCGTGCGCCAACGCGAGTTGCTGCGACTCAACGCAAGGTTACGAAACAACCCCGACCGCTTGCGCTCTGGCCAGAAGCTGCGGGTCTGTCCCGACATCGCTCCGCGGGTGCGCGAGAAGCTCGAGCATGGGGTGCGCAAGGGCGACAACCTGGCCTCGATCGCCTCCAAGTACGACCTCAATCCGCGACAGCTGCTGAGCTTCCAGCGCGGCCGCCTCGACAATCCCGACCGCCTTCGCATCGGCCAGCGCCTTGTGGTGTGGCGCGACGGCGGCATCGCGCCGGGCTTTGCCGAGGAAGACGAGGACGAAAACGCGCAATTGGTGGGCGGCATTCAGCTGCCCCAGAGCCCCGACTACGCCATCAAGAACCCCAACACCGCCTGGGGCACGGGCCAGACCGTGCGCCTGCTACAGGGCGCGATCAAGAGCTATCGCCGGCGCGCCAAAAAACCTTCCAAAGTCGTCGTCGGGGACCTGAGCCGCAAGGGCGGGGGCAAGTTCCCACCGCATAAATCCCATCGCTCGGGTCAGGACGTGGACGTGGGCTACGTACTCGCCGACGACGGTGACGGGCGCACGCGCTTTGAGCGCGCCACCAAGAAGAACCTCGACCTGCAACGCACCTGGCAGCTGCTGAGCGCCTTTCTCGACACCGGGCGCGTGCGCTACGTCTTCATCGACTACAACTTGCAGGCGCTGCTATACGACTACGCCAAGAGCCATGGCACGCGCGAGTCCGAGCTCGACGAACTATTCCAGTACCCCCGCAGCCGCCACCGCGCCTATGGCATCATCCGTGACGACCGCGGACACGATGACCACTTCCACGTGCGCTTTCAGTAGCGGTGGGGGCTGAGCCATTCCGAGGAGCTGGCGGCCCTTGTTCGGGAGCGCCAACGAGTGCGCTCCACTTGCACGGAGTCGAGATGAGCCCCGAAGCGAACAATGGGATCTTTCACCGGCACAGGAGTCGTAACTCCCTGTTGTCTCTAGTGCTCGCCGCTGGCGTCTGCCTGGCAGCGGGAGCCTGCGGCGATGACAGCGGCGGTCACGACGATCCCCAGGCCGGCGGCGGTGGCATCGGCGCCAGTGGTGGCACCGGCGGCAGCGCCGGAACGGCTGGCACCGGCGGCAGCGCCGGGACAGCTGGCACAGGAGGAAGCGGTGGCACCGGTGGCAGCGCTGGCACGGGCGGCAGCGCTGGAACGGGCGGCAGCAGCGGAGACGACGCCGGTGCCGACGATGCCGGGGCCGAAGACGCGGGCTGATCGCGACTGCAGCGGCGGCCTCAGTGGCGGCGCAAACGCTCGACCAGCGCGCGCACGTGCCGATCGTAGAGCATGCGCGCCATGCGGTGGTGGCCCTCGTCGTTGAAGTGGGACTCGTCGCGGAAGTAGCGATCCTGATCGCGAAACTCGGCGAAGACATCGATCAGCGGTGCCGAGTGGGCCGTGGCCACGTGCACGGTGGCCGCGTGATACTGGGGCGCCTGGCGTTTCCAGGAGTTCCACGGCGGCAGCGGCCCCACATACGGTCGCGTCAGAAGCAACACTTCGATGCCGCGACGCTCGGCGATGTCGAGCATCGCTTCGAGATGGGCCTCGTAGCGCTCCACACTCACGCGCGGGACCAGCACCAAGCCCTGCTTGGCCCGCCGTCCCTCGGCCGCCGCCAGCCAAAGCTGCCCCAGGCGCAGGCGCGAGTAGACGCTTTCCCGTGCCCGACGGCGGGCGAACTCCCAATCCGAGATATTCACGCCATGGGCGTCGTTGCCCCCGAAGCTGATGATAACAGCATCCGGCTCGAAGCGCAGTGCCCGCTTGAAGCGCGCCAGGCCCTGGTGCGAGGAGTAGCCCCAGACCCCCGCATTGGTGACCGTAACTTCAGGTTGATCCAGCAGTTGCTCCAGATACTGGGGCCAGTTGAGGCCTTCCTCGAACCAACCGAGGGTGTTGGAGTCACCAACAGCCAAAATGCGTATCGCATTCGGGGGCTTCTGCTCGCTCAGCTCCTTGCCGCGATAGCCCTGGGAGTTGAAGACCGAGGTCGACGCCCGCGGCCGCCAGAACAGCTCCGCGTCGAACTCGTGGTGGTCATCGGCCAGGATATGGTGATAGCGAAAGTCCGTCAGGCTCCGGTTGGCCACCTCGATTTTCATCGGCACGTAGGAGTAGCCGACGAGGCGCAAGATGCCTTCGGCCGCGCCGAAGGTCAGTAGCACCGAGGCGATGATCAGGGCGAGCCTGCCGCCCCACGTGCCGAGCGGGCGGCCGCCCCTGCGACGGGCCGCCGTGATGGTACCGGTACTCACATCCCACCTACTGCTGCATTCGACGGCGGATCAATCGCAGATTCGCCGCACTTTCGCCAGCGCCGCGAGCCCCTTTGCCACCTGCGGCGCGCCGAAGTCCGTCCCGTTTTTCAGCGACCGTGGCGGCGCCTTCGCAACAGCGCCGCGGGTATCAGCAGCCACAGCGCAGCCCGGGCCCCGGCCGGCGCACGCGAGGCACCGATGGTGCATGCGCCGCAGCCTTCACCGTCGGCATCACCAGAGCCGGCACCGTCGGCATCACCTTCGACGCCGCCGTCCTCGCTCGCGCCCCCTGCTGCCCCCACGCCGGCATCGGAATCCACCGCCGCGCCAGCGCCCGAGGCGCCCATTGGCGCAGGGGCCTGCATCGCGGCGAGCTGCTCGGGACACTGCCCGTCGGCATTCGCCTGCGGACGCAGCCCCGTGTCAGGATCGCAGTTGCACAGCTCCCAGTCATAGAGGTCAGCGACACAATAGGGCTGGCACGCCGGCGCCTGCGGGAAGTGAGTCGGACCGCAGTAGGCCTCGACGAGCTGCATCTCGCAGGCGGCCTGGGTGTCGCCGCCCGCGTCATCACAGGAGAGCAGTGAATCGATGTCCTTGAAGTGCACGAGCTCGCTGAAGCTACCGTCGCCGGCATCCGCGCGGCCGGCCGAGAAGCGCTGGCAGACGAAGAGCGAATCGTCGGGGCGATGAACGATGCAATTGACGGGGTAGTCCGCGGTCAGCAGGGTGGGTTCGCTGCCCAGATCGGTCGCCGCCCATAGCCCCTTGGGCTTGTCGGGTGCCGAGGTATCGCCCGAGTCCCCGATCCAGAGACGGCCGTCGGCCGCAAATGCGATGGCGCTGAACTCGGTGAGCTTCAGGTACTGCTGGAAACTCGCGCCGCCGTCACTGCTGACCAGCAGCGTATCGTCGCCGTCGATGCTGTCGGTGCTGACCAGGATGCGATCGGGATTTGTGGGGTCGATGCCCTCGAGACGCAACGAGCCGTCGGCACCGTCGAAGGGGAATTCGTCCCAGCTCGCGCCGTCGTCGTTCGAGACGCGGATCACGTAGTTGGGCACCATCGTCTCCACGCCGTCTACGATCGCGGCCTTCTGCCCCTGCAGTGCGCTCTGGTAGTAACGGCGACTGCCGTCCACGTCGGCCACGCGCAGACGGCTGATGAGTTGCTCCTTTCGCTCGCCCAGCGGCATCCAGCTGCCGCTGCCCTCGCGCCGGTGGATGCCATTGAGGGACCCCTCGGCTCCGGTCGAGGTGATCAGGTAGGTGAGCGTGGGATCGATGGGATCGACGGTGATGTCACTGACCCACTGCCCCTCGACCTCGCTGGCCTTCGACCAGCTGCAGGCGCTGCCGTCATCGTGCACGAGCCCCTTGAAGACTCCGAGCAGCGTGAGCCCGTCGTGGCTCATGGCCAACGTGCCGATGCGATTGGCCTCGGTGTGGATCGCGCTGGTGCACAGGAGCTGCCAGCTCTGGCCTCCGTCGGCGCTGTAGATCAGGCCGCCGTCGCCGTAGTCGTAGCGCAGGGCCATGGTATCGGGGTCGAGTGGATTGACCGCGACCTGGATCAGCTGCTCGACGGGGCCGGCGGCGGCGCGAAGCGGCGGCTGCAGACCGGCGATGAGCAAGGCGAGCAGGAAAAAGCGCAGAGACACCATGCAAAGAGGAATAACGCCGCGACTGCCTGTGGGCAAGGGAACGAGCTGTAGGGGTCGACGCCCATCCCGGCAGGGCTGTCGCAAAGGTCGCAGCCAAAGCCCCAAGATCACAGCGTCGCGACCCGCCGAAATAACCCTCAGCGCTTCTTGTCGCGAATGCCGTACTCGTCGAGGCGCTTCATCAATGTACGAAGCGGCATTCGCAGCGCCTTGGCCGCGTTGGCGCGGTGGCCTCCGCTGGCCTCGAGGGCATCGCGGATCAGGTTGGCCTCATACTCCTGCAAACGCTGCTTGAGCGGCTGGTCCGAGCCATCGGATGGGGCAGGAGCCGGCAGCGAATCGACGTGGGCGGCGCTCTCTGCCACGGGCCTCAGGGCCGCGGGCAGGTCCTCGACGGAAATCGATTCACCGCGCGCCAGCACGGCAGCCCGCTCGACGACGTTGCGCAGCTGGCGCACGTTGCCGGGCCATTCGTAGGCTCGCAGACACGCCATCGCCTCGGCCTCGAAGGCGCCCGGGCAGTCGGCCGGCAGGTGTGGCCCGCGCAGGAAAAGCTCGGCCAGCGGGGGGATGTCTTCCCGGCGCTCGCGCAGCGGCGGTACATGCAGCGGGACCACATGTAGGCGATGGAAGAGGTCCTCCCGGAACTCGCCGTCTTCGATCATGCGCTGCAGGTCGCGGTGGGTCGCCGAGATCACGCGTACGTCCACCTTTCGATCGCGGGTAGCGCCCAGACGCCGCACGCTCCCGGTCTCGAGCACCCGCAGCAGCGCGGCCTGGGCCGCAGGGGAGAGTTCGGCCACCTCGTCGAGGAAGAGGGTGCCGCCGTCGGCCTGCTCGAAGAGGCCTGCCGCAGCCTGGTTTGCGCCCGTGAACGCCCCCCGCTCGTGTCCGAAGAGCAGGCTCTCCATCAAAGACGGCGGCAGCGCCGCACAGTTGATCGGGCAAAAGGGGCGATCCCTGCGCGGGCTGCTGTCGTGGATCTCGCGGGCGAGCACTTCCTTGCCGGTGCCGGTCTCTCCCAGCAGCACGATCGACAACGTGCTGCGCGCGGCGCGGCGAGCTTTTTCGAAAAGCGGCGCGGTCGTGCGTCCGCGGATCACCAGACCCTTTGCGTCGGTCGGCTGGGCCCGCTCGTGCAGGGGTGGCGCGACGTAGATAGGCTGATCAGGCCCGCTGTCGTCGAGCGCCTCGCGGGCCACGCTGAGTAGGGCCTCGGCATTGGTTGCGCTCGAGGGAAAGCTGGCGATGCCCACACGCACCGTGACCGGGTCGACCCGCAGCCTGGACAGCAGTGCCAGCGTGCAATCCGCAGCCCGCATCGAGTCCATCTCGGGCAGGAGCAGGGCCAGCGTTTGCGACCCGTAGATCGCAGCGGTATCGACGGGGCGCAAGCACTCGAGCACCCCCTTGTAGAGGCCGCCGAAGGCGTTGGCGGCCGTGCCGCCGGTTGGCTGCAGCAACACCAATGCAGCGGGCCGGCCGAACTCACGACTTCGGGCGAGCTCCTCGCGCAGATTGACCTCCAAGCGGGAAAAGCCCGTCAGCCCGTGGGCGCTGCCGTCCTCGCTGCGCCCATGCATCATCGCCGTGTATTCGCCGAGGCGAACGGAGTCGTCCGGCGACAACACAACGGTCTCGACCCGGCGCTTGTTCTGCCACAGACCGTTGCGCGAACTCAGGTCGGTCACGATCACCCTTCCACCGACGAAGGCGAAGCGCGCGTGCGTGCGTGACAGGGTGCGGTCGGGCAGGCGCACATCGGCGGGCGCGGCGCGCCCGACCACGACTTCATCGCCCTCGACGAGCTGCAGGGTGCAGGCGTCGTGGGGTGAGTAGAGCACCAGCATGACGCTGGAACGCTCTGCTGTCGCTCCCGGCGCAGATGCCAGGGAGGTGATGGTATCGTCGTACTCCAAACCGATTCCGAGCTGCTTGTGCGTCCGATGCGGGAGACCCGCGAGGTGCCGAGGACGTAACCTAAATCGCTATCACGATTTGGCCCCCGGTCCACCCCGAAAGCACCCGGAGCGCTTGTGGGTCTTGGAGTGCGACGGGCGGCAGACTGTCCAGGCCCACCTCGTCCGCGGTTCAGCCGGCGCGGCGCGGCCCGAAGCCGCATCTGTGCCGGTGCGCAGGTTGGATCCTCGCCCCCCCAGGTTAAGCAAGGAGCGTGCCGCTTCCGTGGCGCGCGCGAAGTCGGCGCAATTCATCGGGCATGGCGGGCTTTTGGGCACGCGAGCTGCTCCCCACCGGCCCATCGGTGCCGTTGCGAGCACATATTCATGCACAGCCTGCACGACACCGCCCTGCCGATCGTGCACAGCCTGCATGATCGGAGCGACCACTCGTGCTCTGACCACCGCGCAAATGGCAGTTTCTCCAGCCCCGACAAGCGGCCGACCGCGCGTTTTCGCAACGCTCCAGGCGACCTGGCGGCGGAGCGCTTTGGTCGCGGTTTTCGCGATCGCCCGGCCTGTCGCCGTCCGTGTTTCTTCGGCGCCTTCCCGCCGAGCACGGCACCATCGACGAGCCTCCGGACCCCCGCCAAAGCCCGCGTCAATCGCAAAGGCGAGCTTCTTGCAAGGCCGGCCATCGGGCTCTGTTGAGCTTGCGATCGATGCAGAGCCCAGTGTCGTAATTTCGCTACACTGAGACAGACGTGCGTACCTTTCCGCACATCAGGACAGGAGTACTCATCATGAAAAAGAATCTCATCATCCTGGGCGCACTTTGCGCCATGACCGCCCTGGTCAGCCTCGTTCGACCGGTCGCCGCCGAGAGCACCCACAAGCTCGAGCTGCTGACGCAGGAATACTGGATCTGGGCGTTCAACGAACCGCCCGGCGAAACCCCGCTCGAGGGCTCCGCCCCCTTCTGCCGCCAGTCCGATAGCGGCAATGCCACCTTCCTCGCTGGCACCTGGGTTCCGGGCGTCAACGAGCGCAGCTGCCGCGTGGACCGCGGCCAGACCCTCTTCCTCTCGATCCTCAGCAGCCTCTACATCGCCTTCGAATCAGACCCGGCCGAGACCAAGACCGCAGAAGCCATGCTCGACTTCGCGCGCTGCCCGGATGCCACCGCCACCGTCACCGTGGACGGCAAAACCTTCGATGCCACCGACAGCTACTTGGAGACCGAGGTCTTCGACTTCCCGGTCAGCGAAGGCGGCCTGCTCGAGGCCCTGCTCGGTGGCGAACAGACCGACGGTGCCGTCGTGGCGGGCATCCATGTGCTGCTGCCCCCGCTCACCCCCGGCGACCACACCGTCAGCTGGCACGCCGAGACCCTGGACTGCGGCTACGACGCCGACGGCGACGGCGTCGTCGACCCGCTGGTCAAGGACCTGGTCTATTCCATCCACGTCGACTGAAGCAGTTCTGAAGACTTAGGAGCCACGAAAGAATAGTTTCCTCCGCCTTTGGCACGCATCGGCGGGCGCGCTGGCGCCGTGCGTCCTCGGAGAATTCCTCGAGGCGCCTCTGGTACGACTGCGGATTTTCCTCCGGGCGCCGTCGCCATCGCAATCCGCCGTCACGCACCAAAGGCGGAATTTTTTCTTTCGCGGCCCCTTACTTGGCAGCACCTGGCGCGATTTGTGCCCTCGCGCCAGGTGCTGTCGCCGCCTTCGAGCCTGCAATGGGAACGGCGCACGGCTGCAGTTGTCGTTCCGCCCCTCCGTAAACGGGGCCGTCGCCGGGGCGCTCGAGTGCTGTCCTACAGCCGCCCTTCGACACCCAGCGCGAAGCTGAGATAGGCATCGCGGACGGCCGCCGGTTGCTCCCCGGGGCGCGCGGGGTGGGGGGCGAGTTCGAAAAGCAGAAGCCGGCCAGTCGAGCGCAGGGAGAGCCCCAGCCACGATGCGAGATCGACGCCGAGCAGACAGTTGAGTTCACCACCGAGTGGCTGGGCGTCCACCTGGCGATTGCCGAAGCGACCGGTCTCAACGACGCGCAGGTGACTTCCGCCCACGGTCAGCGTGAACGGCGCCGCGCGGTAGTGTGTGGACAGGCCCACACGCACGTAGTCGTAGTTTCCCGTGGCCAGCTCCAGCTCCTGGCTCTCGATGCCCTCGACTTCGGGCATCGCGAAATCGAAGCCCAGCGCCCCGACGCCCGAGATCGGCCCCAGTGCCAGCGCCGTGCCGTAGGGATGCCAGAGCAGCGTCGTGCTTACATCGATGCGCTCGGCAGTCGTGTCTACAACCTGTTCGATGCGCCTGGCGCTGCTCGAGAACAATAGCGAGCGAAAGTAGTCGGCACCGATCCACCACGACCAGCGATCCTGGGCCAGCCACCCGAAATAGCCCAGCGATGCCCCCGCACCGCCGTACACGCGTGCCGAGTAACGCCGCACTTCGCCTGTGCTAGGCTCGTAGTGACGAAACCAGCGGTGATTGCCGTTCTCGGTATACAGCCCGAGCCGAAGTCCGTCGTACTCGACCGACATCGGCTGTGCTTCCGCCCGCGGCGCGGCGGCGAGTCCGAGAACAAGTCCGGCCAGAAGTCGGAGATGGTGAACTTTGAGCACGTGCGCGAAACGCCGTACGTCGTTCAACACCCGACCCGTCACACCATGTCGTCCCCTGTGCCGCACGTAAGCCTTCGACCACCGTTGAAAGAACCGGCCCCTAAATTCTACAATGGCCCATCGGAAAGGTTCCGCTTAATTGGCTCGAAAACGCGACGCAGTAGAGGACCGCGACGGAGCCGATGAGAGGGCTGACGAAGGGCATCGCCCACCCGACAGAGATGCGATCAAGCGTTTCGGGAAGCTCGTCGGCGCCTCTCCGGCGATGCGTGATCTTTTCTCGTTGCTCGCAAGGGCGGCGGCCTCGGACTCGACGGTTTTGATCGAGGGGGAAACGGGCACCGGCAAGGAAGTCACTGCCCAAGCTATCCACGACGCCAGCGAGCGTCGCGATGGCCCTTTCGTCGTCATCGACTGTGGGGCAATCCCCGGACAATTGCTCGAGAGTGAACTCTTTGGCTATCAAAAGGGCGCCTTCACTGGGGCCTCCAATTCTCGCGCGGGAGCATTCGAAGCCGCCAGCGGAGGCAGCATCTTTCTGGACGAAATCGGCGAGCTGGATCTGGACCTGCAGCCCAAGCTGCTTCGCGTACTCGAAAGCCGCACCGTCAAGCGCGTGGGAACCACCCACTACGCACCCGTCGATGTCCGCGTGCTGGCCGCCACCAACCGCAGTCTGCGCTACGAAGTCAAAGAGGGGCGTTTTCGCTCGGACCTCTTCTATCGACTGGCAGTTGTCCACGTAAAGCTCCCTCCCCTGCGCGATCGCCTCCAGGATCTCCCATTGCTCACGAGCTCGATCCTGAAGCAACTCGGAGTTACAGGCAATGAACTCCAGGAACTCGTCGTGGAGTCCGATCTGGAGGAACAACTCGCGCGCTGCAGCTGGCCAGGCAATATTCGCCAGCTCCGCAACTACCTCGAGCAGCGCGTGGCCCTGGGCAGCTCGATCCCGCCGCCGACAGGCGATTCGCTGCTACCCTACGCGTCGGCGCACGCACGACCACCGCCCAGCCTGGCATTTCCGCCTCCACCCTCTCCGCTGCTGCGGCCGACCGCGCCAGCGCCACCGCCCGCCCTGTCCATGCCAGAGGTCGCCTTCGAGTTGCCGCTGAAGGCTGCGCGGGATCAGTGGAACAGCATCTTTGAGCTACGCTACCTGGAAGAACTCCTGCGCCGGCATAGCGATAACGTCACCGCGGCGGCCAAGGCAGCCGGCGTCAATCGCGTGCATCTCTATCGCCTGCTGTGGAAGCACGGCCTGCGCGAGTCCGAGGCAAAATGAGTCGGCGCCTTCGGGCTCGGCGGCGCAGGGCAAGCACCATCCACGGCAAGACAAGGAACGCCGGCCCTGCCCCACGACCGGCCGAAAGGATTGTCCCGGGGTTAAAAACGCTACACGCGCCGCCGGTCGAGGGATCGAGCGCGCAGTGGGGAGAGAACTCGCCGTAGGGCGTGGGATCGCAGGCCTCGGCCTCTCGGTGGGGCGGATAAATCTCGCAAATCGCCGCCACGTCGTCATCGCCGAGCATCCGGCGCTCCGCGCGTACCGGCAGCCGCACCTGCATGATCGAACCGGGCTCCTGCGAGTGGTCGAGCCCCAGCAGGTGGCCCAGCTCGTGCGTGATGATCGAGAGCAAATCGTGAGCTCCCGTGATCTTGCCCCGCTCCATGCCGGCGTCGGTATCCACGAGCAGCGGACGCAGGGCGTTGATCTCGATGTCGGCGTCGATGATGGTGCCGTCGGGGCGCGAGCGCACGCGGGTGCTGGCCAGCTCGTGGGCGACGCCGCCATAGGGCCAGATCTCGTCCTGAAAGATGAGCGCATTTGCATTGGCAGCATCGTCCACGTATTCACTACGCCCGCAGAGCAAGGGGCGGCCCAGGGGGCGCAGCTCAATCGACGGGCGCAGCTCGCTGGGCCCGCAGCGAACGGCATTCCAGGTATCGAGGGCTTCTTGCGTGACGCGCTCGACGGTTTCGAGATCGATAGAGTGGGATGCGGCGGCGTGAACACCGAAGCCGACGCAGCGGCCCGGCCACGTCAGCGGCGTCTCTCCCGTGCTGCAGCCCTGCTCATCGCGCGGACAGTCGTTGCAGGTGGTGGTTCGGCAGTAGCCGAGGGCCTGTCCCGAAAACAGCCAGGCGAAAAGGCCGCACGCCAGCGCTGCAATCGTCGAGGTGAGGCCACAGGCGTGTCTCGAGGTCATCGCCGTGCGCGCATTTCTACGGTGTCGCATCGGTGACGAAGCCTATGGCAGTGGTACCGGCGCGCGAAGCCGAGTCCAGGGTTTCGACGAGCGCCGCGTAGCCGACATCATCGGAGGCGACCACGTAGAGCACCCGTTCCTTCGGCTCACGGGATGCCAGAATCGATCGCAGCTCGTCGGCGAGGCGCCCGACCGGGATGCCTCTGTCGTTCAGGCGCACGATACCTTCGGCCTCCAACGTAACTAAAAGTGGCTTCTCCGAGATCTCTGTGGGCGCGGCATCGGTGCTCGATTGAACGAGCTGAACGTCCAGCTCCGAAACCGGCTTGGGGCTGACGGCCATGAAGACCAAAAGCAGCACCAGGACCACGTCGATCAGCGGCGTCATGTTGATCGAGGGCGTCGTCTCACTCATGCCCTGGGGTTGAACCGTTCGCACGCGCGGCCGGTGCTTCCACAGGGTCGAGGGGACCTCGCGGGGCTGTCCGGGATGGGCGCTGGGGCGTTCGGAGACCCGTCGCTCTCGCGGGGACTTGGACTGGTAGGCGGGCGGATAAAAGGATGTCATCGCACGTCAACCCCCGCCGCCTGGAGCGCGCTCTCGCGATTCGCTGAGGGCGAAGGCGATGCGCCGGGCGCCTGCGCGGTCGAGCTCCGCAAGCAGGGGCCGCAGGTCGGCGACGCTGAGACGCCGGTCGGCCTTCACCAAAACCTCAGCGTCCGGTTGGGAGGCGAGGACGGCGCCCAGCCGCACGCGCAAATTGCCGTGGGCGAGCTGCTCGTGACCCAGCCAGAGTCGCCTGTCGACGCTGAGCGTGATCACCACGGGAGCGGGACGCGATGGCTCGGCAGCCGCGCGGCCGTGGGCGTCGGGCAGCGCGACCTCTTCACCACTGGCGAGCAGCGGCGTCACGACCATGAAGACCAACAAAAGGACGAGCACCACGTCCACCAGCGGCGTAACGTTGATCTCGGCCTTCGGGCCCTGCGTTGCGCCGCGCCGGGAGACGCTCACCACGGGGCTTTCTCCTGGGACATCACAGGCCTGCTTATCGAGGCCACATCAGCCTTCCGATGCCGCCAGGGGCGCTACCGAGGCGGGCTCTGTGGCAGGGCGGCGCAGGTGTCGCGCCAGGAGGTCCAGCAACTCGTTGCTGGCTTCGGCGATGTCCACGGCGCGCGAGTCGGTCCACTCGGCCAGCGCGTTGTATGCCGCCATCACCGGGATCGCGATGACAAGCCCGATGGCCGTGGTCGCCAGGGCCTCGGCGATACCGGCCGAGACCACCGCCAGGCCCCCAGAGCCGCTTTTGGCCATGCTCACGAAGGAGTCGACGATGCCGACCACCGTGCCCAAAAGGCCCAGGAAGGGTGCGATCGACGCGATGGTGGCCAGCGTGCCCAGGCCCTTCTTCATGCGATGAACTTCCCGTTGGGCCTGGCGCTCGAGCCCGCGTGCCACACTCTCGAAGGTCAGCTCCGGGTCCTCGCGTGGACAATCGCGGTAGACCTCGAAGGCCGTTTGAAGCACGCGCCCTAGGTGTCCCGGACGCTCGGGCGCGCGTGCGGCAGCGGCTTTGTCGACGTCACCCTGCTCTAGCAGCTCGGCGAGCCAGCGCGCGAAGCCCAGCGACTGACGGCGAGAGGCGCCGAGCGTGAAAATGCGCTCGACGACGATGCCGATCGCGAGCAGGGCACTGCCCAGAAGCACACAGATGATGAGCCGGGCGGGTAGGCCCAGGTGCGACCAGAAATCGGATGCTGCAAACTCCATGGTGGTACGGCTCGAAACTCCAGGATACATGAGCGAGCTACGGCGGGACCAGGCGCAGTCGAATCAGGTAGTCGACGTTGACCGCTTTGCCGCGATAGAGAACCGGTGAGTATTTCCACTTCGGAAGGGCATCCAGCACCGCGCGGTTCATCAGCGGCAGGCCCTTGATGATGCGACACTTGGTGAGCCGCCCCTTGGTGGTGATCACGCACTTGGCCAGCACCAGGCCTCCGACCCGGGCGCTGCGGGCCTCGCGTGTGTACATGGGGGCGCTCTGGGAAAGCAGCTTCGGTCGAGTCATCCCGTCGGTGAAGGGCAGCACTTCGACGCGCCGAGTGGGCGCCTTGCGTCCGGCGCCGGTGGCAGCAGGGTCTGTGCCACCGGCAGTGGCCGCGCCCTGCGGCTGCCCCGTCGTGGAGCCCGCTGCGACCGGTTGGCCCGCCGCGGACGCTGCGGCGGGCTCGAGCGAAGGCGCGGGTTGTTCGGCCGGCGTTGCGGGTTCGGCAGGCGTGGGAATCTCGTCGACCTTCTCGCGCTGCACCGACGGGCGCCTAGGGCGGCGTTTGCTGGGCTGGGGCTGGGGCGCCGGTTCGGGCGTGGCTTCAGGCGGTTTCGGCTGGCTTTGCACCGAGGGGGTCTCGGCCTCGCCCTGCGGACTGCCCAGTTGCACCGCACGGGCCAACGTGACCAACGGCGGGCGCTTGCCGGGCAGCGAGTCGTCGGGTGACAACCGCGACATCGACAGCGCCAGTGCCGAAAGCAACACGTAAAGTGCGAACGAGGTAGCACCGAGCCAACGGCGAGCCGTAGCGCGCCGTTGGTGTAGGATCTCCGCGAATAGCAGAGGCCGGGCGGCAGCCATGGGCGTCAGCCTCCCACGGCCCCGACTATGGGTCGAGCTAGTCGTCGAGCACGCACATCAGTAGCCCCGGATCGCAATGCACGGGGAAGTCCGGAATCACTCCCTGACTCTCACATATGGAGTCGTCGGCCTCGAGTTCGGGCGGAGGCGGCTCGGCCTCCTCCACCGGACAGTTCGGGTCGACGCCAGCGTCTGCATCGGGATCGTCCATCGGCGCGGGCTCATCGCCACTGCCTTCCACAGGCGACCCGCATTCCACCAGCGGCCACACGGCGGCGACCTTGTAGGTTGCCGTACAGTCACCCACGCTGTATTCCAGGTCGGCCTCCAGCTTGGTTCCGATGGCCGAGGGGGTCACCACGACGCGGACGTTGCTCCAGTCGTAGCGAATGTCGATGGGCTCCTGGGCCGGCTGCCCCGGGTCGAAGGTGCACTCGTCGACCATCATCGGCGGCACTTCCTCGGTCGCGGCGGCCTTCAACACGGCGGTCGACAACGACTTCGCGTGGCAAATGCCGTCGCCATCTGGATCCGGCGCATCGAAGCCGCCGAAGGCGTAGGTTTTCTCGTCCGGGTCGGTCTCGCGCCCGGACCACAGCACGTCGGTCGTATCCTGGGATTGGATCGCGATCGTCGGCTTGTTCTGATCCAAGACCGAGTTAGGACCGTTCTTGGATTCGTTGTAGGACTGCACGTTGAGCACACCGCTGCTGAGCTCCGCGCACACCCCCTCACCCTTCACCAGAGTGAAGGTCGCCGCGAAGTTGCCGTGTGCTGCCGTGCACTTGGGCTTGGGTTGATCGCAGGCGGTGCCGGTCGCCAACATCAGCAAAAGCGCTGCAAAAAGGGTGGTGTACTTCGTGTTCATCAGAACGTTCCCTTTACGCCAAAGCGGAAGATCCGCGGTTCTTGGTACTGGACGATCTCGCCGTAGTTCGGGTTCTTTCCGAAGTCCGGGTCATCCGGATCAAAGGCCGAGCCGTCTTCGTTCGTCAGGTCGTCGATATCACCGTCCTCGACGGGATTGACCGAGGACTCGGTGTAGCGCTCGTCACGCCGAATGCCGCTCTGGATGTTGAAGACGTTGAAGACATCGAAGGTCAATGAGATGGAGTGCACGCCGCCGAACTTCTGCGTGAAATCCAGGCGGACGTCCGATCCATAGGACCAGGGCAGACGCTCACCGCTGCCGCGCGGTAGGATGTAGACCTGGTCGGCACCGTAGAGCGGATGACCACCCAGGTAGTTGGTGGGCCCACCCGAGCGGCCGCGCAGGGCCAGGCCCGGGGTCAGGGTGCTGCTCTCGGCGACGTCAATGCCATAGGCGCCGAAGAGCTTAATCGAGTGGCGGTGGTCGCCCGGCAGATCGCCCGTGCGGTTGGCAGTCAGCGAATAGAGGTCGAAGTCGCTGTTCTGGTGCGGGTCCAGCTGCAGATCCTCGGCCCGGAACAGACCGCCATAGTTGCCGCGCAGCCAGGAGAGGGTGTAGCTGCCGTTGGCCAGCCAATGCTTCGAGAAGGTTTTCGTAAACTGCAACGACAGAGCATCGTAGTTGCGCTCGGCCTTGGGGAAGTCGGAGGCGATGCCCGAGCCCGGGTTGCCGAAGAAGTAGGTGTTGGCCTCGTCCCGGCTCATGTCCTCCACGGTCTCGTTGAGCCAGCGCCGCGTATAGACCAGACCCGCGCGGCCGTCTTCGATGATCTCGTATTCACCACCGAGCACGATCTCGTCTGCCGAGGGCGCCTTGAGGTCGGGATCGACCGGAACCGTACCGGCGCCCGCCACGATATAGCTGTTGTTCGGCGGATCGCCGATGGGGATCAGGGCCGCGTCGTCAAAGCAATCGCCGCCTGCAACGCCGGGCTCGGTGCACTCGCGCAGGGCGAAGAGAAAGGGCTCACCCGTGAGATAACGGTCGAGCATCAGCAACGGGACCTTCTCGTAGAAGCGGCCGTAGTTGGCGAAGAGCTTGGCCCGACCTTCCTTGGTGGGATCGTAGACCAGGCCGCCGCGCGGTGAGATCTGGTTGTCCAGCGCCATCGCCAGCTGGTCGTTGGCGTAGAGAAGCTGGGTGTCGTAGCGCACGCCGAGGTTCAGGGTGACCTCGTCGACGATGTCCCAGCTGTCCTGGACGAAGCCGCCGAAGGAGGTGGACTGGCTCTTGTTATGAAGCTTGTCCAAAACCACCGGCTGGCCAGGCTCTGTCAGATAGCCATAGACCGCGCCGTCGAGCCACCAGTCGACGTCGAACTCGGTGATGCTGCGCGATCCGCTATAGCCCTTGGTGTGGTCGTAGAACTGGCCCTCGCCGTTGACGCCCACCTTGAAAACGTGATGGCCGCCGGCCTCGAAGAGCTGGGTCCAGATGGTGCGCGCCTCGGCGCGATTGAGGATCTGCTTGTTGATGAACTCGGGGCCGCCCGTCCGGTAGTCGTTGACCGGGCAAACGTACATGGAGGGATCGGCCATCGGGTCGAGGTCCGCGTCACACGCGGAGACGTTTTCGAACTCGGCCAGGCTGTGGTTGAGCTCGTACCAAACGTTGCTCTGACCGGCCAGACCATTGCCGCTGCCGATCGCGGAGCCGTCCGAAGGCAGGCGGCCACCGCGCTCACGATGCCAACCGAGCCAGGTATCCAGCCGAGCGTCGTCGTTGATGTCGCTCGACCACTTCAGCACGGAGTTGATCGAATCGCCGAGGTACTCGTGGGCGATGGCGCCGTATTCGCCGTTTAGGGGCACCGCATAGGAGTTATTTTGTGTGCCGATCTCGGGCTCGCCGGTGAGCGGATTGATGCCGAAGTCGCCGCCGCCGCCCGAGACGGGGTAGACGGTGTTGAGGGTCAAGTCCAGGCGATTGTGGGAGTCGGCCGCCCAGGTGAGCTTGGCGATGCCTTGATACATGTTCTGGATCGCCTGGTAGGACTCGCTGGTATTGGGAATGGCCGAGTCGCTGGTAGTGGGAACACCATCGGCGTCGTAGCTGGTCGTATGCAGCGAGCGCTCCAGATCGTATGCGGTGCGAGCCCACTGAAAGCCAGCGTAGATCCAGAGCTTGTCGTAGATGATCGGGGCTCCGACATCGGCGCCAAGGTCGGTAATTAACGACAGCTTGCGCTTGGTCTGAATCGTCTGCCCCACACGCTGGACACCCTTGGGACTACCCGAAAGCGCCCCAGGAGCGATGTTGAACCAGGTGGAAGCGGTCAGGTCGTTGGTGCCGGACTTGGTGATGGCATTGACGATGCCACCCATCGAATGCCCGTATTCCGGCATGTAACCGCCCGTCAAAACGCTGATCTCATCGACGAACTCGATGGAGAGAGGCGTGCCGAGCAGGCCGTAGGTCGGGTTGTTGACCGAGATGCCGTCGAGCAAGTAGCTGTTTTCCGGCGACGAGGCGCCCACCATGGACACACCAAAGGCGTCGCCCTCGGCCATGGGTGCGACGTCGATGACCGACTCGATGGAGCGGGACGCCCCGCCCCGGGAACTCGGGGAAGAGAGGGGTACGCGCTCGATGAACTCGGAGGAGATGGTCATGCCCGTGCTGGAGGATGCCACGTCCACCGTCGGGGTACGCCCGGACACCACGACCTCTTCACTCTGAAGCGCCTCGGGCAGCAACGCGACATTCAAACGGATGGTTGAGTCTGCTCGCAACTCGATCATCTCGCGTGAATAGGGCTTGAAGCCCTGTTGCTCGACACGCATGACGTAGGCCCCAGGAGGCAGGCCGGCGATGCGGTAGCGCCCGGACGCGTCGCTGACCGCGATCTCCTCGCCTTGTAGGACATTGGAGGTCACTGTGATCACAGCGTCGGCGCTGGCGGCGCCCGTATCCGAGCTGCTCACGGTGCCCATCAGCACGGCGCTGCCTTGCTGGGCGTGAACGGAGCCGGCTAGCGCGAAGCTTGCGATGGCCCCAAAGAGACCAAAGATGGTACGCAGCGCAAGATCGCCCCCCGGTCTATTGCGTCTAGGCGAGGTCTCTTGGGGCGCTCGTCGCGTTGGGCCGACGCGTTCGCCTCCCCGCTGCCTCAGTAGCGTGGTACTGCATTGCCTACTGCGGGCTGTGGTCATTGCCTGCTCTCCTCGTTTGCAACCAGGGTCTCAATCATTGACAAATCGACGGCCATCGACGGCCATCGGCGGCGCAGGCGCCCGTTGGCGCTGCGACCACCTCGGTTCCATGTAGGGCCCACAGACACCTTCCGTGCGCTCTACGCGTGAAACCAAACGCCCAGTGTGCGGCGGGCGTTTTCAACAGCGACCGGCCTAGCGCGTCGATCCGCTAGCGATCTTTCGCCCCCGCTTCGTGCGGGGGACAACAAAATTCTGGCATGTTCGAGAATCAGAAATCTACACAAGAAGGAGACATTCAGGACGATTTTTGTCTCGAATCTGGGCTATTCCCACGTGTTGTCCTGCAAGGAATCGGATTCAACTGTGCGCAAAGTCCGCACGAGTTCATACGTTTCTTGTGCCCACAGGAGGTATAGAAACGCGTCGCCCGCGACCCCCCGATGACTCGACTCCCCAAGACTTGGGCGGCAAGATCAAACAGGTCTACATCGAGAATGCTTGCCGTTGGCTAGCTGCAGCGTCTATATTGTTGTCAACACTCGCGAGCGGACAGAAGTATGTCGTCGGTTCCAGCACCAGATGATGAAGCCCCCGGAGAGAACTTCGACGAAGGGCAGGCGACGATCAGCGTTACGCAAGCGGTGACCGCCTCCGCAACCATCGACGGGAGCCGAGCATCGGAGTCCAGAACCCTGCGTCAACGTATGCTGCGTCGCCCAACGCCTCCGGATCTGTCGCCAGGCGCTCTGCTCGGCGAATACCGCATCGAAGCCGAACTCGGTGCTGGCGGCTACGGCCAGGTGTTCAAGGCGCTTCACCTCCCGAGCGATCGGGTGGTGGCGGTCAAGGTGCTGCGCCCCGAGATGGTCAACGTACCGACTATTCTCCCGCGCTTCATCCGTGAGGTGGAAGCCTTGAGCCGGATCATCCACGAGAACATCGTGCAGGTCTACAGCGTGGGCGAGCTGACGGGCGGGGTTCCCTATTACTCCATGGAGCTGCTGGAGGGCAAAGATCTGCGAGAACTGCTACGGGAGCAAAAGCGCCTGAGTCCGCGCGAGACCGTCGCGATCCTGGAGCCCGTGGCCGCGGCCCTGCATTGCGCCCACGAGCAGGACATCATCCACCGCGACATCAAAGCCAGCAACATCTTCATCGCCGAGATTGCGGGCCGACGCGTCATCAAGCTCCTCGACTTCGGTGTGGCAAAGCTGATGTACGGGGACTACCGGGGCGACGGCCTGACGGCCCCAGGAACCATTATTGGAACGCCCCATTCCATGGCGCCGGAGCAGATTCGCTGCGAGGCGCTCGATTGTCGGGCCGACATCTATTCGCTCGGCGTGTTGGCGTTTCGCTTGCTCACCGGCAGGTATCCCTTCAACGATCCCAACCGACGGGCGATCACCGTGATGCACCTGCAGGCGCCGCCGCCCCGGGCCAGCGAGTTGGCTCCGGTCTCTTCTGCCATCGACGAGGTGATCCTCAAATGCATGGCCAAGGCTCCCGACGACCGCTACTCAACGGTTATCGAGTTCCTCGAGGCCTTCCGGCGGGCCTGCGACGACGAGCCCGCAGTCGATACCGCCAAGGGGCAGGCAGTGGATGCCATCGGCATTCGCCTGGAGGTGGGCGCGGCCGAGGGGCTGGAGCTCGACGACGACATGATCGAGGACATCGCCGAGGTGCTCGACATCGTCGAGTGCGAGCTCGAGGAAGACGGCTTCGAGTTTCCCCTGCGCGCCTCGAATGGACTGACGGCCATCCGGCTGATCGAGGAAGGGTCAGAAGAAGACTACACCCTGGATGACGCGGAGGGACGCCTGGGGGAGATCCGCGAGATTCTCGATGAGCGTGACGGAGCGCACCCGGATGTTGTCATCTCCCTGGTGGCCCGACAGGATAGCGTGGAATGCCGACCGGTCGGTGATGGTGTGACCTTCGTGGGGGGTGCCTTGCTCGAACTCGACACCTGGGGAGCGGCCAAGGAAGCGTGATTCTACCCGCGCGCTTCCCGGTCTATCGTTCGCTGACTGAGCGAGTCTCTGGACCCGCTCCTAACATCCCGCTATGCTAGGCGGAGAGTCGTGAGCAAACGGGACTTGGTAGACAGCGTGGATTCCGAGCAAGACTCCACTGGCCTGATGACGGGCCAGCCGGAGCTATCGGTAGGCGCCCGCGATCGCGGCGTGCTTTTCGTGTTGGGCGGTCCGCGTGCGGGAACCATCTATCCGCTGGATGAGCCGGTAATCAACCTTGGGCGCAGCCCGAGCTGCCAGATCCCCCTGCTCGACGAGGGGGTGTCGCGCCTACATGCGCGCATCATGCACACCGAGGATGGCTTCATTCTCGAAGATGCCGGCAGCCGCAACGGCACCTATTGTCAGGGACGCCGCTTGCTGGGCCCGAGGAAGCTGCAGGAGGGCGATCGCATCAACCTGGGTGCGACCACGGCCTTTCGTTTCTCCGCCCAGGACCGGGCCGAGTTTCATGCGATCCGGCAGACCCTCGAGCTCATGATCCACGATCCGCTCACCGATCTGCTCAATCGCCGCGAGCTGGACGAGCGTTTCGTGGCGGAGCTGGCCTACGCCTGTCGCCACGGTTCACCGCTGAGTGTGCTCTTGGTCGACATCGACCACTTCAAGGACATCAATGACGCCTACGGCCACTTGACCGGCGACATGGTGCTACGCGACGTGGCGGCGGCGCTGGCTGCGGAGCTGAGGGTCGAGGACGTTTTCGGGCGCTTCGGCGGCGACGAGTTCGCCCTGGCGGTGCGGGGGATCGAGTACACGGGTGTCGCCGCACTGGCCGAACGCCTCAGGAGCTGCGTCGAGGAGTTACAGGTCAACGCCCGGGGCGAGGACCTGGAGATCACGATCAGCATCGGCGGGGCGATGTTGCTGCCGCGGCACGAGGACGTGGCCTCATTGGTGCACGAGGCCAACGCTGCGCTCTACGAGGCCAAAAAGCGCGGGCGCAACCGCGTGGTCGTCTACTGAGCTTCGTGCGGCGTTTTCGACGCCCGGCGCGCCTCAATGCGCCTGCGGCTGGGTTACTCACGGAACGCTGTGGCGGTAGAGCCTAGATGTGCTCGGCGGAGTGCTGAG
>JAOUOP010000133.1 GCA_029880325.1 Myxococcales bacterium | reverse complement strand
GCCCAGCTGCTCACCGACCAGGGCAGCCCCTACATGGCAAAGCAGACCCTCGAGCTACTCGATGCGTTGGACGTCGAACACGCCCCCCAGCGCGAGGCCGACCCCCAGGGCAAGGCAACCATCGAACGTGCCTTTGGAACCTGCAAGCAGATGCTAGAGCCGCTGCTGTCGCTCACCGACCGGATGGCCCAGGCCCTGCCGCAGCTGGCCGACCTCGACCTGGCTCGCGCGACCGTCACCGTGCTGATGACCCTGCTGCTTCGCGCCTACCAGGCTGGTGCACGCGCGGCCCACCGCGCCGATGAGCAACGCGGTGGGCTCAACGAACAAGCTCTGGCACGTGCGGCAGCCGAGCAACGCGACAGCGCCCGTGCCGACGACCGCTCGGTGCGCCTGCTGCTGACCAGGATTCACGGCGCCTACGACCTGCCTGGCTCGCCTCAGGCCTTCATCCGGCCTCCAACGCGCTCGGCCCCCGTGGCCTTCCGGACTTTCGCGGCAAAGCGTTGGCGATCACGACACACCTGCGACCACAGTGCAATCAGCACGGGCCATCTCCAGCACACCGCCAGCTGACAGCCCGACCCCAATTTTAGGGCTGGGATAGTTGTCGCAGGTGCGACACGTGTCGCAGTTCCGGTGCCGCGCTAAGGGTGCTAACACTTTGCCGACATCTGCACGCAGCGCAAGGGCTAGTGGTCCCCCGAGCACATCGAGTGGCCGCTCCCGAGAGTGCCGTTCGTGTCCGTGTAGCCGGCCGGCGAAAAGGAGCCATTTGATGGACATGAGTGAAAGGACCTCCACGGGCGCGAGCGTCTCGCAGCGCCTGGCCCACTCTTTCTCAACGCGTCATGCCTTAGTGGCGCTGTGGCTAAGCGTCGGGCTCGTCAGCCTGGTGACCTCTGAAGCGTGCACCGACGTGGCCGACTACAGTCTTAGCAGTGCCGGATCACAGAGTGTTGTGGGTCCGACGTCTGGAGGCAGGCCGAAACAAGGCGCGCTGTCCGACGAAGACGAGCAGCAGAGGCGCAAGCGCATGGCCGTAACGGTGGTTAACCAGAGCGCCGGCGACTGTTCGCAAGTGACCTGCGGGCCCCAGGAGGTCTGCATTACGCTGAACTCTCGCCAAAGCGAAACAGATCCGGCTCCGCTCTGCGACACCGATGGCGACAGCATATTCGCGGAGGATTGCTGTTGGCCACGGGAGGAAGAGCTTCAGGAGTTGTCACTCGCATTCGAGTTCATGCGCGAGTGCGAGAGGCTATACGCGACCGAGCTGGCGCCGCCAACGGATACCAGCGCCGATATGTGTGATGCCGTCCGCCCGTTCCGCTCACCCGCGGTCTGCGCTGCAAGTCGCTTGCTCGACGCCGCCGGTCTGCGGTCAGAGCCAATCACCTACAAAGCCGCTTCTTACCAGGGCCTTTACGATCCAAGCGTACCTCCCGGTACGCCACGCCAGGTCTTTCCGCAGGGCACGGCGCCACGCGTGAGCCTAGCTCTTGCGGCCTTCCGCTTGGCAGTACATGTCGTTCGCCAGGCGGACAGAACGATCCGAGATGTAATTGAGGGTACTCAGCCAAGCGGCTACGGCGGGCCGTGCTCCGAGGACTCCGCACGTCGCACAGCCGCGGAGCTAGTGACCGCATATCACTTGGCCCAGGAAGCGATCGACGTCGCGGTTGAGAACACGCTAGCGGAAGCCGATGGATACCTCTCCTCCAGCTCGTCGCCCAGCGAAGCCACGCGTCAGGCGTACCTCGGGGCCGTTCTCTCCCGCGCGGCCGCGGCACACCTGCTCGTTGGGGGCATTGATGGGCTTCCGACACCGGACCAGTATGCCGATGATGACGTGTACAAATGGTCGGCCGCCGTCCTCCAGTTCGCGCTCTGCACACAGCCTGCGCTGACCCCTCAAGCGGAGATGGCGCTAAGGGCTATTCGTGAGGCTGCAGTGTCTCCCACAGACGTTCTGGACACCAGCCTGGACACAAACCTGTTGGTTAACGGTGGTCCGACGAGTCTAGCTACCGGCAGCGTGCGCGAGCGCCTGCGTGAACTGTGGGGGACGAGTGAACTTAACACCGCGGCTGACCTGCCCGATGTACTCGGACTTCGCCTCGAGGACTTCCAGGAGGCTCGGGACTACCTGGCGCAGGAAATCTCTACCTTTTCGCGTTCACTCACTGCCGAGCTACCCCCGCGAGTGCTCGTCAACGATCCGTGCGACGTAGCTCCCTGCCCGAGTTGGTGCGCGGCCGCCTGCCCGTCGACGGATCCGACATTCGAGACCAAGCTCACACGCTACGCCGCAACCGCCACCTCAGCACCGCAGCGGGACCCGATGTACTGGGTTACCGTGGCACAACACGAAGACTACGGCATCCAGAACGCCGCGTCGCAGGACTACGGGACGCCCGGAGTCGAGGACGCGCAGACCCCTCGATTCGACAATTCCAAGTACTACTCTGACCTGTACATCGAAACTTCCTTTGCACCCGATGATGCATTCCCGCTCGCCGTCGAGCAATTCGGTCTGGCCGGACTGATCGACGTTGCGACGGTAACCGCGTCGGCCCTCATACCAGTCATCACGAACGCAACCGAGGTTAACCCAAACGTTACTGACGAAATGAAGGCGGGTCTGATGGACCCCCTACTCCTGTTTCTGCAGGATGCCAGAGGCCGCCGTCTGGGACGGCTGCGCATGGTCAACTATGAGGCATCGGCCGATAACTGGCTCTGGAACATCCAAGCAGAGTGCTACACGGCCGAAGATGGTATGCTCCTTGTCAAGGGAGAGGACGGGCTGAGCTGTGCGGTCAACGGCAATATCGAGGGGGCCGGATGCAGCCTAGCCAATGAGATAGAGTTCAACCTCACTGCAACCACGGGCCTCTCTTCCGATTGCACGACCGCAGCGGCGACCACAAGACGCAATCTCGACGAGTTCACACATTACTATCTAGTGCAGCCCACGGCTGCAGGGCTCAACGCTCCTGGCGAGTACAAGGCTCTGGCCTCGTTCGTGACACCGAAGGCCGGATTTGGGGCCACCTCGACCACGTACGAGCGGCAGATCCCAATAGTCCCCGACCTCGCCGAGCGGGCGCAGCGGGTGCTCGCTCCAAGCCGTAAGTTCTGCGGCCGCCCAGAGGTCAGTTGTGTGGACGAGCCATTTGACGCTCGCCTGCCGCTGGAAGATGAGCTGACAGATGACGGCGACTCGGTGGAATCCTCGTGGCGCTACTATCTAGACCTGGCTAGGCAGGCTGCCGACGAGGCCGACGTGCTGGGAGAAGACGTGGTTGACTTGACGCTTGAACAACTTCTGCGCGAGGAGCGCAAGCAGATCCGTCAGATACAACGCGCAGAACCGGCAATCGCAGAGCTACAAGACATTTGCGGCGTCGACGTGGATCCAACCGAGCTACTGCGTGGCATCAGCAGCGGTGGCGTTGACAGCGATGGCCCCAAGGATTTTCACTTGCTGCGCGGCGACCCATGCAGTGGAGTTGCGGACTGCCCGATGACCACTGGTATGTCCTGTCTTGCTGGGCGATGCACGCAGGCCTGCGTAGGCGACGACGTTTGCTCCGCTGGACGAACGTGTGTTGGCGGTGTCTGTTCCTGGGACCCGGTGGTGTCTGTTAAGCTGGGCCTGGTTGCGGCCGGTGGCGACAAATCGGACATCAACCGTTTGCTAGCGTGCGTGGCAGACTCGGAACTCATCCGGCACGTAACACCCGGAAATCGCTCGCTGTGCATTTGGGTAGACAACGAAGACAAGAACACTATCTGCGAGGGGGCCACGGCCAGTGACCCGTGCCCCGTGCCCAGTACGGGCGGGTCCTGCGCCTCTGTTACGCCTCCGTTTCCGAATGCGATGACCGTCATGCCGGTCAACGATACGCTCGGCTACTTCAACTTAGACGAGGGGCCGCCGCGTCCATTACAGGGGTTGTGCGACGATTTACGCAGACTGCGGGCGGACCGTGGCAACGAAGAGTTGCTCGACAGAGTTCGCTCCACCCGTTTTTTCGAACCCGATAATCTAGAACTTATTGCGCGCCGCATCAAATGGTACGGCATGCCCGGCTCATACAGCAGCCTTTGGTACGGCGACAGGGTGGTTGGCTATACGGGAGACTACAACCGGGGGGCCGAGAGCAAGCTCTGGCCCTGCAATGCGGACGCCCGCCCACCTTCCTGCGCTGACGGCGGGGAAGGTCTCTTCTGCGACTTCGTCCCTGATTGCACTGATGTCGCATCGCGAACGACCATCAACTACCGTATGCGCAATGCGACAATCGCCGCGCGCGACATGACGATCAAGGATCCCCGCATGGTAATGCGGGGAGTCCACTCCCCTGCTGCCTTCGACTTTACCCATGAGGATATCAGGCAGGGTAACATCCATGAGCGCTCAGTAGACGGAGTCCCGTACGAGTGGTCGGACTACTACGTCGACACGCCTATGAACGACACCTTCGGGGTTTGGTCCGGGCGGGCATATCATTGTCCAGAAGACCCAAGCCCTTGCACGACAGCGCCCTATTTGTGGACGAGTCCAGGCTCCACAGGGCCCATCAACTGGCCCGCAGAACTACAGACCGCGGACCTCAAGGACCTGCGGCTCGGCTTCAGCAATTCCGGTTGGTTCGAGAGAGGCGGATTGTCCGCTCGCGAGACGCCTTACTCCTACGATCCAGAGACAAGCGCCTACAATCCAGCGTACTGGTTTTCAAATCTCAATAACATCTATACCGGTCGCCTTCTGGCCGTCACCGACGAGACCCAACACTGGGACTACCTGAGTGACCTTCTCGAGGGCCGCCCGAGAGACTCGATTCGTTCCGGGCCTGCGTCAAACTCAAGAGAAGAAGCCTCTCCCGAAAAGGACGCGCCCAGCCTAGACGCTCCCGAGCTATACGTTGTGTACGACTACGGTGTTTTCCTGCTTCCGCTGTTGAACTGGGACTTGAGCCAGGCCGAGCTAGACGACCTCGAGAGCAGCGAACAATATACACGAACTCCTGAGGTTATGCTCGATGGCATGGAGTTACTCTGCGAAGCCGCGCTGGGGGGCGAGCCGGAGTGCGGAGAGCCGCCGAAGGTCACCGGCCTCTATGACCTGCGCGCCGCCGCTAAATTCCTCGAGTGTGTAGCGCAGGATCTTCGCTACAAGACTTCCTACGGACTATTCGTGAACTTCCCAAAAGCCGCCCTCGACGCGCTCCGCGAAGAGGGTCCCATGGGTGCCCATCCTCGGGTCGGCGGCCAAACCCACGAGGTGATCGCGGACTTGCGCACGGCCTTAGGGGCCCTTTCGGGCTACTCGACCAGCCTCGCCGACGCGATGAGCGACCTCGCGTACGATCTACGAACGCTTGAGCGTAACTTGCATGTAATGGACCTGGAACAGGAGCTGAACTCCCTAGAGTTCGCCTCGACCGTTTCCCGCCAGATGGCTGCCTGCACTACCAAGGCCACTGAGTTTAGTGGAAATTGGGTCGGCGCCATAACTGGTTTTTTTAACTCGGTAGTGACCTGCACTAACGCGCTGTCGCAGATCCGTTTTGCTGGACGGATTAAAAGCCTTGAAGGCGAGGTCGCCCAGGTCGGTAGCGAGCAGACCATCGACAACTTTCAAGAACAGTTCGAGAATCGAGTTGGCGACTTTGACGACCTAAGCGTGGAGATTCTAGCCGCTCAGGAGGAGGTAGACACACAGTTGGGCCTGCTCGATAGCTTGCGACGAAAGGCGCGCCGGGCACTTGGTAAGGCGCTGTACATGGACAGCGATGTCGTCGAGGCAGAGATGCGCTATGACACCGGGAGCTGGCTGCGGCTGAACACCGCGCGTGTGCGCTACGAAGAAGCGAAGTATAGTGCGCAGAAGATGGCTTTCTTCGCCCGCCGTGCAATCGAGCAGCGACTCGGTGTCGAGTTGTCAACCATCACTACGAGACTTCCACTGGTGGCCGCTCCGAGCGGGTGGGTCGACAAGGCCTGTCAGACAGATGGCTACAATTTTGGTGAAGACGTTGCAGGCATCGGTCACTATGCCGACTCATACATCGGCGACTACGTTACGAAGCTTGAAAATTTGGTGGAATCCTATCGGCAAGTTTACAACTTCCATGAAGGCACCGACACCGCGGTGATCTCGCTTCGAGACGATGTCAAGAACTCTCGCACGTATTGCGCTGCGCCAGTCAACAACCTGCTCTATCAGGCGGGACAGCTCGACGCTCCCGAGGTCTTTGACAGCAGCGGTGCAATCCAGGCGAACGGCTGGCGGGCCATGGACTGCGCAATCGACCCGGTCGACGGCGAGCCTTTGCCGAACTGCGTAGGTGCGTCGCGCTTGCTTTACGAACCGGCGGCCATGCCCGATGCGGAAGGCGAGTACCCAGACCTAAGTGACCCAATGCCGCTGTCCAACGAACTCTCGAATGCCTATGGGTACGAGGTGCGCTTCGGTCCCGAGACGGGGGCCTGCTACCCAGCGGATTGTGGATTTCAACTATCGTCTGCCTGGGGCCAGACGGTGTCACTGTTGCCGGGCCGCTATCGTCTGTCCTGGTACGGCCGGAGTGATGGCAATGACCCGGCTGCGGCGGTAGCCGTTCGATTCGAGGCCGACACGACCTGGACCGCGTTGAACCCGAGCGTCGAGGCTGCGGCCGCGGCGTGGTCTAGGTACTACGACGAGATAGTTGTAGCCGAGGAGCAGGAGGTGACCGTCGGGGTGGTCCCCAGGCCGCTCTCGGATAACAACGGCTATCCGGAGCCGCAGGTCGCTTACGTGGCCGCCTTCATGCTAGAGGACGTGACCCGTAGCAGTACGAACTCCCCACCGTTTTTTGCCAACACGTCGTTCGTACTTGAGCGCGATATGCCCGTCTGTGAGGACACCGACGGAGAGGTGTTTCGGCGGCAGTTCTGGACGGGGCCGAGCTGCATGCAAGTGTGCCCGGACGGCTTCGCTTCGGCGTGCACCGATGTGAACGCTGAAACGCTTTGCTATCGTGAGCTGACGTTCTCGATGGATCCGCGCTCGATCGAGGCGGGCAATGTGATCAATGTAGCAGGCTTCGCGCGCGGTAACTTCAACTACCGAATTGAGTCGATCGGGCTGAACGTGGTCGGTACGGGTGTACGGAACTGCGAGGAATCCGAGACACCTTCCAGCTGCTACGCGGGTGGGTTCGTGCCGTTTTCGCTCGAGCATCTTGGGCCGCATCGCGTTCGCAACTACCAGGGTGAGGACCACCCCGTGGAACTCTTCCCCGGCATCATCGAACATGCACGTGCGCTTGCAGCAGAGCGCTATTTAACCAATCCGCTCTCGTCGGCGGACCGAGGCTTGATCGAGCCATACTATCGGCGCGAGTATCGCGGCCGTCCGCTCAGTGGCCACTTTGTGCTTCGGATATGGGAAGAGGAAGGCGTGGATTTTTCCCAGATCGAGGACATTCAGCTCGTGTTGAACTACCGATACTGGACTCGTAATCAGTAGCCAATGCGGTCCAGACCTTTGTAAGCAGTTGTAACCAGATCGTAGGCGGGCCCAAGACCGCCATCCACCGCTCACGATCCCTCCGACCCGCGGCGAGAAAACCCCAAGCAGCGGGAAACTTATAGTTGAAAGCCCAGCCTCCACCCGACACCGGGCCACTCAAACAGGACGAGGGCATCTCTAGCGACGGCGGATTTTTGCCCCAGCCACGGTTGATCCGTAAGCCCTCGGCGAATGACGGGCTTGTGCTGAGCCTGAAGCTGTGATGCGGGGAATGCCGGGGCGGAGGAACAGCGAGTGCTGCCTGTCGGGAGACGCGGGCGCGCTGGCGGCAGTCCGGATGC
>JAOUOP010000028.1 GCA_029880325.1 Myxococcales bacterium | reverse complement strand
AGGCGGGGCGTGAGGAGGTGAAGCTGCTGGACTTCGGCTTGGCCAAGTTTCTCGGGGTCGAGGATGTGAGTATCGGCGCCTCGCTGACGGCGACCGGGGACATCCTGGGAACACCCGGCTACATGCCGCCGGAGCAGCTGACCACGCACAATGTCGATCGGCGGGCTGACGTGTACGCCGCGGCGGTGATCCTCTTCGAGATGTTGGCGGGGCGGAAGCCCTACGAGGGGCAGCCCCACGAGATCTTGCGGCAGGTGTTGATCGAGCCGGTGCCGTCCCTGCAGCAGATCTGTCCCGAGCGCTGCGGTAGCGACGCGCTGGAGGCGTTGCTGCAGCGGGCGCTGTCGCGGGAGCCGGAGGCGCGTTTTGCTGATGCTACCGAGCTGGCGGTGGCGCTGGAGGCGCTGCCGCGGCCGATCTTGAGCGGGGGGGCGGCCGATGGGGCGGCCGGGGGGGCGCAGGCCCAGATTGCAGCGGCGAGCGCGCCCACGGTGTTGAAGCGCTCCGCCGGTGGAACGCTACGGGCAACCGACTCTCGGGTGACCGCCACGCAGCAAGCCGTGGAGCGCTCGGGGGGGGGCAGTCGTGCTGGTGCGGCGCTGATGGGGCTTTTGCGCCGGATCGTGGTGGCCGGGGCGGTGCTGGTCTCGGTAATTTCGGTCGTGGTGATTTTGGCGGCGGTGGCGGTGATCTACCTGCTGCCGGGAGATGGACCGGAAGCGGAGGCGGTGGCGGACCTCGGGCGGAAGTTCGGAGGAGAGGCCGGCGCGGCCGCCCCCAAGCCGGCCGAGGCGCCCGTCGCGTCGCGGGAGCCGGAGGTGAGTGCCGCCGGGGCGGCTGAAGCGGAGCCGACGGCTGAAGCGGAGCCGACGGCTGAAGCGGAGCCGACGGCTGCTGCGGAGCCGACGGCTGCGGCGCCTGTGGCTGCGGAGGAGCCCGCGGCTCCGGCCGCGCCCGTGGCGTCGCCGTCCAGCGAGCCCAGCGTCCCACGCGTGCGCGCGAAAAATCCCTGGCGGCGGGCGGTGCCCCGGGAGCTGGAGCGACTGCGGCGGCTGTTCGACAAGGGCGCCAAGGGGGATGAACGCACCGTCGTTCGGCTGCGTCGCTACAACCGCCAGCATCCCAACGACGCCCGCGGGCACCTGCTGCTGGCGCGGCTCTACGAAAACCGCGGTTGGACTCGCGACAGTCTGAATCAGGCCGAGTTCGCGCTCAATCGGGATGCCTCGGTGCGGGGCGATCCGCGGCTGTTGAAGATGCTGGTGGAGGCGGCCGGCACTGGGGCCGCGGCCGAGCGGGCGCAGGAGTTGTTGCTGCGGCACTACGGCAGCGAGGCGCGAGCAGCGGTAGAGGCGGCCCTGGGTGGCACCGGGGATGCGGCGCGGCGTTCGCAGCTCGAGGTGTTGCTGGCAAAGCTGGGCGCCGGAGTGGAGGGTCGGTGACATGAGCGAACGGCGACCACCGCAGCCACCCCCGCTCGGCGTGCCTCCTCCCACCGTGGGCCAGCCGCCGCCTGCGCCGGGACCGCCGCCGCCGCGGGTCGGCGCCGCCACCAAGGGGGCCGGCAGGCGACCCCTGCTTTCGCCGCTGCTCACGGCGGTGCTGCTGGCGCTGGCGGCGGGAGCGACTGGCTTCTACGCCGTGACGCTGATCACCAAGACGCGGGCGGCAGAAAAAGAGCTGGCCGCGGCGCGCAGCGAGATGGTGGTGGTGCGCAGCGAGCGGCGTGCGGCCTTGGGGCAGATCCAGGCGTTGCGCGGCGAGGGTAAGCAACGGGCGCTGGCGCTCGACAACGCGGAGAAGAAGACCGCGGCCCTGGAGGCGCGCCTTGCGGCCACCGAAGCGCGCCTCGAGGAACTCGAAGATGAGCGGCAGGCGATCGGCGAGCGACTGGAGGAGTTCGAGCGCGTCAGCCAGCAATTTCGGCGCATGATCGACAGCGGGCGGCTGCAGGTGCACTTCCGGCGCGGGCGCATGATCGTGGAGCTGCCGGCGCGGGTGCTTTTCGCCTCGGGGAGCGCCCAGGTCAGCGACAAGGGGGTCGAGGCGCTGCGGGAGGTGGCGAAGATCCTCGCCGAGATCGCCAACAAACGCTTCATCGTGGCCGGTCACACCGACAACGTGCCGGTGAAAAACGAGGATTTTGGTAGCAACTGGGAGTTGTCAGCGGCGCGTGCTGTGCGGGTGACCGAGGTGCTGGTGGGCGCCGGGGTTGCCCCGTCGCGGTTGGTGGCGGCGGGCTTTGGTCCGCACGATCCGGTGGCCTCCAATCGCGACAAGAAGGGGCGCCATCGCAATCGCCGCATCGAGATCATCCTCGAGCCCCAGTTGCGCGAGCTGCCCGAGCTGGAGCGGTAGAACGCGAAACGGCGTGAAAAGCGCCGACCGGCTCAAAGGGGAGCGTGCGCCTGCAGGGCAGCGGCGGTGGCGTCGACGGCGGCTTGGCCGCTTTCGTCCGGGGGGCTCTCGTCGAGTTCGGTGTGTTCGCCGAGCAGGGAACGGCCCACGCTGGACCAGCAGTCCGACAGCGCCTGCAGGTCGTAGCCGCCTTCGAGGATGAAAGCGATACGCCCCTGGCACAGGCGATCGGCGGAACGGAGTAGGGCGCTGGCCATGGCGGCGTAGCTTTCGGTGTCGAGCTGCATCTGGGCCAGGGGGTCGCGGGCGTGGGCGTCGAAGCCCGCGGAGACCAGGATGAGTTCGGGCTCGAAGCGGTCGAGGGCGGGTAGCACCACGCGGCGAAAGGCGTAGGCGTAGGTCTCGCTGCCCTGGCCCGGGGGGATGGCCAGGTTGGCGGTGGTGCCGGCGGCGGCGCCCAGGCCGACTTCCTCGGGGGCGCCGGTGCCCGGGTAGCAGGGATATTGGTGCAGCGAGACGAAGAGCACGCGGGGGTCGCGCTCGAAGGCGGCCTGGGTGCCGTTGCCGTGGTGCACGTCCCAGTCGACGATGGCCACGCGCTGGCAGCCGGCCTGCAGGGCGGCCATGGCTGCGATCGCCACGTTGTTGTAGAGGCAGAAGCCCATCGCCCGGTTGGGCTCGGCGTGGTGGCCCGGGGGGCGCAGCAGGGCGACCCCGCGTCGGGAGCCTTCATCGGCGCATAGCTCGGTGACCAGGGCGGCGGCGCCGCCGGCAGCACGCAGGGCGGCTTCGCGGCTACCGGGAGAGAAAAAGGTGTCGGGGTCGAGGTGGCCGTAGCCCTGCTCGAGGGCACGCTCGATGCGCTCGACGTGTGCCGAGTCGTGGATCCAGCACAGCTGCTCGGGGCGCGCGGGGGGGGCATCGAGGCTGACGCGGTGGTCGGCGTCCAAGGTTGCGTAGAGGCCGGCGCGGGCGGCGGTCAGCCGCTCGGGGCGTTCGGGATGACCGCCGCCGCGCTCGTGGTGGGCGTCGAAGGTCGCGTCGTCGACGATGGCGATCGGCTCCAGCATCGGGCCACGATACTGGAGCCCGCCGCCCGAGAAAACGTGCTGGCAGCTTTCAGGCGCGGCCCGAGATCGGGTGCCAGCACCCGCGGAAAGCGTTCTGGCAGCTATTTTCGGCGGCTCGCGAGAAAACGTTCTGGCAGCTTTCGGGCGGCGGCTCGAGAAAACGTGCTGGCAGCTTTCGGGCGCGGCTTTCGGGCGCGGCCCGGAGCCTTCGGCCGCGGGCCGGGATCGGGCGCTGGAAAACGTGCTGGCAGCTTTCGGGCGCGGCTTTCGGGCGCGGCCCGGAGCCCTCGGCCGCGGGCCGGGATCGGGCGCTGGAAAACGTGCTGGCAGCTTTCGGGCGGCTTTCGGCTGCGCTGGCCGGGCTCGCGGCTGGTCGGTGCCGTCAGTCCGCTTCGGGCGGGCCGTGGGGGCGGTCGGCGGCGGTGGGTAGGGGGACGCGGCGTGGGGTGGGAGCCAGGGGGTGCTTGGCGAGTTCGGCTTCGAGGGCGTCGAGGACTTCGGCGATGCCTTCGGTGGTGGCCGCCGAGCAGGCTCTGAGTTCGATGCCGCGGGAGGCCAGCTCGTCCCTGAGCCCGGGCAGCGCTTCGCGCACCTCGGGCAGGTCGAGCTTGGACAGCGCCACCACCCGGGGACGCGCCGCCAGGGCCTGGTCGAAGCGCTCCAGTTCCCGTTCGAGCGTGAGCAGGTCTCCCAGGGGCTCGCGCTCGGGGTCGGGGTCCATCGAGACCAAGAACAGCAGCACCCGCGTGCGCTCGATGTGCTTCAAAAAACGATGCCCGAGGCCGGCGCCGTCGGCGGCGCCCTCGATGATGCCCGGGATGTCGGCCAGTACGAAGCTGCGGAACTCGCCCCGTGAGACGACTCCGAGGTTGGGGCGCAGGGTCGTGAAGGGGTAGTCGGCGACTTTGGGGCGGGCCTTGCTGACGGCGGTGATGAAGGTGCTCTTGCCCACGTTCGGAAAGCCGACGATGCCCACATCCGCCAGCAGCTTGAGCTCCAGCCGCAGCATTCGCCGCCCCCCCGGCCGCCCGCTCTCGGCCCGCGAGGGGGCCCGCTCCTGGGGCGTTGCGAAGTGGATGTTGCCGCGGCCCCCGCGTCCACCCTTGGCCAGACATTCGCGCTGGCCGGGCCGCTCGAGGTCGGCCACAAGCTCGCCGCTTGCGGCGTCGTAGATCTGGGTCCCGATCGGTACGCGCACGACCTGGTCGTCGCCGCCCTTGCCGTACTGGTCCCTGCCGCGCCCGTGTTCGCCGCTTTCCGCCCGGATCACGCGGCGGTACTCCAGGTCCATCAGCGTGGTCAGCCGCTCGTCGGCCTCGAAGAAGACGCTGCCGCCGCGGCCGCCGTCGCCCCCGGCCGGGCCACCCAGCGGGCGGTATTTTTCGCGCCGCATGGCCGCCGAGCCGTCGCCGCCATCGCCTGCCACCACTTCGAGCGTGACCTCGTCGACAAATCGCATCGCCGTCATGTAGCACGACCGCGCGAAGTCGCGCGGACCTGGCGTACACTCCAGGCATGTCCGAGGAGTCCGCCACGGCGCTCGAGGGGGCGCGTGACCACTTCATTTCGGGGCTTCCCAACAGTTCCGCGGAGCTGCGCGATCTGTTGGCAGCCGTGCGGTCGGCGCCGCCGGACTCCCGCGCGCGGGCGGCGCTTCGCACGCGTCTGCACGGTCTCTACGCCTCGGCCCAGATCATCGAGGATGCCGATCTCTCGGCACGCTTCGCCCGGGCCCTGGCCGAGGTCGATGCCGGGGCCGACGATACGCTCGACGAGGTCACCTGGTCGGGCCTGTTGGATCTCGCCGATTTTCTGGAGTCCCAGGCTCCATCGCCCGAGCGGATTTCTGCCGCTCCGCGCCGCGGGGCCCCGCGACCCCACTTCGAGGCCCCCACGCAGCCCCTGCCCGACCGCGCCGATCGGGCAGGCGTCATCGGCGAGCGCCAGGTGCTCATCCCCAACACCGTGGCCGGAACCCTTTCGGCGCCCGAGGTGCTCGCGGTGCTGCTGGTCGGCGCCCCCGAGCGCGTCGCCGCCATTCGCTCGCACCTGGATGCGGGCCGCTATCTGGTCACCCAGAGCGACGCCTTCGAGACCGCTGCTGCGGTGCTCGACAACGTGGCCCCCGATGCCGTGCTGATCGCCGCCGACCTGTTGGATCACGATGCCGCCTCCCGCGTGCGCGCCCTGCGTGGCCCCGCTGGCAACCGTCCGGTGCTGGCCCTGGGCGGGGGCGAGGCGAGTGAAGCGGTGCGCCTGCATGGCGTGGGCGTCGATGCGATGCTCGCCCTCGACGCGACCGCCCACGCCGTCGACCGCCAGCTGCGCCTGTTGCTGCCGTCGGACTCCGGAGCCGAGAGCGCCCTGGGACAACTGGAGGCCGGCACCGTTGACGAGATCGCCGCAGCCATCGGCGAGGAGGTGCGCCGCGGCATCGCCGAGTCGCTGCAGAGCGGTCGCGGCGAGCGCCTGGACCTGGGCGACAAGTCCGAGCTGCTGGCGGCCACCTGGTCGGCCATCGGTCGCATCCGCTCCCACCTCTCGCAGCGCTCCGGCGGCCGCGTCCATTTCGAGCCTGTGCTTCACCACGGCGGTCCGCTGCCGCTGGCGCTGACTTTCGACGACGAGTCCGACCTGGAGTCTCCCGGTGGTGAGTTCCTGGCCGGCCGCCGCATCGTGGTCGCCGACGACGACCCGGCGGTGGTGTGGTTTTTCGCGGGGCTGCTGCGCGAGGCCGGCGCCCTGGTCCAGGAGGTCGCCGACGGCAAACAAGCCCTCGAACTCTGTCGTCGGCGCCGGCCCGATGTGGTCATCAGCGACATCTTGATGCCGGAGATCGACGGCTTCACGCTCTGCCGCGAGCTGGAGCGCGACCTGCAGTTGTCGCGTGTGCCGGTCGTGCTGCTGTCGTGGAAGGAGGACTTCCTGCAGCGCATGCGCGAGCTCGATTCGCGCGCGGCCGGCTACCTGCGCAAGGAGGCCGGCAGCGCCCAGATCCTGCGCGCCCTGGCCCAGGTCCTGCGCCCGCGCATGCGGCTCGAGGCCCTGTTGCAGAGCGGCGACGAGGTCAGCGGTCGTATCGATCGCATCGGGCCGCGGGTTCTGCTCGAGACCGTCGCGGCCCTGCGCCCCAACGCGCAGCTCGAGGTGCAAGATGCCTGGAGTCACTTCGCGGTCGAGATCGTCGATGGCGAGCGACTGTCGGTGCAGCGCCTGGCCCCGGCTGCCGCTCGCCACGACGGCCCGCGCGCCCTGCGCGAGCTGATGGGGGTAGAGCTCGGGCGCTTCACGGTGTCGGCCGCGACGGGTCCGGCGCGCGGGGCGCTGCTGGCCGATTCACTGGAACAGGCGCTGGCGCGTGCCGAGGCCGAGCTCGGCGCCATGCTCGATGCGGTCAGCGGGCCGCGCCTATTTCACGTCCGGCGCGTCGAACTGGACGAGGCCACGCTGGACGCGCTGCTTTTGGCCACGCCCACTTCGCTTGCGGAGCTGGCGACGATCTTGCGCGAAAGCGGTGGAGCGCTCGCCGAAGGCGCGTTGACCGACATCGAACTGGGCGGCGACTTCGCGTTTGCCGAGCTCGAGGGGCATATGCGCGAGTTGGTGCGGCGCGGCTGTGTGATCCGCGTCCTCGGCGAAGCCGGCGATGACCGCGCGCAGGAGGCGGCGCTCGACCGCATCGAACAGCCGGGCGCGCTGATGCACGCGCCGGAGCGGGCGCGGCCCGGAGCGCTGCCGGCGGCCGCCCTCGACGAGCGTGACGCCGACTGGCTCGATCAGGCGCTGCCGCCCGAAGAGGCCGAGCCCAGGCCGTCGCCGCCCGTGGCCGCGCCCGCCGTGGCCTTTGCCCCTTCAACGACTCGAACAGGCACGCAGCCGCCGCCCATCCCGTCCGACGCGCGGAAGCCACCCCCTGAGGCCACCATCCAGGTCGCGCCCGAGGCTTTTGTCGCCCGCAGTGCCCTGCTCGACAGCACAACGCGCATGCGCGCGGCGCCAGCATCCGACGATCGCAGCCCCTGGACGGTCTTTCTGATCGTCGCCCTCCTGTCACTCGTGGGCTTCGTCGGCCTGCGGCTGTGGCTCGATGAAATGGCCCGTCGCGAGGCAGCGGCCGCCGGCCCTGCGCAACCGGCGTCGCAGCCTCCGGCGACAGCCTCCGGCGACCAGGATCTGGGTGGCGCAGGTGCGGCCCAGGAAGTCGAACCCTTGCCACCGAGTCCCAGCTTCGGCCGCGTGCTGCCCTTCATCGACCGCAGCTACGGCGTGGCCGTGGGCCCCGACCAGGGTCTGTTGGTGGTCGAATACGACGAGGCCGGCACGGCTCCCGAGGTGCGCCTGGACAAGCAACCCGTGGGTCAGTTGCCGGTGCGCCTGGCGGTCGACGCCGGCCGTCATGAATTGGTGATCGAGCGTGACGGCCGCGTCGGTTTCCGCTTCCTGCTGCTGCACGCCGGTGAGACGCGCATCGTGGAAGTGAAGTGAGGACCGCCGTTATTTGTAGGTGGCGTCTTCGTCTTCGACGAACTTGCGGATGTCCACCTCGCCCTTGACGCCGCCGGCCTTCTGGATGTCCTTGAGCGACTTGCTCTTGAGGAATTTGTCTCGGGCTTCCTCTTCGCTGGCTTGCAGGAAGAGCACGACCTTGTCGCTGTCGGCGGTGGCGATGGCGTAGCCGTAGAGGTCGGCCTCCTCACGGCCTTCGGCACCGGCATCGAAGGCTTTCTTCCAGTCGTCGAAGTCTCCCACCTCGAAGCTCAGCACGGCCGTGTGCATGTTGCCGAACTGCTGATCGGTCTTGTCCTCGACCCACGACAGCACCTCGACCTTGGGAGCTCTCTCTCCGGCGTCCGCCATCGCCTTCTTGCGTTCCTCGCTGTCGAGGAAGGCTTCGAGCGGATCCTGATGGCGGGCCAGCAGCAGCACGGCCACCTTGGCCGGGCGCTTGGGGTGGCGCAATACCGTGTGTCCGGTGACGGTCGCTTCCTTGCGCATCGCAAGCTGCCCATCGAAAGCGGCCTTCCACGCTTCGTAGTCCTTGGCGACGACGGTGATGAGTGCTGCGTAGCGGGGTGGATCGGGTTCTGGCTCCGCGGCTTTCGCGCTTTGTGCTGCAGCGGCCTCAGCCGCCGCCTCCGGGGCCGGTGCGGGGGCGGTCTCGGGGGGCGCTTCTTCGGGGGTCTGGCTGGCGGTTTCGGCGCCAGCACTCGAGGCCGGCGCCCCCTCTTCGGACGCCGGGGCTCCGCCACCACAGGCGGCTAGCAGGCTGCAGAAAAGGGCGTGAAATAGGGCAAGACGGTATTCGGTCATGGCTCTCTCGCGTTAGAGACGGGTTGGGCCGTTGGCCGCCACCGAGTGTACCAAACCGGGGGCTGCAAAGAACGGCTTCAAGTGCACGGCTGTGGCCCCGGCCGAGCGGCGCGGCTTTTGGCCCCGGCCGTGCTCGGGTATCCTCCGCCCGGTTTGCGACCCCTCGGGCCGCAGGATCCAGCAAGCCTCCGGCTCGTAGAGGCCGGGGGCCCGGAGTCGATGATGTTCACAACCCCCAAACCGTTCCGTAGCGCGTGCGCCATCCGCCGCGCATGGGCCATTTCTGCCGGTCTGCTGCTGAGCGCCAGCCCGGCCCTGCTCGGCTGCGACAAGGGCGAAAAGCCGGAGAGCGGCGCCCCGGCGCCGAGCGTCCAAGAGCCGGCGGCCGCGCCCGAACTTCCCGCGGCGCCGAGCGCGGTGCCGGCCGACCAGCCGGGCACCGAGGCCGGACTGCGACCGCATCTGAACCTGCTGAACCTGGCCCACATGGCCGACGTGGATCAGGGCGGCCTGTTCATCGACTTCGGCACGCCCGCGCGCATGAAATATGTCAGCGGCGGCTTCAAGACCGGCTGGGGCAAAGACGGCAAGGACGGCGACACCACCTACACCGTGGTCAATTCCACCACTGGCCGCATCTATCTGCCCATCGAAGGCGGTGGTCCGCAGCTGCTGCGCGTCCGCGCCAAGGCCATCGGCTCGCAGAATATGCAGCTCTTCCTCAACAACGAGAGCCTGCCGCTGGTGAAGCTCAGCGGAGACGGTCGCTTTGGCACCTACGACGTGGAGGTTCCCGAGTCGGTGATCAAACCCGGCGAAAACCAGCTGATGCTGCGCCTGGGCGGCACCGAGGTGGTCGGTGGCGAGGAGGTGTCGATCGCCCTGGACTACGTGCGGGTGATGCCCAAGGCCGCCGCTGGCGAGGGTCTTGGCGACAAAGCCGGTGAAAAAGAAGAGGTGCTTCCGCGTTACGGCAGCCTGGTGGGCGAGGTCGAGTTGGGCGGCGTCAAGCGCCACGCGCTCCTGAGCGCAGCGCCGGGCAAGTTCAGCTGGTACCTGGACATTCCTGCCAAGGCCTCGCTCAGCTTCCGCGTCGGTGCCACGGAAGCCACTGGCGCCGAGGCCGCCATTCGACTCACGCCCGAAGGGGGCGAGCCGGTCGCGCTCTTCGCCGAGCCGCTGCAAAACGGCTGGAAAGACGGCAAGGTCTCACTGGATAAGTGGGCTGGACAGATCGTGCGCCTCGATCTGGTGGCCAGCGGCAAGGGTCAGGTCGCCTGGGGTAGCCCGTCGCTGCTGGTTCCCGAGGTGAAGGTGGCCAAGGCCAAGCCCGTCGAGCGCGTCGTGGTGCTGCTGATCGATACGCTGCGAGCCGAGAAGCTGCGCATCTACAACGAAAAGAGCCGTGTGCAGACCCCGGCGCTCGACGCTTTCGCCAAGGAGGGCACGGTCTTCGTCCGAGCCCAATCGCCCGAAAACTGGACCAAGCCTTCGGTGGCCTCGGTGCTGACCGGGCTCTACCCCGCCACCCACGGCACCAAGAAGAGCGAGTCCAAACTCCCAGACAAGGCGCTGATGGTCAGCGAAGTCTTCAAGAAGGAGGGCTTCTCCACGGCCACATTCCTCGCCAACGGCTACGTCAGCGACAAGTTCGGCTTCAACCAGGGGTGGGACCACTACACCAACTACATTCGCGAGCAGAAGAGCACCGAGGCCGAAAACGTCTTCAAGGAGGCCGGCGACTGGATCGCCAAACACAAGGACGAGCGCTTCTTCGTCTACGTGCAAACCATCGACCCCCACGTGCCCTACGATCCGCCCGACGAATACCTCGCCAAATACGATGCCGGCGAATACACGGGCCAGGTGGCGCCGCGCAAGACGCCCGACCTGCTCGAGCAGGCCAAGCGCAATCCCCCCAAGGTCACCTTCACCGCCCGCGATCGCCAGCGCCTCGAGGCGTTGCATGACGGCGAGATCAGCTACCACGACGATCACTTCGCGAGCTTCATCGAGCGTCTCAAGGGGCTCGGCCTCTACGACGAGACCCTCTTCATCGTCACCGCCGATCACGGCGAAGAGTTCTACGAGCACGGCTCCTACGGCCACGGTCACTCGGTCTACCAGGAGATGATCCACGTGCCCTTTGTGGCGCGACTGCCGGGGCGCATCCCGGCCGGCAAGCGCATCGAAGAGACCGTCGGCACCCTCGACATCTCGCCCACCATCCTGTCGGCCGCCGGCATTGCCGTCCCCGAAGTGATGGAGGGCGTCGACCGCATGGCCCACCTGGCCGGTCGCGTGCCACCGCGGCCGGCGGTGGCCTTCAGCGACTTCCTCGACGACCGCCGCGTGATCCTGGCGGGGCGCTGGAAGCTCATCCTGCGCGGCATCAACGCGACCTTCTTCGATCTGGAAAAGGATCCCGGCGAGCAGAGCGAACTGAAGCTCCATCGCCATCCCATCGCACTGCGCTACTGCCGCACCATGCTCGGTCAGTTCCTGGGCGCCGAGGACTTCGGCGACTGGCTGGCCGCCGAGCAACAGCGCGGGGGAGCGCCGCTTGTGGGCGAAGACACCGAAATCGACGAAAAGACGCGGGAAGGGCTCAAGGCCCTGGGTTACGCCAACTGACCACGCCTCCGAATCGGTACAACCGCCCGTCACAGCGGACGGCCTGCCGCCTTTTTGCTCCCCCCGTCGCCATCTCCTACACTGTTGGGTGATGACGTCGAGCGCCAAACTCCCGACGCTCACGGCGGCTGCCGTGCTGCTCTTCGGCGCTCCCCAGTTGGCGGCCCAGGGAATTCGGGTGTCGGAGCAGGGTGGGGATGTCCAGGCCCAGCAGGCCAGCAATCCCGGCTACGCCGGCGTCAAACCCGGTGGCGCCGAGGCGCCTGCCGTCGAGGCCAGTCCCGGGGCCACGCCTGCGGCCATCACCTGGCCGGGCTTCAGCATGCGCCCCGACGGTGGCTCGCGCGTCTTTTTGCAAATCACCTCCCAGGTCAACTACGACACGGTGGTCAGCGCGGAGCGCGTGGTCATCGATCTGGGCGACGTGCGGGTCGTGGGCTCGACCAATCGTTATCCCCTCTACACGCAGTACTTCAACACCCCGGTCTCGCAGGTGTCGGTGGTGCGCAAGGGCAGCCGAACGCTGCTGGTGCTGAAGTTGCGTGCGCCCGCTCAGCCCACCATTACGGAGGGGGCGGCGGCCAGCGGCTTTCACTTCATTTACGTCGATTTTCCGGCGGGCAACTTCGTCAGCGGTGCCCTGGCCCCGATGACCGGCGCCCCCGATGCAGCTCCCAGTCAAGACGCCGATCCGTCGCACCTCGATGGTGACGTGGAGGCCAGCGGCAGCGCCAAGGCCAAGGCCAGGCTGCGCGGCAAGGCCAAGGCCAAGGGCAAGGCTCGCGGCAAGGCCAAGGCCGGTGGCGGTGAGGTCAAGGCCGAGGGCAAAGCCGAGGGCAAGGCCGGCTTCAGCTTCGGCAATTGAAGTGCGCCCCGGCGGCGCCGGTCAGCCGTGGATGGAGCCGCGCCAGCTGGCCTGGCGCAGCTCGCGTAGCAACTGCTGTCCGCCGTCGGTGCCTCGCGGCCAAAGAAAGACCAATTCTACCTCTCCGGCCGGTGCGTAGACGCCAACGCGGTAGGCCCCCTTGCGTGCGCCCCGGCGCCGCTCGCGGGCGCTGTCGGTGATGGCACGGCGCAGGGCGGCCAGCTCACTGGAGTCCAGGTTGGTCAGCTCGGGACAGCTGCTGGCCAGATCGATGCTCCGAACTTGCGGCAAGAGCTCGGCGGCACGGCGTCGCAGGGCATCGGGGTTCGGCGCCTCGAAGGGCGCGCCCAGGGCCTCGGGTAGCTGCCCGGGGAAAATGCCTGCTTCGAGTCCAGCGGCGATGGCCGCCATGCCGTCGTCGGCATCCACCTGCGATACATCGGAGGCGCATCCGGCCAGGATGCGGGCCCACTGCAGCCGCGAGCGCGCCCGCCGTTCGGGTTCCCACAGCAACAGCTGTGAGCGCCCCAGTCGGCCCACCCGGGCCGGGTTGCCCTCGTCCTCGCCCAGGGCCGCGATCACACTCTTGAGCGCGGCGCCGGAGGAAGCGATGCGTGTGTCGACGGCGATGGCCGTCAGTCGCAGGGGCGCGCGCTGCCGGCTGAGCGAATGCAGCCACGCGGGCAGCGGCAGCCATAGGCGCAGCTGCTCGAGGCGCTCGGCGGCGTGGCTCTCGATGCGCCGCCCCAGCGTCACTGCCGCCATCAGCAGCGCGGTCACGGCGATCAGCAGTGTCCGATCGTCCAGGCGAAGTCGGGAGGCCAGCCCGAGCCCCAGCAGTAGCACCAGTCCCGTGGCGGCCAGCACCCGATGGTTGCCGTAGCTGAAGCCGCGCAGCTGGTCGAGCGCGAAGCGCGAGCGCAAAAGCAGCAGCGGCGACAGCCATAGCGCCGCGCCGATCCCCGCCACACCGAATAGGCCGTAGGCGCCTGCGGCGAAGGTGACGCTGGCGGCGCCCGCCGCGTACAGCGCGGTCGTCGCCAGCAGCGCCTCCAGTCGTCGCCGCAGCACGCCGACGGCCGAGCGGTCCAGGCGCACCAGGTCCGCGTAGAAAGTGCGCACCCAGGACTGGGCGAAACCGGCCAGGGGGCGCAGGGCGTAGTAGGGCATGGCCAGGGGCAGCACGCCCCGGGTCGCAGCCGGCGCTTGCAGCAGCGCCAGTAGCAACAGGCGGTCGAGCTGCAGTGGCAGTGTCGCGAAGCTGAACAGCAGTGCCTGCCGGAGGTCGGTCAGGCCCAGCCGTCGCAGCTGCCCCAGGCGCCCAAAAGCAGGCGCAGGCAGGCGCCGACTGCGGTAGGCCCGGCGTGCGTAGAGCAGCGCCAGCGACGCGCGCAGCAGGCTGCCCGAAAGCAGCGTGGCGTGTAGGGCGAAGGGGCCAATGTGCGCGAAGAGGCCGACGATCACGGCCAGTTCGAGCAGGTCGGGAGCGACCATGGACCAGCCCGGCCGGTAGACTCTTCCCAGGGCGAAGATGCCCGAGTGGTAGGTGCGCGTCGTCAGCTCGAGCGTCAACGCGAGGGCACAACACAGGGCGAAGGCGCCGTAGAGCCCGGCCGGCCCCAGCACCGGGTCCTCGACCCGCCACAGCAGGGCCAAAACGACGCTGAAAAGCAGCGCGCCCGAGAGTCCCGACAGGACCAGGTAGCCCTCGATGGCGGCGCGGGCGGCCTGGGCGGCGCCGCGGCCGTACTCGTGGCGCACCCGCAGCCGCAGGGCCTCGAGCGCGCCCCAGTGCAGGCCGCCGACCAGCGGCGGCAGCGCGCGCATGGCCAAAAGCGGCACCAGGAATTGCATTGGAAAGGCGCGCGACAGAAACCACACCTCCGCCACGTGCACCGCCGCACGCACCAGGGCGCGCCCGAAGATCGGGCTGACGCGAAGCAGGCTGTAGCGCAGGCCGGCGCCGGTCAGCAGCGCCAGGTCCAGCGTCGGCCGCTCGGCCCGCCGCCGCTCGGCCTCGATCCAATCGCGTGTACTCTTCATGCCCGGCGGCCGCGCTGGCGGCTCTCGAGGTAGCTCTGACACAGGCTGGGCAGTCCATGGCGCGCGCGCAAAAGCCGCGGCGGAAAGCTGCGGAACGCCCGGATGCCGCGCTTGCCGCTGAGTCGTTCGGCCACGGCGAGCGCCAGATGGTGATCGAGCTGCCTCAAGTCCTCTAGCGAAAAAAGGTCAAAGTGTAGCCAGGGCGCGTAGCGCTCGGCGAGGGGAGAGCGTCGATCGAGGGCGGTCCGCAGCGCCTGACACAGCGCGTCGGCTCGCTCCGAGGCGTCGGCGCCGGTCGCCAGGCGATCGGTGTGGGCGATGCGCGCCTTGAGCGACAACCACATGGCGCGGCGCTTGTCCGAGCGCAGTCGCGCGCCGTCGAAGCCGACGTCCAGGCCCAGGTAGGGCAGTCGCGTCGTCGGGCGAAAATCCGGGGCGTCCGGATGGGGGCGCCCGGCGGCGGTCAGGTAGTGGTGCTCCGATTTGCTGGTGTTGAACTCCAAGTTGAGTTCGGAAAGCGAGCGGTCGAAGCGGCGGGCCGCCTCGCGTGCGGTCTCGAGATCGGCGTGGGCGAAGAGGATGTCATCGCCAAAGCGGGCGTAGAAGCCGCCCGCGAGCGCGTGCAGGGCATCATCGAGGGGCAGCAGGTAGCAGTTGCAGGCGATGGTCTGGGTCGGGATGCCGGTGGGCACGCCGCGTGTCAGGCGGGCGATGCGCCCGTCCTCGTGTTGGAACTCGGGGCGGAAAGCGCGCTCGATGAAGGCGAAGAGGTCACCCCTGAAGCCCAGGGCGTCGTCGCCGACCAGCGCGCGCAGGCTGGACCACAGCTGCGAGTCGGGCTCGACGGGGATGTTCTCGTCGTAGCGGCGCACGTCGCGACGCAGCACGAAGACGCCCCGCTTGCGCGGGTCGGGGCGCTCCCGCACGTGCCGCCGCAGGTAACCCAGAAGATCCCGGCAGGCGCTGAACTGTGAGCGGCCCTTGCGGTAGGAGTAGAGGTGCGGACCCAGCTTGGGTTCCATGTGCTGCACCAAGACCCGCGTCAGCACGGCCCAAACTACAGCGTCGAGGGGATCGAGGCGGTAAATGGTCCGGGGCTTGCCGTTCAGCGTGGCCGCGTGCGGCACCAGCGGGACGAAGCGGTAGTGGCCCGAGCTGACCTCACGGGCAAGTCGCCGCGCGACTTCGGTCGCCCGGGCGCCGACCAGCGAGGTGCTGGGGTCGAGTTGCACCTGCGAGTCGCGCCTGGCCTGGCGGTCGGCCAGGGCGTGGATCTCGCGCTCGTAGAGCTTCGCGTCGGCCAGTCCTCGTGGCATCGGCGTGTGTTCAGCCCGGATGACTCAGGCAAGCAGTGGCCGCCGGCGGCGGAACGGACGTGCTCGCCTGCCGCCCGGAGTCGTAGAACCGCACCATCAGATGAAAGGTACCGCGGGATCCGAGGCCAAGACCGCGATCTCTGGCCTTCGGCATTGTCATGCGTCGCTCGCGCGCCGCACGGGCCGGGGGCCGGGCGAGCACGACAGGCAGTGTGCACCAGGGCGGCCCGCCTGCCAAATCCCGGCGTGTCTTCAAGGCCGCAGAATCGCCATGTCGGGCAAGTACTCCATGTAGGGGTAGCCCGAGTTGCAGCCCGCGGTGGCGCACTTTTCCGAGAAGTTGCGGTAGCCCGGCACCGGCGGGTTCGGGAAATCGAAGGCTTTGAAGACGCCATGCCAGCCGCGCTCGTCGATCAGCGCTCGCCACATGTACTTGTTCGAGTTGCCGTAGCCCGGCAAGGTCATGGCGTACTCGTAATGCAGCGGGAAGACCGCGGGGGCGGCTGTGGGGGCGTTGATGCACACGCCCGCGCCGGCGCGATTGACGACGACAGCGTCGCAGTCGTAGAGGTCGCCGTAGTAGTAGCCGAAGCCCGTGGTCGCGTTCGGCGGCGGCCGGAAGTTCGACACGCTCTGCTCAAAGCGCGCGACCTTGCAGCTCTTGACACCCTCGGTGCTGTACTTGCGCTTGGCCACATAGGTGCGGCGCAGCAGGACGTAGCGGCCGTCGGGGCTGGCTACGAAGCGCTTGCGCAAAGACCACATCTCCGCCATGTAGTCATTGTTGGCCACGTGTGGGACCTCCTTGCGCATGAGCCAGAAGGAACCGTCGACAACCGGCCGGTAGCCCACGACGACGAAGGGATTGGCCAGGAAGGTGTTTTCGCCGATGGCGAACGGCCCGGGGTCTTTGTAGCTGCCGCTGAGGCTTGCATCGAGGTGTTTCTGTGCCGCTTCGAAGATCGCTTCGTCGGTGGCGGCGAGTTCGGGACAGCGTGGTGCCAGGTGCAGCGAGTGGTGGATGTAGTAGTCGAAGCTGATGGAATGGCCGATGCGGCCGTCGTCGTAGCGCCAGCGGAAGTCGGTGCGCCAGGCGCCGTCATTCGCCGCCGAGCCCGAGTTGGCCGTGTTCACGATCGGGTTGGGGCAGGTGCTCCAGGTTGGCGCTGTGCCACTGCGCTTGTAGCTGCGGCAGTAGAGCGTGCCGCCGGCGATCACGGTCGGCTCCACGTAGATGGCAACGTCGGCCGCCGAGCTGGCGCCGCCGCGGGAGGGAAAGGTTTTCTCCCAGTTGATCACCGGACGGTCCCACAGGCCGTCGCATTCGTTGTCCAGGCCATCGCTGGGTCGGGTGAGGTCGGTGAAGGCATCCGCCGTGCAGCAGCCAAAGGGGCCGATGCCATCGCCGCTCGAGGGGGCAGGGCACTCGCAGACGAAGCTGCCCGGCCTGTTGATGCAGGCGTCGGGCGCATCGTCGCAGTTGTCGGTGTTCAACTTGCACTCGTCGATGTCGACGCAACCGTCCGCACCAACGCCTTCGCCGGTATAGCCGCCGGGACACTTGCAGCTGTAGCTGCCGACGCTGTCGACGCAGGCGTCGGGCATGGTGTCGCAGTCGTCTTTGCCCAATGCGCACTCATTGATGTTGGTGCAGGTGACGCCGTCGCCTTCGTAGCCCGTTTTGCAATTGCACTTGAACGAACCGTCGGTGTCGATGCAGTTGGCCCGCGTATCGTGGCAGTTGTCGGTGCCCTTGGTGCACTCGTCGATGTCGGTGCAGGTCTTGCCGTTACCTTCGTAGCCGGTCTTGCAGGTGCACGTGAAGCCGCCGGCGGTATTGGTGCAGTTGCCGTTGGCGCTGCAGTCATGGGCGTCCGTAGTGCACTCATTGATGTCGACGCACTCGACGCCGTCGCCCTCGTAGCCGCCGTTGCATTTGCAGTCAAAGCCGCCCGCGCTGTTGGTGCAGGTGGCGCTGGTGCTGCAGTTGTCCAGGTTCTCGGTGCATTCGTTGACGTCGACGCAACTACCCGAGGCGTTTTTCTTGTAGCCGGCGTCGCATCCGCAGGTGAATGAGCCCGGGGTATTGGTGCACTTCTCGCCCGTGACGCAGTCAGCGGTGCCCGCGGTGCATTCGTCGACATCGGAACAGGTGGTTCCGTTGCCTTCGTAACCGCTCTTGCATTTGCAGCTGTAGCCACCCGGCTCGTTGGTGCAGTTGGCGTTTGACGAGCAGTCGGCGGTGCCCAGCTCGCATTCGTCGTCGTCGGTGCAGCCGAAGCCGTCGCCGCTGAAGCCGTCTTTGCAGCTGCAGTCATAGGAGCCGACGGTGTTCCCGCATGTGGCGTTGTCCGAGCAGCCGTCGGTGCCTGCGGTGCACTCGTCCACATCGGCACAGGTGACTCCGTCGCCGTCGTAGCCATCATTGCAGGTGCAGACGTAGCCGCCCTCGGTATTGGTGCAGCTGGCCTGAACGTGGCAGTCGTCGGTGCCCTCGGTGCACTCGTCGACGTCATCGCACGCGGTTCCATCACCGGTGAAGCCGGCAGGGCAGATGCACTCCGGGGAGGCCGCTTCGGGATCGCATTCGGCCAGCGGGTCGCAGCCCCGGTCGAGGCAGGCCGGTGCAGCTTCGCACAGCGTACCGTCGCCGTTGACGTCCACGTAGCCGGCCGGGCAGCGACAGACGGCGTCACCCGAAGGCTTGATACACAGGCCCACGACGGGGTCGCAGGTGGTGGACAGGAGCACCAGACAACCGTCCACGCAGTCGGAGGCGCTGGCATCCCAGATGAAGCCCGCGTTGCAGTTGCACTCGAAGCCACCCTGGGTGTTTTCGCACGTGGCGTCGTCGTCGCAGTTGTGGACGCCGGCCTTGCACTCGTCGAGGTCCACGCACTCGGAGCCGTCGGCGTTGAAGTCGTAGTAGCCCTGGGGGCAGGTGCACTTCGCTGTGCCCGAGCTCGAGTCACAACTGGCGACCTCGTCGCAGTTGGCGGCGTCACACAGCGGGTCGCCGACGCTGCCGGAGTCGACCGAGGCGTCGCCCGTGTCACCGCCGCCGCTGTCCATCGTCCCGCCACCACCGTCGGCGGGCGTGCTGACGTCGGCGTCGGAACCGGCGTCCGGTTCGGGGGCTGCGCCACCGCTGCCACCGCTGCCACCGCTGCCGCCACCGCCGCCGCTACCACCCTGGTTCGGATTGCCGGAACCACCGTCCTCGGTGGCCTCGAACTCGAAGCGGTCGAAGTCGTTGATGAAGGAGCAGGCGCTGAGTACGGCGCCCAGCACACACAGCCCGAAGATCTGAACGGCTCGCATCAAAACGCCACCCTCACGCGTGCATTGCACCCATCAACCCCGCAGCCGAGGCTCGCACCGACGGCGGTATCGGAGGCCGAAGGCTGCTCCGAAAGACTCAAAAACAGCAGCGTGCCTCCGACGGCACCGGCTGCGACGCCTGCCAGCATCAGCACATCCGCCACCAGCGCCAGGGTCTGGCCGTCTTCTTTGATGCTTTCGAGCTCGGGATCGCAGACATCGTTCGTGCAACTGTCTTCGAGTTTTCCCAGCTTCGACGACGACATGGCACCGGTCACGATGCCGCCGATGATCAAAGCGCCGCCGGCACCCATCAGGATGTAGGCGGGCAGGCGGGAGGGCTCCTCGACGGGCTCGGCGTTCGCTTCGATGGCCGCGTCGACGGCGGGTTGTTCGGAGGGGGCTACTTCGGCGGGTTCGGCGCCTGCCCCGGCCTGCGTCGCTGCGGCCTCGCGGTCGCGCTGCTCCTGTTCGCGCGCTTCTTCCTTGGCGACCAGGCGTTCGAGGCTGTTGAGCCGGGCTTCGAGCTGCGGGCGGTTTTCGATCTTGTCCACGCCCTCGAGGTAGTGGCGCAGGGCGACGCTGGCCTCGCGATTGTCGCCGGCATCGCGGTAGGCGAGGTAGATATTGTACCAGAGCACCTCACGCTTGGAGTACTCGTAGGCGCGTTCGAAGTTCTTCGCCGACTCCAGGAACGCCCCGCTTTGATACTGGGCTCGACCGAGAGTGAAGTGCTGGCGGGCCAGCTCTTCGGCGTTACCTGACGCAGCCGAAGGGGCTTCGGCGGGCGCGGCGTCGGAGCCCTGCTGGGCCGCGGCAGGCGCGGGCGTCAGGGCGATGCAGGTGAGCAGAGGCACCAGGAGCGAAAAAAACCGGCGCGCTAGCTGCGTGCCCGTAAACGAAGCTGGCAATGTGTCCATGGCGGAACCGAACGCCTCCTCGCGAGCAGGGTCGCAGCAGTTGCGACCGCGATGCGATGCCGAAGGCTGACGGACCCTCGGTGTTGAGCACCCGCGGATGGGCTCCGGAGTCTCGCCCCTGGGGCCTCCCCGCAACTTGGCAGTTTACACGGCAAGCATGCGGCGCACCAGGCGGGAGTTGGGCCCCAGGGGCGGCACGTGATGCCCGGGGGGGCGTGCGCTCACGTCCAGGGCCCCTTGCCCAGTCGGTACTTGCCGGGGCCGATCAGCATGAGCGAGGCGAAGAGGATCGCCGACTCCAACGCGTGGGACGAGCGTCCGAAGCCGTCACCGCGCAGCAGGTGCTGGGTGCCGGCGACCAACATCGTCACCACCAGCAACGCGAGGGCAGGTCGCGTGGCGATCCCCAACGCCAGGCACAGCCCTCCGAGGCTCTCAGACACGGCCGCGGCGAGTCCGAAATATGTGGGAGCAAAGTCGACGCCCAGGTGCTCCATGGTCTTACCCAGCTTCAGCCATTTTTCCGGGCCAGCCAGGAGCTTGGGCAAGCCATGGGCGATGAACATGCCGCCGATTCCCACCCGCAGCATCAACAATCCGAGATCGCGCCTTGATTGCATGGCTTCCTGCTTCCTGGTCGCTCGCGAGCCGCTACCGTAGTGCGCCCATGGGGGGTAAGGTAGGCCTATGGTGCTGATGATGCGATGGGAATCGGCGCCACCTCGAATCCCCATCGAGCCGCTCGTCGCCCGAGCGCGAGGCGTGAAGCTTTGGTGAGTCTTGCACGGCAGTCCGAAGTCCGCGCCGGGTGGCTGTGCCTGGCGCTTCTTGTGCTGGCCGGCTGCTCGGACCCTGGAGGGCTGTGGGGTGACACGGCTCAGCCCGATGCGGGCGTCACGGCGCCCTTGGGGCGCTCGCTGCCGGTCCTGTGCGGGCGCCAGGCCGCAGACCGGGTGGCCCGGCTCTTCTGCGGCGAAACCGCTCCCGAGATCGCGGGACTCGAGGACTTCGCCGCCCAGCTGGGTCTGCGCCCCGACGACGGCCTGCTGATAGGTCACTCCACCGCCCTCGGCGGCCATTTGGTGTCGGCGGCCAATCCGCGCGTGCTGCGCATGCCGGGCTTTGAACTCGATGCTTCGCTGGTCGTGATCGCTTTCACTCGCGGTCAACAACGCGTCGAGCTGCTGGCGCTCGACCCCACGACCGAGCGCATGAACCTCTACCTGGTCGAGTTCGAGCAGCGCTGTAACGGCGAGGCCGAGGGCTGCAGCGCCGGCGACCTCTTCGGCCCTGCCATCGAAGAGGGGTGGCTCGAACTGCGCATCCGGGACGACGAGGACCTGAAGAACACGCCTTCCGATTGCCGGCGTTGCCACGGCGGCAGCGCGGGGATGCCGGGACCGGTGCTCTTGATGCGCGAGCTGGAGGTACCCTGGATGCACTGGTTTCGCGAGCGTTCGCCGCTGATCGAGGACTATCGGCAGGCCCACCTCGAGCCGCATACCGGCGTCGTGGAGGCGATCGGCGGACTCAGTCCGGGCGGAGTGCACAACCCCGACCGCATGGAGAACCTGGTGGGACTGCTTGAGCGCGCGGGCCTGCAGGGGCCCCAGCCGCTGCTCTTTCCGAGCGCGGTGGTCGGCTTCGAGACCGGCGAGATCGACAGTGCCACGGGATTGCCCAGCGAAAGCGGCCCAGCCCATGTGAGCCCGACCTGGGCAGGCATCTACGACGCCTTCCGCCAGGGGCAGCTGCCGGCCCCGCCTTTTCGCCACGAGCGAGTGACCCACGTGGACGGATTGAAGCGATTTGCCGAAAGTTATCGCGCGATGCTAGCCGGCGAGATTGCGACCGAAGCCTTGATCAGCCCGCGTGAGGTCTTTCCCGACGACCCCCAGTTGCGCGCCGAAATCGGACTCGAAGTCGAGCCCGACGCGGGCGGCGTCGAAGCGCTGCTGCAGGCCTGCGCCAGCTGCCACAACGCGCGCCTGGACCCGACGCTATCGCGCGCGCGCTTTGACGTGGACCTCGCGCGCGTCGACCGGTCCACGCTCGCGCGCGCCATCGAGCGCATTCAGCTGCCCGCAGATGACCCGGCGGTGATGCCGCCGCGGGAGGCGCGGCAGTTGACGGCCCCGACGCGGCTGCGCCTGCTCGAATTCCTCGAGCAGCAGTTGGCCGCACAACCCTGAGCGGGCTCTTTCACGGCGACGCTCGGCACAGGCCGCGGAAGACCGAGGTGCCGGCGACGCGGCTGGTGACCAGCTCGGGGCAGCCGTCTCCGTCCAGGTCGCCCGTGGCCAGCTGTGGCAGGGCCGCGCCGCTGCCCTCACTGCCGACGCGGGCGCGCTCCTGATAGCGGCCCTCGTCGAAAGCGAAGATGCGCAGCAGGTTGCCCGAGGGCTGGGTGATCGCCACCTCGCTCGCGCCGTCGCCGTTGGCGTCGACGACCGCCGTGACCATCACCCGGTCCAGGATCGCGACTGCGGGGGCGCGCTGCAGCGAGCCGTCCTGGCCCTGGGTGAAGACCGCGACGCCGGGGAACGCACCGGAGACCAGCACATCGTCCAGGCCGTCATCGTTCACATCGCCGATAGAGAGATGGTATTGCAGCTCGACGGTGGCGGCGATGGTGTGACGCCTGGGCTCCGGCATCAGGCCGCTGCTGCCGTCGTGGGGGTGGACCCACAGTTCCAGGCCGGACTTGGCGAGGTGCAGCAGCAGCACATCGTCTAGGCCATCGCCGGTCACCTCACCGACCGCGAGTGCCGGATAGGGCTGGCCAAGCTGCTCGAAGACGGCCTGGGGGGCGAAACCACCACGACCGTCGCCCATGTAGGAGAACACGGCCGGCTCGGGCTCGGCGCCCAATCCCAGTAGGTCCAGGGCCCCGTCGGCGTTCAAGTCGAGCGCGTGCAACCGTTCGGTGACGGGGCCCGTCGAGAGGATCGGGGCCTCGAAGCCACCTGTTTCGCGGGCCAGGAGCGTCGCAACGCCCTCGGCCGTTCCGCGCACCACATCCGCCCGCCCGTCGCCGTTCACATCGACCGCGATCCGCAGCGGCCCTCCGGGATCCCCGGTAACTTCGAGCGGTCCGAGCGTCCCGTCGCTGCCGAGCCCGAACAGACAGCCCCCGCTGCCCGCGGCGCTCGAACACACCAGTTCATCGACGCCATCGCCGTCCACGTCCGCCAACGTCGAGCGACCCTCGACGTCCAGCAGCTGCACGAGCGACAGCCCGTAGGAGTCGTCGGCCCCGGCGTCCTGCCGCACCGGATACAGCCGGCGATCGTCGCCTCCGCCTCCATCGAGGCTTTCTGAGCCGGGTGTGCGGCCGCTGGTGCCCGCGCACCCTCCCAGCGCCAGCACGACCACGCCGCCCAAAAGCTGCCAGGACGTTTTCCGTCGGGCCGGGCGAAGGGCCGGGCGAAGGGCTGCCAGCGTATTTTTGCCCCGCTGCCGGAGCGAAACGCCCCCCAAAACGCCGCCCAAAAAGCTGCCAGGACGTTTTCCGCGGGGCGCGTTCACTCCGCCGCCGCCGGCTCGAGAAGCTGCCAGGACATAGATACGGGTCATTTTCCACGTCGAGGGCGGCCCGAAAAGCTGCCGGCCCGAAAAGCTGCCAGGACGTTTTCTCCGGCGGGACGTTTTCTCCGGCGTCGGGCCTGCTCGAAAATGCTGCCGAAAATGTCGCAAGGAACGTTTCCACCAGCCGTGCCGGAAACGCAGCCCAGCGCGATCTCGTCACGCAGCTTGTGCCCGAAAATCCTACACCCACTGCCAACGACGCGCGCCCGCGCAAAGGCGAGCGAGTGCTCGAGCATGAATTGTGGGGGTTTGCCGATTCTGCCACCCGTGTCACGATGGGGCGGCAGAGTGGCCGAGAAGTCGGGTGCTGTCGGCCGTGGTGTTCTGGGACGGAGTCGTGGTGATGGGATTAGATGGTAGACGATTGCTCGCCGCCCTGGCGGTGCTAGGGCTGGCTGCGTGTGGCGGTGACGACAATCCTTCGGTCGGCACGGGCAAGGATACGGACGGAGACGGCTACAGCGACTTTGCCGAACAGCAGTACGGCCACGTCGTCGACACCGACATGGATGGCATCCCGGACTACCAGGACGCCGACTCCCATCCGCCGCTGCTCGACGTGGTGGCCAGCGGGGGCGGTCCCACCAGCTGTGCCTCGGCCAACGTCAACACCTCGACCGCCGAGCCGCGCGTCACGCTGGTGCTCGACGGTTCCACCAGCATGGCCGACCCCCTCGGGGGTGGTGGCGGTGCGCGCTGGACCGCCATGCGTTCGGCCCTGATGGATCCGGACGGCGTGGTCATGCGCCTACAGCCGGTCGTCGAGTTCGGCATGGTCGTCTACAACGGCTCCCTGGGCAGCCTCGCCGGAGGATTCGGCGGTGGCGGCCAACCCGTGGCCATGGCCATGAACGGCTCCGACTGCCCCGGCCTGTGGGTCACGCCCCCGGCCCTGAACAATCACGCCACGCTCGACGCAGCGCTCCCGCAGATGCAGCCTGGCGGTTCCACACCGACGCATCTGGCGCTGAACCACGTGGTCGACCCGGCCAGCGGCATCCTCAGCGCCGCCGGCTCGGTCCTCGACGACGATGAGCATCCCCAGATCCTCATCCTCGCCACCGACGGCCAGCCCAATAACCTCTGCGGCGGCGGCTCCGCGATCGCCGACCCGGCCGCGGCCCAGGGCGTGCTGGACGCGGTCATCACAGCCCGCAACATGGGCGTGCGCACCTACGTCATCAGCCTGGCGGGCGGCGACCAGGGTCTGCAGGCGCACCTGGAGCAGGTGGCCGTCGAGGGCGGTACCGGGCAGCCCCCGTTCACGCCCCAGAGTCGCGACGAGCTGGTGGGCACGCTTTCGGCCATCGTCGGCGGCGCCATCGGCTGTAATATCTTGCTCAACGGCACCGTGCAGGCCGGCTCCGAGTGCATGGGTCTGGTGGCGCTCAACGGCCGCCCCCTCGGCTGCGGCACCGACTGGCGTCTGAGCACGCCGACCACCATCGAGCTTCTGGGCCAGGCCTGTGACGACTTCATGGCCAACCCGGAATCCATGGTGCACGCCGAATTCCCCTGCGGCGTCTTCGTCGAAGACTCGCCGGACTGAAAACGGGCTCGGCGGGAAGTCTCAGAAGTTGATCCTGAGCCCCCAGGCGGGCACCAACACCAGCGAACTCAGGTCCACGCGGTCGATGGGTGGGTCGAGGTCGGCCTCGGCCCAGCTGTAGAAGACCGACAGCTCCGCCAGCACGAAGACGTAGCGAAAGCCGAGGGCGAAGCCGAGGAAACCGCCCGCGTACCAGATCTGGTCCTGGGCGTGAATGTCCCCGCGGTCGAAGGCGAAGCCGGGCAGCGTCAGGTCGTAGTGGCTCATGATGCCCTTGGCGCCCAGCCAGAGCCGCCCCCACTCGCCCCACTCGCGCCCCACCGAGGTGAATAACTGCGAGTCGAAGCGCGTGAGCCCCATGGCCGCCCCGGCGGCCGATAGCAGCTCGGTCCCTTCATCGAAGTAGGGGATCCAGCTCTCGCCGCTGTTATAGTCGAGTCGCGCCCCGTAGCTCACGTCCCAAAGCTCCAGCTCGAAGCCCCGGCGCAGCGTCAGGCCGTAGATGCCGTTGCCGAAGCGGCCATGGAGGTCGAGCCGGTAGCCCAGGCCCACGCCGAACTCCAGATGCGTCGCATAGCCCACTCCCTGCAGGCTGGTCGCCGCCAGCGCCACGAGCAGCTGGTTTTTCTGCTCATCGGTCAGCTCGGTGGTGGGACCATCCTTCGCGCTCGAGCGCGCGATCGACTCGGCAGGATCGATCAGGACGGAGATGGCGCGTGTGGCGAGCACGGCGTTGGAGACCTGACTAACCTGCATCTCGCCACCGCGCAGGGTGCGGGCCGGTCGCGCCTCGTTCAGGTTCATGGCGCAGCCGCCCATGCCAAGCGCCAGCAGGGCCAGCGCGGCGGGCAGCCGAAGGCAGGGCAGGGCGCTCGAGTTCATACGTCCTGCCCCAGCGGCGCGCCGGCCGGCGCGGTCAGGATCACGGGTGGGATGCCCGCGGGGCGCCCCTCGACGGCGACGGATGAGACATCGACTTCCAAGCGCCCGTAGCGCCTCAGATCCCTTCGCAGCTCCCGAAACGTCACCCGAAGCAGTGCGCTGGCGCCGGGGGCCGTGCGCCGTGGTTCTGACTGGCCCTGCCCGAGCCCCAGTCGGCTCATCAGTCCACCTACGACCCGTTCGCCCAGCTCCAGCAGGCTCGGCGCCGCCTCGATCGTCTCGCCATCGGGCAGTCGCAGCACGAGCAGTCCCGGCTCAATCGCCACCGGCTGCGGACCTGGGTTGCGAACCCGAAGCGTGAGCGCGACCACATCGCGCGTCACGCTTGCCGTCACCTCCTGCACCTCCAACAGCGCACCGTGGCGCGCGTGGGCTTCGAAGTCCCAGGTGCGTTGCATGGCGGCGCAGGCCGGCAGGAACAGAGCGGCGCAGGCCGGCAGGAAAAAAACGCCGCAACGGGCCCTGCCCGGCCGCCCACGGTTCGGCATCTGGCCCGCATTTCCCGCCCGCCTCATCGAGGCGTCTTTTTACCACGCCCGCCAGCGGGGCTTCTACCTGCGCGCCCGCCGCGCCGCCCACAACAAGAGCGCCGCCACCAGCCCGTAGACCAGATACCAAAACGGGATGAAGGCCACGCCGAGTCCGGCCAGCGCGATCGAAAGCGCGCTCAGGCCGAGCGCCAGCGCGATGATCCAGTGCAGCGCCATCCCACTGCTGCGGGCCATCCAGCCGCTACGCAGGGCCATCACGCCGCAGCCCGCCGCCCACAGCCCATCCCGCAGCCCGTCGCCGCTCACGAGCAGCCCCACGACCATCAGCGACCAGCCGAGCCACGCCCCGATCCGCGGAACCGTGCTGCTGCACACCGGCGTCTCCGGCGCCTCGGAATCGCCGTAGGCCTGCTCCAGAAAGGCCACGATGCGGCGCGATTCCGGCATCCAGCGCACCGGCTCACCCGCCTCCTCGATGCGCAGCACGGGAACCCGCGCCCGACCCGTATTGGCGATCAGCTCGGCCCTATGCTCGGGATCGCGACGGATGTTGCGCTGCTCGATCAGCAATCCCAGTTCAGCGAGCTTGCCCTGCACTCGGTCGCAGTAATAGCAACCCTCGAAGTGGTAGAGGATCAGCTTGCGCGCCATGGCAACTACGTCGCGCCCGGGCGGCCGCGGTTACAGACGCAGCCGCCTCGGTTGCCGACGCTCAGGCCGCCGCGCGACGACCGCTCTTGCCGCGGTTGAGGTGCGCCATGCCCTCGCCCAGGCCCTCCAGGGTGAGCGGGAACATCTCGAAGACCTGACGCACCTGGTCGATGGTGGTGCCTTCCCAGTAGGCGCGCGGCTCGGGGTTCATCCAGACCGCATTGCGGAAGTGCTGCCCGAGCTGCATCAGCCAGGCGATGCCCGGCAGGGTGTTTCTGTCGTTGATCGAGATGGCCCCGCCCTGGCGCATCAGCTCGTAGGGCGCCATCAGGGCGTCGCCCACCATGATCAACTTGTAGTGACGGCCGCATTCGTGCAGCAGGTCGTTGATCCATACCGGGTCGTCGAAGCGCTCGGTCTTGTAGACGCGGCCGTAGACGCAGTTGTGGAAGTAATAGGTGCGCAATTCCTTGAAGTGGCTGGCTTTCTTGGCCGCCGAAAACATGCGCGACATCATCTGGGCGTAGGGGTCCATCGAGCCGCCCACGTCCATCATCAGGATCACGCGCGTGTTGGGCCGGCTCGGCGGCCGCACCACCACTTCCAACTCGCCGGCGTTCCTGGCCGTCTCGCTGATGGTGCGGTCCAGGTCCAACTCGTCGTCGGCGCCCTCGCGCACGAAACTCCGCAGCCGACGCATCGCCATCTCCATCTGCCGGATGTCGAGGGTGACGTCGCTGCGGTAGGGCCGGTACTGACGTGCGTCGGCCACCTGCACTGCCGAGCGCTGCCCGCCCTTGCCCCCGGCCCTGACGCCCTGGCCCTTTTTGCCCTTGCGCCCAAAACGCGAGGTGCCGGCGGTGCCGACGAAGCGATTGCCGCGGTCGTGGCGCTCGCCCTGCTCGGCCATGCGCTCCTGGAAGAGCTTCTTGAGTTGCTCGAGGTCAAGGCTCTCGGCCAGCGCCTTTTCCTCCTCGGTCAGATCCTCCAGGCGCACTTTGGCGTCCTTGAGCCAATCCATCAGCTCTTCCTTGAGCCGGATGTGCTCGCCCTCGACGCCCTTGAACTCGGCCAAAAAGGCCTGGTCGAAGGCGTCGAGGTGGGTCTCGCGATGGATCATCAGGGCGCGTGCGACGTAATAGAAGCCGTCGAGTGAACTGTCGTGCAGCCCCTGGCGCATCGCCTCGCCCAGGGCCACCGCTTCCTGGGCTCCCACCGGCACGTCGTACTTGCGCAGCCGGTAGAGAAAATTGAGGAACATGGGGCGGGGCTTGCGCGGCTCACTCATGGGCTATCTCCTGGTTCAACAGCTTGGCAGTGCGCGTCAGGACCGCCAGCGCGATCCGCCCGAGAGCTGATCGGCGTAGGCCACCAGATCCTGCTCCTTCTTCAGGAGCGTGCCCAGGAAGGGCATGTTCTTGTCGAGCTTGACGGTGGAGATGCCCATGTCCTTGAGCATGGCGATCCAGTCGACCAGCTCGCTGGTGGAGGGACGCTTGCGCAGCCTTTGCATGTTGCGGATGGCGTAGAAGGCGTCCATCGCCTGCTTGATCACGTCTTCGTTGAGGCCCGGATGGTGCACGTCGACGATGCGCCCCATCAGGTCGCGGTCGGGGAAGTCGATGAAGTGGAAGACGCAGCGGCGCAGGAAGGCGTCGGGCAGCTCTTTTTCGGCGTTGGAGGTGATGATCACCACCGGCCGATGCTTGGCCACGATCTCGTCGCCGGTCTCCATGATGCGGAAGCGCATCTTGTCGATCTCGTGCAAGAGGTCGTTGGGGAACTCGATGTCGGCCTTGTCGACTTCGTCGATCAGCAGCACCACGCGCTCGTCGGACTTGAAGGCGTTGCCCAGTGGTCCCAGCCGGATGTACTGGCGGATGTCGGAGACGTCACCGTCGTTGAAGCGGCTGTCGTACAGACGCTGCACGGTGTCGTAGTGATAGAGCCCCTCCTGGGCGCGCGTGGTGCTCTTGACGTGCCAGGTCAGAAGCGGGAGCCCCAGGGCCTCGGAGACAGCCTCGGCCAGCAGCGTCTTGCCCGTGCCCGGTTCGCCACGGACCAGCAGCGGCTTTTGCAGCACCAGGGCGCAGTTCACGGCGGCCTCCAGCGCTTCATTGGTCAAATAGCTGTCGGTGCCGTGAAAACGGTTGTCGTCGGTCATCGGGTACTCCCTCGTGGGCTGATCGGGTTCGAATCGGTCACAGTCGACGCCAGCAGGTCGCCGCAGGACCACCAGGTGGTCGTTCCAGTCTAAAGCACCTGGTGGAAAAGGTGTAGAGGCATGCCCTACATTGTTTGAAGAAAGCCGCCTGGTCCAGCGCCCGACCTTTGGCGTAAGGTCCCGCTGCCCATGGCCAAATCACGCCTGCTGATCGCCCTGTGCTGGGCTCTCTCGGTGGCCGGCTGCCGCGGCTGCCTCGACGGCGGCCTGCGCGTCCAGGGCCCGCCGGGCTACATGCGCTGTCTGGCCGCCGATCCCCCCGAAGCCGGCACGCGCAGCGTCGGCGCCGTGAAGTTGCACATCGAAGGCCGTCGTCTGCGCATCGAGGGCATCGAGCCCCCGTTGCGCGTGGCGGCCTTCGCCGGCCCCGCCTTCGGGCCACCGCCCGACGTCGACACGTTGAAAGTGCTGGCCGAGCTCAAGCCCCACCTGCAGGTCGTGATCGGCGGCGTGGGTGATACCCCGCGGCAGGCGGCCAAGCTTCTGGGGGCGTTGTCGACGCTGCCGGCGCCCACGCTGCTGCTGTCGGGCGGCCGCGACAGCACCGAGCGCATTCAATCGGCGCGCGCCTCCCTGGGCGAGGCCGCCGCCCGGATCGTGGACGTTTCGGCGTTGCGTCGGGTGGATGTGGCCGGTCACGTGTTCGTCCCGGTGGCCGGGGCCAGCGGCGGCCATTACGCCCACAGCGACGACGCCTGCGGCCACGGCCTCGACGACCTCAAGCAGCTGGCCAGCGACCTCGGCGAGGCCGAAGGCGAAAGCCGCTGGCTGCTATCCTGGCAGGCGCCTGGCCAGGGCGGCTCCCAGGCCGTTGCCCGCACCGAGGATGGCCAGGATCTGGGCAGCGCCGACCTGGCCGAGCTGGCCCGGCGCATCGGCGCCCCCGGTGGTCTCTTCGCCTGGCCCGAAGTTCGGGTCCTGCGCCCGGCGGTGGGCGACGGCGAGCGCGAGGTGCGTGACGACAGCGCAGCCCGCGATTTGCGCCTGGTGGTGCCGCGCCTGGGCGGCGTGGCCGTGGGCCGCTCCGACGGCACCCGCGCCATGCCCGGTTTCGTACTGCTCGAGCTCGCCGAGGGCGCCATGCGCGTGCTCGGGGTGCACGAAGAGGTCTGAAAAACGCGACCGCGAACTGTTCGCGATTTGACTTCCAGGGTGCCACAGGCAATAGTCCCGGCCCCAATTTGGGCAGGGACGCCCGGTCGGGCGCTGCTGCTCCGTCTCCCTGGCGGTGCTTTTCTCTTCCGAAGCTCCCCGCCGAGACCACCAGGAACATGCCCGAGATCGTGCTCCACGCCAGCGACATCGACGATTCCGGCAAGGATTACGATTTCGAGCTGGACACCGCCTGGCTCGCAGGCACGCTGGCCGACACGCCGCTGTCGCCGGCGGGCGGTCCTGGCTTGCTGCACGTTCGTGCCCAGAAGAACGGCACCGAGTTCCTGATCCGCGGCGAATTGCGGGCCGAGTTGGTGACCGAATGCTGCCGCTGCCTGGGCCCGGCCGCAGTCAGCGTGGACTCCGAACTGACGCTGCTGCTCAGCCCCGACGACGGCCGCGCCCCGCCGCTCGAGTTCGAACTCGAGGCCTCCGACCTGGACCGTGCCCACTTTACGGGCAGCGACCTGGTGCTCGACGATCTGGTGCGCGAGCACCTGGTACTCGAGTGTCCGATCCAGCCCCTGTGTGCCGAGGACTGCGCCGGAATCGAGGTGCCCGAGGGTGTGCGCCCCAACCCCGAGGACTTCGGCGAGGGCGATGGACCCGATCCGAGGCTTGCGCCCTTGGCCCAGTTGCGCGACAAGCTCCCGGCCGGCCCCAAGCCGGCCGCCCCGGAGCAGCCCCAAGCTGCCCACGAGAGCGAACGAGAGGAGTGAGCCGTGGCGGTTCCGAAGCGAAAAACCACCCGCGCCAAGCGCGACCAACGCCGCGCCCAGCATGATCGGGTGCGCGCCCCCAATACCATCCCCTGTCCCAACTGCGACGAGATGATGCTGCCGCACCGCATCTGTCCGAGCTGCGGCCACTACAAGGGCCGGCAGGTGATCGGCACCAAGGAAAAGGCGGCACCGCCGCCCGCTGAGGAAGCCGAGGCCTGAGCTGCGCGCCTGCTCGGCGCGAGTTCTTTCCGCGAAATGTTTCGGCTCGATGACAAGGTCGCGGTAGTCACCGGTGGCTACCGCGGCATCGGCCGCGTGCTGTGTGTCGAGCTGGCACGGGCCGGTGCCCATGTGGTCGCCGTCGACGTGCTGGAGCCGCCGATCGGCGAGCAGATGCTCGCCGATGTCCGCGCCGCTGGCGGCAGCGCCGAACTCTTGCCCTGTGACGTCACCGATCACGAGGCCATCGGCGACGCCTTCCACGCCCTCTACAAACGCCTCGGTCGCCTCGACATCCTCATCAACAATGCGGGCATTGCACGCGATCAGGTACTCTTGCGCGTCTCGCCCGAGGACCTGCACAAAACGTTGGCCGTGAACGTGGGCGGCGCCGTCTTTTGCAGCAAGGCCGCCATTCGGCCCATGTCTCGCGCCAAAACAGGTCGAATTATCAATATGGCGAGCGTGGTGGCCGAGACGGGCAATCCCGGGCAGGCGGCCTACGCGGCGAGCAAAGCCGCGCTGATTGGCTTGACGAAGACACTGGCTCGGGAGTACGCCTCGCGCGGCGTGACCGTCAACGCGGTCGGTCCCGGCTTCATCGATACCGACATGACCCGCATGCTCCCCGAGGACGCAAAGCAGCTGATGCTGCAGCAAATTCCGCTGGGACGTGTCGGGCAGCCGCACGACGTCGCAGCCGCTGTGGTCTTTCTCTGCAGCGACGAAGCTTCTTACATCACAGGTCAGGTCCTGCGCGTTAACGGCGGGATGTACATGTAAATTTTTGTGGGTGCTCGAACCACCTCACCGCCCTGGAGAGACGGATGGATATCGCCGAGAAGGTCAAGGAAATCGTTTCGCAGCAGTTGGACGTCGACATCGCCGAGGTCAAGCCCGAGGCTCAGTTCATCGAGGATCTCGGCGCTGACTCGCTGGCCATCGTTGAGCTCGTGCTGGCCTTCGAGGAGCAGTTCGAAATCGACATCCCCGACGAGGACACCGAGAAGATCGCGACCGTGGGTGACGCGATCAAATACATCCAGGACCACGTCAAATAGCGCGCCAGCGCGCCAAAACGAACACTGCAGGCGACTGGCACGCGATGCTTATCTCTTGCTCGCGTTGCCATGTCGCGGTAGTTCAGCGACATGCGTAGGGTCGTTGTCACAGGCGTCGGAACCGTAAGCCCATGCGGTCTCGACATCGAGTCGACCTGGTCCGCGATACGTGCCGGCAAGAGCGGCATCGGTCCGATCACCAAGTTCGACACCGAGGGCTTCGCAACCACGATCGCCGGTGAGTGCACCGGCTTCGACCCCGAGACCTACTTCGAGCGCAAGCGGGTCCGTGAAGGCGATGCCTTCATCCACATGGCGGTCGGGGCCTCGGTGCAGGCGGTGCAGAGTTCGGGTTTCGAGCCCGATGATGCGCTCAAGGAGCGGACCGGCACTTTCATCGGCGTCGGCCTCGGCGGCCTGCCGCTGATTGAAGCCCAGTGCGAGGTGCTGCGCAGCAAGGGGCCCCGCCGCGTCACGCCCTATTTCATTCCGGGCGCGATCGCCAACCTGGCTCCCGGCATGGTGTCGATTCGCTACGGCTTCAAGGGGCCGAGCTACACCACCACCAGCGCCTGTTCCTCGGGCGCCCACGCCATCGGCGAGGCGGCCCGTTGGATCCAGCGCGGCGGCATCGACGCGGCTGTGGCCGGTGGGGCCGAGGCTACGGTAACGCCCCTTGGAGTCGCCGGCTTCAACTCCATGCGCGCCCTGTCCAAGCGCAACGACGAGCCCGAAAAGGCCAGTCGGCCATTTGACCGCGATCGCGACGGTTTCGTGATCGCCGAGGGCGCCGGCATCCTGATGCTGGAGGAGCGTGAGCTGGCCATCTCCCGCGGCGCTCCCATTCTGTGCGAGGTGGTCGGCTACGGCGCCACCGCCGACGCCTACCATTTGAGCCAGCCCGCACCGGAGGGCGAGGGCGCCCAGCGAGCCATGAAGGCGGCCCTGGCAGATGCGGCGATCGCCCCCGAGCAGGTCGACTACATCAACGCCCACGGCACTTCCACGCCCGCTGGCGACATGAACGAGCTGATGGCGATCCGGAAGATTTTCGGCGACCACAGTCAGGGCGGCGGTTCCGGACGCTCCGACGGTGGCCTGTGGATCTCGAGCACCAAGTCCATGACGGGGCACCTGCTGGGCGCTGCTGGCGGGCTGGAGACGGTGCTGTGCGCCCTGGCCTTGCGCGACGGCGTGGTGCCGCCGACCATCAACCTGGACAGCCCCGACGAGCGCGCCGCTGGCTTCGATCTGGTGCCCCATGAGGCGCGCGAGCGCGTGCTGAACGTGGTGCTCAGCAATTCCTTCGGCTTCGGCGGCACCAACGTCTCGCTGATCCTCAAGCGCCATGACTGAGCGGGCAGGGCGGGTCGGTATCGGCTGTGACCACGCCGCCGTGGAACTCAAACGGGCCCTGATGCCGCTGATCGAGGAACTCGGTGGCTCGCTGCGGGACTTCGGCACCGACGGCCCCGAGTCCTGCGACTACCCGGACTTCGCCCACGCCGTGGCCGAGGCCATCACCGCGGGGCAGCTGGATCGCGGCGTGTTGATCTGCGGTACCGGCTTGGGCATGAGCTATGCGGCCAACCGCCACGCCGGGGTGCGCGCCGCGCTCTGCACCGACGGCTTCACGGCACGTATGGCGCGGGCCCACAACGACGCCAACGTGCTGTGCCTGGGGGCGCGGGTGGTGGGCATCGGCGTGGCCGAGGATATCGTGCGGGCGTTTTTTACCACCGACTTCGACGGCGGGCGCCATGCCCGGCGCGTGGCCAAGATCGAGCCGGGCGATAAGCCTTGAAGCTACCCCAGGACGCGCGCTTTCGAAGACAGCGAGAGCGCTTCGCCCTGCGCTTTACGTGTGAGAGCTGCGCGCTCTTCGATGCCGAGCGGGTGAGCTGCGCCCATGGCTTTCCGACCGATGAGCATCGGGCGGCCTTTTATGAAGATGAGGCGGCGCCGATCGTGTTTTGTAAGGATTTCGAGCTGGAATAGGCCGATGCCCTTGGGATGAGGCTCTCGCGTCCCGTGCCGTTATCGCCCCGCGAAAAACACACCCAAGACTTTCTGCATCGCCCCCACATCCTCCACCGCTGCCATCTCCCGAATCGAATGCATCGACAGCAGCGGGTTGCCCACGTCCACAGTTGGCAGTCCCACGCGGCCGGCCGTGATCGGGCCGATGGTGCTGCCGCAGGCCAGGTCCGAACGGCTGACGAAGTGCTGGGGTTCGACGCCGGCGCGTTGGCATAGTCGCACAAAGCGCGCGCTGCTTTCTGCATCGCTGGCATAGGCCTGGGAGACGTTGGTCTTGATGACCGGACCGCGGCCGAGCACGGGGCGATGGCCGGGCTCGTGCTTGTCGGCGTAGTTGGGATGCACTGCATGGGCCATATCCGCCGAGATCAAAAACGAGCGCGCCACCGCCCGCGTCAGCGCGTCGTGGTCGGGGCCGGCCAGGCGCCCGAGCAGGTCGAGGGCGAAGGGCGAGGCCGCCCCATGGGCGCTCCTGCTGCCCACCTCCTCGTGATCGTAAAGCAGGATCACGCGCGTGGCGGGATGCTCGGCGGCTGCCGTGGTCAGCGCCGTCAGTGCCGTGTGGCAGCTGGCCAGGTTGTCGAGGCGTGCGGCGTGGATCAGCTCCTGACGCAGGCCCGCGATCGCCGCCGGCTGGGTGTCGTAGAGGCAGAGATCCCAGCCCAGGATGGCCTCGGGGTTGATCTCGCGTCCGGCGTCGGAGAGCTGCCCGGCGAGCGCCTGCCGCAGCGCCGGGGCCGGCTCGTCCTTCGCTGCTTTCGCGCTGCGTTCCAGGGCCCAGATCGGCACCATGTGGCGTTGGGCGTTGAGCTTCAGCCCGTCGGTGTTGACGGTGCGCTCCAGGTGGATGGCCAGGTTGGGGATGCGCAGCAGGGGGCGCCGAAAGTCCACCAGCTCGCTGCGGCCGCCGTCGCTTCCGTCATCGATCACCACGCGCCCGGCCAGCGACAGATCGCGATCGAGCCAGGTCGACAGGAGCACTCCGCCGTAGATCTCGACCGCCAGCTGGTGGTAGCCGTGGCGGCGCAGGTCGGGCTGGGGCTTGAGGCGCAGGTTGGGCGAGTCGGTGTGGGCGCCGATGGCCAAAAAGCCGCTGTCGACCGGCGCGCTGCTGCCCACGATGAAGGCCGCGATCGAGCCGCCCTTGATGACGAAGTGCCGGCCACCGGGCTGGAGCTGCCAGCGCTGTTCGAGGGCCAGCTCGTCAAAGCCCGCCTCGGTCAGTCGTGCCGCCGCCGCTGTCACCGCATGGTAGGGGCTGGGGGAGGCATCGATGTAGGTGAGTAGGGCGTCGGCGTCGGTCGTGGTTGCGTCCATGGTTGCGTCGTGGGCGTGTGGGGAGCTGGCCATCTGCTCCGCGGCGCTTGAGCCGGCGCGGTCATCGGGTGTAAGCATGGCCGCGACTTTGGAGTGATACATGAATAGCCTCGCCGTGCTGCTTCTGGCCACCCCGATCTACGGATTGAGCCTGCAGGCTCCGACCCTCGGGGCCGCCACCGCCCAAAGCCCCCTTCTGAGTCCGGCCGCGGCCGCAAGCCTGGTGGTCGCCCTCGACCAGGACGTCGAGGAGGTTTCGGAGGCCGCCGAAGACTCCGAAGACAGCTACGCCGCCCAGATGAAGCGCCGCAACTCGCTGGCCGATCTGCACCGGCCCCTGGGCATGGCCACCTGGGCGGCGATGACGGCCACCGTCGGACTCGGCTTCATCCAGTACTACAACCTCTACGGCTTCTTCGACGATCGCGGCAGCAACCCCTGCGTGACCGGCGATGCGATCTTCGGTCAGGGCCAGTGCCACGAGACCCCCTGGCCCCATGCGATCGGCGCCATTCTGACCACGGGGCTCTACGCCACCACCTTCACGATCGCCGCGCTGATGCCCGATCCCGACGATCTGGCCTCGGGCAAGGGCGAGTTTGCCTCGACCCTGCGGCTGCACAAGCTGCTGCGCTGGGTGCACTTCGGCGGCATGGTGGCCCAAGCCCTTTTGGGCCTCTACATCGCCAACGACCTGGGCCTCGATCGCGCCAACGACTACGACACGCTGCAGACGCTGGCCACCGCGCATTTGGCCGCCGGCCTGGTGACGTGGGGCGCCATGACCTGGGCCGGCGCGTTGATGACGTTCTGAGGATGACCTTCTGGGCGCGTCAGAGCGGGGCGCGGTCGCATCCGTCGGGGCATCGACCCGCAGTGTAGTTCGCGCTCAGCTGTTGCTCACCGAGGTCGACGGCGTCTGGCTGTACCCGTGGCTGTACCCTTCCTGGGAAATCAGTGCTTGCCTCGCCCGGCGCGGCGCCGTTACCATCCATCAACACCTGGTCGGTAGGCGCGTCTCCGACACGGTCACCACGGTCGCGGCGTCTGGCTTGAAACCACGCTTCACAGCCCACCCAGGCAGTACCGGATCCGGGCACGAGAGGGCCCGCGAGGGCCACCTGAAGCGCAGGGGTAGTCCGGCGGCGATCGCCGAGGTTGATCGCTGTTCGGTGAGCCTTGCCGCTGCCTGAACCGCGATGAGGCACCGTGCCGAATAACCGAAGCGATAGCGGGGCAGTCGAAACGGCGGTCGGGGGACAAGCCGAATTGCTCACCCTATCCAACTATCTGGGGATTCTCCGTGATGACCCCGAAGACGAGGGGGCGTTTGCAGGCCTGCGCGCGCTGGTGGCGGCCCGGGACGAAAGCCGTCTCGGTGCCGAGCCGGTGCGTTTGCTGGAAATGGCCCGGCGTGGTCACGAGCGGCGCGGCGAGTTGGGCGCAGTCGCTCTATTGATCGAGGTCGAGGCCGAGTTGCTCGGCGAAGGCCCCGAGGCCGACCCGGATTTCGCAGCCAGCCTGTGGAAAGAGTTGGGGCGCATGCGCAGCGAGGCGCTGCTCGACGCCGATGGTGCGGTCGCGGCCTATGAGCGCGCCCAGGCGCTCAATGCCGACGACGTGGAACCGGCCGAGGCCATCGGGCGCATCGGCCAGAGTCGCCGCAGTTGGAAGAAGTTCGCCAAGCGCTTCGAGGACGAGGCTGCGTCGTCGACCGACCTCTCGCTCAAGACCTCGCTGCTGGTGCGGGCTGGCTCGTTGGTCTGGCAGCACCGCAATAAGGGCCGTGACGCCGAGTCCGATCGCCTCTTCAAGGCCGCCCTCGAGGTCGACCCGGGCAACCTGCGCGCCGCCCAGCTCTACGAGTTGACGCTGCGCGCTCGCTCCAAGTGGGATGTGCTGACCGAGCTGCTGCTGGACTCGGCCGAGCACGGACGCGACAAGAACGCCCGCAGCGCCCTGTACTTGCGTGCAGCGCGCGTGATTGCGCATCAGTTGGAGGACAAGGGGCGTGCGGCTGCCAGTTACGAGCGCGTGTTGGACTACGAGCCGGCCAACGCTGAGGCCATGGGCTTCCTCTACGACCACTACGCCGCCGAAGAGCGCTGGGACGACCTGGTCGCCATGTACGAGCAGGCGCTGACGGTCAAACAGAAGCTCGAGGTGGAGCAGGGCAACCTGCTGCAGATCGGCATGGTGCACTGGCGTATGCGCGGCTCGCCCGAGGACGCCGAGCCCTACTTCGCGCGCTTGCGCAAGCTCGACGGTGCCCACCCGGCGATGCTGAACTTCTACCGCGAGTACTACGCCAAGACCGAAGATCCCGGGGCCTGGTTGTCGGTACTCGGCGACGCCCAGCGCGTCTCGAGCGAGGATGCCCGCCTCGAGCTGGCTCTGGAGCAGGCCAAGCTGGCGGCGCAGAGCGCGACTCCGGATGCGGCCATCGACGCCTGGAAGCTGGTGCAGCGCTTGGACCCTGACCACCCGGAGGTCAGCGCCGCGCTGCGCGGGCTCTACCGCACGGCCGAGAAGTGGAGCGCCCTGGCCGACGTGATCAAGGCCGAGATCGAGGCCACCCCCGAGGCGCAACAGGCCAGGCGCGTGGAGCTGCTGCAGGAGCTGCTCGCGATCTACCGTGACCGTCTGCACATGGACGGCATGGTGATCAACGTGCTGGGCCGCATCCTGAAGCTGGACCCGGCCGATCGCGACACGCTGGCTGAACTCTGCGCCAAGTACGAGGGCGCCGGGCGCTGGAACGACTTGATCAACGTGCTTAGCGACAACGCCGAGGCGCTCGAGGATCGGGCGCTGAAGGTCGAGCGCTACGTGCAGGTCGCCCAGCTGTGGATCGAGCGCTTCTCCAATTTCAACCAGGCGACCGGACCGCTGGAGCGGGCCATCGAACTCGAGCCCGAAAACCGCGAGGCCCTGAGCCAGCTGAAGTCGATCTATGAGCGCAAGCGTGCCTGGAAGCCGCTCTTTGAGGTGCTGCGCAAGGAGCGCTCGGTCGCCAGCGATCCGAGCGTTCGCCTCGGCGACACCATCGAGATGGCGCGGCTGGCCGCTGATCGTCTGCACAGCTACCCCGAGGCGATCGCCCTGTGGCGCGAGGCTCTGGATCAGGACAGCGCGGCGCCGGGGGCGCTCGAGGCGCTCGAAAAGCTGTGCGAACGCGAGCGCGACTATGCGGGCCTGGCCGACGTGCTGGAGCGCTCGCTTTCGGGCGCGCCCAGTGATGACGGGCGCATCCGAATCCTGCAGAAGCTGGCCGCGCTGCAGGCCGAAAAACTCGAAGACGCCGCCGCTGCCACGCGCTGCTGGCAGCGGGTGCTCGAGATCGATCCCAAGCACGGCCGCGCCCTGCGTTCGCTGCGCGACGGCATGTTGGCCCAGGGTGAGTGGGACGCCGTGGAGGCGCTCTACCGCAACGTCAAGGACTTCGAGGGCCTGGCCGACGTGCTGTCCCACGAGGCCGACAAGGCCCAGGACAAGCAGCTGAAGGTCGACCTCAGCTTCCGGGCCGCGCGCATCTTCGAAGACGACCTGGGCGAGGCCAACCGTGCCGTGCGCAGCTACGAGCGCGTGCTGTCGGTGGATCCCGCGAACGTCGAGGCGGCACGCAAGCTCGCCCCCATTTATGAGTCCGACGAAAAATGGGCGCGGCTGCGGGCCATGCTCGAGATCTCGCTCAACGCGCTGGGCGAGTCCGACGTAGAAAATCGCCTGGCACTGCTCGCGCGCCTGCACGAATTGGCCCTGGGTCAACTGCGCGATGGCGAGGGCGCCTTCGGTTACGCGCTGCAGGCCTTCGAGCTGGCGCCCGACGCCGAGGACATCCGCGACCAGCTGGAGCAGACGGCAGAGGCGGCGGCGGCCTACGATCGCGTGGTCCAGGCCTACGAGGCGCGCGCCGAGACCCGTCCCGACGCGGCCGTGCCCCTGGCCCGTCGCATCGCCACCATCGCCCTCGATCGCCTGGGTAACACCGCGCTGGGGGTGGACAAGCTCAAGGCGGTGCTCGCGGCCGAGCCCGACGACAGGACCGTGGTGGAGACCCTGGAGCGCATCTACCGCGCCGAGCATCGCACCGCCGACCTGCACACGTTGCTCGAGCACAGGCTGGAGCGCATCCCGGATCCTCCCGATCGCTGGGATACGCTTCGCGAGTTGGCCCAGCTCGAAGAAGAAGTCTTCGAGGACGCCGCCGCCGCCGCGGAGCGCTACCGCACGATGGGGGAGATCGATCCCGCCGATCGCGACGTGCTGATCGCCCGCGACCGCCTGGCCCTGGCCGCCGAGCGCTGGCCCGAGCTGTGCGAGGTGCTCGAGCGGCGGCTCGAGGCCGAAAGCGAGCCGGCGGCACGGGTGGAGCTGGGAGCGCGTCTGGGGCAGGTGCTGGTCCAACACCTGGACGAGCCGGCGCGGGCGCTGGATGTTTTCGCTGGCGTACTCGAGCAGGAGCCGGCCCATGGCGCCACGGTGGCGGCCCTGGAGCGCTTGCACGAGGGCTTCGGCGACGACGGCGGCGAGCTGGCCGATCGGGTCAATCGCATGTTGGAGAAGGTCTACGAGAGCGGCGGCCGCTACGACAAGTTGCTCAAGGTGCTGACGCGGCGCCTGGCGGCCGAGAGCGACGAAGAAGAGGTGCGGCAGCTGCGCTTGCGCGTGGCCGAGATCAGCGGTTCCAAGCTCGGCGATGCCAGCGGTGCCTACGGTTCGATCGAGACGGCTTTCCTCGAGCAGCCCTCCGATGCCGACCTCTGGGATCGATTGACCGAGGCAGCCGAACGCGCCGGTCAGCATCGTGCCCTGGCCACCGCATTCGGCACTGCCATCGAGGCTGGTGGGCTGAGCGATAGCGCGGTGCTGGAGTTGGCGGCGCGAGCGGCGCGCGTTTACGACGAAACCCTGGGTCAACCCGAGGAAGCTGAACCTTTTCACAAGCGCGTCATCGCCGTCGAGCCCACCAACGAAGCATCTTTCGTAGCGCTCAAGGAGCTGTTCACTGCAGGTGAACGCTGGGATGAGTTACAGGCGCTCTATCGCAAGCGCATCGCCGACACCGCCGACGCCGAGGCCAAGCTCGACCTGCTCTTGCAGCTGTGCTTTCTCTTCGAGGAGATCCTCGAGCGCCCCGACCAGGCGGTCGACACCTACGAGCAGGTGTTGGAGCTGGACCCCGACCACGGCGCCGCCCGGCGCACGCTCGAGGGCTTGTACGAAAAGACCGAGCGCTGGCGCGACCTGGCCGAGCTGCTGCGCGGCAATCTGGGCGCGGCCGAGGGACAGGAGCGCGTCGATCTGATGCTGCGCCTGGGCGAGCTGTGTGAGACCAAGCTCAGCGAGCCCGGCGAGGCCGTCGACCACTACGAAGGCGTGCTGCAGGAACAGCCTCACCAGCTGCGCGCCCAGGAAGCGCTCGGGCGCATGCTCGGCGTCGAGGGCCAGCGCAATCGCATCGCCACCATCCTCGAGCCGCTCTACGAAAACCAGGGCGCCTGGCGCGATCTTGCACGGGTGCTGGAGATCCAGCTCGACGATCTGGACACCGGCGGAGCCCAGGCTGACCTCTTGCTGCGCATCGGCGAGATCCACGAACAGCGCACGCGCGACCACGAGGCGGCGTTTTCGGCCTATGGGCGTGCGGTGGAGGCCGACCCCGGCAACACCACGGCGCGCGAGGCCCTGGCCAGCATCGCCAGCCATCGCGATGCCTTCCGGCGCGAGCGCTCGCAGGTGCTGTCGCGGGTGCTCGAGTCCGAGGACTTGGGCGCCGACCTGCAGGCCGAGATCCTGCTCGAGCTGGCGGTGCTGCTCGATGAGTTTCTGCAGGACAAGGAAGCCGCCGCCCGCGCCTATGAACGCCTGATCGAGATCGACGGCGACAACCCCGACTCGGTGCTTACGGCCTCGCGCGCCCTGGAGCGCATCCACCTGGCCAGCGAAGACTTCGCCAGCCTGGTCGCCGATCTCAGGCGGCAGGTGCAATTCGAGGGTGACGCCAGCGAGCGACTTAGCCTCCTGGCGCGCGTGGCCGAGATCAACGAGTCGATGTTGGGGCAGGTCGATGGTGCCATCGAGGCCCATCGCGAGCGGCTCGAGATCGAGCCCTCCGACGTCGACGCCCTGCGCGCGCTGGAGCGGCTCTACGCCGAGGCCGAACGCTGGAGCGAGTTGGTGGAGATCCTGCGCCAACACATGGAGTTCGCCGATAGCGACGACGAGCGGCGCGAGCTGGGTCGTCGCGCCGGCGCCATCCGTGACGAGCGCCTGGAGGATCCCGAAGGCGCCATCGAGATCTACGCCGACGTAGTCTCGGGTCTCGGACCCGATCGCCAGACGCTGCAGGCCCTGGCCGGCCTCTACGAGCGCACCGAGCGCTGGGAGGACATGCTCGAGACGCTGCAGACCGAGGAGGGGCTGTGCGAGGACGCCGGCGAGCGCGCAGAGCTGCAGTTCCGCAGCGGTGAGTTGATGCGCCTGCACACCGGCGATCCGCAACGGGCCCTGGAAAACTACGAGGCCGTGCTCGAGTACGAGCCCACCCACGCCGGTGCGCTCGCGGCCCTGGACGCCATTATGGCCGACACCGAGTCGGAGCTGCGCATCGACGCCGCCCGCGTGGCGGCACCGCGCTACGAGTCCAGCGGCGCCTTCGACCGCCTGCTCAGCGTGCTCGAGGTGCTGCAGGATACCGACGACCCCGCCGACAAACTGGCCGCGCTCAGGCGCGCCTGCGAGGTGGCCGAAAACGGGCTGGCCTCCATCAGTCAGGCCTACGACTACGCAGCCCGCGCGCTCTTGGCTGGTGTCGAAGAGCCCGTCGTAGGCGAACTTATCTCGGAGTTACAGCGCCTGGCGGAGGCTTCCGGCCGCTTTGCCGACCAGGTCGCCACCTTGCGCGAGGCGGCTCCCTCTCTGTACGACGGCGAGCTGCAGGTGGAGGTCTATCGCTGCATCGCCGAGGTCGCGCGCGACCGGCTTCAGGACGCGGCGCTTTCGGCCGAGTACTTCGAGAAGTTGCTCGAGGACCGTCCCGAGGACGGCGAAGCCCTCGACGCCCTCGAGCAGCTACACGCCGAGGCCGGTGACCACCGGGCGCTGGTCGAGGTGCTGCGCCGCAAGGCCGAGGTCGCACCCGACGCCAGCGCGCGCGGTGAGCTGCTCACGCGCCAGGCCGATATCCTGGAGCACCGCCTCGACGATCCCGACGCCGCCGTCGAGGTGCTCGAGGAGTTGATCATGGACGCGCCGTCGGCGGCGGCCTACGAGTCGCTGGAGCGCCTCTATTCCCAGGCCGGCCGTTGGGAGGATCTGGGCGCGGCCTACGAGGCGCAGCTCGAGCGCCAGATCGGCTCGCCGGTGGAGCTGCGTTACAAGCTGGCACGCGGTTGCCACGATCACCTCGACGACGTGCCGCGCGCCCTCGAACACCTGCGCGACGCGGTCACCGACGACCTCAGCCATCAGAGTTCCATCGCCCTGCTCGAGACCATCCTCGCGGGCGAGGGCGAGAATAGGGCGGTCGCCGCCGAGATTCTCGAGCCGGTCTATCTGACGCAAATGAAGTGGCCGGAGTTGACCTCGGTGCTCGAGGCGCGCATCGAGGCCGAGCTCGACCCCGACGAAAAGCAGCGCCTGCTGGTGCGCCTGGCCCAAATCCACGAGGACCAGCTCGAGGACTTCGAGGGCGCGCTCAGCGTCTATGCCCGCCTCTTCGCCGAAGATCCGCGCGACGAGGAGACGTGGGAGACGCTGACCCGTCTGGCCAAAGTTGGCGAGCAGTGGAAGCGTCTCGGCAAGATCCTCGCCAAGCCCATCGATGAGGGGGTCGAGGACGAGGCGATGGCGCGCCTGGCTCGCTACGCGGGCCGCCTCTATGTCGAACGCATCGGCAATCAGCACCGCGCCGCCCAGCTCTACGCTGCCGCCCTGGTCTTCGAGCCTGGCGATCGCGAGAGCTTCGACGCCGTGGAGCGCGCCTACCGCGGTCTGGAGGCCTGGGACCAGCTGCTGCCCTTGTATCGCGAGCAGGCCGACTCGGCCGACAGCGACGAGCGTCGCATCGACATGCTGCATCGGCGGGCGCGCCTGCAGCGCGACACCACCCACGAGCGTGACGAGGCCATCTCCAGCTTCCGCGAGATCCTCGACCTCGACGCCGACGACAAGGATGCTGTTGCGGGGCTCGAAGCCCTGTTGCAGCAGGCCGAGCGCTGGGAGGAGCTGGTCGAGCACCTGCGCGGTCGTATTGACCAGCAGTTGGGAACCCCGGCGGAGATTCCACTCAAGCTGCGGTTGGCCGAGTTGCTCGAGACGCGTTTGGGTGATCGCGACGCCGCCATCGACGTCTACGAGGACATCTCCCAGATCGACGCCCGCGAGGTCAACGCCATGGCGGCGCTCGAACGCTTGATCCAGGAGCCCGAGCTGACGCTGCGAATCAGCCAGATCCTCGATCCCATCTACCGCCAGCTCGACCAGTGGAAGAAGCTGATCGCAATTCTCGAAGCCCAGGTCGAACTCGGCGACGACCCGTTCGACCAGGCGCGCCTGCTTTCCGAGGTGGGCGAGCTGCACGACGTTCGCGGCGACGATCCGGCCCTGGCCTTCCACGCCTGGATGCGGGCCTTCGTGGCCGACCCGGCATCGGAGCAGGCGCGCTCCCAGGTCGATGCCCTGGCCGCGCGCATGGGGGCCTGGGACGAACACGTGCAGGCCTACGAGGCCGCCCTGGCCAAGACCGACGACGACGCGCTGAAGTCCGAGATGATGATGACGGTGGCGCGCGTCCACGATGAAAAGCGTGGCGACCCGCGGGCCGCGATCGCGGGCTACGAGCGCCTGGCCAAGCACGATCCGGAGGATCCGAGCCCGCTCGACGCCCTCGAGGCACTGCACACCATGGTGGGCGACTGGAACGGCCTGGCCGACGTGCTCGAGCGCCGCGCCGAGCAGGCGTTCGACGTCGAGGAGAAGGGCGAGCTGCTAAGGCGCCTCGGGTCGGTCCAGGAGGACTTGCTGGGCGACCACGACCAGGCCGTCGCCGCCTACAAGCGCGCCGTCGAGGAAGACGACGCCGACGCGCTGGCGCTGGAAGCGCTCGACGAACTCTACGTGGCGATGCGGCGGCCCTCGGACCTGGTCGGGGTGTTGGGGCGGCGCATCGAAATCTGCGCTGAAGCCGACGGGCGCGTGGCGCTGGGCCTGCGCTTCGGCTCCCTGCACGCCGAGCAGCTGCACCAACCCGATCAAGCGATCGAGGCCTACCAGCGCGTGCTCGACGACGACGCCGCCAACGAGACCGCGCTCTCGGCCCTGGGTGGGCTCTTCGAGCGACAGGGACGCTTTGCCGACCTGCTCGACAACCTGGGCGAGCGGGCCGCGGTGGCCATCGACGACGTCGAGCGCGTGGCCTTGCTCAGCCGCGCCGGTGAAGTGCTCGAGAAGGAGCTGGGCGATCCCTACGAAGCCATCGATCGCTACCGCCAGGCGCTGGAAGTCGACCCCAGCCACGGCAGCAGCATCGAAGCGCTGATGCGCATCAGCAAGAGCCCCGAGCAGAGGGTGGCTGCGGCCGAGATCCTCGAGCCCCTGCTGCGCAGCCAACAGCGCTGGGATAACCTCGTTGAACTCATCGAGGGAGGAGTTGCCGTCCTCGACGATCCCTTCGAGCGCCGCAGCGAGCTGCAGCGGCTGGCCGAGGTACACGAGCAAGGGCGCGCTCAGCCGGGCGATGCCTTCGAGGCCCTGGCCCGGGCACTACCCGACGACCCCACCGACGATACGCTGTTGGCCGATCTCGAGCGTCTGGCCCGCGAGCTTGGCCGCTTCGAGCGACTGGCCGAGGTGCTCGATGGCGCCGCGCCGCAGGTCTCGGACCCACTGGCGGCCAGCGAGCTGTATCGGCGCCTGGCACGCGTGTGCGAGGAAGAGCTGCAGGACGACAGCCGGGCCATCGACGCCTACGTGCACGCTTCGGAGCAGCACGACGACGCCACCGAAACACTTGCCGACCTCGACCGTCTCTATCTGAAGACCGAGCGCTGGGAGCAGCTGCTCGACATCATGGAGCGGCGCATCGGTGCCGCCGTCGATCCCGCCGAGCGCACCGAACTCTTACTGCGCATCGGCACCCTGCGCGACGAGCGCTTCGACGACGGGCGCGGTGCCTTCATCGCCTTCAAGGAAGTGCTCGAGGGCGATCCGGCCGACGAGCGCGCGCTCGAAGGCATGGAAAAGCTGGGGCAGCGCGACGCGCTCGCCCAGGACGTGCTGTTCACCCTCGACGAGTGCTACCGGCAGACCGGCGCCCTCGACAAGGTGGCCGGGCTCTACGACATCCGCATTCGACTGGCCGAGACCGATGGAGAGCGCCTCAGGCTCCTGCGTGAGGCGGTCGGTATCTGGGAGCACGACCTCTCCGATCCGGGCCGTGCGCTGTCGAGCGCGCGCCGCATCTTCGAACTCGACCCCGCCGATGAAGAAGCCCTGTCGGAAGTCGAACGGCTGGCCGAGATGGCTGGTAGTTGGGAGGGCGTGCGCGGCATGGTCGAGGGGTTGGTCGAGGCCAACACCATCGAGGGCCAGAGCAAGCGCGAGCTGTGTCTGCGGGCGGCGGGTTGGTACCGCGAGCGCGTGGTCGATGCGGCGGCCGAGGAGCGCTGCCTGGCCTGGGCCGTCGAGGTCGACCGCGAACAGCCCGAGGTGCACGCGCGCCTGGTGGCGCTATTGCGCGAGCCAGGCCGCGAGGTCGATCTGGTGGAGCGCCTGAGGCAGTGGGCTGAGGTCGAGCACGACTCGGGCGAGCGTATCGAGCGCCTGCGCGAGGCGGCGCGCCTGGCCGATGCCACCCTGGGCGATGCCGAGACCGCAGGTCAGTGCTACGCCACGCTGCTGGGCAGCGACTCCGAAGATCGGGATGCGCTGACGCAGCTGGCGCGCATCCGCGCCAGCCAGGAGCGCTTCGATGAAGTCGCCGAGTTGCTCGAGCGGCGCCTGTCGGTCGAGAACGAGAGCGACGTGCAGACCCAGCTGCGCCATGAGCTGGCCGGTGTGCTCGCCGACCACCTGGGGCAGGGCGATCGCGCCATTGAAGTACTGTCGGAGCTGCTTTCGACCGAGCCCGATCACGAAGGGGCGGTCGCACGCCTGGCCGATCTCTACACCGCGGCCGAGCGCTTCTCGGAGCTTCGGGAGCTTTTGAACGTACGGGTGGGGCGCACCAGCGAACCCGAACCGCGAGCGGAGCTCCGGATGCGCATCGCGGGACTGCTCGAAGAGCGGCTCGGCGATCGCGCCGGTGCCATCTCCGAGTTGGCGCAGCTGCTCGATGAGCAGCCCGGACATGCGGCCGCCGAAGCACGGCTCGAAAAGCTCTATCTGGAGGACGGCCAGTGGGCGGCGCTGGTGGAGCTGCTTGCGGCCCAGGCCGACCGCCAGGCGCAGGCCGGCGACGTCGCGGCCGAGCTGCAGCTGCTCGGCCGCATCGCCGAGTACTGCGAAGACAAGCTCCAGGACGCGGCGCGAGCCGTGGCCAGCTACGAGCGTATCTTTGCCCGCGACGCCAGCCACCGCCATGCGCTCTCCGCATTGCTGCGGCTCAGCGAGACCGCCGAGGATTGGAGCGCGGCGGCGCGCCACATGGAGTCGCTCCTGGGCCTGCAGGAAGGGGCCGAGGCCATCGCCACCGCCCATCGATTGTCGGAGCTTGCCGATGAACGCCTGGGTGACTTGGAGTTGGCGGAGAACGCGTTGCAGCGGGCGCTCGTGATCGACGCGGCCAACGAAGACAGCCGCGAGCGGCTCAAGGTGCTTTACGAAAAGCACGCCGCCTTTGCGAAACTCGCCGAGATGCTCTCCGCCGAGGAAGCGACGCTGGAGGGGCCCGAACAGAAGGTGGCCCTGCTCAATCGCATCGCGGCCATCTACCGCGACAGGCTCGAAGACCCCGCGAGCGCCATTGGCTACCTGGAGCGGGCCGTCGAGTTGGTCTCCGACCGCGAAGCGCTGCTGGGGCTGTGCGACCTCTACATCGCCGCCAATCGTCAGGCCGATGCGATCCCGGTGCTCGAAAAGATCATCGAATCCTTTGGCGGTCGTCGGGCCAAGGAAGTGGCGCTCTACCAGCATCGCCTGGGCAAGGCCCACGAGGGCGCCGGCGACGTGGTAAAAGCCATGGAGTGCTACGACGCGGCCTTCAAGATCGACCTGACCAACGTGCACATCCTGCGCGACCTGGGGCGGCTGTGCCTGGAGCAGGGCGACCTGGAGCGGGCCCAGAAGACCTACCGCGCGCTGCTCTTGCAGAAGCTGAAGGAGGACTCGGGCATCACCAAGGCCGACGTCTACTTCCGGCTGGGTGACATCTCCTTCCGCCAGGGCGACAAGACCAAGGCCAAGGCGATGCTGGAACGCGCGGTGGCCGAGGCTGGACAGCACGCAGAAGCCCAGGCTCTGCTGCAACAGCTGTGAGTGAAATCGAACCCCCGGGACTGCCGCGGGGCGTTGTCGACATCGACGGAGAGCTGCGGGAGGTTGCCGCTGCCGAGGTCAGTGCCTTCGACCGCGGCTTTTTGTACGGCGACAGCGTCTTCGAAGTGCTGCGAACCTACGCCGGGCGTCCCCATCGCCTCGAGGAACATTTGCAGCGGCTCGAGCGCGGTTGTCGCGCGCTGGGCATCGAGCCGCCGTCTTCGGTTTCGCAGCTGAGGGCGCGGGCGCACGCGGCCGTCGCCGCGGCTGGCGGCTTCGAGCAGGTGCTGCGCATCGTCGTCACCCGGGGTGTGGCCGCGCCCGGACCGCGCCCCGTGGCGGTACGGTCGAGCGTGCTCATCTACGCGACCGAGTTTGCCGAGCCTGAGGCCGAACTCTACGAGCGTGGCCTCAGGCTTGCGACGGTGCACGATCTGCGCGCGCTGCCAGCGGGTCCGGCGCCCGGCGTCAAGAGTGGAAACTTCCTCGGCTCGATTTTGGCCATGCAGCGGGCAGGAGCCCAGGGCGGTGACGAAGCCATCGTGCTGGGGCCGGGCGGTGAAGTCCTGGAGGGAGCCAGCAGCAACGTCTTCGTGCGGCTCGGCGAGCAGCTGTGGACCCCGCCGCGAGCGTTGGGAATCCTGCCGGGAATCACTGCAAGTGAAGTGGAAGAGCTTGCCGGGCAGCTGGGGGTGCCATGTGGTGAGCGCCTTTTGTGGCCGTGCGACCTCTATGGCGCCAGTGAGATCTTCGTCACCAGCAGCGTGCGCGGGCTTGTGCCTGCCGTGGAGGTGGATGGCCGGGCGCTTGGGGCTGGCCGACCGGGACCCCTCTACAGGCGGCTCCGGGAAGCCTATCTCCGTGCGGTCGGGTCGCAGCACACGCGGCTATCCTGAGGGTGACCGGTGAGGGTGGACAGGAGAGCGCATGAGGCGGCCGGAGCGAGTGCCTGGTGGGGCGGGTCGTGATGCACCGCAGGATCGTCTGGTGTATGTGGCTGGTGGCCTTTGTCTGCTCGTGCGCGCAGTCCGAACCCCGTACCACGCTCCCAACCGGTGCCCCTCCTGCGGCCAAGGACCTGAAGCCACCTGCAGAAGTGAATGAGTCTGGGCCCCCGGCGCCCACGTCCAATGCCGCTACCGACGAGCCCAAAGATCAGGCCCGGCCGCTGGCCCATGCCGCACTGCTTATCACCGACCCGGTTGTGCTGTCGGAACTCGAAGCGCTGGGGCTGGGGGCAGGCGCTGGGCTCGAAGGACGCGCGGACGTGCGTGACACCGCCGGCATGCGGGCCAGCAGCAGCCTCTACCGCGATTTCGAGGCTCTGATTTCGCTAGACGACTCGGTAGCCCGCTGGCGCGATCCGGCGGCGCGGACCGGGCTGCGCACGACGCATCGCCTTTTTGACATCCGTTGGCTTTCGAGTCCGCGTACGCGCTTCGAGCGGGTCGGTGTGGTCAATCGCAGCGATCGGCACCATGCCGTGGCGCCCGCCTGTGGCGAACTGCGCTGCGTCTACCGCCTGGCCAATCGTCGGTTTTCACAGATCGCACCGCTGGCTGACGCAAGGCTCACACGTCGTCTCGATCAGCTCAGCTGCAAAGGCTGTCATGCCTCGCGGAGACTCGGAGAAGATGCTGGGCAAGGCCCTGGGCGACAAGCGCGCCAGCGTCATCGTCGCGACCAAGTTCTCGGGAGCCACGGGTGACTCACCCCTCGATCGGGGCGGTTCCAAGCGCTACATCCATCGCGCGGTGGAGGCGAGCCTCGAGCGCCTGGGTACCGACTACATCGACCTCTACCAGATGCACTTTCCCGATGCGGACACGCCGATCGAGGAGACGCTTGAGGCGCTCGGCGAAATCGTGCGCGCCGGCAAGGTTCGCTACATCGGATGCTCGAACTTCGCCGGTTGGATGCTGGTCGAGGCCTTGCACGTGGCCCGCGAGCGCGGCTACCCCGGCTTCGTCTCGGCCCAAAACCACCACAACCTCCTCGAGCGTAAGATCCGCCACGAGTTGATTCCGGCCTGTGAGAAGTACGCGGTGGGCATCCTGCCCTACTTTCCGCTGGCGAGCGGAGTGCTCACCGGAAAATACCGACGCGGCGAGGCTCCCGACAAGGACACACGCCTCGGCCTGTGGGGCGAACGCGCCTCGCGCATGCTCACCGATGAAACCTTCGACAAGATCGAGGCTCTCGAAGGCTTTGCCAAGGAACGCGAGCGCACGTTGCTGGACGTGGCATCTGGCTGGCTGCTGAGCCAATCCAGTGTTTCCAGCGTCATCGCGGGCGCGACCAAGCCTGAACAGGTCGAGAGCAATGTGGCTGCGGGTGGTTTTCGCCTCGATGGGGCGGAGATGGCGGCGCTCGAGAAAATGCTCTGAGCCGACTTGGGTGATTCACGGTGGCCAGCCCGTCGCCGCTGTCGCCAGGCGGACGACCCGCCGTGTTTCAGCAGCGGGTCGGCTACAGCGACGTCGGCCATGGCGCTTCAGCGCTGCGCTGCGTCCGACAACCCGGCGGCGTGCCCGCGCGAGGCCGGGGCCCGCGCCTTGCTCCGCTGCCAGCTTTCGAGCGTGGCCCGGGCGCCGTTCTGGCTCGGGTCCATGGCTTCGGCGTGGTTGTCACAGGGGGCGGTCAGCTCGACCACGTAGCCGTCGGGGTCGCGGAAGTAGACCGACTCGATGAAGCCGTGGTGGGAGATGCCGCGGGTTTCGATGCCCTGCTGTTTTCCCTTCTCGTGCATCGACAGCAGGTCTTCGCGGCTGACCTCGAGGGCGATGTGCAGGTCGAGGTCGCCTTGCGCTTTGAACTCGAAGGGGCGCTCGGGGGCTTCGAAAAAGGCCAAGCAGGAGCCGTCGTCGAGGGCGAAGAAGGTGTGCAGGGCGGTGATGCGGGAGCCGGTCTTGGTTTCCGCAAGCTCGAGGGTGTGGACGAGCGGCAGGCCGAGGAAGTCTTCGTAGAAGGCCCGCGTTCGCTCGGAGTCGCTGCAGCGGTAGGCGGCGTGGTGCAGGCGCTTGATCACGCGACGCTCCGGAAGCTCTGGCCGTCGAGCGAGGCCACCCAGCCGTCGAAGGCGGCGTTGACTTCGGTCGATGCGGGCAAGCGGTTCATGGTCTCGAGCCAGCGCGTGACGTTCGGGTAGCGCTCGAGGCGCTGGCCGATCAGCTCGCCCATGCTGACCAGGCCCCAGCCGAAGTAGTCCGCGAGCGAGATTTCGTCGTCACAGACGTAATTGCGCTCTGGGCCGATCCAGTGCTCGTCGAGCTGGGTGAGCCAGCGGGCGCTGTTGCTCGCGCCCAGTTCCAGGGTCGCAGCCTGTACGTCCGCGTCGCTGCGCTTGATGTGCGGCAGGACCTGTGGGTAGACCAGGTTGTAGCCGAAGTCCATGTAGAAGCCGGTGTTGAACCAGTCCATGCGTTCGTTGATGCGAGCGCGGCGGATGGGATCTCCCTTGGGGTAGGTCGGGCTATTCACTTTTTCGGCAAGGTACTTGAGGATCGATGAGCTCTCGGTGAGAAGGAGGGCACCGTCGCGCAGAACCGGAACCCGCTGGGCGGGGTTGATGCTGCGGTAGGCGTCGGCCATGTGCTCGCCGGTCATCAGGTTCACGACGACGTGCTCCAGCTCGATGCCGTGCTGGGCGCAAAACAGCAGGATAGGGCGGCAGGTGGTGGAGGCGGGGAACATGTAGAGGGTGGGTTTTGTGTGGGTCATGATGAACTCCTGGGCGTGGGTGGTATCGGCGGCGGCGGGCTACAGGCCGACGCGGCTTTGCACCTGGGACCAGGCGTCGGGGTCAAGGACGTCGGCGGCCAGGGCGCACATGCCCTGCAGCACTTCCGGGGGTGCGCCCGCCTTGAGGCCCGCGAATAGCTGGCTGCGTTCCTCGACGTTCAGCGCCGGGATCATCACGGACATGAACTCGGCCATGCGCTCGGGAGCGACGCTGCCGCGCAGCTCGACGCTTACGGCCATCAGTTCCTCGTCGCTGAAGACGGCCTGCAGGGCGGGCATGGCTTCGTCCTCCTCGCGCGCCATGTGGCTGAGGTAGGCGCCTGCGAAGCTCGCCAGGGCGGCGTGGGCTCGCAGCCCCAGGGCCACCTGCCGGTCGTCTTCGGCGCTGGCCCAGCGCTCGAGGGCGCGTTCGACCTCGAGCATGTCCCGGTCCAGCGTCTCGTGTTCGGCGGCCAGGGAGCTGGCGATGTCGGCCCGAATGCGCTCGAGCCGGGGCTCGACCCAGCGCTGCTCGTGCTGGGCGTGCTCCTCGAGCAAGCTGCGTAGGCTGCGGAAGGACGCGGTCAGCGAAGCGACCGCGCTGCGGTCCCGGGGGTCGACTTGCCCACACTCGAGCACCTGCTGTAGCAGCTGCCGGCGCAGGCCCTTGTGGATTTCGTGGTAGAGGCTGAAACGGGGGTTCATGGCGCGTCTCCTGAGGTTGGCTTGGCTTGGCTCTTGGCTCGCCGTCGTGGGCGGCCTCGAAATCCAAGCTAGAAGATCGCTCCTCGCCGCGTTCCTAAATGTCTGTGATCAAAAGGCTAAAACTTTCCTAAGCGGTCGCATGGCCCGGGTTTCTTTCAGCTCCAGATGCGGGCGTTTCTTGGTAGCCTGGGCCCATGGACGCTCCGGCCCCGTTCGCAATCGAGGCGGACCTCGCGCGCTTCGTCGAGGGGCCGGTGGCCATCGTGGTCGCGTCGGCGGACGGCGAAGGCAGACCCCACGCGGCCCGCGGCTACGCGGCGCGCGTGCACGCCGGTGGGAGGCGGCTGAGCGTGCACGTGCCCGAGGTCTGCTCTCGGGGCCTGTGTGAGGACTTGCGGGCCGGTTCGGGCATCGCCGTCGTGCTCAGCCGCGTGGAGGACTTCAAGACCTACCAGATCAAGGGGGCGAGCGCCGAGGTGCGCCCTGCCGAACCGGGACAGGTTCCGAGGGTCGAGGCCTATCAGGACGGCTTTTGCACCGAGCTGGAGAGCATGCGGATCTCGCGCGAGGCCAGTGCCGGTTTTCGCTACCGCCGCTTTGTGGAAATCACGTTCGCGCCCACCGCGGTCTTCGATCAAACCCCGGGTCCCCAGGCCGGGTGTGCGCTTCCGGGGGCGTCGTGAACGATCTGCTCGCCGCCGCCCGGGCCAGCCTCGACGCGGCGCTGCCCGCGACCCTCTCCACCGTAGGTGCCGACGGTATGCCCAACGTCACCTACATCTCGAAGGTGCTCTACGTCGACGGTCAGCACGTGGCGCTCACCAACCAGTTCTTCCGCAAGACCCGCGCAAACCTGGAGCACAACCCCCACGCCACGGTGATGATCGTGGATCCCAAGGATTGCCAGCAGTTTCTGCTCACTCTCGAGTTCGACAGTAGCCTTGAAGCCGGTCCCGTCTTCGAGCAGCTGCGCGCCGAACTCGACGCCATCGCCACCATGATGGGGCTGAGCGACATCTTTCGCCTTGCCAGCGCCTATCTCTTCCGCGTGCACGCGTGCGAGCGCGTGCCGTTGGAAGTGGCCGAGTCGTGAACTCGGAGTTGGGTGGAGTCGTCGCCCTCTCGTGTCGGCTCGCAGCGACCGAGGATCTCGACGCGTTGCTGGATGTCGCGCTGGCAGGGCTCGCGTCCGGCCTTGGGCTTGCGCACTCGATGCTGCTGGTGGTCGAAGAGGGCACAGACCGCCTGGTGCTGCTGGCCAGTCATGGCTATGCGCGAGCCGGCGTGGGTGCCGAGGTCGAGCTGGGCGTGGGTACCATCGGCGTGGCCGCGGCGCGCGGGGTGCCCATCCGCATCGGCAACCTCCGCGCGGCGCTGCGCTACGCCCGCACCACCCGTGAGCAACTCGTCGAGCAAAAGGGCGAGGCTTTCGTTTCCAGGGAAATCCCCATGCCCGGTCTCGAAGACGTGGACAGTCAGCTCGCGGTGCCCATGCTCGCCCAGGGGCGGCTGATGGGGGCCATCTGCGTCGAGAGCAGCGAGCCGGCGGCCTTCGACGCGACCACCGAGCAGGTGCTCGCGCTGTTGGCCAACCAAATCGCCGCGGGCATCGCGCTGGCTTCGCCGGTAGCCGAGCAGCCGGCGCGAGCCAGGGTGCAGGCCGAGGCTGGTGGGCCGGCGGGAGCCCCGGTTCGGATTCGCTACTACCACGAGGACTCCAGCCTCTTTTTGGACGGCCAGTACCTGATCAAGAGCCTGCCCGGAAGAATCCTGTGGCGCCTGCTCACGCAACAACGGGACGAGGGGCGTCGGGAATTTACCAACAAAGAGTTACGTCTCGACGCGGCCCTGCAGCTTCCGCCGATCAAGGATAACCTCGAGACGCGTCTGATACTGTTACGACGACGCCTCGAGGAGCGCACCGACGCGATCCGCTTGCTGAAGGCCGGGCGCGGTCGCTTTCGGCTCGAATTGGGGCGACCGTTCGTGCTCGAAGAGGTTTGAATAGCCATTGCAAACGATCCGGATTGGCCGCATTGCCGGTCTCTGCATGTCATGCCGGGGCCTCACTGGCTGTCCTCGGTGCAGCAGCGCCCGACGCCCGAGGGCGGCCTGCTGATGAGGCGGTCAGGGGCGGCGCGGCGCCCGCTGGCTTCGGAGCCGTGGCCCGGGGAGCTCTGATGGTGGTGAAATCCCAGGGGATTCGGGCTACCTTCGACGCCTCAGGAGCCGCCGTGGTGAGGTTGCCCCCGGGCTCCGGCCCCCCCGGGCTCCGGCCCCCCCCCCGGGCTCCGACCCCCCCGCACCGATCATGTTCCGAAGACTCCGCGTCCTGCCGCTGCTGCTCGTGTCGCTGCTGTTGCCCGTAGCCGCAGGCTGCAAAAGCTTCAAAGACTCGCTCCTGGATGATCCGGGCTCTGCCGGGAACGGCGGTGGCGGTGGCGCGGGCATGGACGCCGGACCAGACTCGGGGGGAGCGGGCGACGGTGGCAGTGGTGATGGTATGGTCCGCGTCGACGGCTGCGTGCCCGCCGACGAGAGTTGCAACGGGCGCGATGACGACTGCGACAGCACCATCGACGAGGGGGCCGAGGTGGCTTGCGCGGAGCAGCGGGTCAACTCGGTGGTCTCCTGTATCCCGACCACGGACGGGGCCCGCTGCGTGGTGTCGAAGTGTGAGGATGGCTATTGGAGCTGCGATGGCAACCCGGCCAACGGCTGTGAGGCCTTCTACTGCGACTGCCACGACTGCCCTGACGCGGGCGGAGACGACGCCGGCAAGTGAGTGCGCTGCCTTTTTGGGGCAGGGACGGGGCAGGGACCGGGCAGGGACGGGGCAGGGGGCGACGCTGCGGGTCGCTTGCGGCCCCGCGCGTGTCGGTCGAGCTATGCAGCCACGTGCACTGTGAGCACAGGGCAACGTGACAGTCGCAGCACGCGCTCGGTGACGCTGCCGAGTAGCAAGCGGTCGAGGCCACTGCGGCCGTGGCTACCCATCACGATCAGGTCGAAGCCCTGGCTGCTGGCGTGGTCGACGATGGTGGCCGCCGGCGGGCCCTGGATCAGGCGTGTGCTCAGCGGCACACGCTCGGAGTCCACCTTTTGCCGTAGTTCGCTGAGGTGCTCGTCGAGCTCGGAGTCGACGGCTTTTTTGAAGTCGAAAGGCTCTCCGGGTTCACCGCTTTCGGCGGCAAAGCCCGCCGGAACCTTGAAGCGCGGCATTTCGTAGGTGTGCAGCACCTGGACCGAGGCGCCCAGGCGGCGCGCCAGATCGACGGCCTGCTGCAGGGCCTGGGCCGAGCCCGCCGAGAAGTCGACCGGGCAGAGGATCTTTTGGATTCTGGACATGGGGCTCCTGCGGAAGTCAGTGGGTGGCTTCGTGGCTGGGCTCGCCGTCGGCGGGGCCCAGCAACTCGCAAAGGGCGCTGAGCGCGTGGGTGGTGGTGAAGATGCCGACGACTTTGCCACGCTCGCGCACGACGGCCGAGCCGAGTTTGCGGCGGGCCATGTGCCGCGCCACCGCCGAAAGCGATGCGCCCGGCTCGACGCAATAGGGCACGCCAGCCATGGCCTGGGCAACGCGCATGTGCTCGAGCTGCTCGGGGCGCAGGGCGTCGAGTATGGCGATGTCTCGCCGGCTGATCATGCCCACAAGCTGCCCGCCTTCCAGAACCGGCAGTTGGTGTACGCCCAGCTGCTCCATGCGCTCGGCCGCCAGTGTCAGGCGCTGGTCGGCGCCGATGGTGTGGGGCGAGAGAGCGGCCCGTTGGCCGATGGTCCAGCGCTCTTCTGGCGCAGCCGGAGGCTCGGTGCTGTGGCTCATGGCTCGTTGTCCGATTCGGCGGGGGCTTCCGATTGACGCCGCGTGCGCTCGGGCACCACGTAGCCATCGCGCCGGGCCAGCCAGCGCAGAATATCGAGGGAGGAGACCAGGCCCGCGACGTGACCGGCTCCGTCGAGCACGACCAGGCGGTGGATGCCCTCGTAGGCCATCATGGCCGCTGCGCGGCTGACCGAGGCCTCGGCGCGCAGGGCGAAGACATTATGGCTCATCACCTGCTGCACGCGCGTGGCCGCAGGGCTTCCGTCGTCGTCGAGGCCCGCCAGCAAATCGCTCTTGCTGACAAGGCCCACGGCGCGACCCCCCGGGTCGACTACCGGCACGGCGCTGATCTGGGCGCTGTCGAAAAGCTTCAGCAGCTCGGCGATCGAGGTCTCGGGTGCCACCGTGCGCACCGGCGTGGTCATCACATCCGAAAGCAGAGTCTGGCGCGAGGCCTCGTCTTCCTCGATGGGGCCGCCGACCTCGATGTCGATCTCGGCGTCGTCGGCGCTGCAGCGCAGGAAGGTGTCCTCGCCCGGCGATACGCACAGGCCGCGGCAATGGGGGCAGTCGCTACATTCGGCGAGTTCGACGGCCTTGCCCTGACGGGCGCAGAAGACGGCGAGCACGCGCGAGGCGCGCAGGCGGGCGGGGTGTACCCGCCGGTAGCGGACCTTCGCCGTCGTGTCGGCTGAGTCGGAGTGGGGGGGGGGCACTGTGGGGGCTACTCTCTGCTGAACGCGGGCGGCTGGGTCTCGAGCCATGCCCTGCAAACGGTGTGCCGCGCCGCGCTTTCGCGCCCCGGCGCAACTTCGGGTTCCCTTGGCTCTGCACCTGCCGCAGATTTTGCGTCCGGTCGCTTTGCGGACGCAGAAATCTCGTCGCCCGAGCTCTCGGGGCACGAATTGCCGGCGCTGTGGGGTTGGCACGGGGCGTGCTTTGGAGGGCCGGCAGGAGGAACTGCCGTGAAACGAGACAATCGGGATCTTGGTTTGGGCGCGATGCTCGAGGCTGCGAAAAGTGCACCCATGCTTTCGGCACAGGAAGAACTCGAGCTGGCGCAGCGGGCGGCACAGGGCTGCGAGCGCTCCTTCGAGAAGCTACTGAAGTCCCATCTCAGGTTGGTCCTGACCATCGCCCACGAGTTCAGCTCCTATGGGCTGCGTCTCGATGAGCTGGTCAGCGAAGGGCTGCTCGGTCTGGTGGAGGCGGCGCGCCGCTTCGAGCCGGAACGCGGCGTGCGGCTGGCGGCCTACGCGGCCTGGTGGATCCGCGCCTACATGCGGCGTTATACGATCTTCAACCGCCGCATCGTGCGCACGCCCTCGTCTCGCCACGGCCGCAAGCTGCTGGCCAACATGCGGCGCACCCAGCGCGAACTGGCGCAGAAGAGCGGCGAGCAGCCCGACGCCCAGGCGGTGGCCGAGGCCCTCGGAGTCGGCGTGCGCGACGTCGAAGAGATGGAAGCGGCGCTGTCGGGTCGCGATGTGCCCTGCGGCTACGATCCCGAGGGGCGCTCGACGGAGCTGGTGGCCGAGGCGCCTTCGCCCGAGGACGTGGTGGCCGTAGCCGAGGAGCGCTCCCAGGCCGAGCAGGCGCTGCGCGGTGCCATGAGCGTACTGAGCGATCGCGAGCGCCACATCGTGGAGGAGCGCTATCTCTCGGGTGAGAGCTGCAGCCTGGCCACCATCGGTCGTGGCATGGGCCTGTCGCGCGAACGCGTGCGTCAGCTGGAGCACCAGGCCCAGGCGAAGATCCGCCACGCCATCGTCGCGCAGGTGGCTTGAGTTTGCGCGGTCGCGGTGCTCCGGGATCGCCCTCAAGCCCGGTGCGCCGCGAACATTTCGGTAGTGATTTCGCAGCTGCCTCGTAGTATTCGCCTGGGTGAGCGCTTTGCCCCAAGAGAGCCCAGGACGCATCCTCGTCGTCGACGACGAAATCAACGCGCGCGAGGCGCTGGTGGAGTTGCTCGCCGACGAGGGCTACGCGGTGGAGTCGGCCGAGAACGGGCAGCGGGCCCTCGAGCGCATGGTCGACTTCGAGCCCCAGGTGGTGCTCACCGACCTGAAGATGCCGGTGCTCGACGGGCTCGGACTGCTGCACCGGGCGCGCAAGTCCTATCGCCACGTGGCCTTTGTGGTGATGACGGCCTTCGGCAGCATCGACACGGCGGTCGAAGCCATCAAGGCCGGCGCCGAGAACTACCTGACCAAGCCGGTCGACCTCGATGCCCTCAGCGCGCTGGTGGCGCGGGCGCTCGAAAAGGCGCGGCTTTCCGAGGAAGCCCAGCGCCTGCGCGAGCGCCTCGATGAGCGCGTCAGCCGGGGCGGCATCATCGGGGAGCACCCGTCGATGCAGCGGCTGCTCAAGCTGGTGCAACAGGTGGCGCGCAGTCGCGCCACGGTGTTGATCCACGGCGAGACCGGCACAGGCAAGGAACTCATCGCCAACGCCATCCATCACAACTCGCCGCGGCGCGAGGGGCCGATGGTGGCGCTCAATTGCGCGGCCCTGGCCGAGAGCCTGCTCGAGTCGGAGCTCTTCGGTCACGAAAAAGGCGCCTTCACCGGGGCCACAGCAAGGCGCCAGGGGCGCTTCGAGCAGGCCGACGGCGGAACCCTGTTTTTGGACGAGATCAGCGAGGTTCCGCTTTCACTCCAAGTCAAGTTGCTGCGCTTTTTGCAGCAGCGCAGCTTCGAGCGTGTGGGCGGCAACGAAACCCTGCAAGTGGACGTGCGCATCGTGGCGGCCACCAACCGCGACCTGGCCGAGCTGGTACGGGAAAAGCGTTTTCGCGAGGACCTCTACTACCGGCTCAACGTGGTGCAGTTGGACATGCCGCCCCTGCGCGCGCGGCGCAGCGATATCCCGCTGCTGGCCCACCACTTCATGCAGGCCCACGCCCGTGAAAACGGCTTCGACATCAAGCGTTTCAGCGACGACGCCATGCGGCTGCTCATGTCCTACCCGTGGCCTGGCAACGTGCGCGAGCTGGACAACGCCATCGAGCGGGCGGTGGTGCTGGCCACCGGCGACACCATCGGCGTCGAGCAGCTGCCTTCGTTTGCGTCGGTGGCAAAGGTCGACGAACTCAACGTATTGGTGCCCGGGGTGACGCTGGCCGAGCTCGAACGGGTGGCCATCGAGCAGGCCCTCGACGCCTGTGACGGCTCGACCCAGCGAGCCGCCGAAATGCTCGGCATCTCCCAGCGCAAGATTCAGTATCGGCTCAAGCAGTGGGCCGAGAGGGCCGAGGGCGAGAGCGATCCTTTGACCTCGAGTGAAACGGACGAGTTCGAGTGAAGGCTTGAAACAGCCGGGATGATGGAGCACGAGATGGCGAAGGGCAAAAGCATCGTGGTGGGCGTGGATTTTTCGGAGGTCTCGAATCGAGCCCTGAGCTACGCGCTGGAGCTGGCCGAGGGCCTTCATGCTCGGGTCACGGTGGTGCACGCCTATAGCTTGAACGCTTTCAATTTGCCCATCGAAGGCGCCATCATCAGCACCGCCGCCCAGGCCACCCAGATCTCGGAGGCGCTACAGGAAAAGCTCGATGCGTTGCTTGCGCGGCATCAGGACGCCAAGGTCGAGCTGCACGGAAGCCTGCGGCTCGGCCAGGCCTACGAAGAAGTGATCGCGGTGGCTGAGGAGCAGGACGCCGAACTCATCGTGATCGGCACCCACGGCCGGCGCGGGGCGGCCCATGCTCTGATGGGCAGCGTGGCCGAGCGCATCGTGCGCATGGCCGAGCGGCCGGTGTTGACGATTCCGGCGAGCGCGACGGGGTAGGGGCGAGGCTCCAGACGCACATGGCCCAGGTGTCGCGTTTTGCGCCCACGCCTGGGCCCCCGCACGGGCCACTCGACCTCGCCGGGCAGCTCCAACGTTACGCGGCTGTGGCAGGGGACTGTCGGGTTTTTCCCATCTGCACCAGCCACTGGCCGTGGGACCACAGCGCGCGCCACATGCTCGTGTGCACGGTGTAGCGCACGCCGAGCTCGGCGCAGACCTCTTCGACGATGCGCGCGATGGAGGGGTAATGAATATGGCTGACGCGCGGAAAAAGGTGGTGTTCGATCTGATAGTTGAGACCACCCAGGTACCAGGTTAACGCACGGTTTCTTGGGGCGAAATCTGCGGTGGCTTCAACTTGGTGCACCGCCCAGGGTCTCGGCACCTGGCTGTCTTCAACTCCGAGTGTCGGAAGGGCCGCTTCCGCCACCGTATGGGCAAGCTGGAAGACCAGCACCAAGATGATGCTGAGCAGGGCGGAGATGGCGATGTAGCCGAGTAGCACGGCCCACCACGGATGGAAGATCATCGGAATCGCGAAGGCCCAGCTGAAGAAGAGTAGCTTGCCGGCGATCATTCCAAGCAGTTGTCGTCCGCGTGGTCGCGGAAACGGGTGTTGGGAAATGCGACCGTCGATGAGCTGCTTGAAGTCCTCGAAAAGATGCCAGTGGGCCACAAATAGGGCGTATACGGCCCACAGATAGTAGTGCTGGAAGCGGTGGTGAGGGCGGTGGCGTTGAGCGGGATTGAGGCGACCAAACGGCACCTCGATGTCGCTGTCGCAGCCGTGGAGCCCCGTGTACGTGTGATGGGCGACATTGTGTTTCCACTTCCAGATGTAGGAACTCGCGCCCAGCAAGTCGAGGCTCATGCCGGCGAGGTGGTTGACTCGGCGTCGCGTGGAATACGCGCCGTGGTTGGCGTCGTGCTGGATGGAGAATGCGATTCCGGCCGCCGCGAATGCCAGAGAGCATGAAAGAAGTGCGACCTGCCACCACTCGCTGGCGGCGAAGATCAGCGCCGCATAGGAGCCGACAAACCAGAGCACGAGCACGGCTGACTTGATGTACATGCTGGGCTGATCGCGCGTCGAGATGCCGCCCCGGTCGAAGTATTGCGCAACGCGCCGCCGCACCTCGAGCTGGAATGTCGTGTCGGCGACGAAGGTGAATTTTGAGGGCGGAACGGCTTCGGACGTGCGGCAGCCTTGGGTGGCGTGCGACGGTCGTGGTCCTGCGCGTTTGGGCGCTTGCGGTCGGGGTTGCATCATGTCTTGCTTCAGTCGTTCGGTGGTTACCGCGGGCGGTCGCGGCACTGGAAGTTGCATGCACTTGCGCGTCGTGGGCTCCCTAGGGTTCCAGACGGCGGTATTGCAGGCAGCCGCGGTCGCCGGGTTCGACGTCGCGACAGCTCTGGGCTCGCGTCGGGTAGATCGCACAATCGTGGGGATGGTGAGCCAGGCCGAGGTGAATGCAGGCACCGCCAGCGGCCGCCGCAAAAGCGCGCTGTCCGAAGTGGCCCGGCACCAGCGCCTCCGAGATGTCGGCACGTTGCTCGCGCCTCCAGCGAAGCAGGTCGTTTGCACCCACCAGAACGCGGCCGTCGGCCGCATCACGGCAACAGGCACCACATTGCCTGCAGTCGAACTCATCTATGGCTTTGGAGGGCAGTCTGAGCCGATCGCGCCGCAAGCTGTCCGGCGTGCAGATTCGGGCCGCCGGGAAAACGTCCTGGCGCGCCGCACGTGCCTCCCTCAACGTGCGTGTTGCGCAGTGGTCCCGGCGCCGCGTGGCCTTCGGGAGGGGGCCGGGCCCGACGGCCCGCGTAGTCGACCCGAGCATGGCACGTTTTTCCCTTCCGATCGCGCTGTGAGCCGCCATGGGAGCCACTTTGGAATAGGCACTTGGCACGAAGGCGGTTTGACGGCCGTGGGCTTTCGGTCCACTGTGCAAGCTCGCGCGGGAAATCGTCGTGCGCGGTGGTGTGGTGCCTTCAGGGGGCAACCGCGCAGATTGGTCCGCAGCCCCGTGGCCTGAGAGGAAGGTCCCCATGACCCGCGCCAAGGAATCCGACAGTACGCCACCGGCCTGGGCCAGCCCAGCCGTGGAGCAGCGCATTATCGATGCGATCGTGGCCCACGACGCGCCCCAATTTGGCGAGCTTACCCGGAGCGGAATCAGTCGGGAGGCCATTTGCGACCACGCGCGTAGACTCGGGTTGACCGACCGTATGATCAAGGAGTGCAGGCTGTCGGGCACGCAGCCTGCGATGCGGCTGTGCATGAAGTGTGACGCACGCTTTCTCTCCAGCGGCATCCACAATCGCCTGTGCCGGCGCTGCCCGCCGCGCTGACCGACATTCGTCGCTCCGGGGCGGGGCTGGAACTGTACGGGCCTTCGAGCTGCGTTGGGGGCCGCTCTCGCGGGTGCGTCTGATCGTGACGTCGGTTTGCCGGGACGCGCCGGAGGACCCACATGACTGCGGGTGATGCTCCGGCGCTTCCGGTGCTGCTGTGGCTGGTCTGCTACGACTGCTGACCCACGGCTTGGCGGAATCGAGCGCCGCGCCCACCGCGCGGAGCAGAGCCGCGGGAAGTGCGCCGTCTGGCCGGTCGCTCGTTCCGGGGTGCTTGCGCACGCGGGCTGGCCGCCGCCTGTGATGCGGGGAATCCGTGGTCCTCGACACGCCGTAGGCTCCGCCCGATCAGTCGCTCGATGTCGGCCAGGTAGCCGCGTTCTTCGTGATCGCAGAATGAAATCGCCGTGCCGCGAGCGCCCGCGCGTCCGGCTCGGCCGACGCGATGCACGTAGGTCTCGGGGATGTTGGGTAGATCGTAGTTGATGATGTGCGTGATGCCTTGCACGTCGATGCCGCGCGCGGCCAAATCGGTCGCGACCAGAACGCGCAGGCGACCGGACCGGAATGCCTCGAGCGCCCTGACGCGGGCCGACTGGGATTTGTTTCCATGAATTGCGGCCACCTCCACACCGGCCTGCCCCAGTGCCCTGGCGATGCGGTCTGCGCCGTGCTTGGTGCGGCTGAACAGCACGGCCCGTTCGATGGAGGTGTCGCGCAGCACCTCGAGTGCCAGGCGGCGCTTGTTCTCTTTGTCGACGAATAGCACCCGCTGGTCCTCCACCCCGTCGGCGGTCACCGACTGCGGGCCGACCGCCACCTCGACGGGCCGGTGCAGCAGCTGCTGCGCCAGGCCACGGATCTCGGGCGGCATGGTGGCGGAGAAGAAGAATGTCTGGCGCTTGCGCGGCAAACGCTGAATCACGCGGCGGACGTCGGGCAGAAAGCCCATGTCGAGCATGCGGTCGGCTTCATCGAGCACGAAAAACTCGACATCCTTCAGGGAAATTTCGTCGCGTTCGATGAGATCGAGTAGACGCCCGGGCGTGGCGATGAGCGTATCGACTCCCTTGCGCAGCAGCTTGATCTGGGGTTGGGCGGAGACGCCGCCGAAGATGGCGGCATGCCACAGGTCCAGCTCCGCGCCGTAGGTGTCGAAGCTTTCATGGATCTGGGCGGCGAGCTCACGGGTGGGGGTCAGCACGAGCGCGCGCAGCACACAGCGGTCGTCGACCCGATGCTGTAGACGCTGTAGCAGCGGCAAGGTGAAGGCGGCGGTTTTGCCGGTGCCGGTCTGGGCGGTTGCCAGCACGTCACGTCCTTGCAGGGCAGGGGGAATGGCCTGCGCCTGGACTGGCGTGGGCTGCCGGTAGTTGGCCCGCTCGATGGCGCACAGGAGCTCGGGAAGGAGCTCGAGTTCTTCGAATGTCATTTCTGTTGGTTCTCTCGATTGTGTGGGTGCCGCGGCGCAGAGGCCGGGGCAGGAGGCAACCGCAGGTTGCGGCGCCATGAATGCTGGGTGTCGGATCGCTCGCAGCCGGCTGCCGACGCGGCGGGGCTTTCGCTCATGCGCACTTCGGGCGCGATGTGCGCCGGACGCAGGTGTTGCGAGATCACCGTTCGGTGGTCAGCGAATCACTCTGCGGTCGCTTTCGAGGCGGCAGGATTGGCCTCGGTTTCGGTTTCGGCTTTTGCCTTGGCTTTGGCTTTTGCCTTGGTTTTGGCCTGAGTTTTGGCCTTTCGAGGCGATTTTGCTGCCTTGCGCGCCGCGGGCGGCTTCCGTTTTGAGGCGGAGGGAGTGCGTGACAGATATTTCGAGAAGTACTTGCGCGCCTTTTCTACGAGTTCTTCGGTCGGCTGGACCTCCGACATCAGATGCGCGTATTCGTTCATGAACGTCCGCTGTTCGCCGTCCTCGAAGAGGAAGCTCTTGCGGTCGGTGAGTTCATCCACGGCGATCGCAAGCCCCCAGTCAGGTCGCTTCGCGTGTTGATAGAGGTCGATATCGGTCGTCTGCACATCCTCCGGGGAAGCAGCTTTCGCTACACCCTGCCCCTACCATAGCAGCAAATGCCGTTCAGCGCTCCCCCCCCCTGGTGTGGCGCATCCCGTCGCTCGCAGGCGGCACGTGAACGCTCGAATTTCAGCCATGTCTGCGACGTGAGGTGCCGGTTTGGTGCGATTTTCAGCAGTCACCGCGTAGCCGGGTTCGTCTGCCGTTCGGGGGCCACGCGCTGCGGCCCCTTTGGTCGTCTGGAGCGTTGGATTGCCCGGAGGCCAGCCGCTTACGGGCCCTCAAAGGCCCGCAGGAGTGCGACCTCAGCATCGACAGCAGCGTCTTGTGCTGCCGAATTTTCGGGTCAGCCCGATTGCTTCGCTTGACAGAGAACGCTACTCGAGTGCCTGCATCAGATTTCGCTGGGCGTCGATGTAGCCGACAGATGCAGCTCCCAGCGCTTTGTGTAGCGGCAGTGCCGCCACGTAGTCGTAATCTGCATTCGCATCGGATAGGTATTGCAGGTAGCTGGCATTGGCAGCGGAGAGTTCGGTCGTTGCTGTGACCAATTTCGCATATTGGGGCTGGGCCGCTGTGGGGACGGGTAGCGCTTCGACCGTGGTCGCAAGCGCACGCAGCTGCGGCTCACAGCGACGCAAGGTGCTGGCGTAGGACTTGCCGAGGTTGTTTCCGAGCTGCTGAAATGCGACGCGGATCTGCTGGGCGCTGCGTTGCGACGAACGGCTTCCGGGAAGCGCACATTCAAAGAAGCCCTCGAAGTGCTCCCGCTCGATCTCCTTGGCCTGGCTCGCGGCTAGCGAGTACCGGTCCGCTTCGTCCATGGCTTGCAGCAAGAGGGCTCCGGCACCGGCGACCAGCGCGGCGACGCAGACCATGATTGCGACCTGGCGAAGTCGGCCGCGGGCGACCATTTGCGACGCTTCTGCCTCGATGCTGGATGGCTTCGCCGTCGTTTGGGAGGTGGTGGGACTACTCGGTGTTGAAGTCGGATCGCTCATGTGCTGACCTTCAGCGTTGGATACATTGCCGGCACAGCCGGTTCTGAATCCCTGTGGATGGGAAGCGGTCTTCGCACTTCATGCATCGACGCATCGCTGGACGACAGCCGCTCTGGCGACATTCCTTGATGAAGCGGTCGCTCACACCAAGACTCCGGGCGTAGGCGCGGATGGAGTTTCGGTCGATGCCCGCTCGGGCCAGGCCTCCGAGCAATCGAGTATCGTCGACAACCAGCGCATCGATGATGCGCTGATCGAGTGCGTCACTGGCCCAGGCGGGGGGGCCGGTCCCAACCGTCGTGGAAATGTTCGAGACTGCGGCCGCGGATTCGCCCTCAATTCCTCGCCCGGTGCTCGTATCAGGCCTCGTCGCTCGCAGTGCTTTCATGGGGACGCACGGCAAGTACGCAAGGATCAGGCCAAACCTGAAATCTGAAAGACTGTGCCCGTGAATGAGACGGCGCCGAAGGGCGTTGCATCAAAATGATTGAACGGGGCGTCGAATCGGACTCCTCGCACGGCGGTGTCGCCGATACGAAGCCTTCTACGAATGGCATGGATGGTGCTTATAGGGGTTTGGAGTCACGATCGCCCCATGTTGAACCCCGAACACCCCACATCGTTTTTGAGGCATGCCTGGCGTCACACGCGTCTGGATGCGATTCGCGGCGCGACGGAAAGCGTGATCCGGGAGCTTCAGGAGCTCAACCGCCAGGACATCCTTCCCCACCCCGGACGCGAAGACACATTGCTGCCGGTCAGCGCGTCCGTCGCGGCCCTGCTCACATGCTGCGAAGAGCTCCGCGAGGAGTCTGGAATAGAGAGCACCAAGGCGGTGGCGCACACACCGACCACGCACCATGACTCCGTGTGGGTCGAAGCCTATGCGTCCCAGTTGGATCGCTACCGCACGGTGGCCACCCGGTCGCTCCGGCGCCTGCTCGCCCCGTGACGCCCCCGTGACGCCGCGCAGGGCCTGCAAGGTCGTTCGTGGGGCGCCGAAACGGGGGAAATCATCCGAATGGCGTGTGACGGACGGCGACCGCCGACGGGTCCGACCCACGTGCGGCGATCGAGTTCTCACTCTCAACCGCGAGACGCACGGCATGGTCCCGCGGGCCGTCTATGGTGGTTTCTGGAGCGCCGATCGGTTTGAAAGCACCGCAACTTCGCCGGTTTAGCGGGTCCGCGCACCGCTACGGCGCCTTGAAGTAGCTCGGGCTACGCCTGCGGCACCGTAACGGCGCGCTGAACCCACTCTCCCTCGCGAAGTTGCGGCGCTTTCAAACCGGTCGGCGCTCTAGATCAGCCTGCCGCGACGATAAAGCCGACTTTGGACACCGCCCAGGAGATGGCGTCTCGCTCGGGCGTCATGGTGCCCTCGGAACGGATCTCGATTTCACTCGTCTCGGGCCGCAGGATGGCACTTTCGACACCTGGGACGGCGTGCAGCGCCTTCGCGAGCGCGTCCTTGTCGGCCTGAGGCGTTTTGGCGTTCAACTTCGGTACGCTATATGTCTTCATTGACTCAACTCGTCTCCTCGGTGGTCGTCGCCGCCCAATTGTGGGCTGCGCACCACGCAGCTCGGAACGAAGCACGAACCGGGCCATCGTGCGTAAGGCGTCGGCGCCTTATTTCTTCGCGGGCGCTTGGGAAGACGAGGCTCCGCCTCTGCCCTCGATGAGCCCGTAGCGCTTGAGCTTGCGGTAGAGCGTCGCCGAACCGATTTGCAGTTGCTGGGCGGTGCGCCCCTGGTGGCCCTCGTTGAGCTTCAGCACGGCGAGGATGTACTCCTTTTCGACGTCGCTCAGAGACCTCACATCGGCTCCGGAGACCACGGGCGTCGCCAGCGCGTCGCGCACTTCCTCCGGAAGGTCCTCCCGTTCGACCCGGTTGCCTCGCGCGAGCGCTACCGCGCGTTCCATTGCGTTTTCCAGTTCCCGCACGTTGCCTGGCCAGCGGTATCGGAGAAGTTGATCGGCGGCCCCTGGCGTGAGCCCCGAGACGTCGCGAGCCATGCGCTTGGCCGCATCTTCCAGCAGTACGCGGCAGAGCGGCAAAATGTCTTCGCGACGCTCCCGCAGCGGGGGCACGCTGAGCTCGACGACCTTGATCCGGTAATAGAGGTCCTGTCGGAACGAGCCATCGGCGACCGCCTCGGCGAGGTCGCGGTTTGTGGCCGCCAGCACTCGCACGTCCACCGGTCGGCTCTTGTTTTCGCCAACACGTCTCACTTCCCGCTCCTGCAGGACCCGCAGAAGCTTGACCTGCATGGTGGCAGAGACCTCTCCGATTTCATCGAGCAGAAGCGTGCCGAGATTGGCTGCCTCAAATAGACCTGGGCGGTCCGCGACCGCGCCTGTGAATGCACCGCGCGCGTGCCCGAATAGCTCGCTCTCCAGAAGGGTCTCGGTGATTGCCCCGCAGTTGACGGCGATGAAAGGACCCAGTGCCCGAGGTGACTGATCGTGAACGAGCCGTGCCATGCGTTCCTTGCCTACACCGCTTTCCCCGGTGATCAGCACGGTCGCGTCAACAGTGGCCACGCGCCGCGCCAACTCGATCACGCGCTGCATGGTGGCGCTCTTGGCGACGATGCCGAGCGTCTCATCGACGAGGTCGGCCACTTGCACCAGTGCCTTGCGGTGGGCCTGGAGCCTCTGCTCCGCCGCCTTTAGAGTCGTCATCACCCTGCTGAGAGATACGTCGAGGCACTCTGCCAGACGCTGGCGATCGAACAGGTCCAGCTCCTGTGCGCGCTGCTCGCCCCACTGTTCGCGAGTGCGGCCGATCAGATGGCATGCACTGTGTCCGGCGCCCAGGCAGCGGTCCTCGAGGACGTAAATCTCCTTGCCCTCGGTGTGGCTCAGGTAGCCACTCATCAAGCCGCAAATCGTCCAACACACATAGGAGTCGGCGCGTCCAAAATGAAGCAAGTGCTGCTCCGCTTCATAGGAGGAGAGCAACATGCCGCCGGCGGGCGCAAGCAGGTCATCTCCTCCCGGCCGCGTGCTGAATAGCCCCTCGAGAGCGCACATGCGGGGGCCGGCCCGCCGCCATTCGGTATCGCTCGCCCATTCGAACTCCTCACGCAGGGCCGCGGCCATCCGGAAGCCATGGGCGAAGCCAAACTGCGTGAGCACGGCCCTGGCGGCGGTCAGACCGAAGTTTTCGACGAGGTACTTGCGCAGCAAACCCATGGCTACGGCGTCGATGACCAGGGCGCGCCGCCCTGCGAAACGAATGACGCCTCGGGGGTCCAGCTCGAGCAACTCCGCGTGTTCCAAGTCCTCGACTTTCACCGACGTCTCCATCAAAGCGACCGGAAACCACTCGTTTTGATTGATCACCGTGCCGGTACTCCCACACTAGCACCTCGTTGCACTGAAATCCCCGCGAACTTCAAGAACGGCCCGGACTTTGCATGGTTTCCAACCGAAGACCCATGATGAGTTCCAGCGATATACCCTCCATTCCCGGTCGCAACGCAGGCGGCCCTGCCGAGGCGAATGAAAGCGAAGCAAGGGTGGGGGCGCGACAGGCCTGCGTTGAGAATCACGATGCGGTGGGTCCGCGCATCTACGGCGAGGATCTCGATGGCTTGGTTCTGTGCCGCAGCTGCCGCGCACCTCTGTTCTATTGTGACCTGGGAGGGCTCGGCTAGAGCTCTGGTCAGCACCAAAGCACTGCAACTTCGCGGGTTTGGCGAGCGCTGCGCATCGCCACGACACCTTGAAGTCGCTGGGCTGCGAGTCCGGCGCCACAGTGGCGCGCGGCGGTCATTGTCCCTCGCGAATGAGCGGACGTGTCAAACCAAGGGGCGTCCTGGGCTTGACTTTGGCCAGACTTAAGCAGTTCCCGCCAAGACTGTGGTTTTCGTGCGCTTCTAGCCCCTTCGAAAGAGGGGCCACCCTTCCTCCGTCGCGCCAAATGCTCTGAAAAACGCCGTCCTGGGCGTTTGTTTGCCGAAAAAATCCAAAGTCGAGTCCAGGGTCCTTCTCGATCTGAGCGAAACACCATGAAAATCCTAGGTTCCATCACGGGCGGTCAAATTCTAATCGTCGCAGGGGGGGCGCTCCTGTTGTCTGGGCTTGCGGTCATGCTGCCCGAGCGTCTCGAGCGCTCGGACGCTTACGCGCAAGCGTCGGCGAACAGCGAACAAGTCGAACGCGGAGAGCTGGGAGACGTTCTTGCCTGTGCGTTGATCGATGCCCGCACATCGAAGCTCGACGGGCCCAGCGCCCGCGCTGATTTTGCGCGGCTTGGTAGGCTCTTCGGAGCGCGCTACGTGCACGTGCTGAGCAGCTGCGACGATCGAATGGATACGTTTGTCTCCAGTGTTGGAGCCCTCGCGCTCCCTTCCAGTCTGGGGACCCATCAGGTCGAGCTGCTCGCGGCCGCAAATGCGTTTCAGAACGCCACCGAGCGCTACCGGGAGCACCTGCAGGGGCTCGACGGCGCCTACGATGCGGAAGTCGCTTCGCCGATGCTTGACGCCCTGGGACACGCCGTCTCGGGCTACCAGCTGGCGCAGCGCAAGCTAGGAAGGGCCCTGGGGCAGGTACAGTGATCGTCTGGGACGAGCTGGGTTCAGTGCAACCGCGGGGGCGATCTCTGTAGGGGCTGGCGGCGATCATGATCACCACGCGGAAGTCTGGAGACCGTCAACATCATCGGGCCCTGAAACGTGAAACCTGGTCGACGTTCGATCCGCACGACCGCTCGGATCCACTCTCCGGGGGATTTGCGGCCCTGCAGTTCCTTGAGGAGGATACCGTTCCTCCGGGGTTCACCATCAGGCGTCATCTCCATCGCGACATGGAGGTTTTGACCTATGTTCGCCAAGGTGCGATAGCCTACGAAAATTCGCTGGGAGACTCCGGAACGATGTACGCCGGCGACTTTCAGGCCATGACCGCGGGGCGGGGTATCCAACACTCCGAGTCCAACCCGTCAACCGGAAGTTTCTCGCGCGTGTATCGAATCGGCATCCGTCCCGAGCAGATGGGCCTGAAACCAAGGCAGACCCAGGAGCGACTCTCCATTGCAAGACGCCGGGGCGGATTGCACGCCGTGGCATCCTGCGGCGGAACGGCCGCACCGCTGCACATCGAGAGGGACTCGGCCGTGTATTCCGCGGTCCTGGAGCCCGGGCAGCACATCGCCTACTCTCTCGCGGCGCGACGGTGCGCGTGGCTGCACGTTGTTGACGGGGAGGTCCTGCTCGACGGTCTCAGCATGACCGCCGGAGACGGCGGCGGCATTCACAGCCGAGCCTCAGTTTCCTTCACAGCCGCGGGCAAGGCCGAGGTTCTTCTCATCGAACTCGCCTCGGACTTCGCCGACAGTGCCGGCTGATGCCGAGCCGATAGTACCTCGCGACAGAAGTCTCGATGGGTTGGGGAACTCGAGGCGGGCGACGCCGAAGATGCCCCTTGAACCGGGCGGGTCCCATGCGGACGCCGCCCCAGCTGTTGCTCTAGCCTCCGCGCTTGGCCGCCGTCGGAAGCTGTGGGCCCTGTTCGGCTGCCTTGCTCTTGGCCACAGCGGCTTCACGTTGCTTGGCCGCTTCCTTTTGCTTCTGGTTGCGTTTCTTCGATTTTGGTGACTTGTCGCCCAATTTGCACCCCGGTTCTGGTTTGGTTGCTCCTGCGGTACGCAAGTTCCCTGCCAACCGAACGAAGGCGTCCAAAGGCGAAGCTTCGCGCCATTCAAAGCGCCATTCGGTCAAAGTGATTGAGAGTTGTGTCAGGTTGTCGTGACGGACGGGAGCACTCGGGCCGTGTCGGGCGTGGCACGCATGTTGCAGAGCCAAAGACAGCGGCCTTTGAATATCGAGTCTGTGGTCTCCAACCGGGCGTTGGATGCGCGCTTTGCGGCGCTTTCGCTCGATTCCACGCCCAGGGCCAACCCCCCATAAGAACGAGCGCGCAATTCATCGCCGGCAAATCGACCAAGAACTGCTGTGTCTAGGCAGCGATCTGCATCGGATAGCTCTTCTGCCGCTTCGGTGCCGGCCAACCTTTCACCGTGGCCGCGGACTCCGCGGGACGCCGAGTCGCGCACATTGAATCGCCGCTGTCGCACCTCAGCGAGGACTGAAACATGCCTGACGACCCAAATGTGACACCTTCAAGTACCTCAGTTGAGCCGGGCCATATTGCGGCCAAGGCGGTGCCCACGATCTTTCGCCATCGGCCGACTCCCTGTGCACGCGAGGCTGCGTTGACCGCCGTCGTCTACTGCGAAGGGAATTTTGGGGGTATCGATGGAAAGACTGCGAACGGGCTGGTCAGGTACTCGGAGATATTCGAGATCGTCGCGGTCATCGACAGCGAGCGGCAGGGCCAGGATGCCGGCACGGTTCTTGGAGAGGATTCCAACGGCATCCCGGTGTGCAGCGATTTGAGCGCAGTGCTGGCGCGCTTGGGGAGCCCACCGGCGTATTTCATCTACGGCATGGCGCCCGCGAGCGGCCTTCTGTCCGTGCACGAACGTGCCGTCGTGCTGTCGGCGATCGGTTTGGGAATGAATGTCGTCAATGGCTTGCACGAATTTTTGAACGACGACCCGGAGTTTTCGGCCGCAAGCGCGAAAAGTGGCTCGCTGCTTCTCGATGTGAGAAAGCCTCGCGACAAGAAGGAGCTGCGAATCTTCAGTGGGCGCATCCATGAGGTGACCTGCCCGCGCATTGCCGTGCTCGGAACCGACTGCGCCATTGGCAAACGCACGACCGCGATGGTTCTGACGCGAGCGCTTTGCGCCCGCGGGCTGAAGGCGATCATGATCGGGACCGGCCAGACGGGGCTGATTCAAGGTGCTCGCTACGGTGTGGCTCTCGATGCCATTCCGGCGCAGTTCTGCGCAGGCGAGCTCGAGGCGCTTATTGTGGATGCCTTCGAGCGCGAAGCTCCCGACGTGATTGTCATCGAGGGGCAGGGGGCCCTTGGCCATCCGGCATATTCCACTTCGAGCTTCATTCTCCGCGGTAGCTGCCCCGATGCCGTGCTTCTGCAGCACGCACCCGCTCGTCGCACGCGATGTGATTTTGATCACATGGCAATGCCTTCGCCGAAGTCGGAAATCGATCTGATCCAGAGTTTCGCGGATACGAAGGTCATCGGGATCACGCTCAACCACGAGAACATGAGCGAGGATGAGCTGAGTAGGGCGATTGCGATGTACGAGGCCGAACTTGGGATTGCGGTGACGGACGCGTTGAGCCGTCCGACCGACTTGCTGGTGGACATGGTGTCGGCGGCGTTTCCCTCGCTCGCTGCTCGACTGATCCGCGGCTCCCATTGACGGCGCCACGTCTCGAAATTGACCTGCGCAAGATCCACCACAACACTCGCTCGCTTGTCGAGCGACTGCGCGAGCGCGGCATCGGAGTCACGGGGGTCACGAAGGCGACTCTGGGTTCGTCGGAGGTCGCCTGTGCGATGCTGCAGGCGGGTGCAAATCGGCTGGGCGACTCCCGTATCGAGAACATCGAGGCGATGCGCCGCGCTGGAGTGGATGCGCCGATGTCGCTTATTCGCTCCCCGATGGTCAGTCAGGTGGAGCGGGTGGTGGCCCAGGCCGACACCAGCTTCAACGCGGAGCCGGAAGTGGTCAGGAGGCTGTCGGCGGCGGCGCAGGCAGCCGGTAGGGTTCATGGAGTCGTGCTCATGGTTGAGCTCGGTGACCTTCGCGAAGGACTGATGCCAGGGGACCTTGAAAGCGCGGTGCAGGACACGCTGCGGCTCCCGAATATTGTACTGGAAGGCATTGGTAGCAATTTGGCCTGCCGCAGCGGGGTCAAGCCGGACGCCCGCAACATGGCCGAGCTGTCGGGGCTGGCGAATTCGATCGAGCGCACGTTCGGAGTACGGCTCGAGACGGTCTCGGGCGGCAACTCCGGCAATCTCGGGTGGGCGCTCGGTGAAAGCGGTCCAGGTCGGGTCAACGATTTGCGCCTGGGCGAGGCGATCCTGCTCGGCTGCGAGCCCCTCCAGCGACAGCCGGTTGCGGGGCTTTGCCCCGATGCGATCACATTGATCGCCGAAGTCATCGAAACGAAGTTGAAGCCGTCGCTGCCATGGGGCGACCGTGGACAGAGCGCGTTCGGGGCGGGGGCTGCCGACCTTGACCGAGGCCCGGTCGTTCAGAGCATTGTGGCCCTGGGCCACCAGGATACCGATCCGTTGGGCCTCGGACTGCCGCAGGGGTTCACCATGCTTGGCGCCAGCGGAGACCACCTCATCATTTCGTCACGGAATCGCCAGCTGGCTGTGGGCGAAGAGGTGGCGTTTCAGCTGAACTACAGCGCGCTGGTCCGCGCCATGACCTCGCCTTTCGTTGCCAGGGTCATCAAGGGCGATGACGGGCTGATGCGGTGAGCCCGGCCCCGTTCGTGATGGCCTGGAGCACCGATCGGTTTGAAACCACCACGACTTCGCGGCTTTAGCGGGCCCAGCGCACCGCTACGGGGCCTCGAAGTAGCTCGGGCTACGACTTCGGTCCCGTAGCGGCGCGCAGTGCCCGCTCTCCCTCGCGAATTGGCGGCGATTTCAAACCGGTCGGCGCTCCGATTACTCGCCCCCCGGCCGCGCTGGCACGTTGGCCGGGCGCTCGATGTCGCCTTCCTTGATCGTAAAGCGGATCAGGGCCTTGAGCAGCACGTTGCGTTCGACGTTGCCGAGCACGGTCTTGAGGTCCTCGTAGACCGACGGATCGACCAGCAGTCCGCCGATGGTGCCGCGTCCCTTTTCCACGTCCTGGGTGATGCGGTTGATGCGGCCGGTGATCTCGGAAAGATCGTCGAGGACAGTGATCTCGTCCTCCTCGAAGACGAGATCGTGCAGCAGGCCCTTGCCCTCGCGCACTTCGCGGGTGATCTGGGCCAGGTCGTCGCTGGCGCTGCGCAGGGAGGCGATGGTCTCTTTGCCCGACTCGCCGTAGACCAGTTCGTGCAGCATGCCGTCGCCGTTTTGGATCTCGGCCACCGTGCGGTCGATGCGCTCGGCGGCGCCGCGCATGCGCTCCATGGTCGAGCGCGTCTCGACCAGGATGCGGCCGACCTCGTCGGCGTACCGCTTGTCGTAGATCACACGGTGGGCGACGCCGTCGCCGCGCTCGACCTCTTCGACGATGTTGGCGATGGAGGTGGCGATGCGTTTGACGTCCTCGCGGATGTCGGCCACGCCGAGCTCGCTGATGACGTGGTCGGTGGTCTTGGTGACCTGGGTGACCGCGGTCAGTGCCTCTTCGATCTGCGTGGCCAGGTGCTCCATCGAGGGTGAGGTGCGCGTCTGCAGGGTGTCGCCGTCGATCAGCTGGGGCTGTCCGGCCGAGCCGAGCGTGATGTTGATGATCTTGTCGCCGAGCAAGCCCTTGGAGTCGATCAGGGCGCGGGAGTCCTTGCGGATGCGCGTCATGAAGCGGCTCTTGATGGAGAGCGTGACCCGGGCCTGTTTGCGCTCGAGCTGGTGCGGAAACTGGATGCGCGAGACGACGCCTACGTCGAGACCCGCCAGCCGCACGGGTGCGCCCTCCACAAGACCGCTGATGTTGTCGAAGTAGACGTAGATGGTGGCCTTGCTCTCGAAGATGCCGCTCTTTTCGCCGACGGCGAAGATGGCGAGGGCCGCGAGCATGAGACCCACGGCCATGAAGACGCCCACGCGCGTGGCGAGAGAACGCGTCTCTGTGCTCATGGCCGGCGTGGCTCCGGGGCGGGCAGGGGCGGGATGCCGCTGGCGCGGGCCGTGGCGGAATCCATGGCGGTCAGAAAGTCGCGCACGACGGGGTTGTCACTGTGGCGCAGCTCGTCGGTTTTTGCCACTTCGATGATGCGGCGCTCGGCCACCATGGCCATGCGGTCGCTTATCATGTAGGCGCTCGGAAGATCGTGGGTGACGCACAGGGAGGTGATCTGCAGGCGCCGGTTGAGGTCGAGGATCAGCTCGCTGATGCGGCGCACGTTGATCGGGTCGAGGCCGGTGGTGGGTTCGTCGTAGAGCAGCACTTTGGGCGCTTCGGCGACGGCGCGGGCCAGGGCCACCCGCTTGCGCATGCCGCCGGAGAGTTGGGCCGGCATTTTGTGCTCGATGCCCGGCAGTCCGACCATCTCGAGCACCTCGGACGCACGCGCCGCCAGCACGGCGTCGTCGTCGCAGCCGCGCTCGCGCAGGGGGTAGGCCAGGTTTTCGAAGACCGTGAGCGAGTCGAACAGGGCGCCGTTCTGGAATACCATGCCGACCTTGCGCCGCACCGAGAGCATCTGGTCTTCGCGGTAGTCGCTGATGTCCTCGCCGTCGACGACGACCGTGCCCGATTGCCAGGTCAGAAGCCGCAGGATGGTCTTCAAGAGCACGCTCTTGCCACAGCCGCTGCCGCCGATCAGAGTCAGCACTTCGCCCGGCATCACCTCGAGGTTCAGGCCCTCGAAGACGCGCTGCGGGCCGAAGGCCAGGTGCAGGTCGCGGACCTCGATGATCGGTGTCGGTGATGGGTTCATCCGCCACCCCATCCGAAGGCGAGGAAGAGCTTGGTCAGGAAGAAGTCCGAGACCAGCGTGACCACCGAGGTGATGACCACGGTTTCGGTGGTCGCCCGGCCCACGCCCACGGTGCCGCCGCGGGTATTCATGCCGCGGTAGCAGGCCACGGCCGAGATGTTGAGCGCAAAAAAGAGGGTCTTGAGCACGCCCGAAAAATAGTCCGAGAGCGTGGTGGAGCGCAGGGCGGCCTGTACGAAATAATTGAAGCTGACCTCGGGCTCGAGCGAAGCGATCACGCCGCCCGACAGCACCCCCAGCACCACCGCCATGGAACTCATCAGCGGCAATACCATCAGCGTGGCCAGCACCCGCGGCACCACCAGCTTCTTGATCGGATCGGCCCCCAGCGCGCGCACTGCGTCGATCTGCTCGGTCACGGCCATGGAGCCGAGTTCGGCGGCGATGCCCGCGCCCACGCGCCCGCCCACCATCAGCGCCGTCATCACCGGCCCCAGCTCCCGTGCCAGCGTCACGCCCACGGCGTTGCCGGCCCATTCCTTGGCGCCGAAGCGCGACAGCTGCGCCGAAAACTGCAGCGTGATCACCATGGAAGAAAAGACCGCCGTAAGCAGCACCACGCTGGTGGAGCGCACGCCGATGGCCTCGACCTGGCGCACGATGGCCGGCAGTCCCAGGGGACGGCGCAGGCCCTGGCGCGCCACTTGTCCCACCAGGATCGCGGTGCCGCCCAGGGTTTCGATGCCCGAGGCCAGGCGCCGCAATAGCTCGGATCCGTGGTCTGCGGCTGTGCTGGCGTCGTCGTGGCTCATGCTGGACTGCGGGCCAGGTTGATTCGCACGCGGGTGCCTTCATCGCCGTCGCTGGCGATGTGAATGCTACCGCCGTGGCGGTCGATGATGCGCTTGACGATGGTCAGGCCCAGGCCCGTTCCGGCCTGCTTCGAGGTTACGAAGGGCACGAAGAGGCTGTCGCTGACTTCGGCGGGAATGCCGGGACCGTCGTCTTCGACACTGAGTTCGGCCCGCGCTTCGCTGGTCGCCTCGCAGCGCAGGGCGATGCGGCCGCCCGCGCGCGAAGAAGACGACGACAGGGCTTCGATGGCATTGACCACCAGGTTGACCAGCACCTGCTTGAGCAGGTCGGCGTCCCCGAGCACCCCCGGCGCGGCACGCTGGCCGCTGTCGAGGTATAGCTCGACGCCGGCCTGCTCCGCGGCCGGGCGCTGCAGCTCGATGACCTCGGCCATCAGTGCCGCCGTATCCACCGATTGCAGCTCCAGGCGCCGCGGTTTGGCCAGGTTCAGGAAGTCGTCGAGCAGGTTGGTCAGGCGGCTGAGTTCTTCGCCGACGATGGTCGTGCGCCGTTCGAGCTGGGCCGCAAGCTCCCGATCTTGCACCTTGGCGGAGCCCCGCGACAGTAGCTTGAGCTGTAGCGAAGCGGCGTTGAGCGGGTTTCTGATCTCGTGGGCCAGGCCGGCGGTCAGCGTCGAGAGCGAGGCCATGGCTTCGGCCTCGGCGGCGCGACGCTCCAGATCGAGGCGCTCGGTGATGTCGCTGCCGACGGCCAGCACCAGCGGCCCATCGGTCTCGGCGCCGGTCAGCGCCGACAGGCGCCAGCGCACGATGCGGGTGCCGCCATCGCTGCAGCACAGGGGCAGCTCCAGGTCTTCGACGACCAGCCCCTGGTCGACGCGCCCCAGGGCTTCCTGCAGGCGATTTTTGCTGGCCTCGGAAGGCAAGAGATCGGCGAAGCGGCGGTGGCGCAGGGCCGAGAGTTCATGGCCGGTGGAGCTTCTGGCCGAGCGATTCCACATGGCGATGCGCCCGTCGCGGTCGAAGCCGACGATGAAGGCTTCCACCGAGTCGACCACACCCCGGTAGAGGCTCTCGGAGCGCGCCAGCTCGCCCTCCAGGCGTTTGCCCTCGCGCCGCAGCGCCACCTGGTCGAGGGCGCGCTGTCCCAGGGCCAGTAGCTCGTCGGGGTCGAAGGGTTTCTGCACGTAGGCGAAGACGTCCTCGCGGATGGCCGCCACCGCCGTGTCGAGCGAGGCGTTGGCGGTCATCAGGATCACCTCGCAGTCCTGGTGCAGGCGCTTCAGATCCGCGGCCAGGGCCACGCCGGACTCGCCCGGCAGCCGCACGTCGACGATGGCCAGGTCGGGGGATCGTTCGCGGGCGTTGGCGCGGGCCGCTTTGCCGTCGCCCGCGCAACCGCAGATAAAACCCGCCTCGGCGAAGATCTCGGCGACGTTTTCGGCCAGCGGGGCGTTGTCGTCCACCACCAGGACACGCTGCGCCTCCGGGGGCCTGCTGCTCTGCATGGCCCTATGAAACCACAAAGCGCGGTCGGGTCCCATCCGCCGCGCCGGTGCTCTTCCCCCCAAGGCCGTAGGAGGCACGGCGACGCGCGTCCGGGGCCCCCCCCCAACGAAAGCCCCGGACGCGCGCGCGGTCGCTACAGCCTGGGCAGCGGGCTGTCGACGCCGCCATCGGTCTCGGGGCCGTCCATGTAGACGCCCTTCTGAATCGAAGTGCCGCGGCTCTGGTAGAGACCGCCCGAGGCGTTGCCCTCGAGGGCGAAGCCGCCGATGGTCCCGGAAGCATCGGCCGAGGTGCTGCGGTAGCTGCCCTGGCTCTGGTAGCTGATCGGTCCGAACTTGAAGCTGTTGGTGCCGGTCGAGGTAGACGAGTACATCTGATTGGCTTGCCAGTTCACGCTCACGTTCACGGGCTCGGTGACCGGCTCACAGCCGCCGCCCAGGGAGTCGCCGTAGCTGCAGCGCTCGATGTAGAACTTGTCGCCCGAGACAAGGGTGGTGTTCAGCTGGGCCTGCCGCTGGCCGGCATTGAAGTCCTGGGCGGGGATCTCGCCCCAGCCGTACTCGTAGCTCCAGCGCTCGTAGTAGCAGTAGCTCCACATGCACGCCGGATCGCACTCACCGGTGCCGCCGTCGCCACCGATGCTGCCGCCTGCGCCGCCCATGCCCGGAAGCAGTGGACCGTCTTCGAAGCACCACGGTACGCATTCCTCGACGCAGACCTCGCTGGTCGGATCCGCCTTCTCGGCAAAGTAGTACAGATAGGCCTGCCGGCCGCCGCGGTCGAGGTATTCCGAGGCGTCCACGTAGGCGTAGTTGGTCGGATCCCAAACCGACGCGTAGGCCGCGCTGCCATTGTTGGACCAGACGTAGGCCGGGCTTTGAAGCGCCTGGCTCTGGGTCGCTACCTCAGGCGCATCGAGAGCCTTTTCTTCAGTGCATCCAACGGCGGCACACAGTAGGAGCCCGCTGATGGGCAGCTTCCAGTCAATCTTAGCCATTGCCTAACCCGTGTTGTGTAGTTGAACTGCGGATGTCTATTGGTGTCGGAACGCGGGTGAATTTTCGATCGCGTCGTCGTTTTTTGAAAACGCTCGCGCTTTCTTTTGCCCTCGAACCAGCGAGCCTGCGTTTTAGCAAGTTGTGTGCCAGCGAACGAAATCGATTCCGCGCGCGTCGCCTGCATCCATGGTGGTGGGCGAAGAACGCGGGGTTCTGTGGCCGCGGTCGTTCTTTGTGGCCAAAAACGGCTGGCCTTGTTTGGCTACGAATTTAGGCGTGCGCAGCGTGCCACTTCGTGCCACTCGGGCTTCGGGCGGGGGCAGGCGCTGGCGATGGTCACGATGACGGCAAGTGAATTTTCGAGCGCAAGCTCGTGCCGTCCCAAGTCAGGGCCCCCGACTGTAGCTGCAGTCGGAAGACATCGGGGAGTCCCATCGCCCGCCATCGCTCGTAGCCGAAGCTCCCGTCGAGGCTGCCGAGCAGCGCGGAAATGGCCTGGCCGTGGGATGCCACAGCGACGTTGGGTTCCCGGTGCCGCTGGCCGATGGCGAAAACCGCCTGCCGCATGCGCGCAGCCAGTGTGTGGTTGGACTCGGCTTCGCCGAGCGCCAGTTTCGGATTCTCGAAGCAGCGCTGGACACTGCCAAACCAGTCCTGCGTCATTTCGGGCGACAGGTCGCGCTCGCGCAGCTCCCGGAGCGTGTCGATCTTCAGCCGCCGCGCCCTTGCGTAGGGAGCTACCGTGTCGACTGCCCGCAGATAGGGACTGCTGTACACCAGCTCCACGTCCAGTCTCGTCAGGAAGGGCACGAGCGCTTCGGCCTGGCGATGCCCGAGCTCGCTCAAGGGCCAGTGCGCGGTGGGCAGCGCATCGGAAGGCGTGCTTTGGGCGTGCCGGATCAGGTAAATCGCCATGGCTCCACTATCACACAGACTCGGCAGTGTGCCGCTGGCGAGCGTGCACGCTGACGCCACTGCTCCCGGTTGGGGACGCCACGAGCCCCGCTGGACACTGGCCGGGCATTCGACCAGACTGCGGCGCACGTCGACGCGGGGTCGCCGCACTGCCCTCCACTCAAACGGGAGTATTCACTCACCATGGCCTGGGATTTCTCCACCGAGCCCGAGTTTCAAGCGAAGCTCGATTGGGTCTCCGACTTCTGCAAAAACGAGATCGAGCCCTTCAGTCTGGTCTTCCCCTACGCGGTTCGCTCCAAGAATCCCAAGGTCAAGGCCATGGTCAAGGAGCTGCAGGACCAGATCAAGGAACAGGGGCTGTGGGCGATCTTTCTCGATCGTGAGCTCGGGGGACCTGGCTACGGCCAGCTCAAGCTCGGGCTGCTCAACGAGGTCATCGGTCGCTATCCGGCCGCTCCCCAGTTCTTCGGCGCGGCCGCGCCCGACACCGGCAACATGGAGTTGCTCGCCGCCTACGGCACCGACGAGCAAAAGGAGCGCTGGCTCAAACCCATGCTCAACCAAGAGCTGTGGTCGGCCTATTCCATGACCGAGCCCCAGGGTGGATCTGACCCCAAGCTCTTCAAGACCTACGCCGAGCGCGACGGCGATGAGTGGGTCATCAATGGCGAAAAGTGGTTCACCAGCGCCGGTCGTGCCGCCGACCTGCTCTTCGTGATGTGCACCAACGGCATCTTCATCGTGCCGCGCGAGACTCCCGGCGTCGAAATCATGCCGGAGCCGCGCTCCCACAACCACATCAAGTACACAAACGTGCGCATTCCGGCCGACCACCTGCTCGGCCCCGAGGGCGATGCGCGCACGCTGGCCCAGCGCCGGCTCGGCGGCGGCCGCATCCATCATGCCATGCGCACGCTGGCTCGCTGCGAGCTGGCCTTCGACATGATGTGCGAGCGCTCCCTCAGTCGTCAGTCCCACGGCAAGATCATCAGCGAGCATCAAATGGTGCAGGAGAAGATCGCCGACTCCTACGCCTCGATTCGCATGCTGCGGCTCTTCGTGCTGGAGACCGCCTGGAAGATCGACCAATCGAGCACGGCTGAGACCCGCACCGACATCGCGGCGGTGAAGTTCACGATGGCCAAGGTGCTGCGCGAGGTGTCATTTAACGCCCTGCACATTCTGGGCTCGCTGGGCACCACCGACCTGACGCCCATCCAGGCCATGTACGCCAGCGCACCCACCATGGGCATCGCCGACGGTGTCGACGAGGTCCACAAGGCCACCGTCGCGCGCAACGTGCTCAAGGGTTACGAGCCCCACGAGGGGCTGTGGCCCACCGAATACCTTCCCGCCAAGCGCGAGGCGGCGCGGGCGAAATTCGAGCCGCTCTTCGAGAAGGATCCGGAGCTGCGCAAGATTGCGGAGGGTTATGCCCGTTTCGCGGCGGCACGACGCTGAGGGGGCGCGCCCGCATGGCCGCCACCCGACGCGGCACCTGCCATCGGCAGGTGATCCGTTCAGCCCGATTTCGGGCTAAACTCGGCGCGCCGTGAGTGATCGTTTTTGCCGCGTCTGCTCGGTGGCCAACCCGCAGCGGGCACGCTTTTGCATGGCCTGTGGAGCGGCCCTGCGCGCTTCGCTGCCGGCGGCCTCCTCCGGGCCCCCGGCGCCCTATACGCCCAGGCACTTGGTGGACGAGATCCTGCGCTCGCGGGCGGCCATGGAGGGCTCGCGTCGCCACGTGACGGTGCTCTTCGCCGACGTCAAGGACTCGCTTCCACTGTCGGCGATGCTGGGCGCCGAGGCCTGGCATGAGGTGCTCGAGCGCTACTTCGCGCTGCTGGCCGAAACTGTGCATAGCCACGAAGGCAGCATCAACCAGTACACCGGTGACGGCGTCATGGCGCTCTTCGGGGCGCCCATTGCCCACGAGGATCACGCGCGCCGTGCCTGTGCCGCCGCCCTCGACGTCATCGAGCACATCGACGCGCTCGCCGGTTTCGTGAGCGAGCGACACGACCTTTCCTTCAACGTTCGCATCGGGCTCAACTCCGGTGAGGTGGTGGTTGGCCGCATCGGCGACGATCTGCGCATGGACTACACGGCGCAGGGGCCGGTGGTCGCGGTCGCGGCGCGCATGGAGGCGCTTGCCGATTCCAACTCCGCGTTTCTGACGCCCACCACGGCGCGGCTCGTTGAGGGCTATTTCGAGCTTGAGCGGCGCGAGCCGACGCGCGTCAAGGGGCTCGATGAGCCGATGGTCGTGTATATGCTGCGCGCCCGCGGTCAGCAACAGTCGCGCATCGACGTGGCTCGGGTTCGCGGGTTTTCACCATTGGTCAATCGCGTCGCAGAAATGCGGAAGCTCACCGATGCCCTTGAAGCCAGCCGGCTTCGGGGTGGGCGTGCGATCGTCATGGTTGGTGAGCCGGGGGTGGGCAAGAGCCGCCTGTGCCTGGCCCTGGCGGACTTTGCGCGGCGGCTGGAGTTTACCGTGCATAGCGCGGCTTGCGCTCCCGAAGGCCTGCAGCTGCGCAGCAGCCCCATGCAGGCGCTGCTGCGCAGCTACTTCCGCATCGAGGACGGCGACGACTACGGTCGGGCGAATGCGAAAGTGAGCCAGCTGGTGCGCACCCTTGGCGAGCGCGAGTCGGCGGCGACGGCGGTACTGGAGGTGCTCGGCCTCGAGGGCAGGCCACAGGGCCCCCGCTTGCATCCCGAAGCGCGTGAGCGGCTTTTGCATCAAGTGGCGCGCAAGCTGGCCGCGGGGCCCACGCGCGCGCTCGTGATCGTCGACGACTTGCAGTGGATGGATCTGCAGGACACGGCTTTTCTCGGCGCATTCGCCGAGGCCTTGCCGGGTGGGGCGACGCTTCTGATTGTCAATCACCGCTCGGATTTCGAATCGCCCCTTGCCGAACTCGAGCACTGTGAAGTTCTTTCGCTGCAGAGCTTGGAGCCGGAAGCAACGATGGAGCTGGTCGATGCCCTCTTGGGCAAAGATCCGGGACTGGCGCCGGTTCGCGACCTGTTGGCCTCAAGCACCTCCGGCAACCCTTTTTTCATCGAGGAAAGCGTTCGAGCCCTGAGCGAGCGCCAGCTGCTCGAGGGAGCGCCGGGAAGCTACCAGCCGGCTGCGACCATCGACTCCATCGTGATCCCCGACAGCGTTCAGTCCGTGATCGCGGCGCGCATCGACCGCCTCTGCGACGAGGATCAGGAAGTACTGAAGATGGCTTCGGTGGTTGGCTCCAACTGCCCGACCCGGCTCTTGCGTGAACTCGGCTTCGACGGCGAGGCGCTCGAGGCTTCGCTCGGGCGCCTGCGAGCTACTGAATTTCTAGCGCGCACCGAGGATGGCGCCGAGGAAAGCCATACCTTCACCCACGGCCTCTTGCGGGAGGTGACCTACCAGATGCAGCTGTCGGCGCCGCGCAGTGAGCGACATTGGGGGATTGCCGAAGCGCTGCTCGCGCGCAGCGATGAACCGGGCTTTTCGTTGGCTGGGCTCGCGGCTCATCATCTGGAGCGGGCGGGGCGGACGATGGGCGCCGCGGAGCAATTTTTGCGGGCTGCGCGCGAGGCCAGCGATCACTCGGCGACCTTTAAATACCTGCAGCGCGCCCGGCAGCTGGCGAGCGAGGCAGACGGCTCTGGCGAGGCCCAGCGGTTGGAGCTTCGGGCCGGCATCCTGCTTTTGTCCATGGGTTGGCGTCACGGTCTCGACCGCGCCCAGGCCAGGCGCCTCTTTGAGCGCTGCGAGGCCTTGATCGAAGCCCAGGGTTTGCGGTCGTTGCAGCCGGGCCTGCACAGCTCTTACGGAAGGCTGTGTTCGCTACACTCGACCGCCGACTATCTGAGCCACGTGGAGCTGGCGGTGGATCTAGCGCGCGAGCATCGGCCCGCCCACGTGCTGTCGCTGCAGATCATGCTCAGCCATGCGCTGCGCCACGCGGGGCGTTTGCGGGAGGGGCTGGAGCTGGGCGAGCTCCTCATGCAGCGGCTCCGGTCCGAACCGGGCATGGAGGTGCCGGGCTTCGACTTCGATCCGGCCCTGTGGCTGCAGGCCTTGGCCGGGCACAGCCTGCTGTGGCTCGGGCGCATCGACGAGGCCTACAGCAACCTGCGGGAGGTCTTGCAGCGGGCTCGGGAGCTGGAGCAGGACGAGATGGCCGTGATGGCAGTCTCGCTCCTGGCAGACGTTGCCTTCTTCGTCGGCCCCATCGAAGACCTGCCGGAACTCGCGCTCTTCGCCTGTGAGCTGGCGGAAAGCCGGGGCAACGGCCATGCGGTGATCTCCGCCGTCGAGGCCCTGGGGGTGACGGAGCTGGTCGGCGGTGATCCGGCCCGGGCCGAACGCACCCTTTCGCGGGCCTTCGAGCTGAGTGAACGCCAGGGCGGCGTGGAATTCGGCGAGCGCATCCTGACGACCCGGGCCGAAGCGCTCTTGCAGCTCGGCGACGCGGCGGGGGCCTATGAGCTGGCCCGCTTCGCCCGCGACCGCGCCGCCGATCGCGCTGCTACACTCTACCGGGCGCGGGCGGCCTGCATGGTCGTGCGGGCCGTGGCCTCCGGGTTGAACGACGCAAGTCACCACCGCGAGGCCATGGAGAGCCTGAAGGTGGGGCGTGCGATTTGCGCCGAGACCGGCGCCGCGCTGCTCTTACCGTACTACCAGATGGAGCACGCACGGCTTGCTGAGGCCCTGGGTCAGCCTTCGCCCACCGACGCGCAAGACGCGATCGAATGGTTTTCGCGCATGGGCGGCGATGCCTTCGGGCGCGGATGGTCGTTGGCGTAGCGCATCGATCGGCTCGAAGCCGCCGGCTTCATCGCTGGCTCTCCCAAGAGCTGGTTTGGGCGGGAGCTGACGGTCGCCGTGGCCGGCAACAGCCCTGGCCTTGGTGACTGCGAGGTTCAGCAGCCCGGCGGTGCGCTCGTGAGATCGGGGCCACTCGACCATTTCTTGGGTCCGCATGTCTAGTCACCCGTGTCGGTAGTTCTGGGCAAAACTCGACGGCCCTCGACGGCCCTCGCCGCGTCGACCGCCCTTCGGGCGATCTCCTCGAATATACTCTGTATGTCCTTCGTCGATTCGCCACGCCGAGGGCCGCCGATTGCTCGCCGAGTTTTACCCAGAACTACCGACGCAGGTGACTGGGGGCCATTGACCCGCACCATCTGCCACAAGCCATTGCGCAGGCCCGGCTTGCGAGGGTTGCCCTTGAAGACGAGGTAGAGCTTACCGGCCTTGCCGGGACCCTTGCCCTTGTGCACGTAGAAGCTATCGGCGCCTAACTCACGCGGGTAGGCGGCAACCGTCCCCAAGTCTTGCACGGCCCCCGGCCAATTGGTGCGCTGGTCGTAGGCGAACTTGGCCAGCGACTCCGCGGTGAGTGAGAACAATGTCTTCGGGCGCGCGTGGCCGGCACAGGAGCGTCTCCTGGTCGTGGGTGCCAAAGGGGCCTGGTACGCGTGCGCCCATGTGCGAGCCATCGCGTATCGGTCCTGCCGCGTTTCACAAGCGCCACGGCGCCGCTCTGCCTTGCCACCCTACGACACGTATTCGGGCACCGAATACGTGTCGTAGGGTGGCCGTGCACTCGCATGCCCGAGACTCCGCGTTCATACTTTGAGGAGAGCGAGCGGCCCATCGATCAATGCTCACACGAATCTCCGAGGGAGCCTGGTACGCCGCGCTGCGGCCCCTGGCGCTGTCGGCGGTCTACCTGGCCCGACTGCCGATGCCGGTTGGCGAGCACGAGCGCCCACCCCGAGCCGTTACACCCCCGAGTGGGACTTTCATGCGAGCCCTTCTCTTTACACTCGTCGTTCTGACTGTCGCGTGCGGCGACGTCGGCGCGACCGCCACGTCAGAAAAGACCATGGACGGCGGCACTCGAGCCGAGGCAGATCGCGACGCCGAGACGGACGCGTGTGTGGACTACGGGGGCAACACCTATCCATTGGAGTGTTGTATCGCCCAGCAAGCAACGCGTCTCTTCGCGATGCAGCATGACGCGTGTTCGGTCGATGCCGACTGCGCAATTGTCGGCTTTCCCTGCGGCGCCGAGGCCTATCCCATCGATAGACGATACCTCGCCGACGCCGAGAAGATTTGGAAAGGCCATCCTTCGTACCCTTGCCTGTTCCATCCGGGGCCCGACCCGAACTACACGTTCTCCATCTGCTTCGATGGGCACTGCGTGCTGTCGGACTGCGGTGAGGGGTCGTGCCTCGTGATCGAGGACTACGATGGCGGTATGTGCTGGCTTTGAGTCGTCGCGTTGCCGTGCAGGCAGCCGGTGGGCCCGTCTACGGGCGTTGCTGTGGCATCGGAGGTCGCGGCGGAGCAGAACGGTGTTTTCAGACCGATCGCCGCTTCTTTGTTGCCTTCCTTGGGCCCTTTTTTTCGCCCTTCTGCGTGGCACTCTTGATAACGCGCTTGGCGACCACCTTCCTGCGCATGGCGCGCGCGAGCTTGGTCGCTGGCGAGACGGCGTGGGCTGGCTTGCCGATGTCCACGGGATGATCCTCCATGGGGAAGGGCGAGCCCAGCAAAACGCTGATGCCGCCGTGGGTGGTCGCGGAGTCGGCGACCTCCCAGACCTGGATCTCGTAGTCCTTGGCCGGCTTCCACATCCAGGTCATGCCCAGCGGCACCTCACGCTCGAGGTTGTCGTTGATCAGCGCGCGCATCATCGCGCGAATGCCGCTGGGCCAGGCCTCGATCGCCTTGGCGAAGTCGGCGCGCCCTCTGCCCGCCGTGATGCGCTGGCGCAGCTCGGTGGGCGCTTGGCCGCCCTTGGCTTGACCCTTGAGCTTCAGCATCCCCTCGGGCGTCGTGTACTGGTTGAGTTCCGCGAACATGGTCTGCATTTGAGGCATTTCAGTTCTCCATGGAGTCGAACGGGGAGCACTGCCTTTCGGGCAGCCCCCACAGCACATCGGTCGCCCGGCCCGGTTGCTGTCACCGGACGCCCCTTCTGAAGACGGGTAATAGCCCATTTGGGCCTTGCCGACCCAGGGAAATCGACGGTCGTGTTCGCGCTATCTCGTTTCCGCACCTGCGAGCACTGCTTCGAGCGCGGTCTGCAAGCGCTCGCGGGCGGCTGCGGTCGTCACGCCGATGCGCACAACATCGGGCAAGCCGAAGGAGTTGCAGTCGCGCACGGCGATCGCGTGTTCGCGCAGCAGGTGTCGGCGAAGGGCGCGCGCGTCGGGGTAGGGAAACGCCAGATAGGGCGCCCCCGACGGAAAGCACTCGAGGCCGAGGTCGCGCAGGCTCGTCGAGAGCGCCGCGCGTTCGCCCCGCAAGCGCACGCGACTGTCGGTCAGGAAGGCATGCTGTTCGAGGGCGACGCTGCAAACGGCCTGGGCCGCGGCGCCGACAGTCCAGGCCGGCCGCCATTGCGAGAGCGCAGTGACCAGCTCGGGAGCCGCCAGCGCATAACCGACGCGCACGCCGGGGATGCCATGGTCCTTGGTCAGCGAGCGCACGCGCACCACATGTTCAGGAAGCGCCACGTGCAGGTCAGCGTGGCGGTCGCTGAGCGAGAGAAAGGATTCGTCGAGCACGAGCGGTAGCGGGGACAGGGTCCGGGCGAAGGCCGCGACTTCGTCGATGGGCGTGATCGCACCGTCGGGGGAGCTGGGGTTGCAGAGGTAGACCAGGCATGGCGGCTGCTCGCGCGCCGCGGCAGCGAGCGCGTCGAGGTCGCGAGCGATGTTTCCGTTCCGATCGGCCCGGATGGCGCGCACGGGCACGCCATGGACCCGGCAGGCGGCTCGCACTTCTCCAAAGCAGGGCTCGGCCAGCAGCGCGGGACCACGGCCCCTGCGCGCGAGCAGTCCGACCAGGCCCCACAGCAGCTCGGTGGCGCCGTTGCCGACGGCGATGCGCTCGGGAGTTGTCGCCAGCGCGTCGGCCATGGTGCGTCGGCAGGCGCGGGCCTCGGGGTCGGGGTAGCGGTGGTAGGGGGCGTGGGCCAGTGCCTGGGCCACAGCCGTGCAGGGGCCGAAGGGGTTGATGCTGACGCTGAGGTCGAGCACGTGGGCGGGGTCGACGCCCAGATTCGCGAGTTCGGCGTCATCGATGCCACCGTGTTCGGCCGCGACCCTCAAGCGAGCCCCCAGCACAGCGCGGCGATGGCGACGACCCACAGGCCCGAGGCCCGCTCCACGATGCGCAGAGCGCGCTCCACGTCCTCGCTCCGGGGCTCTGGCAGGCCGCTCCCGAGGCGGTAGGCGCCGGGTTTCTGAAGCTCCACGTTCAAGAGCCCCGCCATCATGGCCATCGGATGGCCCGCGTTGGGACTCTCGGTCAAGTGCGCGTCGCGTCGCCACACGCGCAGGGCCGAGCGCTTCGGTGCCGCGAGCCACAAAAGCGTGGTGGTCAGGCGCGCGGGTATTAGATTGGCCAGATCGTCCAGGCGCGCCGAGGCCTTGCCAAGGTACTCGAAGCGGCCGTGGTAGCCGAGCATGGCGTCGAGCGTGTTGATAGCGCGATAGGCCCAGGCGCCCGGCAGCCCGAAGAGCGCATAGTAAAAGAGCGGCGCGACCACGCTATCACAGGTGTTTTCGGCGGCTGACTCGATGGCGGCCGCGCTCACTTGACTAGAGGTCAAGGAACTCGGATCGCGGCTGCACAGGGCCCGCGTGGCGCGGCGGGCGGAGCCGAGGTCGCTGGCGCGCAGAGCATCGCTGACCACGCGCACGGCCGCGCCCAGCGCCCCGATGGCGAACGCCGTCGACAGCAGGCAGGTCTCGAGCAGGCCGCGCAGCAGCGGCGGGTCGACAAGCCGCGGTAGCAGGCCAACGCCTGCGCTAGCGGCGGGCAAAATCAGTGCGACCAGGGCCCCTCCGAGCAGGGCCATCGGAATCGGCGCGCGATGCAAGGGGGAGGCCAGCCAGGCGGCGCATTTGCCCATCCAGGCCACCGGATGGACGGCATTGGGCAGCTCGCCGCAGAAGCGGTCGATCAGGTAGGCGCCCACCAGCACCCAGGTGGCCATGGGAGGCGTGGCCCAGTCGGCGCTCACAGCAGCCTCGTGCGGGCGCTTGCGGGAGAGGGGGCTGGCATGGGCGCGTGCTAGACGTGCGAGACTTCCGCCGCGCACATCTAGATGTGCTCGGCGGGAGTGCTGAGCCGATGATCGGGGTCGATACGATGCCAGATGCAAGGACGGCCTGCGCCGGAATACTCCGTGTATTTCAAGGGGGCCGGACGCCGCCGCTGGCGCCGTAGCGGTCCCGAGAGCGGATCATGACTCCCGCCGCGCACATCTAGCACGTCGCGTCGTCTACCCGAAAGGCGCCGTGCTCGAGAAGCGGCATGGGCGCGGTGGCCGCTTCCTGCTGCGGGGCGAGGCCCTCAGCGTCGGGGAGCGCCGCGCGTGGGTGGGGGATCGGGCCGGCGCCCGCCCCTGTGCGCGGGAGGTCGATGCCGGCATGCCGCCGAGAGCGACGACATTCCTCCCGTCACCAGCGAATCGCCCATTGCTGACACCCGAGCGTTCGGCTCCGGGGCCGCACTCGCTACCGGCGACCGCTGACGGCGATGCCTGGACGCTGCCTGCGCCTGCCTACAGGCCAAAGGCGGCGATTGCATGGGCCACGCCGTCGGCGTCGTTACTCGGTACGCTGCCGAAGCGAGCGCGCAGACTCGCCGGTCCATTGCCGACCACGCGTGCGCTCGCTGCCCAGGACAGCAGACTTTCGTCGTTGAAGTCGTTGCCCACGGCGTAGGTTCGGGTGCCGTCAATTCCGAGCCGGGCCGCCAGCCAGGCGGCTGCGCGATCCTTTGAGACCTGCGGCGGAAAGACCTCGAGCCATAGTGAGCCGTCGTTGAGTGGCGAGGTGGTGCGCACGACCTGCTGTGCGGTAAGCGCCGACTGCACGCGCCGGTGCAGCTCTGTGTGGTCGCCCTCGCGCGGCATGGCCAGCAATTGAGTTGCCGTCCCCGGCCACGCGATGGCGCCGCCGGCTACAGAAAGCTCCCGCGCATGCTCGCGGTACATCTGCACACGGCGATCGACCGGAGAGGGGCTCGAGAAGGCCACGTAGGCGAAGCGATGGCTGTCAGGCGGCGCGTCGTGCACCAGAAAGTCCATGCGCTCGGCGATGAAGAATGCCGCAGCCCGCTCCACCGAAGCCGACGGCATGGCTTGTGCGTAGATCATCGTGGCTGCTGGCCAGCTTGCGATGCCAGCGCCCGACGAGAAGATCAGATAGTCGATGGGCGTCGAGGCATCGAGCACGCGCTGGGCGGCGTAGAGTGAGCGGCCCGTGGCCACGGCTCGGGTCACGCCCGAGGTGCCGATGCGTTCCAGCTCGGCCCGCACCCGGGGGCGCAGGGCGTGGTTCGAGTCCAGCAGTGTGCCGTCCAGGTCGCTCAGCAGCAGCGCGGGTGCGTTTGCTTCCACCACGCTCTCGAGACTACACCCCGACCCGCAGGGCGTCAGCGCTTGCGCCCCTTCACCCGCTCCGGCTCCCGCTCCCGCGCCAGCAGAGTTTCCTTGCGGGGCCTGCCCCAGCGGTAGCCGGCGAGGCCGCCGTCGCTTTGCAGCACGCGATGGCACGGCACGATCACAGCCAGTCGATTGCGGGCACAGGCCGCGCCCACCGCACGCGCGGCCCCGGGTTGCCCCAGGCTCTCGGCGATCTGCTGGTAGCTCCGGGTCTCGCCCGCGGGAATGCTGCGCAGCGTCTGCCAAACGCGCTCCTGAAAAGCCGTTCCGCGCATGTCCAGGGGCAGCTGGGCCTGGCCGCTGCCGTTGCCGTCCACCGCATCCACGACCGCCATCACCCACGCGCAGTCCTCGCCGGCCTCGAAGCGCGCCCGCGGCAACCAGGCTTCGAGCTCGGCCAAAAGCGGTTCCTGCGCGTCGCCCAGGGTGACGCTGCAAACGCCGTGGGTGGTCCACGCGACCAGCACCACGCCGAGCGAGCAGTCCCGTGATGTGTAGTAGATGAGTTCACCATCGCCGGCGGCCCGTGCCGCAGCCGGGCGCATCCCCAGCTCCGCGCCCAGGCTAGCGTAGAAAGCGCTCTTGGACTCGAAGCCCGCCTCGTACAGCGAGTCCGTCACCGAGCTGGCCTCCGAAAGCAGGCTCCGAGCGCGCTCCGAGCGCACGCGCCTGCGGTATTGTTGCGGCGTGACTCCCAGTTGACGTTTGAAGAGGCGCTGGAAGTGCCCACAGCTCATGCCCAGGAGCGCCGCCAGCTCACGGGTCTCGATGGGCTGCTGCCGCGAGAGCAGCCGGCAAGCCCGGGCAATGCGCGCGGCCAGCGCCCGCTCGGACGGGGCATCCAGAGGCCGGCAGCGCTTGCAGGCCCGGTAGCCAGCCCGCTCGGCCGCGCTCGTGGACTCGAAATACACCACATTCGCCTTCCGCGGCGTACGTGCCGTACAGCCCGGCCGGCAGAAGATCCCGGTCGTGCGCACCCCGAAGTAGAAGCTCCCATCGGCCGTGGCGTCGCGCGCGGCCACCGCTTCCCAGCGCTTCTCGTCATCGTCGTCGTCCATCACGGCCATCGCTTGTTGTTACCGGTGAGTACCATCGTGCCAGAAGCCGCCCCGGCCTGCGTCCCGTCGAATGACCGGCAATCGACAATGTCCGGCAGCATCTCCGGGGGAGGCTTTGCGCAGGAATTCGGCTACTCTCGAGCCCGCGAACGTCGCCACCCCCGGAGCGCCGCGCAGCCAGCCACCATGCCCACCGAATCAATGTTCGAAGAGCTCAAGCGCTACGTGCGCTTCGACTCCGAAGACGAGACGCGCCTGCGCGAGCTTTCGACGCTGGCGGAGCCCCACGTCGAGTCCATCGTCGAATCTTTTTACGCGCGCGTCGTCGAGCATTCCGAGGCGGTGGCCGTGGTTCGCGGTGGCCAGGAGCAGATCTCACGTCTGAAGCGCACGCTGCAGGCTTGGCTCAGGAGCTGCCTGACGGGGCCCTGGGACGAACACTATTTCGAAGAGCGCGCGCGCATCGGCCGGGTGCATGTACGCATTCAGCTCCCCCAGCAGTATAACTTTACGGCCATGGCTCTGGTGCGAGAGCGTCTGGTCCTGGTGGCGCTCGAAGACGACGCCCCCGACGCTGTTACAGCCGCCCGCGTCCGCGCCATCAACCGCCTGTTGGATCTTGAACTCGCAATCATTTTGCACACCTACAGCGAGGACTACCGCGCCCAGTTGCAGCGCCGTGAGCGTTTGGCGACTTTTGGCCAAATGACGTCGACCATCGGTCACGAGCTTCGCAACCCCCTTGGCGTGATCGAGTCGTCGGCCTACTTGCTGCGCCGCAAGCTCGGTACCGAGCCGGCCCTGCGGCGTCACGTCGACAAGATCCGCGCCCAGGTCAGCCGCTCCAACCGCATTATCGGCAGCATGCTCGACATCGTGCGCGATCGCCCCCCCCACGTGCTGCCGGTGGCGGCGCCGCTGCTGGCCGAGCGGGCCGCCGCCAGCCTACTCGAGGAGCTGGGCTTTGGCGTCGAGCTGCTGATCGAACCGGACCTGCCCAGGGTTTTGGTGGACGCCGCGCAGATCGAGCAAGTCCTGAGCAACCTCCTCATCAACGCCGTCGAGGCCATCGGTGCCGAGGGTAGGGTGCGCCTGGAGGTGGTGCCCGGCCGCGATGGCCGCGTGGAGCTGCGTGTCAGCGACTCTGGGCCCGGCGTCGACGCGACCCTGATCCCACGTCTTTTCGAGCCGCTGGTCACCACCAAGGACTCCGGGGTCGGTCTGGGATTGGCCTTCTGTCGCAAGGTGGTTGACGCCCACGGTGGCGAACTCGCCCTGGCCAAGCCCGACGACCTGGGCGGTGCACGCTTCATCGTGCGTTTGCCGGTGGCGCCGCTCTAGATGTGCTCGGCGGGAGTGCTGAGCCGATGATCGGGGTCGATACGATGCCAGATGCAAGGACGGCCTCCGCCGGAATACTCCGTGTATTTCAAGGGGAGCGGACGCCGCAGCTGGCGCCGTAGCGGTCCCGAGAGCGGATCATGACTCCCGCCGAGCACATCTAGACCCTAAACAAGCGCATGTTACAGGCGATCTCCACAAATCTCTTGCGTTCAGGCGCTCGCGAAAAGGCTCAACGCTCCTCCTGGTGCGCCTGCGCTTTTCGCAAACCCCTGATTCACAACAGCTTTGCGCAGCTCATCCTCCGCATGCGCTTGTGTAGGGTCTAGAGCGGTAGCACGCACAACTGGCGCGCGTTCGGTCGAAAAACGAAAGTTCTGCGCCCCGATCGCGGTTCAAGCGCGACTTTTCGGTGGCACGGCCATTGCTTGAGCTTCCCGGTGTATGCTTCGGGAGAGCAATCCGCGAAGCGAGAGGCCACCGACATGCGCGTAGTCGCCGACATCATGACGAGCAATCCGATCACCTTGAATGAGGAATCCGATCTGTGGTCGGCACAGCAGGACATGCGCAATCTGGGCATTCATCACGCCCCCGTGGTCGACGACGGCAAGGTTGTGGGCGTGCTTAGCAGCCATGACCTGCTGGCGGTGACTTCCAGTCAGCTGCACCATGACCGCCTTCACGAGCAGATGGACAGCCGCGACAAGCACCAAACCTTCGTTGCCTCCGTGATGACGCGCGAGGTGCGCACGGTCACGCCAAAAACGTCCCTGGCCGAGGCGGCCAAGCTGCTGGCGGCCAACGACTACCACTGCCTGCCGGTGGTCGACGATGCGGGTCAGCTCTGCGGCATGGTTACCGAGAGCGACTTCATGACGCTGGTGGTCGAACTCTTGGAGGCCGAGGGCTGAGGCCGGCGCCGTCGGCAGCGCCCACACGGGAGGCACAGGCCATGGTCCAGCCAGGAGAGCCCCAGGTCTCGCGCTACATGACGCCCTGTCCCGCGACCATCGCCTTCGACGCCACCCTGGAGCAGGCCGCAGAGCAGATGGGGGAACTCGGCGTCCGCCACTTGCCCGTGCTCAAGGGTGGCCATGCCATCGGTGTGCTTTCGGAGAGCGACATCTCCCAGGTGCGCAGCTTGTCGCCGCGGGGACTGTCCGAGGTTGCCGTGATCGAGGCGATGACCCCGGTACCCTACGCCGTTCCGCCCACCATGGCCCTCAAGCGCGTGGTGCGCATGATGCTCGAGCACTCGTACGGCTGTGCTCTCATCACGGACGATGCTGGCGACGGCGCGGTCATCGGAGTCTTCACGCAGACCGACGCACTCGACGCCCTGGCCGACCTCATCGAGCACGGCCGCCAGGGCTGAGGAGTCACGTCTGACGCCTGCTACGGCTACATCGCCTGGAGCGCTTCGCGGCCCGTCAGGCGGATGCCGGTGTCTCCGCGTTCGATGAGTCCCTCTTTGGCGAAGTCGCGCATCACGCGGCAGACCGACTCGTGGCGGATCGACAAAAGCCCCGCAAGATCCCGCTGCAGGAATTCTGCGGGGATCGTCGAATCGCCATCGCCACCCGGCCGCAGCGTGTCGGCCAGGCTGCACAGAAGGGCCGCGACCTTGGAGGCCGCTCCGCCGCGACCGCGCGCGTCGGCCAGCCGCTCCATGCGGCGGATCACTTCAGCGTCGAGCTGATGGACGTGCACCGCCGTATCGCCCCCCTCGCTCAGGCCGCGGACGATGGTCTCCTCATCGCACAGGCACACCAGGGCGCGCGTCACGGCGTAGCCGGAGATGCTGCTGTCCTCCGGGTTGCTGCCTTGACGGTCCAGCGGAAACGAGCAGCCGGGACCCATGGCGTCGATTGAAGTCGTGCGCCCAGCGGCGTCGGTCCGCTGCCGGATCAAATAGCCCCGGCGCACGATGGCGAACGCATAGCGGCCCAACCAGGAGGCGGGCAGCGTGGAGCGCGCTTCCACGGCCAGCGAATCGAAGCCGCAACTGGCAGACGATTCGCCAAGCAGCCCTTCGAGCACATTTCGCCCGGCCGCGGGACAGCCGACGCAGTGGTGCGATGCCGTGTGCTTTTGTAGCAGCTTGCCGCCGTTGCCGATGCCTTCGAGATTGCTCATGACGACTACCGCTCCTCTCGGGCTTGGGTGGACGAGTTGACCTGCATCATCGACCTACGCACGGCTTGCCCATGCGCAACCGCGAACGGGTGGCCAGACGCTACTTTGATCCGGTAGCACCCGACGCGCGGCTCATCGGGCGGCGGCCGCGCTATGCGCGCCGCCCAACCCCTGGTATGTCACACCTACATCCCGCTGTGCCATGCCAGGTTCGTATCAGCCATGAGCGCGTACCGACTCGTTGACCAACATTTAGTCCCCCTTCTGGCCGAGGCGGAACGCCAGGGCGTTCAGAGCGAGGCCGTCGCCCGGGCGCTCGTGGACCGCGCGATGCTACTATTCAAGCGTACGCGCAGCCTCGAGGACATCCGCCGCGAACTCGAATTCATCTCCGAAGCCCTCGATGACGATGAGGAGTACCCCTTCATGCGGCCATGAACCGCCGGTGTCCGGGAGTTGATCTAGATCAATCGGGTCGCAGCTGTTGGGGCTTGCTCGGCTTCCGAAGCGGCGCTTTTGGGATCGCGCGGTAGGTTTCACGGGCGCGTCAGCGGGGTGCGCTTGCGACCTGCGATATGATTGGGGGGCGATGGAACTCTTCGACGCCCTCGGCCCCGCCGTGACCTCAACCCTGGCGGGGCGTCGCGACCGGCTGCCCCGTTCCCTGATTCTGGGTGCCGACGCTCCCGAGCGCCTGGCCGCAGCACTGGTTGGCGAGCTTCCTGCCGTCGGCGCGCGCCGAGTGGCCGTGGTCTTCGACGCCCGCACGCGGCCGGCGGCCGGCGAGCGCTGCGCAGCGGCCCTGGGCGCCCGGGGTCTGTCGCCTGAGCCCCTCTTGCTGCCCGACCCGGAAGGCCACTGGCCCCGCTGTGACGAAGCCAGCCGCGCCTGGCTCGCCGAGCGCACTTCAGGCTGCGACTACTTGCTGGGCGTGGGCAGCGGCGTGATCAGCGACCTCTGCAAGTGGGTCGCCTTCGACGCGGACAAGCCGGCGGCCATCTTCGCCACCGCCGCCTCCATGAACGGCTACGCCGCGGCCAACGTGGCGCCCGCGATTGCCGGCGTGAAGACCCTGATCCTGGCGCGCGCCCATCGTCACGTGGCCGCCGATCCGGCGGTGCTGGCGGCTGCTCCAGCGACCCTCACCAGCGCCGGCCTGGGCGACGTGCTCGCCAAGACCGTGAGCACGGTCGACTGGAAGATGAATGAGCTGCTCTTCGGCGAGGCTTTTGACCCGGCCATCGCGGGCATCATCGACGGCATCGAGGGGCGCTTTTTGTCGCGCCCCGAGGCGCTGGCGCGCGCCGAGGCCGACGCCGTGTCAGCGCTCTTTGAGGCTCTGGTCTTCTCCGGCTGCGCCATGTCGCTGCAGGGCAGCAGCATGCCGGCCTCCGGCGGCGAGCACCTGCTGAGCCACGCCCTGGATATGCGGGCCGACGCCGAGGGCGTAGAGCACGACCTGCACGGACGCCAAGTGGGCGTCGGCACCATCTTCGCCGCCGCCCTCTACGAGCGTGTGCTGGCCCTCGAGGCCCCGCGCTTCGACGACGCGCCGCTACCCCTGGATCGCGAGGGCTGGGGTCCCATCGGCGCTTCGGTGGCCGAGCACCACGCCGCCCAGAGCCGCCGTCTGGTCGAGGCCGTCGCCCGCCTGCGCGAGCCCGACCTCTGGCAGGAGCTGCGCACCACGCTCGGGCCGATGCTGCCCAAGGCCGCCTGGCTGCGCGAGGTGCTGCGGCGCGCCGGAGCGGTCCACCGCGTCGCTGATCTGGGCATCGGGCGCGAGCGCTTCCTGTGGTCGGTGTACAACTGTGCCCAGATCCGCGAGCGTTTCACCTCCATCGACCTGGCCTGGGTCAGCGGGGTATTGCCCGCGGCCGCGCCCGCCATCGTCGACGCCCATTTGAGTTGAGCTCCAGAGCCCTACGCCATGCCGAAACACTGGAAGCGCCTTTCCGAAGAAACCGTCCTGGGTCTGCCCATCTTCGCCCTCAAGCGCGAGCGTTTTGTCTCGCCGCGCACCGCAGCGCCGCTGGACGCGGTGGTGTTGGAGACCGCCGACTGGGTCAACGTGGTGGCGCTGACCGAGACCGATGACGTGGTCATGATCCGTCAGTTTCGCTTCGGCTCCGAAGCCGTCACCCTCGAGATCCCCGGTGGCATCGTCGACCCGGGCGAGTCCCCGCGCACGGCCGTCGAACGCGAGCTGCGCGAGGAGACCGGCTTCGTGGCCCAGCGCATCACTTCACTGGGAGCCATCGCCCCCAACCCTGCGTTCATGCGCAACCGCCTCCACATCTTCGTGGCCGAAGGCTGCAGCCTGGCCGCCGAGCAGGCGCTCGACCCCGGCGAAGACATCGAAGTGCTGCTGCAGCCGCTGCGCGAGGTGGACGCCATGGTGGCCGCAGGTGCCATCGACCACGCGCTGGTGGAGGTGGCCTTTCACCGCCTGCGGCTGCACCGCGCCGGTCATGGGTTCTCGTGATCCGACTAAAAACGGTCAATGATGAAATAGCCTGATGCCGGTGTGCACCATGGCCATGCCGTACTCGCGGCAGGCCTCGGTCACCTCGTCATCGCGCACCGAGCCGCCCGGCTGGGCCACGAAGGCCACGCCATGTTTCTTGGCGTGGTCGATGTTGTCGCGGAAGGGAAAGAAGGCGTCGGAGGTCAGGCTCACGCCCCCGGCCTTGTCGAGCCAGGCCCGCTTTTCCTCGGCGCTGAGCGGCTCGAAGTCTTGGTCGAGGGCCGCGCGTAGCGCGCGCTCCTCGGCCGGCAGCAGGTCGCCTTCGATGTAGCGAACGCGGAAATTGATGCGATCCTGGCGCCCCATGCCCTTGTTGAACTTGAGCCCCAGCACCTTGGGATGGCGCTGCAATTGCCAGATGTCGGCCTTGCCGCCGGCGAGCTTGGTGCAGTCCACGCGCGACTGCTGACCGGCGCCGATGCCGATCATCTGGCCGTCCAGGGAGTAGCCCACGGAGTTGCTCTGGGTGTATTTCAGGGTGATCAGACCCAGCAAGAGGTCGCGCCGCGCTCCATCGTTGAGCTCACCGCAGACCACATCTTTGAGGTGCTGCAGACCCAGCTCCTCGGCGTTGCGATCCTGCTCCATGCGCATGCCGAAAATCTCGCGGCCCTCGCGCTGGGGCGCGACGAAGTCGGGGTCGGCGGCCAGCACGATGAAGCCGCCCTTCTTCTTGTTCTTCAGAATCTCGAGGGCGCCGGCTTCGTAGCCGGGGGCGATGATGCCGTCGGAGACCAGGGGCTTGAGGAACTTGGCCGTGGGCACGTCGACCACGTCCGACAGCGCCACGAAGTCGCCGAAGGAACTCTTGGGGTCGGCGCCGCGGGCGCGGATGTAGGCGGTGGCCGCTGGCGACAGCTCCTTGCCCTCCACCTCGTAGCAGCGGACCAGGTCTTCGCTCAGCGGCGTGGCCACGGCGGCGCCGGCTGGCGAGACGTGCTTGAAGCTGGCTGCGGCCGGCAGCTGCAGGGCCAGGCGCACCTCGCGCACCAGCTGCCAGGCGTTGAGGGCGTCGAGAAAGTTGATGAAGCCGGGGCTGCCATTGAGCACCTCCACCGGCATCTTGGCGGCGTCCAGGGGCAGCACCTGGGCGAAGCTTTGGTGGGGATTGCAGCCGTACTTGAAACGCATGGGGAGTCCTCTCGTCGCTCGGTGAGCGGGGGGATTATTCTGCATCGCGCTCACAAGGAGTAGGGATAGAACACCTTGACGCTCGCTTTTGTGAAGGGCGGCACGCGGGCCTTGCGTACGGCGCGGGCGATGCAGCTGCCCTCGACGCTGCCGGCGAAGTCGCCACCGATGTTGGCGTGGGAGACGCGCCCTTCACTGCGGAAGGTCAGCTCCACCTCGGCCCGGCCGTGGCGGCCGCCGGCGCAGGCCCGCACCGCGTCTTCGAGGCCCTTGAGCGCTGCGACCACCTCGCTGCGGGGCGGCTGCTCGGGTCGCGGCCCGGTGGCTTGCGGTCGGGAGGCGCGACGACGCCGCCTGGCGCGAGCCCGGCCATCAGAGTCAGCCTGGCCCTCGGGTGTGGCTTCCGCTGGCGCCTGCGCTTGGTCTACCGCAGCGAGTTCGGAACCCGGGGGCGCAGCCCCGGTGGCCGCGGGGGCTTTAGGGGCCTGGTAGGGTTGGACGATGATCGGCTTCGCGGCTGCCTCGCCGGCCGCGGCCTGCTCGGCATCGGCCCACTGCGACAGCCGCGTCACCGACAGCGCCAGCAGCACTGCTGCGGCGGCCATGGGCAGGAACAAGGGCGCCTTCGATTTGGCGCCCGTGGCCCTGGCCTGAAGCTCGGCCGGAGCCAGACTCGAGGTGCCGGTCGCGCCCTGCGCGGGCTCTCCCGGCATCCGCGGTGGCTTCATGTGAGGCAGCTCGACGCCCTCCGAGGGAGCCGGCGGCGTGATCGTCAGGCTGCTCGAGCGGCCCTCTTGCTCGCTCATCCACACCAGCGCTTCCCGGGGAGGCGGCCCCACCACCGTGCGATCTTCCTGGGGCGCTCTGGCGGCGCCCGGCTCGGCCCCATCGGGAGGCACGGTGGCCGCTGCTGCGCTCACCACGCGGCGCTCCAGCGGATAGGGCTGGGTCAGCTCGTCGTCGTCCTCGCGCGGCTTCGACGCCTCGAAGTCCGGGATCGGCGCGATCACGGTGGGCGTCTGGTCCTGACGCGTCCGCTCCTGCTGCGGAGGGGAGGGAAGCGTCGGCCTCTCCTCGTCCTCGCCTTCAACTACGTCGCGCGGTCCCTGCACTTCTTCCCGACCGGCCGGGCCTTGAGCGCACCAGCCACCGGGACCCTATTCAGGCCGGCACTGCTTGTCACCACCTAGATGTGCTCGGCGCGAGTCATGATCCGCTCTCGGGACCGCTACGGCGCCAGCTGCGGCGTCCGGTCCCCTAGAAATACACGGAGTATTCCGGCGGAGGCCGTCCTTGCATCTGGCATCGTATCGACCCCGATCATCGGCTCAGCACTCGCGCCGAGCACATCTAGATGTGCTCGGCGGGAGTCATGATCCGCTCTCGG
>JAOUOP010000027.1 GCA_029880325.1 Myxococcales bacterium | reverse complement strand
TCAGCAGATTGGCCTGCTGCGGCGCTCGTCCCAAGGTCATACCCCCTCAATATCCGTCTTGATCGCCGATTTCGATCCCCCTCGCGACGAAAACGCACACGGTCACGAAAAACACCAGTCTCCTAGGAGACTGGTGTCAAACGAGCGCACGCACCTCCCGGGCGGCGTAACCCCGTGTGCGCCATCCGAGTCCGCTGCGAAAATAGCGGGTATTTCCTCGGTCCTCGGCTGCCCCCCACGAGGTCACGGCGCTCCGAGATCCACGCACGCTCGTTTGACACCAGTCTCCTAGCCGGGCTGGCGACGGGCGCGATTGAAGCGGGCAAGCTGCAGAAACTCGCGGCGGCTGGTGGGACCCAGCGGCTCCTGGATCGCCCAACGGCGGGGGCCGAAGTCGGCGTCCCAGTGCTGGCGCACGCTGGCGAATTCGTCTGCGGTCACCGCACAGCGCTTGGCGTCGGGGTCGACGCAGTAGATGGCAGCGGCGTTGAGCCCGAAGATCTTGCGCCTCGCCTGCTCGGTGAGCTGCGGGTAGCCGTACATCTCCTGGAACTCTTCGGTGATCTGGAAGCGACGGAAGGCGTCGATCTGGGGCTGCGGGCTGCCGTAGAGGATCGAGTCGGTGCCCCAGACGATGTTGTCCTCACCGAAGTACTTCAGCAGCTTGCCGATGTAGTGCTGGGCGGCGACCGGGTCGTCCATCACGTTGCTCCAGGCGCTGCCCATCTCGGCATAGACGTTGTCGCCAGCGCCCAGGCCCGCCTGACGCATCGAGGCGATCAACTGGTTGACGCCCTGGTGTTGCAACGGGTCTTCGATGTTTTCGTCAAAGGGCACGCGCTCGGGCGTCGCCACCGACAGGATGTTGCCGGTGCCGGCGCCGATGCCGCTGTGGTAGATGATGAAGGTCGCCTCGGGATATTCCTTGGCCGTGGCGCCGACCTCCACCGGTTGGTTGTGCTCGACGTCGAAGCCGGGGATCGGCAAGCCCTTGTGAATGGCGAAGTTTGAAACCCCCAGTGAAAGCCCGTGCTCGATGAAGGTGCGGCCGGTGTCGTCGTTGAGGAAATAGCCGGCGCCACCGATGCCCGCGTCAGCCGGGCCCCAACCGGGATAGCCCTTCCAGGCCACCGCGCCCCAGGCCGGATCCTGGGCCGCCATGGTCATGGCCTCGGCCTGCAGCTCCCAGCGATCGTTGGCCATCACCTGCACCTGATTGACCACGCGCTCGGACTTGGCGCGACGGTTGATCGAGTCGCGCAGCTCGCGCATGGCCGGATTGGACAGCGGCAGCCCGCAGACACTGGGACCGCCCTCGGAGCAGAGCTGGGCGGGCCAGGAGGAGATCACGCTGACTGTGGTGTCGCTCTCGACGAACATCAGCGTGCCATAATGCTGCTCGTCGAAGCAGGCGAGCCGCTCGCTGGCGTCGGTGCAGGTGGCCAGAATCCCCAAAAAGCTGGCGTAAACGTTGTTGCGCTGGCGCCACTCGCCGTCGTCGAAACTGTGGGTTTGGACGTCGAAGATGAACTCGTCGCCGCTGAGCAAGTCGGTCTCTTCGCAAGTGGCCTCCGTGGGGACCACGTAGGGGCAGGAGCCGATGGCGTTGCCCTTGCCCGTGGCTCCTGAAGCCGCATCAGCCGCTGCGGCGTCGACCATGGCGCCGGCGTCGGGGGCCGACCCCATGGCCGCATCAGCCACGGACGTCGAGGTGGTTCCGTCACCGTCGTCGCCACCGCAACCGCCCACCTGATTGATCACCGCCAGCGTCGTAAACATGCCCATGGAGCTGGCCAGAAACTCGCGCCGGTCCATGCCCAGCTTGCGCGAGCTTTCGTCGGCCCGCTCCAGCACCAACTTGCGGATCAGGCGCTCGCGGGAGGTCTGCTGGTGGAAGTACTCGCCGTTGGAGCGACTCCCCATCCACATCGGAGGCTCCACGGGGAACTCGGGGTCGGTCTTCTTGCGCAACGACAACCAGGGAAACCGCGACTTCGGCATGCACTCGCTCCATGACACGGAGCTGCCCCCAGCACGCGCCCACGCGGCCGAAGACAGCTCACATCACCCGCGTCCACGACTACCAGGATTCCCGGTCGCGTGCAACTGAGTAACTGTGTGGGAGCGTAGCTCAGGTGCTCATGCGGATTCGATGGACAGTTCCATGCGAAATCGGTCGCTTTCCCGGCTCAAGTCGCAAACGGCCGGGCCCGCTGGCCCCCCCCCCGGCAAGGGCCTCAGCCGCCGCGGCACTCCCAGTCGCCGCGGTCGCAGCTCTCGCCCGGCGCGCAATGGGAATCCAGGGTGCACTCCTCACACTGGTGGTCGTCGCGGTCGCAGGCGGGAGTGTCGCCACCGCAGTGGCTGTCGAGGATGCATTCCACGCAGCGGCCGCGCACCGGATCGCAGACCGGCTCGCCGCCGCCGCAGTCGCTGGAGTCGAGACACTCGATGCAGCGACCGCGGGCGCCATCACAGCGCTGGGTACCGCCACAGTCCGCGTCTCCCAGGCACTCGACGCACTCACCCACGCTCAGATCGCAGAAGCGTTGGTCGCCGTCGGTGCAGTTGCCATCACCCACGCATTCGACGCAGTGGCCCAGGCCGCGATCGCAGTAGGGGCGGTCGCCGCCGCAGCTGGCGTCGCCGGAGCAACCGGTGACGCACTCGCCGTCGGCCAGGTCGCAGACCTCGTTGCCGGCGCAGTCGATGCTGCCCTGGCACTCGACGCAGCGGGCGCGGGAGGTGTCGCATATGGGATCACCGCCACCGCAATCGGTACTGCCGAAGCAGCCGACGCAGACGGCGCTGTCGGTACAGACGCCATCGCAGCTGACGTCGCAACTGGCAACCTCAGCGCTGCTGGCGGGCGCTCCAAACTCGCCGCCCGGGGCCAGGCCGTTATTGACGCCGACAACCACGGAGGTGCGGCCGCTGCCGCCGCCGCTCGTCGCACCCAGGGCGGGCTCGAGGCCGTTGCCGCAATCGCAGCGCGAGACCACGCCGCTGCTGCCGCAGGTGGTGCTCCCCGAACCGCCCGCCTCACACTTGCAGGCTGTGACCTCACCGGGAACGCAGCTGGCGGGGCCAACCGGGTCGTCCGAGCAGGCCGTGAGCGACGCGGCGGCCGCCATCAGGCAACAACCCGCGAGGGCATTACCAAGCCAAGTCTGTCGTAGCGTCATGGTTCTCGCTCCTTCGCAATTGGAAGTCGGGCACACGCCAGGGCGGTACCATGGAGATCTATGGCCAGCCATCGCGATTCCCATCGAAGCACAGGCCAGATCGTGCGGTCTCTGTAGGCCCGGGTGGGGAGCGCAGCGATTGGGGAATCAATGCTGCGCCGTGGTATGAAGCCCCCATGGGCGTGCGCTCCGGGCGAACTTCGCGACGCAGCGCCGAGTTCGCCGCCGCTGCATTGCTGACCTGGGCTTCGTTGGCGAACTCCGGTGCAGCGCAACAGCTGGACGGCGTGTCGCTGCAGCTGGCGACCGACGGCGACTGCGCGCCCGATCAAGAGGAAGTGATGCAGGAGGTGGCGCGCCTGCTGGGCCCGGACTTCCAGGCGCCTGAAGAGGTGACCCTGGAGCTGCAGTTGCGGCCCCAGGCGGACGCTTTCAGCGTCGAGTTGCAGGTCGAGCGCGACACCGACACCGCCTCGCGGCGCCTGCGGGCGGCCGACTGCGACGAAGCCACGAAGATGGCGGCCCTGCTGGTGGCCTTGGCCCTCGATCCCGCACTGGCGGCGTCGACCGCCGCCGACGCCCCCCCCCCGAAGCCCGAGCCCGAGCCCGAGCCCGAGTCCGAACCCGAGCCCGAGCCCGAGCCCGAGCCCGAGCCCGAACCCGAACCCGAACCCGAGCGGAAAACGTCCTGGCAGCCTGGCCTCGACCTGGGGCTGATCCCGCTGGGCCTCGTCGCCCACCTGCTACCCCAGACCGCCGTCTCCGTCGGGGCCTACGTCGCCGCCGAACTCGGCTCGCTGCGACCCGAGCTGGCGCTGGCACTGACCCCTCCCTGGCCCAACAACGAGGTCCGGGTCCAGGGCGAAAACACGGCCTTTGAGGTGGATTTCGCCCTGCTCGCCGCCCGGCTTGGAAGCTGCCAGGACGTTTTCGCCGCTGCCTCGGTGCAGCTCGGCCCCTGCGCCGGGCTCTGGCTGGGGCAAATCCGCGCCCGCACGCGCGTTGCGGACGCGCCGTGGCACGGGGGCCTGTTGATCGCACCGGAGGTGTCAGCGGCCCTGCGCTGGCTCGTGCTCGGGCCCTATGGCGGGCTGCGACTGCAGGCGGGCCTGCTATTCCCGCTCCGGGGCCCGCGCTTCGCCCTCGACAGCGGCAGCACCCTGCTCCACCGCATCCCGACCTGGTCTGGACGCGCGGATTTGGCCGTTTTCTTCCACCTTTGAAAAAATCCACGGACCCAGCGCGCATTTCATCGGTGGATCGACGGGGCCCTGGCCATTAATCTGGTGTGGTGCCCAGCACCCTTAGCAAGCTCGATCCGGTCGTTGTACCGGCCGCGGACCAGCGCGCCGCCAGGGCTCAACCCGATCTCGATGAACTCTACACGGCACATTTTGACTTCGTTTGGCGAAGCCTGCGCCGACTGGGCGTGGCCGAGGCTTCCCTCGACGACGCCACGCAGGATGTGTTCATCGTCGTATATCGGCGCCTCACGGACTATGAGCCGCGTTGGTCAGCGCGCAGCTGGCTATTCGCCATCGCGCGCCGGGTCGCCAGCGACTACCGGCGACGCGTCCGGCGCAAGGGCGGACTCGCCCCCCTGCACGACAGCATCCCGGCGCCCCAGCAAAACGATCCCTTTGACGGCGCCGTGCGCGGGCAAGCCTCGCGCATCGTCGGCGAATTCCTGGACACGCTCGACGAGGACCGTCGCGCCGTCTTCATCCTCTCGGAGCTCGAGGGCATGAACGCGCGCGAGATCGGCGAGGCGCTCGATGCCAATCAGAGCACGGTCTACTCGCGCCTGGGCTCGGCCCGCAAAGCGCTGGTGAGGTTCGTCGAGCGCAACTACCGCGAAGCGCTGGGAGGTGGCGATGAGTGAGCCCCCCGAGCAGCTTCCGGCGCGCCTTCAGGCGCTGCTCGACGAAGCCCGCACAGCGGACGAGCCGGCCCCCGAAGACCGCAGGCGCGTCCACGCGGCGCTGATGGCCAGCATCGGTGCCGCGCCCCCTCCGGCTTCGACGGCGGGCAACTCGAGCGCGGCGCCACCGGGCCCCTGGGCGGGGTTGGCGAGCGGCGCCGGCCTCAAGCTGGCCGCGGGCCTGGCGGTGCTGGGCGGACTGGCCGCCGCCGTGATGTGGGCACCGCAGGCCGAGCCAGGCGGGCCGCCCACGGGCACGGCGCTGGCGTCGGAGCCGCATGCGGCGACCCGCGATCGGATGGCGCCTACCCCGGCGGCGCGACCGGCACAACCCCAGGGCGGCCTCGCCCAGGCGATGGGCCCCGATGGCACGCCCGCCGGCGACGGGGAAAACCATCAAGCCGTGGGCGGCGCGCCCGCAACGGGCGAGAACGTGCCTGCCGACGATCGGACGCAGGCCGCCGCGCCCCACCTCCAGGCCGACCCGCAGGACCACAAGCTGGACCACCAGCAGAACCACAAGCAGGACCACAAGCAGGACCACAAGCTGGACAACAAGCTGGACAACAAGGCGGCCGTCGGCACGCGCACGCACGGCCCCCACAAAGCCCATGCCACCGACAGGCGAACGACGACCACCGACCACTCCCACCGGGGAACCCGGCTGGCCCATCCGGCAGCGCCGCAAGCGAGCCCGGCGCCGCCCACCGCGAGCAACCGGGCCGCCACAGACCCCGGACTGGGCCGCGAACTCACACTGATCCGCATCGCCACCGCGGCGGTGCACCGGGGCCAGCACGGACGCGCCTTGCAGGCCCTGCGCGACCATGCGCGCGACTTTCCGAGTGGCGCGCTGACCCAGGAGCGCGAAGGCCTCCGAGTGCTGGCGCTCTGCGGCAGCGATCGCCTGGAGGCCGGTCGCCGGGCCCGGGGTCTCTTCCTGGAGCGGCACCCGCACTCACCACTCGCCGCACGCGTACGCAACGCCTGTGGCGGGGACCGCGAGTGATGCCGACCCGCTGCCGGCCGGCGGCGGCCCCCCCGCTGGTGATGCTCGTCGCACTTTCGATGCTGGCCTGCGGCGAGGGCCCGCTCATTCGCCTGGAAGGCCCGGCCACGACCGGGCTGCCCGCGCCCATCGGAGCCGAGGATGCGAACGCTGGTTCCGGTGGCGGCGGCGGTGCCCAGGCGAGCGACCCGGCCCAAGACGCGGGACTGGCCCCGGACGGGGCGGTGGCAGCAGCGCTTTGCACGGGCGATGCCGACTGCAGCGATGGCCTGGGCCCGATCTGCGATCTGGCGACCGGGCGCTGCGTGCAGTGCCTGAGTGACACCCACTGCGCCCTCGGCTGCATCAGCGGCGAACAATGCGGCGAGTCGCCCCTATGCGACCCGACCCGTGGCGTCTGCGTGCAGTGCCTGGTGCACGCAGACTGCAGCGACGAACCCTTCTGCGACGGTGCCAGCGGCGAGTGCATCGAGTGCCTGGTCAACAGCGACTGCGGCGACGGTGGCTACTGCGATGCTCAGAAACGCGAGTGCATGGAGTGCACCAGCGACCTGCACTGCCCGACGGAAAGCCCCTACTGCGACGTTGAAGAGGGCGAGTGTGTCCAGTGCAGGACCGACCTGCAGTGCAGCTTCGGCCTGCGCTGCGATTCCGGCAGCTGTGCGCTGCCCTGACGGACGCCGCTTCGAGCGAACTCTGCGCCCATCGCTTTGAAGCCCGATGCTGAATGAGGAGGGAGAGCGGATGCCCGCTGCCACTCAGGGCCCGAAGCGGGCAACCCTCAAGGTAGCGCCTGGCAGGCTTCGGGCGGCGGCGGCAGCTGCGCTTGCTCGGTGATCGGAATCTGAACGCCTTCACCGGCGCTTTTGGCGCAGCCGGCGGCCTCGAGGCGGGCAGCCTCGACGCCGTGGGCGGCGAGCCAGTCGCGGATGGCGGCGGCGCGCTTGGAAGCGAGTGCGGGGTCGCGCTCGGCGACCTCGATGCGCGCGCGCACGCCGGGGTTGTGCGTCAATGTCTTGGCGACCTCGCCGAGCAATGCCTCGCTGCGGGGCTTGAGTTTCGCGCCGTTGCCCTCGAAACGCACGCGGCGCAGCAGTGCGATGCGCCCCTTGGCCAGCTCGAAGCGGTGGCGCCTGGGGCAGCCGCGCTCGGCGCGTTCGCCGGGGGCGCGGGGACAGCGGTCGGCGGCGCCCTTGATGCCGTCAGCGTCGGGGTCGTCCTGGGCCGCGGCCGCAGGCGTTGGTGGCGCTGGCGCTTCGACTTCGTCATCGACGGTGGCGACCGTAGCGTCCGATGAAGGCTCTGGCGCGGCTGCGGTCTCGGCGTTTTGGTTGCCGGCCACCTCGGCGGCCTGGGAACGCGGCGCCTCGCGGCATCCGAAAACCGAGGGATAACCGGTCTCGGGCAGGGGCCGTATCATGCGCAGCTCGATGCGGCGGTTGTCGAAGCGGCGCGGCCCCTTCTGGGGGGCGATGTTGCGGTTTTTGCCGCAGCCGACAGCCTCCAGTTGGTCGACGCGAACACCGCGGCCGACCAGGTAGTCCCGCAGCGCCACGGCCTGGGCCAGCGACAGCTGCGAGTTGGTCTCGGCATCGGAGCGCTCGAAGGTATGCACCTCCACCCGAACCGCTAAATCGCGGTTGGCCGCCAGGGCCACGGCCAGCTCCTGCAGCACCGGCTCGCTCTGGGGGCTCGGCCCCTGGGTGCGGCTGTCATAGGCCAGAGCATCGCCCTGGACCAGGAGTTTCTCGCGTCCCGGATCGAGCCGCAGGCGCTGCGGACAGCCATCGGCCACCCGGGCATGTAGCCAAGGACAGCCATCTGCCCCATCCTCGACGCCATCGCCGTCCTGGTCCCCCACTGGATTGCCAGGCGGATCGCCCGCGGTGGTGACCTCGGCGGCAGCCGTTTCGGTTTGCGGCGCGGGCGTGCTGGACGCCCGTGTCGGGGGGGCAGTCGACGGGGGTGACTGCGCAGCGCCCCCGCAAGCGGCGAGGATCGCCATCGAAAGTGGCGCGCTCATCCTCATGACATGGCGATCCTACCTCGGAATGCCGATCAATTGGGCACGACCGATTCGCTTGTGCGCGGGCGGCACCTCAGGCCGGGAGGCGATTGCCTTCGTCGATGCTGGCGTTGAGCGTCCAGTAGTCGTAGAGCACGCCCAATCCCAAAAGCCCCCCCGTGCAAAGGTAGAGCAGCCCGCTGAGCCAGCGGCCCAGGTAGAAGCGGTGGACGCCAAAGACGCCGAGGAAGGTCAGCAGCAGCCAGGCGACGCTGAAGTCATGGCGCCCTCGGGCGAAGCGAAAATCGGCCTTGTCGCACATGGAGGGGATCAAGAAGAGATCGATCAACCAACCGACGCCGAGCAGGCCGAGGGTGAAGAAGTAGAGCGTCCCGGTCAGCGGCTTGCCGTAGTAGAAGCGGTGGGAGCCGGTAAAACCGAAGAGCCACAGGAGGTAGCCCAAAACCAGACTGTGGGTGGAGGACATGGTGTGCATCGGCAGTATCCACGTTCTCGCCTGGAGACGCGAGCGGGCGCGTCCGGCGCGGCTTTCCAGTCTTTTCGGGCCAACCGAGGTAAGATGGAAGGATGGCCTTGGAGATCACATTCCTGGGGACGGGCTCGGCGTTTACCGACTATCGCCTGAACTACCACAACAACGCAGTGGTCCACACAGACGCGGGCCCGGTGTTGATCGACTGCGGCCCGACGGCACTGCAGTCGCTGCGGGAGCTGGGCATCGGTCTGCAGCAGGTGCGTCAAATCCTGGTGACCCATCTCCACGGCGACCACATCGGCGGCATCGAGCAGCTCGCCTGGCAGCGCTTCTATGGCGACGGCGACGACGACGGGCCAAACTGGAACCGCACGCCCGTCTGCTCCACCGAGCGCGTGCTCACGGACTTGCGCACTTCGCTGTGGGCCTGCATGGACGAGTGGACCGACCGCGATGGCTGCAGCCGCGACGGCTACGACCATATCGTGGAGCCGACGATCGTGGCCCAGGACACCGCCTTCGAGATCGGCGGCGTATGCTTCGAACTCAACTGGACCCCGCACGTGGCGGTCGACGACATCATCAAGCCGGCCTTTGGCGTCAAAGTTTGGCGCGGCGAGGGCGACGAGGTCTTCTACTTCACCTCCGACACCACCTTTCGCAGCGACATCGGCGCGCTCTATCCCAGGGGCGCCATCTTCCACGATTGTAACTTCGCACCAGCCCATGGCGGCTCGGTCCACACCCACTACAGCGAGCTGCTGACCCTGCCCGACGAGGTGCGCGCGCGCATCGTGCTCATGCACCACACCGTCGTGCCCGAAGGCGTCGACCCGCTCGCCGACGGCTTCCGCGCAGCAGCCGCTCGCCACGACCGTTTCGATTGGACGGGCACGCGTGTAGAAAGCCGGATGCCCAATCTCAGCTAAACTCGAGGTCGGGCTCGTCCTCGCCCAGCAGCAGCGGGCGGGCCATGCCGGCCAGGAGCTGCATGGCCAGCACGCGGTGGGTTTCGAAGACCGACAGGAGAGCGGCATAGTCGGCTTCGAGGGCGACCAGGTCGCTCAGGGCGCGCACGCTGTAGGCGCGCCGCTGGTTGGACATGCCGTCGAAGATGCCCAGGATCCAGTCGGCCCCGATCTCGATCTGGCCGCCGCCATCGCGCGTGCATTGCACGCGGCCGTAGAGCAGGCGGAGGTAGGTCGGCGCCGGATCACCCTGCTTCCACAGCAGCTGGCCGGCAGGGACGCGCAGCTGGCGACTACCGCGCGCGATGTCGACGACGGCGTCCATGTTGGCCCGGGCGAATAGACCAATGCGTGCCGCCATCACGCGCTGCACGAAGGTCAGCTCCCCGGCGGGACAATCGCCAAGCTCCACCGGCGGCGGCTTTCGCGGGTCGGCCGGCAGGTAGCCGCGCACCTTCAAGCGTGAGACGGCCAGCACCTGCAGGGTTCTCCGCACCACGGAGAAGTTCTCTTCGTAGACCGTGCGCAAGACTTCGACTGGAATCGAGAGCATCACGCAGTCTTCGAGCGCGCGCGCGGTGATGCCCTGCTCGTCGGCGGCCAGCGCCGAGAGAAAGCCGACGCCGCGACCGCGCTCGACAATCATGACCAAACGCCCCCGGCGCTGGATCTCGACCCGCCCCTCGACCACGATGTTGACCCGTCGCAAACGGGCACCCTCGGTCTCGAAGATGCGGCCCCGGGGCACCACTTGACGGCTGGCGTGCTCGGCCAGTAGCGACAGGCCGGCCTCGTCGATACCCGATAACGAATCCAGCGAGCGCAGCAACAATATGCGGTCGTGAACGCTGCGAATGGGCGCCGCGGTCAGCATGCCTCGGCCTCGCGCTCGAGAAAGGACAGCACGCGCTCGATGTCCGAGGCCGTGGTCTCGGTGCGGGGCAGGGCCGCGATGCGATCGCGAAAGCGCCTGAGGCCCAGCTCACCGATGTGAAAGACGGTCATCGATTGCAGGGTCTCGCTGCTGCTGTCGAGCATCTGATCGAGCTGCCCCTCGTAGTCGAAGCCCCGCGGCGTGTGGAATGCACGCCCCTGGCTCAAGCGCTCTTCGTCGCCGAGATCGTCGACCAACGCCAGCACCGCCTCGCGCAAGGGCGGACGCAGGATCTGGGCGATCAACTCCTGGCCACTGGCCCGCGCCCGGCTGCTGTCGCTGTGCAATGCGCCGTAGATCTGGTGGAAGTCCTCCGCGGGATAACGCAGCGCCAGAAGACGAAAGAGGCGCTCGATGGTATTGGTCTCCTTGCCCTGGATGGCAGCCAGCAGCAGCCCGTGCCCGGGCGTGCGGCGAGCCGGTACTTCGCGGGCGCCGCGCTCGAGCGCAAGGCGCCGCTCCAGATAGCGCAACGCGCGCGCCACCGACGACTCGATGGCTTTTTCCAGCGTCTTGCGATCGAGCTCGAGCGCCGGATTGCGGTGCATGATGGTCTCGAGCGCCCGGATGCTGCGGTAGCGCAGCATACCGTCGTCCTCCTGGGGCAGGTGCGACAGCAGCACCGCCGCGGCCCGCTGTGGCTCGAAGCCGGCCAGGGTCTCGGGGATGTGCCAACGGGCGAGCCGCGAGTGGGCGCCGGAGCCGAGCGCGAAGGTGAGCGCCCGGAGCGCATCGCGGCCGTGGTGCAACAGGGCGGTGCGTGCCTCCTTGCGCGTGGCCTCGTCGGCGAGGGCTTCGATCAGCGAGTCCATGTGGGCGCCACTGCGCACTTGACCCATGGCCCGGATGGCCTCACAGCGCACGGCGGCCGAGCCGTCCCGGGCCAACCGCTCGAGCAGCGTGTCGAAATGCTCGGCGTGGCGTTGGGCGACGGCACGGGCCAACGCGAGCTTCGTCTCCTCACTGCCGTGTTCGACAAAGGCGTCGATGCGCTGCTGGGCTTCGCTGCCGACGATGTCGCCGGCAGCGATCAGATTCACGACGATGGCCGCCCGCACCTCGGCGCTCTGTTCCAGGTCCAGGCGCCGGCGCAGCAGGGCTTCGTCCGGCAATAGCACCGAACGACTGGCGATGGCCGCAGCGCGAACGCGCGGCGCTGGATGATCGAGGATCTGGTCGATGGTCGAAACCGCACTGCGACGACCGCTGCGGGTCAAGAGCCGCAGGGCATGCTCGATAACCTCTGCGGAGGGATGGTAGAGGATCAGCGCCGGCACCAGGCGGCTGCGCCCCTCCTGCTCGAGCACGTCAATGGCGGCGATCACTTCACCCTCCTGGCCGCTATCGAGGGCAGCGACAAGGTTTTCAAGCGAGGCCACGTCCAGCTCGGGAAAGTCCATTGGCTGCGCCCGCCCGCTGAGGTGGGCGCGCACCTCGTCCAGGTAGTGGGGACGCAGGGAAAGCGCACTGGCGATCCAGATCAGCGTCAGCAGCAAAAGCAAAAGCGGGATCACGCTATCGGGCACGGCGCTGGCGCTGAGCGCCAGGATCGCGAGCGAGGCCAGGGCCTGACCACCGCGATGACCGATCACGTCGACAAAGACCTTCACCCGATGTCGCGCGCGCTCGCTCAGCGGCACGAACAGTAGCTCGAGGGAGGTCTTGAAGAGCGAATAGCGAAGCGTCGCGTCGACGCCTTTGACCAATAGGGCCATCGACAAAGCAGGCATCAGGAGCAGCGAAAGGGCCGCGAGCCCCATCAATGCCGGCGTCGCCGAAAGCGCGCTGCTGACGTCCAGCCTGCGCACGATGAGGCCCACGACCGCCCCCTGCACGGCCAGCGACAGCAGGTTGAAGCTCAGGTAGGCGGTGGCAAAAAACGAGCCGAGTTCGGCCGCCGGCACGTGGGCGGCGACCGTGCGCTTGAACACGAAGTCGGTGAGGGTGGCGGCGCTGGCCGCCAACAAGGACAAAAACGCCAGACGCTTGATGTAGGGTTTACGCAAGACGTACTGGATGCTGTCGAGCAGGCTCGCCCGTTCGCCGCCTTCGGCCACCGCCGGATGTTGCAGACGCGGCAGGAGCAGCGGCAGCTGGGCGGTAAACAAGAAACCGAGCGCCGAGGCCAAAAGCAGTGACCGCGCCTCGAAACTCGAAGTCAAAAGCCGCGCCAGACCGCTACCGGCGATGGCCCCGAGCACGCCGCCGACACCGATGGGCCCGAAGAGGCGTTTGGCCTGGGTGATGCTAAAGACGTCGCCGAGCAGCATCCAGAAGTGCACCACGACCAGCGCTGTGCTCAGCCCCGACCAGACGTAAAGCGCATATAGCCCTGCGCTGCCGAGTGCCGGCAGCAGGGCATGGAAGGCTGCGGTCACCACGGCGGCCAAGAGCAACATGGCCGACAGCGCCCTCTTCGGCGCCACCTTGCGCGACAGTCGTTGATGGGCCCTGGACGACAGCAGCGTCAGCGACGCGATCAGCAGATACACCCAGGGCAGGCGCGTGGCCTCGATACTGGCCAAAAAGAGCGCATCGCGCGCGGTCTCCATCAGCGAGTGGCTCGCCAGCAGGAAAAACAGCGTCGCCCCCGCCAACAAGACCTGCCGGCCCTCCCCGCGGCGCACGGTCTGCGTCAGGCTGATCATCGCGACCTCAGGGCAGCAGCATCCCGCCCAGACACGCGGCTTCGCTGACGTAGGCATCGCCCACCATCTGCCCGGCGGCGGCGGTCAGGGCCAGGCCTCCGCCGAGCCCCTGGGCGTCGCTATAGACCAGCACCACGCACATCTCCTGGTCGCCGATGCCATAGGCCACGCTGACGTCGCGCGGGTTTTCGTACTCGCAGCTGATGCGCAGGGCCTGGGCCCCACGCACTGCGATGGGCGGATCGAAGCTCTTGCCCAGGGGGTCGCCGAAGGCCGCGTCCGCCCGAAAGATCTCTTCGCCGTCGGAGCTTCCACCGACGACCTCGAGCCGCAGCGTCAGCCCCAGCTCGTGGTAGTGGGGCAATACGTAGTAGATGTCGAGGTCGGGCTGGGGCAGCCCGCACTGCATGCTGGCGACGGTCTTGACAGCCGGGGCGATGTCGAGGGCCAGGTTGGTGAACGCCATCGGTCGCAACGGCACCTTCACCTCGGCCGCGTCGATGGTGTCGACCTCGAAGCGGAACTCGGTACGCAGCGGCGCCGCGTCGAAGTTCAACAGGTGCAGCTGGCCGACGATGCGCGTACCCGGGGGCAGCTCGAAGGCCACGCCCTCGGGGAAACGCTGCTCTTCGCCCTCGGCCTGGGTGGACTGGGCGAAAAAGACGCCGCCGGAAGCGGCCGCGATGATCTGGTCGAAGCCGCGCTCGGCACAGGGCCAGGTGCCATCGTCGCCGAACATGGTGTCGGGCACGAAGATCCAGTTGGAATGATGCCAACCGCCATCATTGATGGAACGCACGGCGTTGACCCAGAGCGAAGTGTCGTTGCCGAGCGTCCAGCTCTGGCACAGCGCGGCGTTTTCCTCGCCGGGGCCGATCTCGATGGCGTCGAAGGTGTGACTCAAATCGGCGTCGAAGGCGGGTGCCGACAGTTCGCCACCGCCGTCGCAACAGCCCGCGTCCTCGACGACGGCGGCGTCGGATTGCGGCCCGGCGGCCTCCATCGAGGCCTTCGCCCCTTCATCGTCTTGGCCGTCTTGGCAGGCCGCCGCGGGCAACCAGAGAGCGACACAGAGCATCCCGAACGCCGCGCGTCGGGCACCGAAAGGAGCACGCCACATGCACGCTAGCCTACCCCAAGGCGTGCACAGGGGCGAATCCGCACAGGCGACCACGTTCACCGGCTATGGACGTTGGACCGATCCTGCTCGAAGGCGGCGGTCAGGAAACGCTCCTGGGGCTTTTCCGAGGCGGTCTTGGGAATCTCGGCGACCACCTGCAGGTGGCTGGGCACGAAGTTCGGCTCCAGGCCCCGCTTGCAGTGCTCGAAGAGCGCGTCCTTGTCGAAGTCCGCGCCCTCGGCCAGCACGATGGCCGCGACCACGTCCTTCTCGCCCGGAGCCCCCGAGGCCGCCGTGACGCCATAAACAAAGACATCGGTCACCGCCGGATGCTCGGCCACCACGGCCTCGACGAAGCCCGGATTGACGAAATCCCCGTTGTGGCGAATGCCGCCACCCTTGCGGTAATCGAAGTAGAACCAGCCGTCTTCGTCGGTGTGACAGACGTCGCCGCTGCGCAACCAGCCCCCCCAGGTCTTCTTCTCGGAAGCATCCTTGTTGCCGAAGTACTCGACCTCGGCTTCGCCGCCAAGCGGACGCGAGATCAGCTCGCCCTGCACTCCCGGCGGACATTCATTGCCGTCCTCGTCGACGATCTTCATCTCCATGCCGACCGGCTTGCCGAAGCTGCCGACGGGGCCGTCGCCGTTGTTGAGCGCAAAGCCGCCCTCGACGGCGCCATAGCCCTCCACCACCTGCACGTCGAAGCGCTTGGCGAAGCGCTCCCAAATGCCCGAGGGCATACCCGCGCTGAAGACGCGCCGCACGGGATTGTCGGCGTCGTTTTCCTTGATCGGCTCGCTGTAGATGGCGGTGGTCATGCCGCCGAGCAGGTTGAAGACCGTGCAGCCATACTTGCGGCAAATGTCCCACAGCCGCGACTTGGTGAACTTGCGGCTAAAGACCGCGCGCTTCTGGTGGGCCAGCGCCGGTGAGAGCGTCAACAGCTGGGCATTGCCGTGGGTCAGCGAAAGCCCCGTGTAGGGCCGCTCGTCGTCGGCCCAACCGACGAGCAGCGCCACCATCGAAGACATGCAGAAGCGCCCGCCACCCATGACCACGCCCTTGGGATCGCCGGTGGTGCCCGAGGTGTAGATGATCTCGAAGGGCGACATGGGATCGTCGGTGCGGATCTCTTGGAGCTCGAGGGGCGCCGCCAACACCTCCCTGAGCGGGCTGGCGATGGCGCAATCGCTCACCGGCAGTGCGCCGGCCTCGTCGCTCTCGAGCACCAGCGCCCAGCCGAGTTCGGGCGTCCTGCCGAGCACATCGTTGACTTGAGCAAGCGCGTAGTCGGCGCAGAGGATGCCCTTGCAGTTGGAGTTATTGAGCGTGTAGGCGAGCTTGTCGCCGCGGGTGCGCGGATCGATGGGAACGATCACGCAGTTGGTGATCGACGCAGCGATCATCGTTTCCACGAACTCGGGGTGGTTCTGCATCAGCAGCGCGAAGCGATCGCCCGGCTCCATGCCGCGATCGCTGAGGGCCTTGGCGATGCGGTGTGCGTTGTCGACCAGCTGGCGGTTGGTGCGCACCTCGTCCTCGCGAACGCCGGCGCCCTCGAAGGTCAAGACGTCCAGGTCGGGGTTTGCCTCGGCAAACGCTGTCATCATGTCGGCGACAATGAGCTGGGGATTCGCTGTGCGCATGGGCGCCAATCCTGACTCGAATCGCTGTGGCAGAAAAGCACGCAGCCAATAAAGCAAGCGCTTTGTCGCTGCCCTGCAGGCTCTGCGATAAAGCACGCGCTTTCGATTTGAAGGAAATTCAGACATGCAAAGGCCGCCACTGTGATTGACACAGCGCGCCGCGACCTTTAGCAACGTCGGTGCGCACGCCCGTGCGCTTCCGCGAAGAGCAGCAGCAAGGTCCAAGCGATGGCGTCGAAGTCCAACAACGCACCCAAGCAAGGCGAGCCCCCGGCCGCCAGGCCCGGCCCCACGGCCATCTCCCTGAGCGAGGCGATGAACGCCCGCGATCGGCGCGGCAAGATCGTATTGGCGCTCTATCGCTGCATGACCAAGCGCGGATACGCCGCCACCACGCTCTGCGACATCGCCGACGAAGCCGGCATGACCTCGAGCCACCTGCTCTATTATTACTCGGGCAAGGAAGCGATCCTCGAAGCCTTCTTCAAGGCCGTCACCGACCGCATCGAAAAGCAGCTGGCCGAGCTCGACGGTTTTTCCCCCGAAGCCAAGATCAGCGCCATCGCCAACATGTTCCTCAGCGCCCGCGGCCTGCGCAAAGTGGACCAGGGCGTGATGCTCGACCTCTACGGGCAAGCCGTACAGAACAAGGTGATGCGGCGCGTGAAGGTCACCCACGACCGCTGCATCAAGGACATGTTCGTCGAGCTCTTCGAGCAAACGCCCCTGGCCGACGGCTTGAGCGCCGAGGAAGCCGCCCAATCGGCCTACGCCATGCTATTGGGGCTGCGCGCCAACTCCTTCTACGACAGCCAGCTGACCGCGGCCCAGGCCAATCGGCTGTTCAAGCACAGCCTGCTGCGCATCGCCGGTCTCGGCCGCCCCGAGCGCGACGAAGACTCCGCGCGCAAGAGCGCCTGATGGGCACGTGATGGGCACGCGCGGCGACGGCCGAGCTCCCGGTGGCGCCAGCCAGCCGAGGCTGCCCTAAGGGCCCGCGCGTTTCAGAACTTGTAGGGATAGCCGAGCGACAGCAGATCCTGGCTGAAGCGGGGCAGCTCGATCAGCTCGAGCAGCGCGCGCATGCACTGCTGCCCGCCCGTAAGGCCGGGACCGGTGACATCGCTGAGGCTGACCTTGCCGCTGGCGCCCTCGATCATCAGCTTGGCGTTGACCACGCCGCGGTGATCGGGCGCGCAGTCGACCAGGTGCGGCTGCAGTGCCTTCAGGACCGCACCGATCAACTCGCGCGGCGGCACCAGGGGCAGCTCCGGCGCGGCCCCTTGCTCGGCTGAGGCCGCACTCACCGCCTCGGCCGCCGGCTCCGGCTCCGGCTCCGCCGCTTCCGCGCCGTTGCGCAGGGGATCGCTCATCAGCTCATCCATGAAGCTGTCCTGGGGCGCAGCCTCCTTCTTGGCGTTGACCGCAGCCCGAGCCGCCTCGGCCTCGGCCTCGGCCTCGGCCGCAGCCTGGGCCGCCCGCAGCACCTCTTCGAGCGAGGCCCGAGCCCGGCCCAGCAGCTCCTCATCCGCCTCGGCCTTGGCAGTCGGCGCAGCCGGCGGCGGCTCGGCCGCAGCCACGGGAGGTTGCGGCGCCGCGGCGACCGCCACCGCGGGCTTCGGCGCCGCGGCGAGCTTGGCGCCCGAGATACGACCGGGCGCCGGCGCCTTGAAGCGCTGCGGGGGCGCCGCGACCGCAGCGAAGCGCGCCTTGCCCTGGGCCGCGACCGGTGCGACCGCGACCGCCGCGGGCCGCAGCTTCGCCATCGCAGCGCGCGCCCCGGCATGGCGGGGGTCGAGCTGCAGTGCGCGACCGTAGGCCATGCGCGCCGACATCTGCTTGCCCTGCTGCAACCGTACCTTGCCCAGGGCCGCATGAAAGCCCGCGCTCTCGGGCGCCAGCAGCGTGGCCCGTTGATAGGCCGCCTCAGCCCGCTCCGGCGAGCCCAGGGCCCCATGGCAGGCGCCGATGGCCGCCTGGGTTCCCGCGTGCTCGGACTGCAGCTCGGCGGCGCGCTGGTAGGCGCTCAGGGCCTTGGCGTAGCTGCCCTTCTTGTAGTGCAGGCGGCCCCGGGCGCGGGCGGCGGCGGCCGGGTCGGCCTGCTCGTAGAGCTGCCAGGCAGCGCTGTGGTCGGGATGGTCCTGCACGATGCGCTCGAGCGACGCGCTGGCCTCGGCGCCGCGACGGACCAAAAGCTGGGCCTCTGCCAACCCGAGTTGCAAATCGAGGGCCTGGGGCGACAGGCCCAGGGCCTGCTCGAAGGACGCGATCGCACGACGCCCGTCACCCAGCCCCAGCCGTGCCCGACCCAACCCCGCGTGCGCCGCCAGCAGGTCGGGCTGCTGCTTCGCCAGGCGCCCGAAGAGGCGCGCCGCGCGCCGGTGATCGCCGGCCGCAAGCGCCGCCTCGGCCTGCTCCAGGGGGCTCGCTGCAGGCGGCGGCGGCAGCGCGGTGCGGCTGGCGGCCGCCTGCAGGGCCGCGCAATCCGCATCCGAGACCCGCAGGTCCGCGGTGCAGGCCTGGGCCGCATAGGCCGACGTGAAAATCGCCTCCAGCGCCGCCTCGTCCAGCCCGCGGGCCAGCGTCGCCAACACCCGGCCCAGGCGCTGGTGGTACTCGGCCACGGTGTCGCCCGGACCGCTGCCGGCGAAGAGAGAGAGCCCGACGGCCTGACGCAGGCGGTCGTAGCGACTGCCGCCGTAGGCCGCATTGGCCACCAACCGCTCCGAAACGCGCTGGACCAGCCCGCTCGCCTCCTTCGGCGACAGCTGGCCGTGCTTGACCAGGCGTTCGACCACCTGCCCATCGACCCGGGCGCCGCTGGCGGCCGCTACTGGAACGAATCCGACCTGCGACAGCGCCAAAAACGCCGCCGCCATCATCCACCTGATTTTCATGTGCGTCCCTGCTGCCGCCGGGGTCCGGCCATCAAAGTACCGGCCGCGAAGGCGAAAGTGACAGCGACGCCTAGCCGTGGTCGCCGCTGCCCCCAGGGCACCTCACCGTGTCCCAGGGCACCCTACCAGTGGCGGGCATGTCCCCAAATGGTCGGGTAAAAAAATCAGCGCGGCGAAAAAAACCAGGCCCTCCAAGAAACTTCCTTGACAGCATGATAACAGCGTTTACTGTAACAGTAATCAATGCGTCATCTGGAAGTGGCCGACCACAGCAGACGACCCCGAACCCCCAGGAGGATCCCATGACACACGACGACAACAACAACCAAGCCGCCCCCCTCTCCGAGCGCACCGACTCCCTCTTCGGCAAGGCCGTGGCTGCGATCACCGCCACCCTGCTATTGCCCGTGGTGGCCAGCGTGGCCCTGCCCGGAGCCGCCGAGCTGCTCGCCCCGCTGGCCTTGGCCCTGCCCTTCATCAGCATGGCCGCCCTGGAGCACGAAGCCGGCGAACTGCCCCGGCGTTACGCCTGAGCGGAGCCGTGCGGGATGACGCCCGCCGCGCGGCGGGTATGATCAGGGCAAGCGAACGGAGTCCCCGCCCATGGCATTCAAGCACATCCTGGTAGCCACCGACTTTTCCGACGCCTCGGGCGCCGCCCTCGACCTCTGCCGCGAGCTGGCCCGCGACCACGACTCCCGCGTGACCCTGGTGCACGCCTATCCCGAAAACTTCTACGCCGCCTACCCCGTACCCGCCGCACCGCTTTCGCCCTCCAAGGAGCAGCTGACGGCCATCAAGCGCGGCATCGAAGAGGCCCTCGAGCGGCTGCGCGGCGAGCATCTGGACGGCGTGCCCTTCGTCGCGGTGCAGCTTCTGACCGGCGACGATCCCAGCCGCGCCATCTGCGACCACGCGCGCGAGCAGGGGGCCGACCTGATCGTGGTCGGCTCCCACGGTCGCAGCGGACTGAGCAAGCTGCTCTTGGGCAGCGTGGCCGGGCGCGTGGTGCAGCAGGCCCACTGCCCGGTGCTCGTCAGCCGCGCCAGCGAGTGACGCCCTACTCCTTCACGTCACCGCGGGCGAAGATGCTCGCCACGAAGCTCAGCACGTCATTGGCCGAGGCCTCGTTGTAGCCGTAGTACTTGATCAGACGACTCTTGATGACGTCGATCTTGTCCTGGGTGTCCTTGTCGATCACGTTGCTGACGAAGCTCGAGAGCTTGATCGAGTCTTTCTGATCCTCGAAGAGCTTCATCTCGAGCGCCCGACGCAGCCGGTCGTTGGTGTCGTAGGTGAACTTCTTGCCCTCGATGGCCAGCGCGCCGATGTAGTTCATGATCTCGCGCCGGAAGTCATCCTTGCGATTTTCGGAGATGTCGATCTTCTCCTCGATGGAGCGCATCAACCGCTCGTCCGGCGCTTCGTCACGCCCGGTGTATTTGTTTTTCACCTTTTCCTTGAGCGTGTAGGCGCGAACATTGTCGATGTAGTTGGCGCACAGGCGCGCGATGGCGCCCTCGTCGGCGCTGATGGCCCGCTGCACCTCGTTCTTGACGATCTCCTCGTACTCGCTTTTGACCACGCCGATCAGCTCCGCGTACTTCTTGCGTTGATCCTCGTCGGAAAAGAGCGAGTGGTGCTTGAGGCCCTTGTCGAGTTCGTTGAGCACCATGAAGGGGTTGATGTAGCCCTCGGTTCCGTCGCGCACCAGGGTGTTGGAGATCTTGTCCTGGATGTAGCGGGGCGAGACGCCGTCGAGCCCCTCGCGCGTGGTCTCCTTGCGCAGCTCCTTGACGTTGTCCTGGGTGAAGCCCGGAAGCATCTTGCCGTCATAGAGCTTCATCTTCTGCAGCAGTGAGATCTGGTGCTTCTTGGGCTCTTCCAGCCTCGTGAGCACCCCCCACATGCCGGCGACCTCGAGCGTATGGGGCGCCACGTGTTTGCCGCGGATGCGCTCCTGGGAGAAGTCCTTTTCGTAGATCTTGATCTCCTCACTCATCTTGGTGATGTAGGGGATGTCGATCTTGATGGTGCGGTCGCGCAGCGCCTCCATAAACTCATTGTTGAGGAGCTTGTTGTACTCCGCTTCATTCGTGTGACCGATGATCACCTCGTCGATGTCGGTCTGGGCGAATTTCTTGGGCTTGATCTTGTGCTCCTGGGTGGCCCCCAGGAGATCGTAGAGGAACGCCACGTCCAGCTTGAGGATTTCGACGAACTCCACGATACCGCGGTTGGCGATGTTGAGTTCACCGTCGAAGTTGAAGGCCCGCGGGTCGGAGTCGGAGCCGAACTCGGCGATCTTCCGGTAGTTGATGTCGCCGGTGAGTTCGGTGGCGTCCTGGTTCTTTTCGTCCTTGGGCTGGAAGGTGCCGATGCCCACGCGATCTTTTTCGCTGAGCAAAAGCCGCCGCACGCGCACGTGGTTGGTAATCACCTTGCCCCAGTCACCGTTGTAGCGGCTCATCAGGCGCTGGAAGATGAAGCGACAGGCAGGGTCCAGGTCCCCGTTGGCGCGCACGCGATGGCGGTCGGTGCCCAGGGCCAGCTCCTTGACGGCCGTGGCCCGCCATTGCTCCGGAATCAGCAGCAGTGGATCCTCGTGCATGGGACAGGGAAACTCGCCGCCCTCGTCGTCGGCGGCCACACAGCCGGTGCCCTGTAGATTGACCCACTTGAAGGTGTAGAGACAGCCGGCCGGCGTCCGCGAATATTGCTCGAGGCCTTTCTTCAAGAGCCTCGCGATGGTGCTCTTGGAGGAACCCACCGGTCCGTGCAGCAAGATGATGCGCTTTTCGGGCCCATAACCCTGGGCCGCAGCTTGCAGCACATGCACCAACCGCATCAACGGAATGTCCAGGCCGTGAATGGCGTCGCGCCCGTTGTCGATCGGATCCTTGAAGAAGGGATAGCGGATCAAGCGCTTCTTGTTGTCGATGTACTCCTCTTCGCCGTAGCTGATCACCATGTCGTAGACGCGCTGGAACGCGTTGCGCGTGATCTCCGGGCGTTCGCGCACCAACCCCAGGTAATCTTCGAAGCTACCCTCCCAGTGAAGGTCTTCGTATTGGGAATAATCTTGAAGCGCTGCGATTTTCGAGACGAGAGAGGAATCGCTGGTCATAAAGCCTCGTCAGGCTTCCGCAATGGGTTTGAAGCCTCAGTTGGCATGCTAGCACAAGGCTACGCCACACGACGAAGGGCTCGAGTTTCCTGTAGAACCATGTCCGAGGGCCTGCTACCTTAGAACGCGCGAAGAACTCGCTAGCCATGTTGGCGGGCCCCGCTTCCTCCACCCTTCCCCGCCCCGCCCCAGACCGCTCGTTCGCGTGGTCAATCTTCTGACGTAGGCCTCTGTTGACAACCTCCAAGACCGCCCAAGGCGCGCAGCAGGACAGGCAGGCGCGCAGGCGCACCGCGCGCGGCGCGGAGATGGGCGCCCTCTTGCGCTTCGAGCTGCGGCTCAAGGCGCTGGTCACCGCTGCGCGCATGCTCCCGGCGCTGACGGCCGACAACGGCGCCCAGGAACGCGCGCGTCTGATCGCCGAGCTCGAGCGCGGGGACCAACCGGTGCCGCGCTTTCAGCTACCGCGACGGCCGGTGCCCGGCGGTGCGCTGCGCATGGTCGACGCCCTGCGGCGCGAGGCCGAAGAGCTGCCGGGTGCAGGCCTTTACACAGCACGCCTCGACGAGCTGGAGCTCGAACTCCTGCTGCTCGACGCCCTCGGTCGACCGCGTGTGGTGCGACCGCTGTCGGCCCGCCGCTACGGCACCGGCGCCACCCTGGTACCCACACGCAGCGGTCCAATGACGCTCAGGGCCTGCGCCCGCCGCATCCTCGACGCCATCGCGCCCACCTGCGAGCTGCGCGAGCTGCCGGCCGACGGTGGCGAAGAGAGCCTGGGCGCCATGGTGCGCGCGTTGGCCCACGACGCCGGCCTCGACGTGCGCGTGCAGCTCGAGCCACGCCTGGCGGCGGGGGCGGCCACCGGCGAGCGCACGGTCTTCATTTCGACGCGTTGCTTCGGTCGTATCGAAGCCCGACGCCTGGCGGTGCACGAGGTCCTGGGCCATCTGGTGGCCGCCGCCAACGGGCGCTGTCAGCCCCTGCGGTTGCTCGAGTGGGGCACCGCCAACTCCTACATGGACCAGGAAGGCCTGGCCCTCTACCTGGAAGAAGCCCACGGCCTGATGAACGGCGAGCGTCTGCGCACGCTGGCCGGGCGCGTGCTCGCCGCCGACCTGATGCACGCCGGCGCGAGCTTCGCAGAGGCGGCGCGGCGCTTGCACAGGGACGAGCACTTCGGCGTCGCCGAGACCATCACCCTCTGCGAGCGCGCCTACCGGGGCGGCGGCGTGGCCCGCGACGTGGGTTACCTACGCGGCTGGCTGCGCGTGCACGACGCCATCAGCCGCGGCGAGGCCAGCATCGACGCGCTACGCGCCGGCCGCATCGGGCTGTGCGCGCTGCCGGCGGTACGGCAGCTATGCCGCGAAGGCTACGCCCGCGATGCGGCCTACCGTCCAAACTTGGCCCGCAGCCTGTCGGCCACGAGCGACGGCACCATGCCCTCGAGGGAGCCGCCGAGCGACGCGGCCTCCTTGATCAGGGTCGAGCTGACGAAGAAGTAGTCGCTGGCCATGATGAAGACCGTCTCGATGTCGGGATCGAGGTGGCGATTCATGTTGGCCAGCTGCAGCTCGTGCTCGAAGTCGCCGACCGCGCGCAGGCCGCGCAGGACCACGCGTACGCCCTTGCGCTTGGCATATTCGACCAGGAGCCCGTCATCGAAGCGATCGACCTCGACGCGCGTTTCGCCACCGATGGCGTCTTCGATCATCTCCGTGCGCTCAGCGACGCTGAACAGCGGCGACTTCTTGGTGTTGGTGAGCACCGCAACGATGATGCGGTCGAACGCCACCAGACCGCTGCGGATGATGCTCACGTGCCCGTTGGTGATCGGATCGAAAGTACCCGCGTAGATCGCAGCCGACATCTACTTCCGCCTTCCATGCATCGCAATGCTTCCGAGACCGAGTCCAGCTTCGGAACGGTGACCGGACCGCACAACCCGGGCCGGGGGCTCCCTGCCCGTTGGCGGCAAGCCTTATCACGAAGCCAGCGCGTTTGCGATGGCCAGGCTGAAGGCGCTATCGCCGTAGCGGCGTCGCGGTAGCAGCTCGAAGAGCGAGAGGGTCTCGGGGGACAGCTCCACATCGCCCGGATGCTCCAACACCGCAATCGCATCTTCGGCCAGCGCGCCCTGTCGCTGCAGCTCCATCAACAGCGCACAGGCGGCCTGCACGTGCGCGTAGGGGGGGTCGGCGAAGACCAGCTCGAAGGGGGCCTCGGCGGCGGCAGCGATGCGGCGGGCGGCGACCTCGGCGTCGAAGAGGTCGAGCGAAAGCCAGCGGGCACGCGGTCGCAGGCCGAGGGCTTGGACGTTTTCCGCAATGCAGCGCAGGGCGCGCCGGTCGCGATCGATCGCAAGCAGGGCGCTGGCCCCGCGCGACAACGCCTCGAGACCCAGCGCTCCGCTGCCGGCGAAGAGGTCGAGCACGCGGGCCGAGGCGATGGCTCCACGCGCATCCAGGGCCGAAGCCAGGCCCTCGCGCAGCCGCGCCGAACTCGGTCGCGTGCCGGTCCCGGCGGGTGCCTTGAGGCTGCGACCCCCCAGCTCACCGGCGATGATGCGCACCGCCCGTCCTCGTCCTTCTCAGAATTGCAGGGTCGCCGTGAGGCGCGCCTGCCCGGGTCCCACCGTCGGCAACAGCGCAAACCGCGGCGCGCTGGCCGCGGCGGCCGCAGAGTCGGAATCGGAAGCGCCGGTCAGCACCAGCGCGACGCCGGCCCCGCCAGCCGCCAACCCAGTGCCCAGAAAGACCCATTGTAAAACCTCAAGCGTCGCCGATGTCGAGCACATGTCGGCCACCTCGGCCACGTCCTTGTGCTCGAGCGAGTAGGGCAGGCCGTCATGGGCCGCGTCGCACACATCGTCGTAAACCGCGGCACCGGTCATCAGCGCACGGCGATTGCCCAGGTCCACTTCCTGCCGATAGGCGTTGAGCAGGGGGTCATCGTCGATGTTTCTGACCACCACCGCCGAGACCAAAGCCGCCGCCAGCGAAAGGCCACCGACACCGATCAGCGTCCAGCCCAGCCACTGCAGGCGGTGGCCGCCGCCCTCGTCCAGCACCGGTGCCGCGTCGGGGCTGAATTCCTCGGCCGCGCTCTCTACCAGCACGGCGGAGACCTGCGCCTCGGAGCCTTCCAGGACCGTGACTGTGCTCACGTGGGAGGCGTAGCCCGCATGGGAGACGCTGACCCGGTACTGCCCCTGCTGCAATCCCTCGAGCCGTAGCACGCCGTCGCGGGCGGTGCCCACCACCTCGTCGTTGACGCGCACCTCGGCGTCGGCGACGTTGACCTGCACCTCGATGGAACCACCGGTGCTGGAGGAACCCAGGCGCCGGATCAGCTTCTTCAGGCGCTCTGCCAAGGCCGCACCGGCGGCCTCGCTGCGGGCGATGGTGTCGTCCACCGTCCTCGAGATCACGCCGTCGCCCGCGTCGTAGAGGCTCAGCGAAATGCCGTAGTCATAGGCGGCGCGGGCGCTGGTGCGTCGAATCGTGCCGTAGATGATACGGTCGGCCTCGAGGCCCTCGGCGATCTTACTGAGGCAGACGGCATCGATCTCCTCGCAGCCGTGGGCCAGCCCCATCTGGCTCATGGATACGGTGGTCGAAGAGACCTCCACGTCGGGTAGGTCGGCAGCCGCCGCGCGCACCTGGTCGGTGACGCTGCGAGCCACGTCGTCGTCACCTTCGACCGAACGCAGCCCCAGCACCACCAGGGTGGACTGGGCCGAGGCGGGGACGGCGACTACAAGTGAGACGCAGAGCAGGGTCGATATCGTGAGAACGCGGCCGAGCATGTTCCATCCCTCCCGGGAGGTGCACAAATGTGCTCCACCCAAAGTCTACCCGACTCAGGCCGCGGGGCGAAAGTCTCTGCACGATGCTGATTCTGCGCTTGAATCGCGGCATGCTCGCGCCATGCGCGTCGCGACCATCCCCTGCCTGAACGACAACTACGCCTACCTGCTGATCGACGACGACAATCGCGGCGTCGTGATCGACCCCTCCGAAGCGCCGCCGGTGGAAGCCGCCCTCGAGCGCGAGGGCGTCGAACTCTCGGCGATCTGGCTGACCCACCACCACTACGACCATGTGGGAGGTGTACAAGCCCTCGTCGAAACCCACGGGCCGCTGCCGGTACTGGGCAGCGCCTACGACATGGAGCACGGGCGCATCCCGTGCCAGAGCCGTGGCCTGTCGGAGGGCGACACGCTGGACTTCGCCGGCCTGCCCGTCGAGTTGCTCGAAATCCCCGGCCACACCCTGGGCGCCATCGCCTATGTCGTCGACGGCTGCGTCTTCAGCGGCGACACCCTCTTCATCGCCGGCTGCGGCCGCGTCTTCGAGGGCACGATGCCGATGATGCAAACTTCGATGGCCAAGCTGCGCGCGCTGCCCGCGAGCACGCGCATCTACTGTGGCCACGAGTACACACAGAAAAACCTCGAGTTCGCCCAGAACATCGAACCCGACAACGCCGCCATCGACGCCCGCACGCGCTGGGCAAACGAACTGCGCGCCGCCGGAGAGACCACCATGGGCGGGCTGCTGGGCGACGAGCTCGACACCAATCCCTTCCTGCGCTGGGACGCGGAGACCGTGATCTCGCGGGCCCAACGCGACGGCGCCGATGCCGACCCCGGCGCGGTCTTCGGCGCCATTCGCAAGGCCAAGGATCGCTTCTAGCGGCGGCACAACGTTTTTTTCGAGCGTTTGACGCGACGAAGCAACGGTGGGCTCCCCTTTTCAAGGAGCGCGAAACAGCCTGAAAAGCGCTGAACAAGCGAGGGCTGCTTGAAACTGCGAAAGTCGAGTCTCGCCTGCTGACGCTTGCGTTGGACCAGTCGCTTCAGGGAAGATTCCGGCCCCCGGTGGCAGGTACCGGGAAATCGAGCCCAGGTGCGATCGCCGCGCAGGTCTGCGCCACACCCGGCCCCACAGCCGAAATGCGCACCAAGAGCCCGGCTCCTCGCCCCAGGAGAGCCCCTAGTGTCCCATCATGGTCCGACCCTCTCCCGCTACGCCATCGAGCACCGACGCCTGACCCGCGGCGTCATGATCCTGAGCACGCTGGCACTGATCGCGCTGGCGCTGCTGCCCACCCTGGCTCCGCAGGCGTTTCCCTTCTTGCAGCCGCTCGTGGTCGACACCGATCCCGAGAACATGCTCGAGGCCGATGAGCCGATTCGCCGCTTCCACGATCGCAGCAAGGAGCGTTTTGCGCTGCACGACGCGGTCGTGGTGGGCGTGGTGGACGACAGCGGCGAAGCCGGCGTCTTCACCCCGCAGACGCTGGGGCGCGTCAAGCAGCTGACCGACTTCGCCCTGGAGCTGCCGGGCGTGGTCGCCAGCGAGGTGATGGCGCCGTCAACCATCGACAGCATCGAGCACGAGAGCGCCGGCAGCGTGCGCTTCGACTGGCTGATGCCCCAAGCCCCGGCCGATGACGCGGCGGCCCTGGCCCTGCGCGAACGGGCGCTACGCATTCCATTTCTGCGCGGCACCCTCTTCTCCGAAGACGCCAAGGCCCTGGCCCTCTACATTCCGCTGACGGCCAAGCGCGAGGCCCATGGTGTCTCGGTCGCCCTGCAACAGAAGATCGCGGAGCTGGGCGCCGGCCCGGAGCGCTACCACATCGCCGGACTGCCGGTGGCCGAGGATACCTTCGGCGTCGAGATGTTCGTGCAGATGGCGATCTCGGCGCCGCTGGCGATGGCGGTGATCTTCGGGCTGATGTTTCTGTTCTTCCGCAGCCTGGTGGTGGTCGCGGCGCCGATGATCGTGGCCATGGTGGCGGCCCTGAGCACCATGGGCCTTTTGATCGCGACCGGCCACACGGTCCATATCATGAGTTCGATGATCCCGATCTTCATCATGCCGATCGCGGTCCTCGACGCGGTGCACATCATCTCCGAGTTTTTCGACCGCTATCGCCCCGGTTGCGACCGCCGCGAGCTGGTGATTTCGCTGATGGACCAGCTGCACGTGCCGATGTTGTTCACATCGCTGACGACCTGCGCCGGCTTCGCGTCGCTTTCGCTGACGCCGATTCCACCGGTGCAGGTCTTCGGGGTCTTCGTCGCTGTTGGCGTGCTGCTGGCATGGTTTTGGACCGTCACCTACATCCCCGCATATTTGATGGGCATTTCCGAAGAGCGCCTGCAGCGCTTCGGCATGCAGGCCAGGCGCACGGCCGACGACGGTGCAGCCGACGACGGTCTACTTTCACGCCTGGGTCGGCTGACGGCGCAAAAGGCCCCATTGATTCTGCTGGTCACACTCGCCCTAGCCGGCCTCTCGGCCTACGGCATCGGCAAGATCGTCATCAACGACAACCCCACCAAGTGGTTTGAAAGCGACCATCCGATCCGCGTGGCCGACCGCACCATGAACCACCACTTCGGCGGCACCTATGACGCCTACCTGAGCCTGCGCCATGATGCGCCGTCCTACGAGGCCGGGCGCCTGGCGCGGCAGCTGGGCAGCGCCGCCGGAGCGCGCGCGACGGCCGTGGGCCGGGCCTTCGAGCAGCTCGCCGCCGAACTTCCGTCGATCGAGGGAATCGACCAGCTGGCCTGGCTCGACGCCGTCGATGCCCGCGTCCGCAGTCTTCGCAAGCAGGCCGCCTCCACCGATGCGATTGCCGCTTGGGATGCCGCCGCCGATGTGATCGGCCAGGGCATCGTGGAGGCCGAGGCGCGAGTCGACGCGGTAGCGGCAACCGCGGCCGAACCCACCGCCGGCTTCGAGCATCAAGCGGCGACGACCGCACTGGCCGGGCAGCTGCGCACGCGAGCACAGGTGCTGCAGCAGCAGCTGGCCACGATCGGGCCACTCGCGACCGAGGTGGCCAAGACGCAGCCAGCCCAGGCCGAAGCCTTTTTCACGGCCCTCGAGCGGCGCGTCCGCGAGGCCACTGCGAGCGACGTCGTCGAGCCGCTGCTCAGACTGCTCAGCAGCCAGGCTCAGGCCGGACAGGTTTTCAAGGAGCCGGCCATGTTGGCCTACCTGGAGCAGCTGCAGCGCTTTGCCGCCGAAGTCGAGTCGGTTGGCAAGTCCAACTCCGTGGCCGACATCGTCAAGACCGTCCACCGCGACCTGCTAAGCGGCGACGAGGCCGACTACCGCATTCCCCACAGCCGGGCCGTGGTCGCCCAGAGCCTCGAACAATACCTCTCGAGCCACCGCAAGGACGACTTATGGCACTTCGTCACGCCCAGCTACGACGAGGCCATGCTGTGGCTGCAGCTGCGCAGCGGCGACAACCGGGACATGGAGCGCGTGGCCGCGGCGATCGAGAACTACATCGCCGAGCACCCACCGCCCGCCCCCTTGCAGCAGCCCAAGTTTTTCGGGCTGACCTACATCAATGTCATCTGGCAGCAGAAAATGGTCAGCGGCATGGCCAACGCCCTGGCAGGGAGCTTCGCCGTGGTGCTGCTGATGATGGTTGTGCTCTTCCGCTCGGTTTTGTGGGGAGTGCTCAGCATGGTGCCGCTGACCGTGACCGTAGGTCTGATCTACGGCGTGCTCGGCTTGCTGGGCAAGGACTACGACATGCCGGTGGCGGTGCTGTCGTCGCTGAGCCTGGGCCTGGCCATCGACTACGCGATCCACTTCCTGGCCCGCTCACGTCGGCTGCACGAGACCTACGGCAGCTGGGATGAAGCACGCCCGCACGTCTTCGGCGAACCTGCTCGCGCCATCGCGCGCAACGTGATGGTGGTCGGTGTGGGTTTCCTGCCGCTGCTGTTGGCGCCGCTGGTGCCCTACCAGACGGTCGGCATGCTGATCGCCGCGATCCTGATTGCCGCCGGCGCCGCTTCCCTGCTGATCCTGCCGGCGTCGATCCAGCTCTTGCAGAAACCCCTGTTCGGCCGCCGCGACGCGGCCGTGAATCAACCCGAGCCCTCCGCCGTCAACGCGAGAATCCAAGGATGATGCCATCGCCCCCGCCCCCCTTCGCCGCGCGCAAGCGCCCCGGCCCCCTGCTCGCCTCTGTGCTGGTCATCTGGCTCGCCTCGATCGACCTGGCGGTGGCCGAGCCGAGCGTGGCCGAGATCGTCGATCGCACAAACGCCACCGCCTACTACCAGGGCAAGGACGGCCGGGCGACGGTGGAGATGACAATCGTCGACAAGCAAGGCCGCACGCGCACCCGCAAGCTCTCGATCCTCCGGCGCAACGACCCCGGGGGAAAGAACCGCGGCCAGCGCTACTACGTGTACTTTCACGCCCCTGCCGATCTGGCCAAGACCGTCTTCATGGTCCACAAGCACATCGACCGCGATGACGACCGCTGGCTCTACCTGCCCGCACTCGACCTGGTCAAGCGCATCGCCGCGACCGACAAGCGCACGAGCTTCGTCGGCTCGGACTTCGTCTACGAAGATGTCTCGGGGCGCTCGCTCGACGCCGACACCCACAAGCTTCTAGAAACCACCAAAAATTACTACGTGCTCGAACACACTCCCAAGGACAAGGGCGCGGTAAACTTCGCGCGCTACACGATGCATGTGCACCGCACGACGTTTCTGCCCACGCGCGTCGAGTACTACGACGCGGCCGGCAAGAAGATCCGCATGATGACCGTGGATGGCGTCGAAACCATCGGTGGCTATCCCACGGTTACGAAAGCGACCATGCACGACCTTGCGGCCGGTTCAAAAACCACCGTCACCTATTCAGACGTTCGCTACGATCTCGATTTGCCCGAGCGCATCTTCACCGAGCGCTACCTGCGGCGGCCGCCCCAGCAACATCTGAAATGAATCCGAGCGAAGCTCGCCGGCGCCGGGCCGCACTTTGCCTGAAAGCGGCACTGCTGCTCGGGCTCACCTGGCCACCGACCGCGCCCCTCGCGGCGCAAACCGACGACGCGGCGGCCGCCGAGCCGGCGCCACCGGCACAGGCGCCGCCTGCTGCCGAGCCCGGTGAACCATCGGCGCCCGCGCGCGTCCCGGCGCCCGAGGATCCGCCCCCAGGGCCCAGCTCCGAGCCCGACCCGCCAAGCCTGCCGCTGGTCTCCGAGCGACCCCAGGACGAACCCGCCCTGCCCGCCGGCCTGGCTCCCGTGGACGAAGAGCCCGCCCTGCCCGCCGGACTGGCGCCAGCCGAAGCGAGCCAGGACGAGCCCGCCTTGCCTGCCGGGCTGGCTCCCGCAGACACTGCCCCCCCCCTGCCGCCGGGACTGCCAACCACGGCAGACGAGCCCGCGGCACCGGGAGAGCAAACGCCGAACACCGCGGCCGGCAGCTCCGACGGCCCAGCGGACGAGCCCTGGTTCGACAGCGAGGTGGCCCTGGATGTTCGAACGGGCGGCCGTGTGCTCGACGATCGGCGGCAGCGGCAGCTGTCGCTCGCCGAAGCCCGACTGCAGCTGGACTTCGAGCGCAGCTTCGCAACCATGAATGGGAGCGCCCGTCTCGCCGTCGACGTCATCGCCGACGCCTTGACGGACGACGCCTCACCCCGACTCGAGACAGGCCGAGGGTTTGTGGACCTGCGCGAAGCCAGTCTGCTGCTGTCGCCACTCTCCTTTGCCGACCTCAAGCTTGGGCGGCAGATCCTGACATGGGGCACCGGCGATTTGCTCTTCATCAACGACCTATTCCCGAAGGACTGGACGGCGCTTTTGGTGGGACGCGACCGCGAGTACCTGAAGGCGCCCTCGGATGCGGTCAAGCTCGCGATCTTTAGCTCTTGGTTAAACATCGACTTGATTTACACTCCGCGCTTCGACGCCGATCGCCATCCCGATCGCAAGCGGCTGTCGAGCTACGACCCCTTGCTCGGACGCCGCGCCGGCCGCGACGATCCGCTGCACATCGAACGGCCGGATGGCGTTTTCATCGACGACGAGGTCGCCCTGCGCCTCTACCGCAACCTGGGCTCCTACGAGCTGGCGCTCTACGGCTACCGGGGCCGCTGGAAGAGCCCCGCCGGTTTCGACGCCGAGTCCGGCCGGGTGACCCATCCACCGCTGATGAGCACGGGTGCGAGCCTGCGCGGCCCCCTGGCGACGGGCATCGCCAATCTGGAGGCCGGCTATTACGACTCCCCCGACGACCGTGACGGCGATGATCCGCTGGTTGAAAACGGTCAGCTCAGGGCGCTTGCCGGCTACGAGTTACAGCCGCTGAAGGATCTGATGCTGGGACTCCAGTACTACCTGGAAGCGATGGTCGAGCACGGTGCTTACGCCAAGAATCAGCCCGATGGCCCCCTACGCGACGCCCTGCGCCACCTTCTCTCCCTGCGCCTGAGCGCCTCACTGCTGGCCCAACGCCTCGAGGCAACCGCGATCGCCTTCTACAGCCCCTCCGACCGCGACGGCTTTTTGCGCCTGCTGTCCAGCTACGCGCTAAACGATCACATCTCCCTCGGGGCGGGGGCCAACATCTTTTTCGGCGCCAAGGTTCACACCTTTTTTGGTCAACTCGCCGATAACTCCAGCCTCTACGTCTTCCTGAGTCTCTCGCCATAGAACCGTAGCCCAGGGGTTGAGTCGGCACTACGCCGATACCGACGCGTTCGATAACGCGCGAAGCGCGGGTCCACCCGTCGGTGGGTCGAGCATTCGCGCTGCCGCCTCACGCGGTCCCGACCGGCGATACAGCTCAGCACCTCCTGGTCCCAGTGGCAATATTGGCAGCACGCCGCAGCCGTGTTCCAATTCGAAGATGCTGCTTCCGTGGCCCCAGCTGCTCGGCGCCTGCCTGGTCGTGGCCCTCGCCACCGGCATCCACGGCGCGGTCGGCTTCGGCGCCATGCTGCTGGCCGCCCCGATTCTGAAGCTGATCGACCCGCACTTCGTGCCGGGACCGATGCTGATCTGCGGCTTCTTTCTGGCCCTGATGCTGGCGCTGCGTGAACCGGATGCGGTCGACCTTCGCGGCGTGAGCTGGGCGCTCATCGGTCGGCTGCCGGGCACGGGGCTGGGCGTGCTGGCGCTGGCGCTGCTGCCACAGGCCCTGCTGGGACCGGCTTTCGGAGGGCTCATCCTCTTGGCGGTCCTACTGTCGGCCAGCGGCCTCAGGCTTCGCCCCGACCGCGGCACGCTCTTCGGCGCCGGCCTGCTGTCGGGCGTGATGGGCACCGTGACCTCGGCCGGAGGCCCCCCGGTGGCGCTGGTCTATCAAGATGCGAGCGGCGCACGCCTGCGGGGTACGCTGTCGGGCTACTTCATCTTCTCGACCGCCATGTCGGCCACGGGACTGGCCCTGGGCGGCCTGCTGGACACCCAGGCGCTGCTTCTGGCCGCGTTGCTCTTGCCGGCGGTGGTGGTCGGCTTCCTGCTCTCGAGCCGGATCCTGCCGCTGGTCGACCGCAAGCGCACACGGCCGGCCGTGCTCGCGCTCTCCTCGGCAGCCGGCATCGCGGCAATCGTCAAGAGCTTCTAACTAAAACGTAAATGAAGCCACCGAGTGCCCGCGATCGCGCAGCTCGAAGCGCAGCCCTTTCCGCTTCACGGACGCCGACTGCAAGCGCTGCCAGGCCCCTGTCGGCCGCCACCGCGAACAACCAAATGGTGAATTACATCACGGCGATTGACCGCAATGGGACCGCGCTTGGCATTTCTGGACGGATCCCAGGTCAATTTCGGTCACGCCGCCACGCAAAGTGCCCTTGGAGGTAGTGTGCCAATGTGCGTGACGACATACAAAATGCGCCCGCGCCCCAGGGCAGCCTTTTGACGCAGGTGCAGCGCGTGATCGAGGCGGAGCTGCCCGCTGGCAACCCCTACTCGGAAAACGTGGCCCGCACCCTGGGCATGAGCGAGCGCACGCTACGGCGCCGGCTCAAGCAGGAGGGGGCCAGCTTCCAACAAACCCTCGACCGCGTCCGCCACCAACTGGCCGAGCGGCTCCTGCGCATCGAGGCCCTGACCCTGAAGGAGACCACCTTTAGGCTCGGCTTCTCGGATGTCAGCGCCTTCCGGAAGGCCTACCGACGCTGGACCGGCTTCGCGCCGCGCGCCGACGGTTTCGCCTCGGGATGACGACGTCGGGAAGATTCAACCACCAGTGTGGCAGCCGCCACAGCGCGAGATGTAGTCCGCGTAGGCCTTGGCCATCGGCAGCGGGTGGCCGGTCTCGAGCAAGCGCTCGCCGACGCCCACCAGCTCCTGCAAACCGCGGCTGAGTTTCGGATCGCGCTCGGGCAACTGCACCGCCACGGCATTGCCGGCCGGCGCCCGAGTCCCGGCGACTTCATGGGGCGCTTCCGGCGCATCGGGCGCGTCGGGGTCGAGCTGACCCGGCGGCACGTGCAACGGTGAGTCGGTCAACGCCCGGGTGCCTCGGACCCAGGCCTGGTGCTGCGGGATGGTCATGCCCAGCCACAACTCGTCAGCCGCCCAGCGATGGCTCGACGTGGAGGGATCGGCCCCCGAGCTGCCGTGGGCCAGCTGCTCCAGGCGTTCGAGGCCGAGCTTGGCAGGCCCGTTGCGCAGCGACCTGTGGCACTCGCCGCAACGGGAGGCGATGGCCGTGACGATTTCGGCCGCCGGCTTGAGCCCGCGCGTGCGCTCGGCGGCGAGCGCTTCGTCCTGCATTTCCTCGACCCAAAAGGTCCACTCGGACGGAACCTCCTCACCGAGGTTACCGTCGGCGATGCGCTGCAGCAGGATGCGCGTGGCTTTGTCGTTGCCATGCATCACCGCATCGACCGCCTGCCGAATGATCCAGAAGTGGTGCCAGCGACCGTCGTCGTCACCCTGCTGCGAGTCCTGCCCGCCCACGCGAGAGGCGTCTTGCAGCGCCGGATCCTGTGCTCCCCCACAACCTGCGCTCGCCGAGACCACGGCGAGCAAGAGAAAAAACGCCAACCGATACATCACTGCAATTGTAGCCGGCGCCGGAGCGAAGGTCACCGCTCAAGAGCGCTCTTCCTTCAAAAGCGACCATGAAGCGATGCGGCACAACCGCCGGGCGAACAGCCGAATCCGGCGTGCGGACCATTGGCTACATTCGGCTCGGACTCACCCTCGAGCCACCACAGAATCATACCTGTGGCTGCCACACCGAGACCACCGATCACGAGCACATCGGCAGCCAACGCCAGTCCCTTGGCGCTGTCACGCTCACCCTCCAAGTCGTAGTCCGCCTCACATTGCATGACCGGGCAAGCCTCTTCCACATCCCCCTTCTTGCCGAGCGCGAAGGCACCTGTAACCAAACCGGACACCGCCAGCGCGCCGCCGATGCCGACGAGCAGCCAGGGTACGACCGAGCCGCCCGAGGATGTCGAAGGCGATGCCGAAGAAGGCGACGGCTCCGAAGCTTTTGTTGCGGACACAGCCGGTGCGGAGGCCCCATCTCCGGCCGCCAGTGGCGGCGTTTCACCGTCGGAGCTTGGCTCGCCGTCGGCAGCCGATTGCTCCCCCGTAGCCGCCTCCGCAAGCTGCGCCTCCATCGCGCCCACCCTTGCCTCCAAGTTATGGCGATCGCGGACTTGGATCTGGGCGTTCTCGAGGTAGCGCCTCAGGGCCGACAGGGCCCTTTCGGTGTCGGCTGCCTCGCGGTAGGCCACGTAGCAGTTGTAGAGCAGCTCGACGCGCCCCGACAGCTCGTAGGCCTGCTCCCACTCCTGCCCCGCCTCGGTGAAACGGCCCGCCTCGTAGAGGCTCTTGCCCACGGCGAAATGGGCGCGGGCTTGTTCATCGCTCATCGCCTGTTCGTCCATTTCGACCAACCCCTCGGCAGCAGCCACCGAGCTGAAGCCTAGCAACCCCCCAGCAACCCAAACGGCGGCAGTGAGACAATGCACAAGCATCGGTATTTTCATCATCAAAACTCCGGAACCGGATCGAGGTCCTCAAACTCCGCATTGTGCTCGAAGCTGCCGTCGTAGCCGACCGCGTTGGCCTCGAAGAAGAAGCGCCACGAGTGGTCCTCGCTGTTGGGCTCGAAGCGACCATCGGCTGTGCGGTCGGCAAGGATCTGCACTTCGTAGCGCTCGCGTTCATCGAGGATACCCGGGATCACGAGCACCAGGGCATCATCCTGCCCCTCCGCACACAGCGGACTGACCGCGGCATCGCAGGGCGCGGCGGGGATTTCGGGCAGCCTGTAATAGCCTACCACCCGCTCGGACGTACCAAGGTGATAGACCCATAGATGCAGGGCCTCTCCCGAATGAAACTCGCCCATGCGCAGCAGTGTGATGCGAAAATCGCCTCCAATCGGTCGCAGCGGGTCGGCGCGCAGATTGGCAAACTCCGCGTTATGCTGAAAGCGCACCACGCCGTCGCTCGGCACGTCGACCACCCAGGCGTGGTCCGGGTGCGGCGCCGTGGGGTCGTCGGGGGGTGGCGTGTAGGTGCGATCGTGGTTCGAATCGTGATCGGTGAAGATCTGCAAGCGCTGGGGCACGTCGGTACCCGCCAGGGCCGCCGGCAGCACAAAACGCAGATCCTGCCTCTGCTCGACAGCGCTGCCGTCGTCAGCACTCATCGGGTCGAAAATGGCCCGGGCCCGTACCGTGTCGGCCGCGCCCAGGGTCACCACCACCATCTCATCGACGTGGGCCTTGAGTCCCGATAGCTCCACGCACAGGCTCGTGCCGCCTCCGCAGGTCGCGTCGACACCCGCGGCACCCGCGTCACCCGCCGCTGCATCGCTCCCGGCATCGGCCCCCCCGGCACGATCGACCAGGAGAGCATCCCCCTCGCGCCTGTAGTCGTCGAGTTCGGAAACGCTCAAGCTGCACGCGGTCAGCAGCCACGGAACGCAGCAAAGCGGCCCTCTACGAATCATCGTTCGGATCATCTCGCATTCTCCGCCCACAGTCTCGCCAGCGCGGACATCGGGGCCATCGCAGCGCGCTTCTCACGGGCTGGTTGGCGATCATACCCCAAGGCCGAGTTCCGATCGGTCCGACATGTACGAGAAAGTCGCCCAATGCACCCTCAAGCACCGGCGACGGCTGACGTTTGGATACAGAACGGGCACTCCCGACACCGAGCCAGACGCCATGACCCCCATCGCTCGCCACATGGACGGCGCGCTATTATCATGCATGCGCCCGCTCGACTCGCCACGCGTGCGAACGGTGTGTGCTCGGCGCCGGCGCATGGCTCCACACCGAGGTGAGCGCCGATCGGCACGACCGATTCGGTGCCACCAGCACCCGACTTTTTCCCGAAAGGGAATCCGATGAAGCAGTTCCCCGATCCTCCAGCGGGGGCCGAGCACGCGGCCAGCGCCGGAGCGCAGCAGGCAGCCGTTGCTGGCCGCGCATCACTTCCGCCCGTTGGAGACGCCCTCGAACGAGTGGCACGCTTGACCCGCGCGGGCGAACGCGTCGAGTCCACTTTTGGCGCCGTGCTCGAGGAACTGCTCGCGATCTTCGGCTGCGACCGCGCCTGGTTCCTTCACCCCTGCGACCCCGAGGCCGACTCCTGGCACGTGCCCCTGGAACGCACCACCTCGCGCTGCCCTGGCCCGGCGGCCGAGGGCACTCGCGTGACGATGGACTCGGAGGTCTCCCAGCTGCTTTCGGCCGCGCTCGCCGAACCGGGCTCGCTCGCCCAGGGCAGCCCTGGGCAACCCTTGCCGACCATGCTCGCCGAACGCTTTTCGGTGCGCGCGCAGCGGGTGATGGCGATTCACCCGCGCGTGGGCTCACCCTGGCTGCTGTGCATCCAGAACTGCAAGGAGCCCCACAATTTCGGGGCAGCCGAACGGGAGCTCTTCGAACACCTCGGTCGCCACATCGGCGATGCGCTCAGCACCCTCTTGAGCCTGCAGGAAGTGCGCGCGAAGTCGGCTGCCCTCGAGCGCGCCAACCAACGGCTGCGCGAGGAGGTCGCCGAACGCCGGCGCGTGGAGGACAGGCTGGAACTCAACCAGCGGCGCCTTTTGACCCTGCTGGCCAATCTGCCGGACGGAATCACGGTGATCCGCGATGGCCTTTTCGTATACGTAAACCCACGACTACTGGAAATGACGGGCTATACGGAAGGCGAGCTACTCGGCAATGAAGTGCTCGACTTCCTGGGCGAGCCCGACCGCCCCCTGGCCCGCGGCCGCTATCGACAGCTGCTCGAAGGGCGCCGCACCCCCCCCCAGCACTACAGCTTTCGGCACAAGAATGGCGAGCCGATCCCAATCGAGGTCTACTCGAGCCCCCTCGATTACGAGGGCATGCCATCACAACTGTCGGTCGTTCGCGACCTGCGCGAACATTTCGCCGTGGAGGAAACCCTGCGGCAGTCGCAGAAGATGGAGGTGGTGGGGCGTCTGGCGGGCGGCGTGGCCCACGACTTCAACAACGTAATGCAGGCGATCCTCGGCCATCTCTCGCTGATCGCCGGCGACCTGGAGCCGGACACCGTAATGGCCCAGGACGTACAGCTGGCGATGACCGCCGCCCGCCACGCGGCTTCGATGACGCGACGGCTTCTGGTGCTTGGTAAAAAGCACGTCACCAACGCGCGACCGCTGGCCCTGGCGACCGCCTTGCGCGAGGTGGTCGGCCTGATCCGCCCACTGCTGCCCGAAGACATCGAGCTGAGCGTGACCACCACCGCCGCAGAACCCTACGCCCGCTTCGACCCCGTACACTTCGAACAGGTGCTGCTCAACGCGGGTCTCAATGCCCGCGACGCGCTTTCGGCCGGCGGCCACCTGGCGATCGAGCTGAGCGAAGTCGATGCGCAGGAGGCCGAGCAGAAACAACTGGCGGCCCCCCCCCAGTGGCTGAAGCTGCAGCTGACCGACGACGGCCGCGGCATGGACGAGGAGACCCTGGCGCGCGCGCTCGAGCCTTTCTTCTCGACGAAGCGAAACGGCACCGGACTGGGGCTGTCCTCGGCAGCCGACATCGTCGAGCAGCACGGCGGCGTGCTGACGCTCACGAGCGAACTCGGACGCGGCACTTGCCTCACGATCTACCTACCGCGCGTGGATCCTCCGGGCGTCTCGGCCTCCCCACCCGCGCAGCCGCCGGCCGACCCCCAGGCCGTGCGCGGCCGCGGCGAGCGCGTGTTGCTGGTCGAGGACGAGGAGTATCTGCTCGAATTGATGCGGCGCGTGCTCGAAGACTGTGGCTACCGGGTCACGGCCGCCTCGAGCATGCGCGCCGCCCGCGCCGCCTTCGCACGCGACGAGCAGGTGGCGCTGCTGCTTACCGACGTGGTGATGCCCGATGGCTCGGGGGTCGACCTGGCGCGCGAGCTGGCCGACCGCGACCCGGATCTGCGCGTGATCTTGCTCAGCGGCTACGGCGAACAGGTACTCAGCGACCGCCGCCACGGCGGTCCGGAATTTCGGTGCCTGGAAAAGCCGATCACCCCCGACCAGTTGCTGGCCCAGGTGCGCGCAGCGCTCGACGTCTGATGGCCGGGGCGGCGAAACTGCGCCATAGTCCAGCGCCTCCGGCGCGCCCGCCACGACCGAGGCGCCACAGCCATGAGCCAGCGCGACGCGACAACAACCCCATCGGAACCCGGCCCTGGCGCGCCCCGTTCCCCCACGCAGCGGGCGGCGTGACCCCCAGGACGGTGCCCTTTGGATGAAACCATCCTGATCGTGGACGACGAACGCGACCTGGCCGCAACCCTGGAGTTCAACCTCCAGCACCAGGGCTACCGCACGCGCATCGCCCACAGCGGCGAAGATGCGATGATGCTGGCGCTGCGCGAGCCGCCGCCTTCGCTGGTTCTGCTGGACCTGATGCTGCCGGGCATCTCCGGCACCGAGGTCTGCAGGCGGCTGCGCGCGCGCCCGGAGACGCGCGAAGTCCCGATCATCATGCTGACAGCGCGTGGCGAGGAGATCGACCGCGTCCAGGGCCTCGAGGTGGGGGCCGACGACTACGTGGTCAAGCCCTTCAGCGTGCGCGAACTGTTGCTCAGGGTGCGGGGCCTGCTCAGGCGCAGCGAACGCCAGCCGACGGCGCCGACGACGGTTCGGCGCCACGGCCGCCTCGCGCTCGACAGCTCCGCCCATCGCGTGAAGGTCGACGACGTGGAGGTCGAGCTGACCGCCCTCGAATTTCGCCTGCTCGACACCCTCAGCGCACGCGCCGGCCGGGTGCTCAGCCGCGGCCAGCTGCTGACCGACGTCTGGCAGGCCTCCGGCGACCAAACCACGCGCACCGTGGACACCCACGTCAAGCGCCTGCGCAGCAAGCTCGGCGCCGCCGGCGCCTACATCGAGACCGTGCGCGGCGTGGGCTACCGCTTCGTGGATACGCCCGAGTCCTGAAACGGAAAAGGAACCAGGCGCCATGCGTCCCCGGTTGGGGCCATCCTGGCGACCGGTGAACCCCCGCCAGCGCGCGCGGAGGCCAGCGCGATCGGCCCCCCATAGGCCCCTTCCGGGAGGCCCGGTTCGGCCCTTTGATCTACCTCAATTGCGGCTACCGAGACCCCTGGACATGGGAACCCTCAAGGATCTCTTTGGGTTAGCCCTCGCATGCGTCCTCATACGGGGCCGTATGTAGCCAAGTTACCGAAAGCACACCCCTTTTTGACCTTGAGCCAGTCTCGCCGCCCGCGCACTCCTCGGCTAGTGTGCCATTTGGGTACAGGTCGTCGGTGTCCTCATATGCGGTCTTACCGCAGCGAACGAGTCGGGCGCGCGGCGGCAGCGAGTCAACCTGCCTTCGGGCAACGAAATCTGTGGAGCGTGATGATGAGCTGGAATGGGTTGAGGCATCGGTTGTTTGCCAGCGGCGCCTCGGGTGCGGCGCTCGGGCTGGCGCTGATTTTTTCCGCCTGCGGCGAGGCCGGAGCTCCGGAGGCCAGGCCTCCGGGCAGCACGACCTTCGGTCCCACGGCCGGCGCCAGCGGGAACGATCCCGGGGCGACCACGCAGGCGGGCACCGGGACCGGCACCGGCACCGGCCAACAGGCCGGAACGGTCACACAGCCTGGCGGCGACACCACCGTCCCGGTGACCACGACCACGGGCACCCCCATCCCGTGCAACGTGGCCAAGGTGGTCACCAACGCCTGTCACGGCTGCCACGGACCGACCCCCATCGGCGGCGCCATGAAGCTGGTCAGCCACGAGGACTGGCACCGCGATTCACCCTTGTACGGTCCCAACACGCTGATGGACGCGACCAAGAAGGTCTACGAGGTGGCCCAGATCCGCATCGACAATGGCGAGATGCCCCAGGGCGGCACCCTGAGCGCGGAGGACAAGCTCGTGCTCGACGGCTGGCTGAGCGGCGGCGCCATCGCCGGCACCGACGCAGACGCGGTCTGCGACACCGGACCCGCACCGACCGGCCCCGGTCCCCTGCAGGATGAATGCGGCGGCGCCGATGCCTACGAGCCGCTGGTCGCCCTACCTGGCGAGACTTGCTACGACTTCCGCGTCCACGGCATCAGCTCCCCGACCGACACCAGCAAGTTCAACGTTGCGCCGGGCGAGTCCTACCACGAGTTCATCTACGACGTGCCCTGGCCCGCGGGCTCGGCCGGCACCCGCTTCGGCGCCGACTTCGACAACCTCCAAGTGCTGCACCACTGGCTGGCCTTCGGCTACACCACCACCCAGCCGGGCGGCACCGTCAATGTCAACGTCACCGGCACCACCCTCTTCGCCAACGCGAAGCTAATCGGCGGTTGGGCGGTGGGCGGCTGCAACTTCATCACCCCCGACGACATGGCCATCGAGCTGCCGCCGAGCGGCAAGCTGATGATCCAATGGCATATGTACAACACCACCGGCGTCAGCCAGCCCGACGGAACCGCGGTCCAGTTCTGCACCGTGCCCCCGGGCGGCCGCCCCAACCTGGGCGGGCTCACCTGGCTCGGAACCGAGAACCTGACCATGGGCCCGGGCATGCACGACAAGTTCGGCACCTGCATCAACGACTCGGGCGCCCCAATCACCATCGTGGCCTTCCTGCCCCACCTGCACACCTACGGCATCAACATGCGCTCGGAGGTGCAGCGCGTGGGTAGCACGACCTGGGAGACGGTCTTCGACCAGCCCTTCGACTTCAACTGGCAGGTTCACTACATGATGGACCCGCCGATCGTGTTGCAGCCCAACGACGCGATCAAGTCGACCTGCACCTTCTTCAACGACAGCGGCGGAACCGTCGCCTTCGGCCAGTCGACCAATCAGGAGATGTGCTACCAGTTCGCCTTCTCCTACCCGGCCGGCGCCCTCGACAACGGCGTGCTCAGCCTGATCGGCGCCACCAACACCTGCTGGCAGTTCGGCGAGTAGGGCGCCCGACCACCCCGGAAGGAACCGCGGCAAGGCCCGTCTCGCGATGCGAGGCGGGCCTTCGCTCTTCCGGAAAGACGCGTGCGGCAATTTGCCAGTGACCCCTGAGGCCGCTTGGAGACCACCACCGTGGATCGCTACGCGGCCGGAAACCACAGCGCGAACCGTGCGCCGTACTCGCTCGGCTCAAGTGTGAGCTCGCCGTCCATGGCGCGCAGGGCCTCGCGGGTCATCGGCAGCCCAAGACCGGTGCCCGAGCTCTTGCTCGTAAAGAAGGGCTCGAAGATGCGCGTGGTCAGCGCCGTCGGAACCCCGGGGCCCGTATCCGAAACGTTCAGCCGGATGATCGAAGCCCGGCCATCATCGCCGCTACGCATCGCCTCCGGAGCACCGCCGCGCTCGACGCGTTCGGCGGCCACCAAAATCCGCACGCCGCGCGTATCGGACTCCATGGAGTTGAGAACCAGATTCGTCAATGCCTGCTCGATCACAAGCGCGTTACCGGAAACCGTGGCAACGGCGTCCGGAATCGACACCGAGAAACGATGATCCCCATCGCGCATCCCGGGCCTCAGCAGCGCTTCCACACGTCCCACCACAGCTCGCAGGTCGACAGCGGCCACAGCCGGACTGCCGGACCTGGCGAATTGCAGCAGGTTGTCGATGGACTTCCGGATGCGCTCGGCCGCGGTTCGAATGCCTTGCATGGCCATCACCAGGTCCTCGTCCTCGATCCCCTCCTCCCAGGCCGAGTCGGCATTGAATACGATGGCAGCAAGCGGCACCCGCAGGTCGTGGGCGATCATGGCGACGAGCCGACCTGTCATCTCCAGACGCTGCTTGTGCAGGCGCTGCAGCAGGCTTTGTTGCGTATCGCTGTTGTCCTGAAGCAGCACGATATAGCGCCCCCCATCGAGGGCGAAGCGCGCACAATTGTAGATCCCGCGGACTTTGCTCGTCGGACTCCAAGGAATTCCCTGACCATCATTGACATTGGTGAGCGCAAACCAGAGGTCGGCAGGAATCCGATCCGCTCCTGAAGCCCTGGCCGCGCCGCGCAGGATTTCCCGGGCGAAGCGCGTCAGGCCCAGAATCAAGCCGTGCTCGTCACAGACCGCGACCGCCATGTCCACACGGTCCTCTTCGGTCTCCGCGCCCGTGGTCAACGATGCGTCCGCCGCGGTGCTGCGACCGTCACCGTCGACACCCGGCTTCAGTTTCTCCCGGGAAACCTGCGCGCACGAAGTTCCGCCGGCCGCGCTCCCCACATCGAGGCCGACCACGACCGCCTCCCCCGTACCACCGTGCAGAGCACCATCGACCCTACCGTCATCGGGCATCACGTCGCACCTCCCCATCCTTCCACGCCAGCGGCCGCGCCGAATCACGACGGCTCTCGAGCAGGGCCACCGCGGCCGCTCGCAATTCACTCGCAGTAAATGGCTTTCCGAGAAAGCGTGTAGGCCCCTCGGCCTCCAAGCGCCGACTACCGTGCTCCTCGGTGCTCCCCGATACCAACATCGCCGCCACAGGGCCCAAACGAAGCCGCAGACGCTCGATCAACTCGACCCCACTGAGCCCAGGCAAAATCACGTCCGAGATGACCAGGCGAACCGGGTCCCGCGCCTCGGAGGCGACAATCAGGGCCTCCTCGGCGCTGCGGGCCTGCAAGACGGAGAGTCCGAGATGTTCCAGCGACCGCGACGTCGCCGACAGCAACTCCGCCTGATCCTCGACCACGATCACCACACCCGGTTCGATCTCGCAATCGACTGCACCTCGCTCCGCCCTCACCGGGGCCGGCGCTGGCGACGGATGTCGCGGCAACTCGATACGGAAGACACTGCCTTCGTCGCAAGCACTGCGAACGCTGATGGTACCGCCCGCCTGCTCCACGATCGCCCGGCAGGTGGCAAGGCCCAGGCCCGCACCGCGCCCGCGTTTGGTACTGTAGAAGGGATCAAAAAGGCGCTTTTGTGTCGCTTCGTCAATTCCGCAGCCCGTGTCGGAAACCGTAAGGATTACCCATCCCTCACCCGTCGCTCCGTGCAGCTCCGTGGTTTCGACTCGCAGCGTCAACCTGCCACCGGATGGCATGGCGTCTCGCGCGTTGACCGATAAATTCATGAGCAGCTGCTCGAACTGCCCCGGATCGATGCGAATGTGCGCGCGTTCCTCAAAGGGAATCACCACAACCTGCACCCGACTTCCGAGCAAACGCTGCAGCAACCGCGCTTGCACACGCAACTCCTCTCCGACGTCCAACAGGACCGATTCGACCGGGCGCTTGTGAAAGAAGGAAAGCAAACGATGGCTCAAAAAGCCCGCCGTCCGGGCCGTGCGGATCACCTCGCGCAGGTCTTCAGAACGCGGATCGCGCGCCGGCAGGGTTTCTAGCACCAGAGTGGTGTACGTCACCATCGTCGCCAACAGGTTGTTGAAGTCATGGGCGATCTCTCCAACCATTCGGCCCGCCAAATGGATTCGCTGATCGTGAAGGCTGGACTCCGACAGCAACGCCTCACGCGGCCCTAGGGACGCATCATCGCGTTCTCCTCGTCGCTCCGTTCGGTGCAGGCCGGGAGCTTCGCCCGATTCGTCGATCGATTGGTCTTCGGCTCTCGCTGGATTGCGTATCACGGGTCCATTTCCCTGTCGTTATTGCCACTATTGTCCCGCCTCGGAGCAGCCACGCCGAACTCTGCCATCCCGTGAGGCGCTTCCGGCGGGCAGAGCGATTGTTCGCGATTCTACGCACACACCCTGCCACCCCGGCGCGCGCTGCCGCCCGCTCCCCTTCGCGCCCGGGACGCCTCCGACTGACTGCAGGCTCAACATAGCAGCGCAGCAACCTCGGGGTCTGCTATGCGCAGAGAAGCCGCCCCGAACCCCTGCTGGGTTTCCGGGTTACACACAAGCGCCAGGACTGCCGAGGTCGCTCCCACAGCGCGAAGAAAGACTCGCGTATTGGCAGTATGAATCACAATCTCCTTCAACTGCGGAGGGTGATCGGGTTCGCTCTCCCGAATGCGCGCCAACTCGTCAGAGATTTTTGCCACAAATTGGCCACGAAAAAGACGCCTGATCCACCGAGGAAACTCATCATCAAACTCCACCTCAACACCCTTGGCGCCATAGGCCGCGAGCACTTGACTCGAACCCAAGTCGACCACTGCACAGCACTGAGATCCCGGCGTCTCCACCACGATCCTCGAGCACAACAGCTCGAGCTTGGCAGTCCGAGAATCGGCCTCGAAGCAAAGGTCAAAAAGCGGGCTGCTGTCGTCCATGCCGGGCGGCAACATCGAGGGCTTTTTACCCGCTTCGTCGATGGCGCGAAGGGTGTCCATGATCAGCGCCTGGAAGGGGATCGCGATCGTCGCCGGCGTCGCCGGATCGAACGGCCGCGTCGCCATGGTGCCCGAGGGTGCCGACAACAGAACACCGAGTGCTTCGGTGCCCACCTGTTGTCGGCACTCGGCGTGTACGAGTTCACCATCGCTGAAATGCAGGCTGCCGGGTGCATCACCCGAAAGCACGATACTGGTAGTGCGCCTCGACAGATGGAGCATCTGCAGAACGTCGACCAACGACAGCCCGCTGAGCGTGCCGCGAAAACTAGTGCGGCTTTCGATGGCATCACCGATCGCCGTGCGCAGCTCGCTCGGAGTAAACGGCTTGCACAGGACACGTACGGTGCCGTTGTCGGTGGCCAGTTGATGGTCGCGCGCGGTTGCGTACGCGCTCATCAAGACGGTATGGGTGCGCGGAGAGACGCTGCGAGCCTCGCGAATCAGGTCGATGCCGTCGACCCCCCCGAGACGCAGGTCCGTCACCATGACGTTGAAGTCGCCGTTTCCGAGTTCCCGCAGCGCCCCCTCGGCCGAGGCCGCCTCGGTCACGTCGAACCCCCACGTTCGCACCTTGCGCGTCAGGGTATCGAGTAGCTGTGGATCGTCATCCACGATGAGCACGCGTTCGCTCATGGTGTTCTCCCGGACAAGCCAGACCGCACCGACTTCGGCGCGCTAGCAGGGCCTTTCAAGCGCCGCGATCGGAATTGCCCAAACGCTGGGCCAGACTCGGGACTCCTCAATTGTTATACGGCCCTTGTCCCCAATCGGCACCGGGTCTAGATCCTCCGTCACCTGCTTTTCTTGTCCGGGTTTCCGCTGTGACTTATCTCACAGATAAACGTGCATCAGACATGCCGACCCTCGGTTTCTGGGCGCACCGGAGGATCCCGACAACAAATTCGATCGCTTCTCGGCAGATCCCGAATGCTCGACTACGGGCAGCCGAACTAGGTTAGGGGAAGGCCTCTCAGCAGGACGCAGGCGCCCATCCCCCCGAAGACCGGAGCGATCATGAAAGAATTGAACTACACGCACACGGAGCACAGGCAACCACTCAGCCCCCTGAAATCCTACCTGGGCGCACACACGGACGCGCTCGTACTGTACTGTTCCGTGTTGAACCTCGGTTTCTGGATTCTGGATCGCGAGCTGCAAATCGTGAAGATCGGTGGGCACCTGGACGATTGGTTGGGCATACGAGCCGATGAAGCGCTGGGCGCGCCGGCCTCGCGCTACTTGAGAGGAGCCGAAGATCTAGTCGACCCAGCGGGTGCAGATGCCGATGCGCCTTGGCGTATGTCAACGATGATCAACTCGGATCGCACGGCCTTGCCGGTGCTCGAGGTCCGTCGCCGCATCCCGAATGAGATTGTTTACGCCGGCACGCTGCAGCTCTTTCTGTCGCTTCAGCACTCGGCCATCGCCCCCGCAAAGCTGCTGAAGCCGGGCCCGATGCCCTGGAACAGTGGCCCTCCTGGCATGTCGACCGTCGATGGCCCAGAGAGCGGCCCCGCGCTCAAACGCAAGCTAGACCAGGCCGGAAGCCACGAAGAACTCACCCCGCGTCAACGGGAAATTCTCGGTCTCTTTCTCATGGGCTACGCCACGGAAACCATCGCCACGAGACTCTTTGTGAGCCAAAGCACCGTGCGCAATCACCTGAAGAATATCGAGCGCAAATTCGGCGTGAGTTCTCAGGCGGCCCTGCGTGAATGCTTCGTCGACAGCCGACGGACCACCGAGTACTACGCGTCAGCTGGCCTCTGAAGGCTTCTCGATACGCCGGGGAAAGAACACGCGAAACTCGCTGCCCCGGCCCAGCTCACTGACGACCTGCACAGTCGCACCGTGGGTCTCCGCGATCTGCGCGACCGCGAACAGCCCGAGGCCTGTGCCACGATGCGGCGGCTTGGTCGTATACGACGGCTCGAAGATCCGGAGAAAATCTTCGGCCGCAATCCCGCACCCATCGTCCGCGATCTTCAACGCGTGGCCGTGGCCCTCGTCAGCGGCGTCCAACATCACGCGCACAGAGCGGTCGGCCGGAAGCCCCTCGCAGGCGTCGATCGCATTGAGCACGAGATTGAGCACGAGCTGTTCGATGCGCGCACCCTGCACCTCCACCAGTAATGGGGCTTCGGGCAGCTGAACCAGCACCCGTTCGGCCGCGGAGACTCGAGTACGTCGAACCAGGGCGACCGCATTCTCTATCGGCGCGCGCAGGTCGAGCAAAGCGACCCCGTCCTCCTGGCCCCTACACAGCGTCGACAAATTCTCCGCATGGCGCTCGATCTCGTCACCAACTTTCGCAAGACCCAAGAGCCCCTGCCGACTGGATAGCCCCTGTTCCGCCACGTCCTGCTCCAGCACCTCCATGTAAAGCCGGTAGCTGCCCGCGATATTGCCCAGGTCATGCGCAATCGCTCCCAACAGCGTTCCCAGGGAAGCCAGTCGGTCGGTCCGAACCAACTGCTCGCGAAGTCGCGACAGCTCACGCTGTAGACGCTGCCTCTCGGCACGCTCGGTATCGAGTTGCACGCGAGCCTCGACCTCACCCATCAAATAGCTCACGTGTCCGCTCCAATCACCCACGCCAGCCCGCGGCCACACCACGGAATCTACAGAGAGTCTTCTCCGTCTTGTCGGTCGCATTGACCCCACGCCCACCCCCGGTGCAAAAGCTGACCAGGTCTTTCGGCGCCCAAGAGAGTGAGGATCCAGGAAGCCCCGCGGTCGCCAACGCTACAGCCCAACAGCTCCGACTAGTCCAGCCCAAGGCGAGCAACGCATTTGATGACACCGAGGCATCACCCCGGCCGGCGACCTGGCATGAAAGTGCCTCATCACATGCACCCTCATACCGAAAATGGGCCCGCGCATCGTTCACCGACTCCTGCAACGCAACCGACCGATGTGAACGGCTCGGGTCCATCGCCACAGTTGCCACCCCTTTGTGGTTCATGGCCACGGGCGCCCGACATCGTCCTCACCACTCCGCCCCGCTTCGGACATGCCCAGCAGCCGCGCTTCCATGGCGAAGCGTACGACCTCGGCGCGAGTTCTGAGACCCAGCTTGCGGGTAATGCGCTGACGATAGGTGTCAACCGTCTTGACACTGAGACGTAGCGTGTCGGCGATTTCAGGATGGGTATGGCCCCAAGCCAGCTGCACCAACACTGCGAGTTCTCGCTCTGTCAGGCCCTTGAATCCGCTGATTTTCGCCCCTCGCCTAGCGTCCTCGGGATTCACCTCGGAGGGGTCTGGCTCGACCCCCGGCAAGTACGTCGAGCCCGCCGCAACCCGCCGTAGCGCTTCGATCATCTGCTTGGCCGACGCCTTCTTCTGCACATAGCCGCTGGCACCTGCTTCCATGGCAGCCCTCAGCGTCTGGTCGTCGTCATACACGCTCAGCACCAGCGCTCGAGTCGCCAGACCGGCGCCCCGAATTCGGGCGATCACCTCGATGCCACCAGCACGAGGCATATTCAGATCCACCACCGCCACGTCCGGTGCAAGCAGTCTCACCAGGCTGACGCCCTGCTGTCCATCACCTGCTTCACCCACGACATCGAAATCTCCCTGGCACTCGATCAAGGCGCGCAGCCCCTCGCGAAAGACTACGTGGTCATCAAGAATTATCACACTGCTCTTGCTATTCGACATCTATCACCAGGCATGTACACATGACGCTCGGGTCTCCATTGGTTCCGCCCCTGTGTCGGAATTCAGAACATCGCCGAGATTCGCCGGCCCCTGCGAATTCTGGCAGACCTGTTTCCACTTCGCGCGTCAATCAGATCCGTTGGCCCATCTCGTTCTGCTACCGCACACCCGTCAACACCTTGACGGCGAGGAGCGATGACGCACGCAGTTCAAAAGAGTTCGATCTCCCCGACCTCCAGGTCCTGCTGACCCACGCTGGTCGCCCAGCACGCGCGACTGGCTTGAGCGAGTTCCTGGAGCTCCCGGGCAAAGGCCGCACCGTCGCCCGGTTCGCCTCCACCAGAACCTCGTACGGAATCGGTAAGAAGTTCGGTGAGCCTCTCCAGATGCCCGATCTGGTTGAGCCCGTGCTGCACCACCTGACTGACGATGTCATCGAACTGCAGCGATCGAATCGCCAGCGCCGTCTGCTCGCGTACCTCGTCAGTGATCGCAGACACCGCCCCAAGCGTTTGCGAAACCATCGAGTTGACCTCCCCCAGCTCTTCCAGCATCCGGTCTACCCGCACGCGGTACTCACTCTCGACGTTCTTGTTGCGCGAGACCATGGAGTCTGCCGTTTCCTTCGCCTGGGCTACCCGTCGCTTCGAAGACTGAACGGCACCGTGAATCTGCTCGCTAAAGGCCGACGATTCCCGAGACAGCGATTTGATCTCCTGGGCCACGACAGCAAAGGGCTTGCCGGCATCGCCCGCCCGTCCCGCCGCGATGGTCGCGTTCAAGGCCACAAAGTTCGTTTGACTATCGATCCGCTCGATCTTGCGCAGCAGACCCGCAATTCGCGCCATGTCAGCGGCCACCGCATCCATGCGGTCCGCCATTGCCCCGGTCTCGGAGCAAACCTCCTCCGTTTGCCCCACGAATCCCTCCAGCAAATTGCGAGTAGCCCCCACAAAACTGGAGTAGGCCGCACCGCCTCCGTTGCCTCCCGTACCGAGCTTGCCAGCCAAGGCGTTCAGTACCTCCGCCTGAGACTCGGCCTGCTGGCGAAGCCCGGAAAAGCTCGATGCCATTTTTCCCGTAGCATCGGAGACGATTCCGCCGATGCGCGTCAAGTCGTCGCGGACGGCCGCAAGAGTTCCCGCAATCGTTTCCCTCACGAACTCCTGATGGTCTGAAGACGCCGTCGCTTCACCTAACGGGGACACCCTGGTCATGTCAGAAAACCTCTCAAACTCTGGGGATTCGAAGCTCGCGCGTTCGTACTCCGGACGTGTCGTATCGACTTACCTGCCAACTACACGGCAGAGAGCCCCCTTCCTTGAGCCTTCCTGCGCGGGACCACCATTCGTCCATCCGGTGCGCCATTCGCAACACGGCCGACAACCATTACACACCCGAATTTTAGCCATTCTGGCTATCTAGCGTCTCTGTGCCTGTGACGTACCTGAAGGCATACGCCGCTCACAGTTTTCCGGCAGCCTGCGGAGCAAGAGGGCCGACGGCAAACCGCGCGCGGTGTGCTCGAATTGCCACGGAAAAGCGAAAGTGTCGAAGCAGACCCTCACCCTCGCACGCGACCTGCGAATCGACTCGGCCGAGGCGCTCAAGGTCACTCTCCTGAGTCTGGTCGACGCTGGCGAGACCGTTCGGCTCGATGGCTCCCGCGTTCAAAGCGCCGACACCGCGACTTTACAGCTGCTGGTCACCTTCGTGCGAAGCGCAACTCAGCTCGGAAACCGCGTCCTGTGGTCTTCTGCCTCGCGGCCCCTACTCGAAGCCGCCGAGCTACTCGACCTCACCGTAGCGCTGGCCCTGGAGCCAAGTGCCAAAGCCCCCCCCGACCGAACCAACTCGGAAAGTTGAGGCACCCATGGCATCAGTCCTTGCAGTCGATGATTCCCCCACCATGCGAGAGCTGGTCGAAGCCACCCTCAAAGGCGCCGGTCACTCCGTGCTATCGGCCTCCGACGGGGTGGAAGCCATGCGCATCGCGGCCAAGCAGTCGGTCAACCTGGTGATCACCGACGTCAACATGCCGAATATGGACGGAATCACCCTGGTTCGCGAACTCCGGCAGCTCGACAACTATCGCTTCACTCCGATCCTCGTGCTCACTACCGAGGTCAACAAGGACAAACGCGCACAGGCGAAGTCGGCTGGCGCCACCGGTTGGATGGTCAAGCCCTTTGACCAAAGCGCGCTCTTGAACACCGTCAAGAAGGTACTCGGCTAGGCCATGTCCTTCGAGTCCAGCGAGCTTCGGGCCGAGCTGCTTGGCATATTCTTCGAAGAAAGCGCGGAAGGCGTCGACATTCTGGAACGCGGACTGCTCAGCCTTGCTGATGGCGACCACGACGAAAATCTAATCAACGACATCTTTCGTGCGGCGCACTCCATCAAGGGTGGCGCCGCCACATTCCAGCTCGAGGTGATTACCCGGCTGACGCACGCGATGGAAACCTTGCTCGACCAGGTACGATCTGGCGAGAGGTCGACCAGTTCCGAGCTCGTCGAGGCACTGCTCGAGGGTGTCGATTGCCTGCGGGCCGAGGTGTCGGCCCTGCGCAACGAAGGCGAAACCGACCCTGCCCGCACGGAGACCGTACAGGAGCGCCTGGACGGAATGGCCAACACCGGAAACGCCGCAGCACCACACCTCGCGGCCAGCCCCGCAGCCACCAAGAACGAACCTGACTGCGAACGCCTCTGGCAGATCAGCTTTACGCCCCACCCCCAGCTGTTGCAGAGCGGCAACGATGTGGTGCGAATGTTTCGGGAACTCGCCGAAATGGGAGAGCTGTCCAGTTCAGCTAACACACGCAAGCTACCCAGCCTGTCCGAGATCGACCCTCTTCAGTGCTACCTCAGCTGGGAATTGAAGCTGCAAACCACCGTTGGCGCCGAAGAGATCGCTGAAGTTTTCGCCTGGGTCGAAGATGAATGCAACCTAGAAATCACGGCACTCGACGCCCGCGCATTCAAGCTCCATGCCTCAGAAACCGAGATTGCGGCCTCACCGGCGCCGTCTCAGCCAGAGGCCAGCGTCTCGACCAAGAATTCAGAGTCGAGCGCGTCGGTACGCGTCAGTGTCGACAAGATCGACGCCCTTATGAATATGGTCGGTGAGTTGGTCATCACCCAAGCAATGCTTCGCCAGGTCGGAGAGAACTTCAACATCGAGCGCCTCGGCCAGCTCGAAGATGGACTGGCACAGCTGGCCCGCAATACCGCCGAACTGCAGGAGAGCGCAATGCGGATCCGCAGCATGCCAATCCGCGTGGTCTTTAATCGCTTTCCGCGCCTGGTCCACGACATCAGCAGAAAGCTCGGTAAAAAGGTCGAGCTCACTATCACCGGTGAATCAACTGAACTGGACAAGACAGTTCTCGAAAAGCTCTCCGACCCCCTGGTCCACCTCGTTCGCAACGCTCTCGATCACGGGATCGAAACCGCTGAGGATCGTGTCGCAGGCGGCAAGCCCGAAAGCGGCCATCTCACCCTAAAGGCCTACCACCTCAGCGGCAGTGTCGTCGTCGAGATCATCGACGATGGTCGCGGCCTCGACCGAAAGAAAATTCTGCAAAAGGCCCAAGTTCTCGGTCTGCCCTGTAGCGACGACATGACCGATGAGCAAGTCTACGGATTTCTCTTTCAGCCCGGATTCTCCACGGCCGACAAGGTCAGCGAGCTTTCCGGCCGTGGTGTCGGGATGGACGTGGTTCACCGCAATATCACCGACCTCGGCGGTAGCGTTAGGATGGAATCCGAGTCCGGATGCGGCACCAGGGTTTCGATTCGGCTACCGCTTACGCTTGCCATCATGGACGGACAGCTGCTGCGCGTAGGCAACCAGACACTAATTGTACCACTTGTCGCCATCGTGGAGTCGCTGCAGGTCGCCTGGTCCAAGACCCATAATCTGGTCGGCCAAGGGCCGATCTACCGCCTGCGCAATGAGGAGATAGCGATCCTCGACCCTGCTCGCGCCATGGGCATCGTTCGGCAACAGGCCGGTGACACGGAAAATGCCCTGATCATGGTGGTTGAGGCCGGAGAGCGCCGTGCAGGCATCCTGGTCGACGAGCTCCTCGGACAACAGCAGGTGGTCGTCAAGAGTCTCGAGGAGAACTACGGGACAGTCGATGGAATCGCCGGCGCAACCATCCTCGGAGACGGAACCGTGGCCTTGATCGTCGACGTGGTGGGCTTGATGGCGCTCGCCCGGAAACGCCTGCCTACCCGGAACCGTTCCGAAAAGACCTCCGAATCCGTGCATCTATTTCCGGCCGGAGCCTAGACAATGGACCTTCAAGTCAACAACACACCAACGGCCCTGAAAACCGGCACCACCGCTCAATTCCTCACCTTCATCATGAACGGAGAGGAATACGGCTTGGATATCCTGCGGGTCCAGGAGATACGTGGCTATAGCACGCCCACCCCGATTCCACACGCGCCGCCCTATGTGCGAGGCGTGATCAATTTGCGCGGCGCAATCGTGCCTATCGTCGACCTTCGCGAACGCCTGGGAATGCCCAGCCGTCCGATCGAACCAACCACCGTCGTGATCATTCTAAAGGTGGAGGCTCCAGATAAAGCCCGCACGGTGGGTATTGTCGTCGACGCAGTTGCCGACGTGCACACAATCAGTCGCGAGTGCCTAAAACCCACTCCGGACTTCGGCGGCGAGTCCGACACGAACTTCGCCTGCGCAATTGCCACGATTGAGGAAAAGATGATCATTATCGTCGACATAGACCGCACCCTCAGCAGGCGCGCGCTGGTTCCCGCCACCGCACTCACCGAGTAGGACGAAGACATGACCGCCATGGCTCGAAGCTCGAAACGTCGCTCCAAGGCATCAGACGCCGACCGCGACCGACTGATTCGTGCGTCCTTTGGTTATCTTGAGCCGCTCCTGGAAGAGGCGATCGAACTGTTCTATGAGCGGCTTCTGCAGAGGCACCCAAAGGTTCGCGATATCTTCAATGGCCTCGACTGGGACGCTCAAAAGAGCGCCCTCGCATCGTCTCTGAAGCTGTTGGTCAAGACCCTCGACCGCCCTCAATCGCTCCGAAAATCGCTGCGTGCACTAGGCGCTCGCCATCAGGGCTACGGTGCCGAAGCAGCGCACTACGCGGCTGTGGCGGAGGTTCTAAGGGAGGTCTTCGCCGAACTCGTGGGCACGGAATGGACCAAAGATGTCGATCGCGCATGGGCAAACCTACTTCAGCAGTCCGCGGTGTTAATGCTCGAAGGCTACGCGGAAGGGAGCAATTCCGAAATGAATGACGTCGCAACATCTCAACTCGATGCAGCACTCCAGCTGAGGGAAGCGCAGGCCAGAAGTCACCTATACGAAAAGCTTCTGAGCGCAAGCGCCGCGGATGACGCGATTGCGGCTCTTCTTGAGACATTGACTCGAAGCCTAGGCTTTGCGAGCGCTTCACTGTGGATACCCGACGCAACCCAGACGCTCGCCATGCAGGGATTGGTTGGCTCGCTTGGCGAGGAGTTTCGAGCGATATGCAGCGGCTCGCGCATTCAGTTGGGCATCGGTCCCCTGGGCCGAGCCTGGCAGCAGCGGACCGACGCCGCTGTCAACGACCTCCAGCAGGTCTACGATTGCCCGGTCAGCGGCGCGGCAGGTCGCGCTGGCGCGACCGCATCGGTCCTCTTGCCGGTCGCAGCCGGAAACGACCTACTTGGCGTGGTGCAGGCTTTTACCCGCGACGCGCGCGACGCCGCTCCTGAGCGAGTCGCGGCGCTGCGCGCCCTTGTGGCCACCACAGAGCGCTCGGTTCTGAGCTGTCGCGAGCAAGAAAGGCACGCGGAAGAGCGCACACGGGCCGAGCGTCTACAGCAGGCCGTCGATCACGGGAGCACCGCGATCATGCTCATCGACGACCATCTCGTAGTCCGCTACGTCAACGAGTCGACGCGCAAAATCATTGCCGAGCACAGCGAGCTTTTACGCAAGCTCTATCCCGGTTTTGATCCCAACCGGTTGGTGGGAACCTGCATTGATAGCTTTCACAAGGACCCGAGCTACCAACGGCGCCTGCTGTCGGACCCACGGAACCTTCCCCATGTGGCTGACATCGAGGTCGGACCGCTGGTCTTTCGGATTAACGTCAGCGGCGTAGTCAAGGCGGACGGCTCGCTCGACGGCTACATGCTCGAGTGGATGGACGTGACCAAGGCGCGCGCGGACGCCGCCGAAATCGCCTCATTGAAATCCGCCGTGCATGGGGCGAGCACTGCCTTGATGACCATTGACCGTGACCTACGGGTCACATACGCCAATGACGCGACCATGAAGCTGCTGAGCAAGAATGCTCCCAAGCTCAAGCAACTATTCCCCGGCTTCGAGACAGGTAACCTATTGGGCACCTGCATCGACACCTTTCATAAGAACCCCGCCCACCAACGCGCGCTGCTGGGCGACCCGAGCAACCTCCCCTATCGTACCGACATCCAAGTGGGTGACCTCAAATTTCAAATCGCGGTATCAGCAATTTGGGATGCAGAGGGCAACTACACCGGCTCTGTGCTCGAATGGGATGACGTCACACTGACGCGCGATGCCGAGGACCAAATTGCCCGTCTGGTTCGCGACGCTGTCAGTGGACGCCTCGACTCACGCATCGATGCCGACCGCTATGATGGGTTCTTGCGTAACCTGGCCGATGGGGTCAATCAGCTACTAGACTCCATCGCAGAACCGCTTGCGGAGACGAAAAACGTCGCCAGAGCCCTGGCCGACGGCGATCTCACTCAGGTCATGAACGGCGAATATAGCGGTGAGTTCGAAGCGCTGAGCTCTGCCATCAACGCCACGGTGACGAACCTGCGCGGGACAGTGCGCAAGGTGCAGCGATCGGCCGATCAAATCGCCGAAGGCTGTCAGGACATCGCCGAAGGCAATGCCAATCTAAACGATCGCACACAAAAGCAGGCATCTGCTCTCGAAGAGACGGCGGCCACTATTGAGGAAATCACCGGCACCATCAAGCAGAACGCGGAAAACGCCATGGAAGCCAATCAGCTGGCTGCCAGTGCGCGAACATTGGCTGAGAGGGGCGGCGAGGTGGTGCGCTCTGCAGTATCTGCGATGACCGAAATCAATACCGCCTCCCGCCAGATCGCCGATATTATCGGCGTCATCGACGAAATCGCCTTCCAGACGAATCTGCTGGCTCTCAATGCCGCAGTCGAGGCCGCCCGCGCTGGCGAACAGGGCAGGGGCTTTGCTGTAGTCGCCAGCGAGGTGCGCAACCTGGCGCAGCGCAGCGCCCAGGCGGCCAAGGAGATCAAGGCGCTGATCAAGGACAGCGGCGAGAAAGTCGATGACGGCTCCAAGCTGGTCGACAAGTCCGGCGAGACCCTCGACGAGATCGTCGTCGCGGTAAAGAAGGTCAGCGATATTATTGCTGAAATCGCGGCCGCTAGCCGCGAGCAATCACAGGGTACCGACCAGATCAACACGGCGGTAGCCCAAATGGATGAGGGCACACAGCAGAACGCGGCTCTGGTGGAACAAGCAACGACCGCGAGCGAATCGCTCAGCGAGCAGGCCGCCAATCTTCGCGACCTCATGGCCTTCTTTCAGGTCACAGCGGAAAACGAAACCGAAGACGAGGACGACGATCACGAGGATTTTTCCCAGTCGCGTCGCACGCGTCGAAAGAACGGCCGTGCTCCTGCTGAAGCTTCCGCTCGCAGCCGCAAAGCAGCGTCCTCCAACGGACGTAGCAAGGGAAAGGGCAACGGCAGTGGTGTCAGCGATGGAAACGGCGCAGGCAATGGCAATGGACGCGGCCGCCCCCCCGCGCGCTCCGAGGCTGGCAGCAACGGTCGAGCCCGATACGTTCCGGAGGCAAGCTCGGACGCCTGGGAAGAGTTCTAGCCCGACGGGATCCGATTGAGCCCTTGAGATGATAGAGGATTTTCAGTTCACCGACGCTGACTTTCGCAGGATTCAGCTTCTGGTACGAGAAAAGATCGGGCTCGATCTGGCCGACAACAAGTCACAGATGGTCTACGGTCGACTTGCTCGCCGCGTGCGTCGCCTACAGATGGATAGCGTCGCGCGCTACCTGTCATACATCGAAAGCGGCGACGCTGAGGAGATGACTCACTTCGTCAACGCGGTCACCACCAACGTCACCCAGTTTTTCCGCGAAGGCCATCACTTCGAGCATCTTGCCAACGAAGTATTGCCTGCCGTCTGGAACCGCAACGCAAGCCAGCGGCGCCTACGCATTTGGTCGGCGGGGTGCTCGAGCGGGGAGGAGCCCTACTCGATCGCAGCGATTCTCGCATCGAATTCCCCGCCAACGCCGGGCTGGGACCAGCGCATTCTTGCGACCGATATCAACACCGAGGTACTCGACAAGGCTCGCTCGGGCATCTACCCAGCTAGCGATCTCGCAAACATTCCTCGGGATTTACGCCAGCGCTTCTTCTCGCGAGGCATCGGAAAAAACTCCGGGCTTGCGCGCGTCAACGAAGAGCTACGGTCGCTAATCTCCTTTCAGCCCCTCAACCTTCTAGGCGCGTGGCCCATGCGGGGGCCATTTGACGTAATCTTCTGTCGCAACGTCATCATTTACTTTGATCGACCCACCCGCGACGCGTTGATCCGTCGCTTCCATAGTCTTCTTCGCTCCGGTGGAGTTTTTTACGCTGGCCATTCCGAGACCCTCACGGACCTGGGGAGCATGTTCTCCTGTAGGGGGCAATCGACCTACGTCAAGCTGGACAACGAGGCCCTCGCATGATCGACAGCGTCCGTGCAGCGATGGCCAAGGAGGCGCAGCGTACGCGATTCTCTCTGCCAAGTCCCTCTGGGAACGGGCCGCCACGCGCGAATCTTGCACGCTCACTTCGGCCCGAAGAACTGGGCGTGACCGAGGAGATTCCCTCCTATTGGGATCGCCGTCTTGGCATGCGGGTAGTGCAGATCCTCCCGGGCCAGGCTTACGTGACCCATAGAGACGAGATGATTTCGACGATTCTCGGGTCCTGCGTCTCGGCATGCATCAGAGACCCAAAGGCCGCTGTCGGTGGCATGAACCACTTCATGTTGCCGCGACGTGGATGCATCACCTCGGGTGAAGCCGGGCGCTACGGCGAGTTTGCGATGGAGAGTCTGATCGAAGATCTCGTAACGGGTGGCGCTTGCGAGAGCGACCTGGAAGTGAAGGTGTTCGGGGGCGGTCGAGTGCTCGACAGCGACCTGAACATAGGCGATGGCAACATTCGGTTCGTACACGAGTTTCTGTATTCGCGCGGCCTGAAAATCGTCGCGGAGGATGTAGGCGGCCCATTTCCGCGCCGTATCCACTACTTTCCTGCGTCCGGCCGTGTGCGCATGAGGCGTCTGCCTCCCACGGTGCAAAACGCCTTGGTTGACCAGGAGTCGTCCTACGAGTGGGATCTCGTTGTGAAAATCGCGAGCCTTCGTCCACCGCCCGGAGAATGATATGAATGACAAGACTCAAAGCGCGCCGATTCGCGTACTGGTGGTTGACGATTCTGCGTTGGTGCGGCGCCTGCTCGAGGAGATTCTGAACGCCGACCCCGAGATCACGGTCGTCGGAACCGCCAGAGATCCCTACGACGCGCGCGAGAAGACGAAGCGCCTTAGCCCCGACGTGCTTACGCTCGACGTTGAAATGCCTCGCATGGATGGGTTGACTTTTCTCTCGAACCTCATGCGCCTGCGGCCAACACCGGTGCTAATGATCTCTTCGCTTACCGAGCGCGGCGCCGATGTCACACTGACGGCTTTGGAGTTGGGAGCCATCGACTTTGTGGCGAAACCCAGGCTGGACGTTTCCCAAGGACTGACGGACCTGGCCGAGGAAATCGTAACCAAGGTGAAGGTTGCGGCCCGGAGCAATTTCTCCCGTGCAAGGGTTCGGCAGTTGCCGGGCGACAGTGCAGCAGCCGAACGCGTCAAGCAGCTCGCGACTCAGGGTCGCTCCGACTTTCTACGCACTACAGACCGCGTCGTTGCAATCGGTGCATCGACCGGCGGGACCGAGGCTATTCGTGCGATCCTGAGCAACTTACCGGCGGATGCGCCGGGCATTGTGGTGACCCAGCATATTCCGGAGGCGTTCAGCAAGCCGTTTGCCAATCGCCTCAATGAGGTAACTGCCCTGCGCGTGCAGGAGGCAGCGCCCGGCGCCGCTGTTCGACCGGGGCACGTTTATATTGCGCCAGGTCACCTGCATCTCAAAGTTCGCAAGGACGGCGCGCGCTACGTCTGTGAGACGGACGCCGGCGCCCCGGTCAATCGCCATCGACCGTCGGTGGACGTGATGTTTGACTCCGTGAGCAAGCACGTGGGCCCCAACGCGCTCGGAATCCTTCTGACCGGCATGGGCGCTGACGGAGCCGAGGGCCTGTTGCAGCTGCGCAAAACCGGTGCGATGACCGTGGCTCAAGACCAGGCTACGAGCGTCGTATGGGGCATGCCCGGCGCAGCCATCAAGCTTGGCGCTGCCTGCCGCGTAAAGCCGCTGGAGGCCATCTCCGCAGAAATCGTCGCATGGGCGAGCCGCGAAAAGACCGACGTCGCAACGAACGAGGTGGCATGACCGCGTCGTCGCAAGAACTTCACCGTGTCATGGTGGTTGATAATTCGCTTTTGGCCCGCGCTGTGGTGATTTGCGCGCTCAAGAACATGAGATGCGTTGAGGTCGCTGAGGCCTGCGACGGGAGGGAAGCTCTCGACCGCCTATCCGAGGGCGACTGGTCGCTTCTGGTATGCGCTTACGAGATGCCCGGCCTGGGGGGCCTCGGTCTTTTGCGCCTGCTACGTGAGACGAAGTCACGCAACGATCTACCTGTTCTAATCCTCACCGGTCGTGGATCCGATGAGTACAAGGCGAAGCTTCTCGAAGCTGGCGCCAACGACTACATTGCCAGACCCTTCGAGCCCGAAGAGTTGCGGCAACGGGTGCGTTTACAGCTTGAGGTGCTCGATCTGCAGCGGCAGGTTGTCGCCCGGCGCGAGCGCGAAAATCAACTGCAGGGACAAAAACTGGAGACCCTTGGGCAGCTGGCGGCTGGCATTGCACACGAGATCAACACGCCACTGCAGTTCGTAGGAGACAACACCGAGTTCGTACGGTCTGGGCTGGAGGACGTACTGCGCCTGCTTGCCAGCTACCGGGACAGGCTGCGCGTTTACGAATCCAGCCAGTCCGCATCCCTTCGCGAGCTTGGCGAAATCGAGGACGAGAGCGATTTGAGCTACCTTGTTCGGGAGCTTCCCGTCGCCGTCGCCCAATCGATGGATGGACTGCTGCGCGTCAGCGATATTGTGGGTGCGATGAAATTACTCGCCCACCCGGGCAGCAAGGATCCATTCCCTATCGATATCAACGAATTTCTCAAGAGCACCGTCACGGTGGCGCGAAACGAATGGAAGCACGTGGCCGAAGTACACTTCGATCTCGAGGGGGGACTGCCCACGGTCATCGCTCACCCCGGCGACCTGAGCCAGGCGCTCCTCAATATCCTCGTGAACGCAGCCCACGCGGTTGCCGACCTGGTCGCACAGCGGCCGGGGGGCGAAAAATCCAACATTCAAATTTCAACCAAGCGCAGAGGCTCTAGCATCGAAATTCGAGTTTCAGACGATGGTCCTGGTATGCCTGAAGAGGTTCGCCGTCGAATTCTTGAACCGTTCTTTGCAACCAGAGAAATGGGTCATGGCCTGGGTCACGGCCTGGCCATCGCGCGGGTGACGATCGAAGACCGCTGTGGGGGAGCGATTGAAGTCGAGAGCGAGGAGGGCGTAGGCACGACCATCGTCGTCTCACTCCCCCTTGAGCCTGACGCAGGAGAGCGGCATTGGCATTGAGCGCGTGGCTACGTGTCACTTTATTTGGCGTCAGGTAGGCTCCTATCGCGGCCAATCGATCGATGCGAGCACCATGGAAGTTCGAGGAGAGGATGGGAATTATGCCGAATGTACACGAGTCGTCCTGGCCTTTCGGTCAAAGCGATATTCGCAGCTCGTTGGCACCGAGCGGCTCGGAAACGGTCCGATTGTTGCTCGTGGATCCGCATGAGGCCGTTCATGCCTCATTTCGCAACATCTTACGCGGCTCAGCCAGCGCCGAGTTGCGCCCGATGGTCCAAGCGTCACTGCATGCAAAGTCCTCGCCCTCTGGCTTTGAACTCGAGCACGCATACGGCGGCGAAGAGGCCTACGAGCTGGTACGCCTGGCCAGAAACCTCCAGCACCCCTACGCCGTCGCCTTCGTCGACATCGCGCTTGGCGGGGGGTGGGACGGTGTGGAGACGGCCAGCCGGATATTGGAGGCGAATCCGGAGACCGCCGTGGCCCTTTGCGCCGAACGTAAGGAACACGCCTGGGGTGCAATTCTCGACGCCTTCGGGGGCAGCGATCGCGTATTGCTGATTGGCAAGCCCTATGACCAGGACGAGGTTCGCCAGCTGCTTCGGGCTTTGCGCTCTCGCTGGGGGTTGGCCGGCTGGTTCGCTCAGCGCCTTAGGGGCATGGAGTCGGCAATACAGGAAAAATCGACGGAGCTTCGGCAGGTGGAGCAACGGCTCGAGGTCGCCGACGAACATCGAAAGAGCGCCGACCTGGCAGCCAGCTCGGCTCAAAAGCTGCGTGCTGTCGCCCAACTGGCGGTGGGTGTTGCTCACGAAATCAACACGCCGCTGCAGTACATCGGCGACAGCCTGCAGTTTCTCGACGAAGTGCTCCAAGAGCTATTGCCCATCGCTCGCCGCAGTATCACATCCGGCGGCGACGACGGATCAGCTCCGGGCGAGCAAGGTCTGACCGCACTCCGCCCCGACGCGCTGGAGGAACTCTCCTATATCGAGGACCAGGTCCCCCGAGCCCTGAGCCGGGCACTGATGGGAATCGAGCAAATTACGGACATCGTCAGGGCGCTCAAGGAATTCTCCTATCCGGACGAGCGGGGGGTCGAGGCGCTCGATTTGAATCAGGCCGTCGAGGATGCTCTCATCGCGACCCACGCCGACTACCGCTACGTGGCACATGTGCAGACCGATTTTGCCGACTTGCCGATGATTTTGTGCCGACCTACGATGATTCGGCGGCTCATCGTATCGCTGCTGGCCAGCGCGGCTCGAGCCGTGCGCGAGTCCGTGCAGGGCGGCAGCGAACGCGGCACGATTTCCGTTCTGACAGCCCACGAGGGCGACATGGTAAGGGTCTCAATACACGACACGGGCACGCGAACGGCGCACGCGAAGGGCGCTACACGGCCCTCCCGGGACGCGACCACCGGCGCGACGGGCTTCGAGCCGAGCACGACCCTGTCGGCGGTGGTAGCCAAGCAGGGCGGTAGCCTGAGCTTCGAACGCACGTCCGGCGGCACGCGCACGGTGCACCTGCGCCTACCCACCATGTGCACGGAGTATCAGAGCGAGGAGATAGAGCTATGAAGCAGATCCTATTCGTCGATGACGAGCCGTTGATCCTCGACGGCCTGCGGAATCGATTTCGGCGGCGACGACGCGAATGGGATATGTCCTTCGCGGCCAGTGGTGATGAGGCGCTGCAGATGCTCAGGGAAGCGCCGGTCGATGTCGTCGTGACCGACATGAGAATGCCTGGCATGGACGGCGCGAGCCTGCTGCAGCACGTGCGCGACCTGCACCCAAATACGGTTCGCGTGGTACTCTCGGGCTACACGGAACGCGAGGTGGTTCTGCGAGCCATCTCTGTGGCTCATCAGGCCCTCAGCAAGCCCTGTCCGCCGCAGGTCCTTGAAGCCGTCATCGACAGGGCCTTGAAGCTGCGCGGTGTGATCTCTGACTGGGACCTGAGCGAGCGCATCGGGCGGACTTCGCGCCTACCGCCGGCTCCCCGCGTCTACGGCGAACTCACGCGCAAGCTGGAGCAACCCCGAACGACCGCGCGCGACATCGCCCATATCGTCGAGCGCGACGTGGCCATGAGCGCCAAGGTTTTGCAGCTTGTCAACTCCTCGTTCTTCGCTCCTCGAGTCGAGATCGCATCGGTCGAAAGCGCAGTCACGCGCCTGGGATTCGACTTGGTGAAGAACCTTGTGCTGATGCTGGAGGTCTTCGACAAGTCGGGCATGAACTCCGGGGAGCGGGACCTTGTGGAGGACCTCCAGGAGCACGCGCTGCTGACGGCCCGCATCGCCTGGCGCATTATTGACGACCGCCGCGAACCAGCCGAGGCCTTTGCCGCTGCCCTGCTTCACGACGTGGGGAAGCTCATTATCGACCCCGAAGATCCAACAAAAACTGGTCATGAGCGTACTGGCGCTTGCTTGCTGGGCATTTGGGGGCTTCCCGATCGCATCGTCGAGGCCGCGGCCTTTCACCACATGCCCAAGGAAGGGGCCCAGGAGGGCATCGGGGTACTGTGCGCTGTGCACGTGGCCGATGCCCTGGCCTACGAGCTCAGCGGAGCCGAGGACCACGAGCATGTGAAGGTCGACCTCGAATACCTCGAGTCTGTCGGCGCCAGCGACCGCCTCGACAGCTGGAAGGCAGCAGCCGATGAGTGCTACGAGAAGATGAAGGCCGAATCCTGATCGGAAAGGCAGCGTTAAGCGCTTTGAAAAAGGACGCACCGTCGCGAGCGAAAGCGGGTTCTCGACGTCGTTTCGGTGCCCGGTCGTAGCCCGAGAGCGGCATCAAGACGCTGCAGCGGCGCGCCGCGCCGGCCGAGGGCCGCGATAGCGGGGTGCCTTCATACCGCTCGACGCTCTACTACGCCCCCTCCGGATCCCTGCCGTGGCGCGCCGCCAACGCGTGCATCTCGCGCACCAAGCGATACCAAGGGTCGCCCGGCCGTTCCAAGAACGCGCGGTTTTGCTCGGCCCAGCGGGGCGCCTCGGAAGTAAGTGCGCCCAGGCAGCCACCCACCGTCTCTTCGTGGCGCTCGCCGCCGTAGCAGCCCGGCAACATGGCGTCGTGCCGCCGCTTTTCGTGCTGCGCGAGCTCATCAAAAGACATCGTCAGCTCCACCTTGGGCGCCACCCCGGGCTCGGGCGGCGGTTCACTCTCGGCCAGAAACGTGAAGTACTCCTCGCGCTGGCGTGCGCGCACCGGGCGTTTGCCCTCGGCGTAGATGCGCACGCGCCCCCGCTCGGGTGAGTAGATCTGGACGGCAAAGGCCTCGATCTCCGAGACCGTGCAGTAGACATTGACCACTAGTACCCGGTCGTTGCGAAAGACGCAGGCGCTCGAGCGCTCAATCGTCGGCCAGGGGCCCGTGCCCACATACTCCCACTGTCCGGCCAGGGCGTCCTGCAAGGCATCGCCGGCTCCGTAGAGGGCAGACCCAGGCACCGGCTCCCGCGATGCAACGACCGCTGGTTCCTCGGGTGTGGGGGGCACCGGTCGCTCGACCGGCGTGGTGGTGCCGCAGGCGCAGGTCAGCAGCATGGCGAAGCAGACGCTGACGCTCCGGTTGCGACGGTAGAGTCGGTGGACTTGGCGCATCACCGAAGTCTATCACGCCGCCTCAGCGCACGGCGTTGGCGAGGGCGGCCAACCCAGTTGACCGAGCCCGGCGCTCGTTGGGCACACGACCTCCCGCGCACCGCGCAAAGCACGGCGCTGTTGTGCTTGGCCCGCTACTTGCAAGGGGGAGCGAGTGGCTCGGGACCCCGGTGCAAGCCGGGCTCGGGGAAGCAAGAGAACCGCAGTCGCGGCCCCTGGCAGCGGCGTGCGCGCTGCCTCCGCGGACCGCGCCATGCCGGCCAGCACGCAGCGGACAAGGGAGTCGACGACATGATGGGATCCACAGCCGACAACAGCGTTTCAAAGGGGAGCATCGACCGGCGGCAGCGGCGGCACCTGACGGTGAAGGTGATATTGGCAGCGCTATCGCTGCTCTTCGCGGGGTGCCTCGAGCGCGACCTCAAGGAACTCAATCCCTGCCTCGTCTCCGGCGTCAGCGCCCAGGTTGCGATTACCAATATCGACAAGATCGACCTGCTCTTCGTGGTCGATAACTCCAGCTCCATGCGCGAAGAGCAGCTCTCGTTATCCGTGCAAATTCCCAAGCTCGTGCGCGTGCTGACCACCGGCGACCGCGACGGCGACGGCGTCAGCGACTTTCCGGCGGCCAAGGACCTGCACTTGGGCGTGGTTTCCTCGGACATGGGTCTGGTCGGGATCAAGGGCATCGGTGGCTGCGACGGTTTCGGCGGCGACGGCATCATGAATACCAGGCCAGGCCCGGAGGCCACGGAATGCCAAGCCAACTATCCGCGTTTCATTGCCTATGCAGCAGGCGTCAACGAACCCGACCAAACGGTAAAGGACTTCGCCTGCATCGCGGCGCTCGGAACCGACGGCTGCGGCTTCGAACAGCAGCTGGAGGCGGGGTTCAAAGCCCTGTGGCCTTCCATCGACATCGACCCGATGACCGGTCAGCCTTTCCCTGAAAACCGCTTCGAGTTTCTCTCCGACGAAAACGGCTTCGGAAAGCTGGGACACGGCGACCAGGAAAACGCCGGCTTCCTGCGCAACGATCCCGTCGAGGGCATCTCGCTGATCGCGGTCATCGTCGTGACCGACGAGGAGGATTGCTCCTCGCACGACACCAGGCACTTCTCGCCCGATGACTTGCTGCCGAAAGACGACCCCCTGCGCGACCAGGACTTGAACGTCCGCTGCTACCACAACAAGCACAACCTCTACGACGTCGACCGCTACGTCAGCGGGCTGCAAGCACTACGCCCGAGCCGCCAGGATCTGGTCCTCTTCGGTGTCATCGCGGGTGTGCCCACAGACCTGGTCTCGCCCGAAGCTCTGGCCGAGGTCGACTTCAAAGACGAGGGTGCCCGCGAAAACCACTACGCCACGATCCTGGCCGACCCGCGCATGCAAGAGGTGGTCGTTGCCAGCACCGACCCGACCGTGGGCGACAATCTAGCGCCATCCTGCAAGAGCGAAAGCGGTCGGGCCTTTCCGCCGCGCCGGCTGGTCGAGGTCGCCCGGCGCTTCCGCGACAGCGGCATCGTTCAGTCGATCTGCGAAGACGATTTCGGTCCCGCCATGGATGCCATTATCAACCTCATCGCCGATCGCTTGGGCAACGTATGCCTTCCGCGGCCGCTGGTGCGCAACTCCAACGGCCTGGTGGACTGCAAGGTGGTCTGGGAGTTGCCCCCCCCCCACCTGGCCCAGGCCGGTACCCCGACCGCCTGCCGCCAGAGCGGCTGGGAGTTCCTGCAGCTTCCCGACACCGGTCGCGCCACGGTCGCCGAGCACGGTGGCGCCGTCTGCCAGGTATCACAGCTCGCCGTGACCGACGGAACGCGGCAGCTCACCGGCGGTTTCGCCGAAGGCTGGTACTACGACGACTTCTCGGAAACGCTGGGCAGCGACTGCAAGCCGGAGCAACCCCAGCGCGTGGCTTTCACGAACCTCGCCAAGCCACCCACGGGCGTTACCGTCAAGCTCGAATGCCTGAACGAAGCCCAGACCTTGAGCGAGCAACGCAAGGACGTGATGATGGGCGTCGAACAGCCCGACCTGGGTGACGCCTGTGACCAGCGCATCCTGAACAGCGTCGAGCTACGGGGAGATGCCGCCTGCGGCATCCGTCTCACAAGCGGCCAGGTGGACGGTTCCATGTTCTGCCATCCCGAAGCCAACGTCTGCGTCAAGGCCTGTGCCACCGACGCAGACTGCCCTGCTGCCTGGGTCTGCGACGACCGCGATACGACGCGCATGGCCACCTCCGGAGACACGCGCCCCAACGGCAGCCCGATCTGCGTCAACCCAACCTGCGGCGGGTGAAGCCCCGTCTAGCGTTTCGTCCGAGCGGGCGCGCCCGTGCGCTTTCCGATCGAGCCGTCTCGGTCGCTGAGATTTTCCGTAACGCCGGACCACAGGGCGCGTAGGGGGCGGTGTGGCGAGGTAGCCCGCCGCATGTGGCAAAGAAAGGATGGAAACCATGAATGAGAAACGAGGCGCCCTCGTGGCGTCGGCGGTGGCGCTTCTGCTCGGCGCCGCCGGCTGCACCAACGACACCACCGAGGTGGAAACATCGGAACAGGCGCTCAAGTGCCAGGGCATCAATGAATGCGCCGGCACCTCGGAGTGCGCCGGCCCCGACGGCGCCAACGATTGCCAAGGCATGAACGAGTGCAAGGGCATGGGCTGGGTATCGGTCGACAGCGAAGTTGAATGCACCGACCAGGGTGGCGCGATCATCGAGTAGCGGAAGAGGCGGCGTGAAACTCTCACCACAGCACGGCATCAGCCTCAAGGCGACCCACTACGAAGAGCTGCTTCAGCGCAACCTCGGGCCGGGCTGGGCAGAGGCGATCACGGAAAACTTTCTCGGTCGCGGCGGACGGCCACTGGCCGTACTCGAGCGAGTCCGCCGCGACCGCGAAATCATCCTGCACGGGGTCTCCATGTCCCTCGGAGGCCCCGACCCCTTCGATCCGGCGTATTTTCGTTCCCTCAGGGAGCTTCGCAGCCGGATCGAGGCAGCCTTCGTCGGCGACCACTTGAGTTTCGGCACCTTCGACGGCCACTTCGGGCACGATCTGTGGCCGCTGCCGCGCACCGAAGAAGCAGTGCGCCACCTGGCCGCCCGCATTCGACAGGCTCAGGACATGCTGGAAGAACAGTTGGTCATCGAGAACGTATCGGCCTACGTGGACTACGCACAAAGCCGGCTCGGCGAAGCCGAGTTCATGACGCTTGTACTGCAGGAAGCTGACGCAGCCATGCTGCTCGACGTCAACAATGTCTTCGTCTCAGCCCACAACCTGGGTTTCGACGCCTGGTCCTATATCGACGCCATTCCCGCCGAGCGAGTGCGCTACTTCCACCTGGCCGGTCACTCCGAGATGGGACCGCTTCTGCTCGACGATCACGGCAGCGCCGTAGGCGACGCCACCTGGGAACTCTACGAATACGCCGTTGCGCGCATCGGCGGCCGCCCCACGATCGTCGAGTGGGACAGCAACCTGCCGGCACTCGATCGACTGCTGGCCGAAAGTGAGCACGCCTGCGACCGCGCCAACCGAATTTCCGCCGAGGCGGCGGCGTGAGCCTCCGCCAAGCCCAGCGCGCCCTGTGGAGGGCGGTGCGCTTCGACCCGACGCCCGACGACGCCCTCGACTTCTTTGACGGCGACGCTCGCCTGGACGCCAGCGGCCGCCTTGCCATCTACCGGCGCATGTACTGGTTGCGACAGGTGCACGCACTGGATCAAGCCTTTCCGCGGCTCGCAGAGCAGCTCGGTGAGCAGGCCTTCACGCGCCTTTGCTGCAGCTACCTCCGCCACTACCCCTCGAGCCACCACGCCCTCGAATACCTGGGCGCCTCGCTGCCGCACTTCATCGCCCAGCGCCAACCTGAGCTGGCTGGCCTGTGCCGACTGGAGTGGGCCCATACCCTCGCTCTGCTGGCCCCGGATGCGCCCGCCAAGTGCACCGCCTCCGAGGCACGACCGGACAGCTTCGCCAGCGCACGTTTCGGCTTTGCTCCCTCCCTGCAGCGCGTCGACGTCGACGCCTTCGCCTTGCAGGCGTTCGGCGCCGGACCGCAACCCGCCTCGCGCCCAACTTCGATTCCGGTAGTCGTTTTTCGGCGTGGCTTCGCCGTACGCCACGTGGCACTCGACGAATCCGAAGCCCGCGCCCTCGACCTCGCCCGCGGTGGCGCCTGCGTGGCGGAAGTGCTGGAAGACTTCGCCGCCGATGCCGGCGGCATCGAGCGCGCCTTTGGCCTGCTGCGCGGTTGGTTTGCACGCGGCTACATCTGCGCCGTAGAGGTGCCCGGAGTGATTGAATGACCCGTTTTCATCGACCCTGTGGCGCCGTCGACGCTGTACTTCTTTGTGCCCTCGTCGCACTGATCTCGGGCTGCAGCAATCCCGTGGAAGGGGCCTGCGGACAACGGCAGACCACGCCGGGCCCCACCATGCGCCCGGGTGACAACTGCCTGAGCTGCCACCAGGATGGCTTCGGCGACGAAGAGGCCCCCGAGTTCACCGCCGCCGGCACAATCTTCGCTTCACCCCAGAGTGAACACTGCGACGGCGTCGAGGGCGTCAAAGTCGTTCTGATGGCGGCGGACGGATCCGAACTCGAACTCGTGACCAACGAAGCCGGAAATTTCTGGACCGACCAGGAACTGATGCAGCCGACCCCGGGCCCACGCATCGAATTCGAGGGCCGTAGCATCCGCATGATGCGCGAGCTGCCGACGCTCGCCGCCTGCAACGCCTGCCACAGCAACCCTCCCGTGGGCGGCGCCCCCGGAAAAATATTCGCCCCCTGAACGCCTCGATCCCGTCTTAGGCACTGCTCCAGCAGCCGGAGCGCATCTGCTCACCCGCGAATACCGAGCGACCGGGCGAGCCAGCCACCTTTCTGGCGCGCAACAAGTTCACGAAGCAGCGCAGAGGCCCGCGCCTGCGATACGCGCTGCGCGCAAAGATCCGTCATAACCCGACCGGTCTGACGTGTACGTCGCGTCGAGTCCCAGTGGTCCACGAGAGGCTCGAAATTCCGGCTGATGAAGCCATCCAGCCAGCCGCGACGTTGTACTTCTGAAAGCTTCGCCTGCTTCGCGGCTCCAATGCGCTCCAGCTGCTGCCGAAGGGCCGATAGTAAGTCCAAATGCCGCTGCCAGCCGGCCTGCCCGCCCGCCTCCCATGCGGAGATCCTATCGATCGCGAGCGCAGCTTCCAGAATTCCATAGTCATTTCGCGTCATGAGAGAGGCAAGCCGCTCGCCACGCCGAGCCTCGTCACGGTCGATGCCAGCCAACCGGTCATCCAATTCGGCCAGCGCAATAAAACGGTAGGCGAAGTCCAGTCCGGTGCCCTTGATGTTTTGGCAGCCGAGGACCCGAGCATCGAGACCCGGCGGAACAACATTGGCAATGAAGTCGACCACGGCGTCGCCCTTGGCACCTTCGTCCTGAAGCGTGTAAATGCGAGAACACGCCATTTCAAACAAGAAGCCTTGAGCCAACGTTTCCGCCTGCGCGCCTTCCCCCCGCTCGAGATAGTCAGCAATGCTTCCTTTGAGTTCCGCGACCGCCGCTGCCCGAGACAGCTCTTGCCGCACGTGAGTCTGGAGTTCATCCGCGCCGACGCGATCCACAACGCTAGAACCATACTGAGTTTCCGCATTACAATCCGCGAGAGCATCCTGCAGCTTCGCCCCCACAAGTTCCCAGTCGTGTGCCGCAAACGCCAGCTGCATCTCGTCGCCTCCAAAAAGGACATCAGCCGCGTCAGGGCCCACGGCAGCGCGAACCATCGCGTGCAGCCGTTTCCGGATGCCATCCGCATCAGAGACCAAGCCGAGGCGGCCACAAAACTCGTCAACAATTTCAAGCGCCTCGTCAGCACTGCTTCTTCCAGCGAATCTCACGTTTCCAAAGGTGCTCCGTAACTCTTCCTCAAGAAAGCGCCGAATTCCATCTAGGTTGGTTCCAATCAGAACAATGCGCGAGCACCCGATATCGGCCGCGAGAATGCGCGCAAATACTCTTGACCGAGGAATCCTGTCGGCTCGATTGTTGACCACTACCACACGCTCAACCATCGGGTATTTCACGGGTTCCAGACAATCAAACCCCAAACGCGTCCAGTTGGAGAGAAACCCCGCTCGCTCGTTGGCACTCATTCCGTTGGAAAAAACGAGTTCTCGACTGCGATAGCGGGTTCTCGGGTAGGTTTTGAGCACACCGAGATCAGGCACCACCCGATCAGCCATCTCAACCAAGGCAAACTCCGGATCGATTCCATAATGCTCGGCCATTCGCATCACAAGCGCGATATTATGCGGGTGCTCATCGTAGGGAAATCGCGCAAGCAGGTCCTGCGGAAGCAAATCCGCCTCCAGCTTTGTGACTGCTCGAAGATCGCATTGTCTTCGTCGGGCCATCTCCCGCAGAATCGGCAACATCTGTATCTCAGAGGTGAAGGTGCAGCCCCCGCGAGGCATGAACAGTCCGATGACACGAGCCACATCCTCGCCCGTCGGCCCCATGACGTCCTCGTGATCGGGGTAGGCGTTGGTGATGGTGGTGACGGGATCGCGCATCCAATCCCCGTTGATGACCTCCACAAACTTCGGGTTCAAGGCCATGCATTCCCAGAGAAAAACCTGCGCTCGGAGATCCGCTGCAAGCTCCAGAACCTTGCGCTGTTCCCAAATCGTAGCTTTGTCGTACGGTCGATACAGAAAGATCTCCCGCGCGGGCAGATCCCGACGAGCGTGTATGAACATGGCCTCGCAGCCAGTCGTCTTGACGACCACATCGCAACGAAGCGCGTGAAAGAGCGCTGCCTTGAGCCGCTCGGTACCACTTTTTCCGCGGGTACCCCATCCGCCAATAGATACGGGAATGCGTCTACGAGCACGCTCGATGCGCCCCATGATGAAGGCAGAGCGAGCCACGAAGCCACATAGAGCAAGCCAGACAAGCACGGCCAGGTGCCATGGCGCGTTGCCGCTCGGAGATACTACATAATGCAACAGCTGTTCACCATGCGTACGAATGTCATTAATGAAAGCGCCTCCACCAAGATATTGCAGGAAGCGCGGCAGAGCAGTGTCGTAGGCCACGCACCCGATCGTTCCGCTAGTCTTGCCGATCGAAACATCGAAACCGAGACGGCGACACTCCTCAATAAAGCCTTGATGTTCCCCGGCAGTCTTGGCAGCAAGCGAGCGCTCGCGCAGAAAGGCATATCGACTGTACAGCAAGTTCAGGCGAAGCCAAACGGCGGCGCGCCGCATCCGAGATCGTGGCCCACGCACGGAGACAACGCCTAGGCTGGTGACGATACGAACCGGCTTCGCGAAAGGCCGGCACGCCTGAATTAGGTCATCGACGCGCGGTAACGTGAGGCCCCATCCACCCAACTGAGCGGCCAACCGCCGCTCGCCTGGAACCTGCGTCGGTGTCACCTCCGATAGTAAATGACTGGGGATATGAGAGCCGGGGCCGACTTCACGCGCATGGGAGTGAAGAAATCCTTTGCGCTTATCTGGGGCGGGCTGCATGACCTCGTGCCAGATCCTCCAAAGTCTCGCGCGACGAGGCACTCCCCTTCGAATTGCCACGCGTCCAGCACTGAGCCAACGGAGACGTACGTCGAGATCTCCGCGAGCTGCCACCAACAGAGCCTGCTCGACTTCCGACAAGGACGTACCGGGTTCCATGCGCAAAGTCGCCTCCTGGCCTTCCGCCAGCTGATCAAGGCTCGCGCGCAAGCGCTCTGCAAGAGCAATCTGCGACGGCGCCGACTCCACTTCGAACCGTCGCAAAAGAGCCGCACCCTCCTCGGCGAGTTCAGGAGCGATGCCCTCGCGATGAATCAACAGCGAAAGAGCCTCGACGAGCCGCCTGCGCTCTGCCAATGGCGAGTTTCGCCCACATAGGACGGCCACGGCCTCTAGCGCTACCGCTACTTCAATGGGGTCGCGAGCTCCCGAAACGTATTTTTCGATCGGATGCATTAGCGATAGATACTGTGCATCATCGCACCAGCAGCGGTCGACGGCAGCTCGCATCGCCGCCGCACGGACTCGCGGGGACGGATCCTCGAACATCATCGCGCAAACGGCCGCAAGACCTTCGCGCCCGCAGGCCGTTGCGAGCATCTGAGCGAGCGCCTGACGGACATGTTCACTTTCGCAACCGGCGGCCCTCGTCGCCAGATTGAGTTTGTCGGCGATTGAAAAGTCCTTCACCTGTCCGGCCATACGCAGCACATTGCAAGCAATGATGGGCAAATCGTCGTCGACGGACCGAGCAAAGCTCTCGGCAGTGACGCCGGCTACCCGCCCAGGGAAGCTGGAGGGGTTTCTTCTCGGCAACCCATCAAGAAGGCGCTGAAGCGAAGGTAGCGTTTGAATGGGAGCGACGTGCAGTCCAAGATTTAGCGCCGCAATTCGGAACCAGCGCGACAAGGTGGAATTTTCGGACCAGCGAAGCACGTCTCTTAGACGTTCGACGCCCAAGACACGCAATCGGTCGGCCTGCGGAAGGCCCCTGAGCAACTCTCGCGCGCAATCAATCGCCGCCTTTCGCACGGCCTCGCGCCGTCCATCCACGGCATGCCGAAACGCTGTCTCAAGCGAAATTCCGGATCCGAGTGCCCGCAGCCGTTCGCTGTTATCTGTGATCGTGCCAATTACGCCTGACGCGCACGCATAGGCGACCTCAATCTCATCGACGCGGTCGGCGACTGCAACCGAGATTCTTTCCTCGATTGCTTCGAAATCAAGCCACCGATCAAGGGCTCGCAGGTCCCTTCGCAGTTCCTTGCCGCGGCGCGTACGCACCAGGTAATCCCGCAAGATCGTGCGGCGCGCTTCCTCACTGGGGGCCCTCTGGGTTTCAAGCGTCAACCGCGTGCGGGCTTCATCGAGTGACAGCATCGCGCCAAAGGCCGAGTCGGCTGCCCCAATCAGGGATACGACCAGCGTCCCGTCGCTAGGTTCCTGATCACTCACGCGCGCGACCACGTTTTCAACGATCGACTCCAGGGCGCCCAAGCGCGTCTGTTGATGCACCGTGGGAAGCAACGGGACGAAGCGTTGTAGTAGCCCCTTTCGGTCAAACGACACGGGCGCCGCTGCCCGGGTCATGGTGTCTGTTCCCAAGGCAGCTGCAGGTAACCACCGGTACGTGTGCGCAGAAGTCCGCTGCCCTCCTCCCGATATGGCCTGAGCAAGCGCGATCCAGGCGACCAAGCCTGCATGCCCTCTCCCAGCATTCTTTGCCATTCAAACGTCAGCTGAGCGGTAACAGCGGGAGATTCGAAGCTGGCATCTCGGTAGTCGATGCGCGGTTCAAACGAAAAGCGCAGGTCGATTGAGTCTGTGATCGAGGACCACGACAATAGCCTTGTAGCGATTAGCAGACCAAAACGCGAAAAGGCGTTCTTGCGCCAGAAGTTCGTGGGACGGTGGCTTAGCTGGGCCCGAAGTGAAAGCCAAGGTGTCGACGGGGGACCCGGCACCAAATCGAAGAGCGTTGCTAGGTCGAAACGGTCGAGACCTTGCTTGGGCGCAATACGAAAGTTCACGCGATGCCGCAGCAGTGCATCGGATGCAACGAGATTAGTCACGGTCAAAGCTGCACTCACAGTCTGGGAATTGGCAACTCCCCAATCTGAAAAAATCTCCGGATCGAGATCATAGCGTTCCGCGCTCGGTTTCTGACCGTGCCGAGTCGTTGCCCGCACCATGGGCTGCACCCGAAAGTTCGGGCTCAGCGTCCAGCTCGCTCGCAAACCAAGTTGCAAACGTGACGCTGTCGCATGGTTTGCATCAACGAGTTGGTCAACGGCTCGCCCGCGAGCGGACAGTGCCAGCGATGACCGCGCTTTAGGCAGGTAAGCAAGTCCGATTTCTCCGGCGGCACTCGGTGCCGTCCATCGGTCCCTAAAGACGCCGCGTCCATCCACCCACAGGCGATTCTGAATCACGTTGACCGATCCAAACGTTTGGAGTTCCAGAAGCTCTCTGCCACGGACCGCCTCATCCTCATCAAGCTGCAGCGATGACACGCCGACCCGACCACCGTAGGCATGGGAAATGACATTTTCAGCGGGCATGAGCCGTGTCGTAGCGGAACGTCTTCCCAGTGGCGCAGGACCCAGATGGTCTGAACGCTCCGCGGTCGATACGATTTCGCGTTCGGATGCAAATTCTGTGTGGTCCTGAGTGGCAATCCCCATGGCCGAAATGCTGTCGATCGGCGCCCCCGACTTTGATTTTTCTTGCACGGCCCGAGGCCCACCGCCTATCCGCTCAGCAAGGCGGTCCATATCACGTCTGAATGTGGCAACACGCGGGATGGCCAAGGCACGTCCGTCTTTGACGGACAGTTTGACTTTGACTCGTCCCTGGTGCTCGACAATGAGGTCTTGAGTCTGCTCGACACCAGGTCGAAACGAGGGCGCGTACAATCCGTGCGCAAGAGACGTGTTTGGGTCGGCATCCCCATTTAATTCGATGACCTCACGGCCCAGCCGCGAGTCACCGGACCAGATGCCTGCCTCTACAGAAGTCTTCTTAGCCGGTAGCGCGCGCATCCATAGCCTGACGACCGTGGGACCGTAAACTTCGAATTCCAGTGGACGTCCTACGTCGAACTCGTGCCAGGACGAACGAGTGTGCGCGGGAATGACGTTGCCGAGCGAATCGCGCACAGAAATCCATGCGTTCGCCTCGTCGCTCGCTACCAACGAGACGGAAGCTTCACGAGTCCACCGGGCGGGTGCAATTGTGCAGCGAAAGCGGCGAATAGAACGCGAGAAACCGGAAAGACCCTCGCGTGGGTCTTCGCGTTGACAGCCGCGAGCACGGCCTGCAACCTGCAATTCGACCTGACAGGGCAGTTCGACGCTCGACATGTCGAGGCACGCTCCCTCGATCAGCGCTCCCTGCCTCGGAGCCATATGCAGTAAAAGTCTTTGACCTCGGGACAACAGAGTCGCAGTTGACGGCGCGAGCAGCAGAGCCGCTTTCGCGCGTTTCGCAAGGGAGATTTCCTCGGATCCAGCACTCGCACCGATGTCCCGCTCGTGTATCAAGACGGAGGTCCCTGCCGATGAATCGACGGCGGCCGGACGTATCCACTCGAGCACGGGTGCGAGACGTTGTTCCAGCGCGCCCGGAGCGTCGCCTAGCTGCCGGGCCCTGGCCCCCAGCTGCAGAGCGCGCATGGCAGCCGATTTGTCTCGACTCGTCGCTGCCTGCTCGATGCAGAGGCGAGCCGCGCGGGACAGGGCGTAGGGAGACCCCGTGGCGCCTCCAATCACGGCATACGTCGCGGCGGCCTCGAGGCGCTTCTTTTCGTGCTCGAGCGTCAGAGCCTGTAGCAGAAGCTTGCCGTCGTGCGCGCCATGGTTCGGTGCTTGAGTAGGGCCTCGGCCATTGCCACCTTTGCGGACTCTGCGCAGCGAGAGCAAAGCGGCAGCAGTGCCATCACGATCGACCGGCACGTCAAGCGGTGCAATGCGAGCGGCGCCGTTGAGAACCACGACATCTGGAGCCAGAGGTGATAGGAGACCGAAGTGCGATGACCCTGACATCGAATCTGGCCCCCCCTCGAGCCCGAGGCCAGCAGAACTCGAGACGCCAAGCGCTTCCTCGTCGGCGCGGGCAAGGGTGAGCTGTCCGAGGTCACGCAGTGCCCGGGCCCGCTCGGCCAACACTTCGGGGCGCCGCCCAACGCCCTTCATTGACGAAAGCGCGCGGCTGGCAGCACGCAGCCGCGCGAGAATGTGCTCGGCTGGCCGTTCGTCGTTCGGAACCGCCGGAGTTGTGATTCGCCGGGCCCGGCCCGACCGCAGGGGGGCACTTCGAACTTGCACCCGCACTCGTATATCTGAATGCGACTCCAGAGAGAGTGCTGCTTGTCCGGGCTGAAGTGGAACTTCAAACCAGGCGCGCGACCGGCCCCTGATCCAGGCCTCGTGGACGGTCGGGCGAGTACTCGCCTCCGACCCATTGTTTCCGGAGTCGTCAGGGCCGGTCACGACACGAACCTCGTGGCTGCGCCCCAACCGCGGTCCAACGGTGACTCGCGCCGAGGGCCCCACGGAAGCGGCCTCGGGAACGACGAAACGCCGACTCAGGCCGATTGCATGCCAGCGCTGGAGGTCTCGAAGACCCTCGCAGGGTAGCGTCCCCTCGACTGCGAGCCGAAGCAGCAACGGTCCTCCGCGAACGGATAAATTCCGACGTCCGGATCGGACCGCCATACGCGCCCCCAGTCCCACCGAACCATGCACTACGGCTTCCACACCGTCTACCGTCAGGACGCTGTCAAGCTCGGCGATCGGATCCACAGACCGCGCCTGTAGCAGCGCATGGCTTCCCCCGGAGCCAGCCACTTCGAGTTCCATCCGGTCTCTAAGAAATATCCACCGGTTAGGACGCAGCAACGGCGGCTGGCACTGCTCCGATCCAGCGAACTCCCTATCCGGAATCAACGCTTCTTCTGTCCAGATCTCCGGCTCCTCCGGGCTGGCGTTGCGGTAGGGAAAGGTGTCCCACCACAGCTTTCGCAGCCGGCGCACAGCCTTCGGTTGAACTGAAGAGACAAATGCTTCGGTCTCGAGAGACTGTAGAAGTTCTCGGCTTGGGCGGGCAGCCCCCTGCGTCAGCGGTTGCTCGGCGCTCTGCAGCGAGAGCACGAGCGCCCGACCCAAACCGCTAAGGGAGCCCAAGATCGGCATCAAAGGTTTGCCGCTCGACCGACCCCGCTCAAGCGCAAGATTCACCCATATTCGCACCACGATTGCGTCCAGCAGTCGCGCGCGATCGGACGCCGACAGCACGCTCAGGCCTTCGCGTGCGATCTGCAGCAGGCGACTGAGTGTTTCGGGCGCAAGCAAGCCTGAGTCGATCGCCAATAGCGCCAACAGCCCCGCGGCAGCCGGAGAGACAGCCTCCGACTGCGCGAGCTCGATGAGAGCACGGCGACTACCCGGAGACGGCGCACGCACCCACCGGAGCATCGCCTGAAGCTCTGCTGGCAGCCTAGCGCTCTGGCTGTGGGCAATCTCGGCGCGAGCCTCGAACAGGTCTCCAAAGCGCAACCGAGGCTCCAGGCATTTGTGCTCAACGAGGAGCTCGCCGCGGACCACGCGAATCTCGGCAAATTTTTCTACGGCCATCCGTAGTCGCAAGGGCTTCGACCAGGGCTCGGAGGCCCGGTAGGCCCTAGCGCGGCCTTCAACGACACGGTAGAGCATTCCGTTCTGCCACAGCTCGACGCGGTATTCTCCGGGCGCTCTAGCCCGGATCTCAAGCATGAGGGTCGCTCCGAAAGGCCCCTGGACGGATAGGCGTTCACCGACCTGCAACCGATTACGCGCTTGAGCATTTCGGTCCTTGAGGGCAGATCGACTGTGAATCACCGGGCAGGGCTGCATAAAGTTTGGCGACAACGGTCGCTCGACCGCGGAAAAACGTTGGAAGTGCTTAAGAAGGAGCTCCTGGACAAGCTTCTTTGGTACGCCGGCAGCCACACCCAGACGCTGAAGAGCACGCAGTTCCAGAAGCTTCTGGTGAAGGTCGTCATGAATCACGGGCGGAACCCTCGCGTCCGGCTCGAAGGCATCGATCCAGTCCTTTGTGGTGCGTTCGAAGCGCATCCACCACAAGGCATCATTTGGTTCGGCACTGCGCGACAGGCGGCCTTTTCTTCGCCGCCCATCTCGACTCCGCACCACAACGAAACGCGCAGCCGACCAGGCCGGAACTGCGAGACGCCCGCCCTCGCTCGACCACACGACTGTGTCAGGTAGCGAACCCGATCCATAGCCCAATCCCATCTGAAGATTCGCACCACCTACCTCGAACATGTCTCCTGATTTGGCCCGAGCAATCGCGACACGACGGCCGCTTACGAAAAACGTTCCATCCTTGAATTTCGCTATATTTCCTCGTGCCTCCTCAGCAGACCACTCAAAGACCACCACTGGCGGGATCTCAGCCGGAAGAAGCGGCTGCGCGACGCTCGAGGCGCGCGTCCAGCAGAACAGCGTGACGAGAGCGGCTACGTTTCTACGCAGAACCTGCGGTGTCGACAAACGAGGCCCGCGCGCGTCAAGGACACCCTCGCTCATGGGCGGCAGGAACCCTCGGAGACTGAAAAAAACGCAGCTGCAAAGGCCGATTGACCAGGGCCCGGCTGTCGCAAACGCGCTCTCAGGCGCGCTGAAAGTTCAACATGAAGGAAGGGCGCCCCGAACTGCACACTCGACTGAGCCTGGCGGTTCCGGGTACCTCCCAGATCTCGAAGGTCCCGCGGGTAGACTCCAACGCGTGCACCGGTGAGATAGTGCTCCATGCAATGGGCGAAGTGTTCCGGATCGAGTGAGCTTCCGGCCGCGCTCAATACGGCGTCAAAGCCAGGCACGCGTTGGTCGCGATAGCCGTGTACCTGCACGGCAAGCAGTGCAGGACGCGCTCGAGCGGTTGCTTCATGGGCTGCGGCAAAAAAACTCCTCGGAGTGTGCGCGACGTCGGCAACCGGATCGGAGGCGCTTCCCCGTGGCCCGCCCATCGAAGCGAGGCCGTTGCCTCGATACCGATGAACGGTATTGATGAGCAGGGCTCGCGCCTCTAGCGCCGCAAAAAGCGCAACTGCAATCTCCAGGGTACCGCGATCGTAGAACGTATGGGGCGCCTCAACAACGACAGGCGCGGCGGCGCCCTCACGCAGCGCGAGGGCGCCGGCGCCACGAAGCGAATCTCCCGACTCGCTCACAACCATGATCGGTGAGTCCGGAAGGTCGAATCTTGAGAACCCGGAAGGCAGACGCGGCGACACACGGGACTCGCTGGCCGCCTCAAGCGCCCGTAAGGTCCAGTCACGATACCCCTGTGCCTCGTCTTCCATCGGAGGCCTAAAGCGGGCCCCTCTCCCTCTGCTTCGAAGCTCTTGAAGGGTACCGAGAAGCCTGGAAGCCAACTCTTTGTGCCCATTTGCCCGCAGCGGAACGCCGCGAGGCAACTCTGGCGGCGCGCGCCGAAACTTTCTTGCCTGTTCAACCTGAGCCGCTCCGAGCTCAGCCTTGGTCGCGCTTGGGCCAGAACCACACGCACCACAACATTGCACAGTGCAGAAACCTAGCGCTAGCAGCAGAAGCGGCAGCGAGCCTTTCGGCCCTAGCCTAGCCGATTCACACATCATCACGCTTACTCGCCGATAGCCATCGACGGCTCGCGGAAGACGCCGATGGCGCATGTTGACCAATCAGGACCGCACGCACCCAAAGTCTTTTGGACGCCGAGGCCGTGCGTGGAATGCGCAAGCGCAGGCGCACGTACCGCGAGGATAGGTCGTCACCAAGGTGCAATACCGCCTTCGAGACACCACTGCCTGCTAGCGACAGCTCGTCCGACAAGGCGTGGCTTGACTCCCAGAGTGTGCCGAGTTCGTGATCCCCTGAAACCCCCATAACCTGCCCCTCGCGATCGGAAACCTGCCGAAAGGGTGCCAGTGATGGCCGTTTCCGGCGATTGCCCCGCACGGCGTACGTTAACGTCCAGCTCGCAGCTGCTTCCTCTGTCACCACAAAGAGTGCAACCCGAAGCGGCTTCCCTTCTTTACGATCGATTGGAAACTCAAGCCAGCGCGTTGTGGTGAGCTCAAAAACAGACCGTACGATATAGCCGTGTGTCGTGCCTGCCGGTCTCGCGTCCGCGAAGACGACCGCCTCCGTCCCGAGCCCCTGATATCCTAACCGGTGCCAGCCCTCCGGTATCTCGACTGCGAACTCCTCGCTCGGAACGATCAGAGTCCCTTCGTGAACTGAGTCGTCATCCAGAGAAAAATCGAACTCGCGACCAAGCATGGATCGCGCGACCTCGTACCGCACACGCAGCCGAGGAATCCGCCCGCGCCGAGATTTCACCAGAACCCTCTGCCCTTCTTGAACCCTGTACCAGTAGCGGGCCGACTGGTCGGGTTTCCGGGAGTCGTCGTCGGCGAGCGTTCGCTTGACCCAAAGCTGGCGCCTGGGAGGATGTCCCACAGGATCCAGCGGTCGCTCTCCGAGAGATTTTCCGGCCGCTTTGCTTGGCGCCAGACGCACCTGCCCGACGAAGGTCAGGGACCGGCCATTGGCCTCCAGATCGCCTCGATTCAGCGGCTCGATCCGCGCAAATCGAGCCGACTGCGGCGGAGCGTGCAGAAAGCGATGCTCGAGACCGCCCAATCCCATGTAGGGCGCGTGTTGAGGGTTTACACGTACGTAGGGCTCCTCAACGTGAACAGCCATGGCGAGATTCCGATCGCCGAATATCAAAAGCTCCTTCGCACCAGGCGGTGGGCGCAGATAGAAGCGCTCTGCCTCGCTTGCACCCGGCTTGCCTTCAAAGCGGTCGAATTCCGACACCGCCAATCCAATGTTGACAAAAGAGTCGGCAGTTGTTGCCGTGGACATTCGCCAAACGTATCGCAATTGCCCGCTCCAGAGCACAGAGGAGTCCCCGACCCGAGGCCCTGCAGCGCGCACGCTAAGCCGCAGGGGGCCGGAAGCAGCGTCGACAGCAAAGCGAACTGATTCGGTCGAGTGCAGGGCGTGATAGCGAAAACGTCGTTCGTCTGGCTGGATTGCATACCAGCCGTCGTCCAGTGGCCTGCGGCGCCTTGATCCAACCTGGGCATTAAGACTGGAGGCGCGGACTGCAAGCGCGAGCGGTACCATGGACCGAGCTCGAAGCATCACCGAGCGCACGCCAACGTCGCTGAGTTCGACCTCGCTGTGCCCATCGTTTCCAATCCTCATCTCTCTGCATCTGCATTCGTCCTTCAGGCGTGGGCCACCATCTACGAACCTACACTGACTTTCTGTCATCGCAGGTCCCTCGCAAACCCAGACCGTGCTGTCGGCAGGACCGTAGACACGGGCCTGCAGAGGTTCGTTAAAATTGTACGCGAGGCTACGAATCGGTCCGACAGAGCGTACACCCTGGTCCGTACTCGGACTCTCAGGCTCCATCCAACCCCTGCTAGTCACGATGACCCTGCGCGTTCGATAGGAATCGCCGGAGCGTCCGGCCGCCGTGAGGCGCCGCCCCCAGAACGACAGGGCATGCTCCTTCGCACGTTCCCCAAGGTCGCTGAACCCAAGCGCTGCATCCTCGGCCAGCAGCCGTCTCGCTGCTTCTCTCGTCAATCCCCGGCGTGCAAAGGCCCTCTCCACCGCAGTACGGCTGGTGCGATGGGTCAACCGCACTAGAATGCGTTCGTGCTCCCCAGGAAGAGCCAGTAGACGTAGCTGACCCCCTCGGCTCAGACAGCGGCCGACCTCAAGCGCCAGGGTTCTTGGCTCGCTGAGGGTCGCAATGCTTTCTTCTCGGTCTCCATCAAACAGCGTCTTGGTCTTGCCTGTAGCAGGAAGCCAGTTCGATAATCGATGAGTCCAGCTGCGGGGCGACCGAAAGCCGAGCCGTCGCAAGTGCCAGGCCCCCTCTCCGCGGCACCGTAGAGCGACATTCAGCCCATAAACGTTTCCGCCCTTTCTGTCGTCGATCGTCAACGACGGAAGCAGAGCCCAAGACGTAAGCTGAACGGCACGAATGCCGGCGGGCAGGCCGATCAACAGCTCGTCCACAGGCGTAATCTCGTAGCCGAGAAGTTCGTCGGTTACCCGACCTTCCGAACTCATATCGAAGTCTCGAGTCCCGACCAACATCAGGCCAACCGCACAGCACACCACGGCGACCAAAGACCATCGAGCCACCTGAACTGCGATGGGCCCTAGCCGCGAGGCCCGGACTCTTGCGCCGCTGCCCGGTCGCCGTACCTGCAGTGAGCGCCCGATATTGCCTTTACCTTCGGTTGTTCGCGAACTCAGCTGGTCAGAACCTGGCGTGAAGGTTCCAGCCACAGGCTTCTGTGTAAACTCCTTGCCCGACTGGCGACCTAGGGCAACTGGCCCGTCTTCCCTCAGCGGCTGGGCTCCCGGTCGAGTGGTCTCGAACGCGACAGCATTTGGTCTCTCGAAGCGACCCTTTGTCCGGCCCTGAAACCTCATTGCGGCCGTTGTGGATCGTCGGGCTGACGCACCACTGTCCATGCTGCGAGGCCACTCGCCAGTGTTGGAGCAAGCTCCTCGAGGGGATCGCTGCCCACTTCCTCGCTGCGCTCCACCTGACCTGTCGAAAGCGGCACGAGCACCATCTCGCCGCTATCGGCAACCGCCGCCCAGACAACGTCGGTCAAAGGATCGTGAACGCTCAGGACCATGCATCCGCGAGCCGCTCCCAGAGCGGCCTGAAGCCGGTATGGGTTTCGCGACGCCGTATAGAGTTGAAGCTGCCGCCCAATCGCCCTCGGGTCGCAGGAGCGCCCTGCTACGGCTTGGAAACACCACCTTTCCGCCGAGCCTGTTGTGCAACTGGCCCACAGATGCACGACTTCGAAAACCGACCTGCTAACTCGCTCGCTCGATTTCGGGCCGAGAGCTGGCATTTCGGACCGTAGATGGACCCTCGACTCTGAAGGCGCTGCGCCCTTCTCGCACAAGCTGGTCTGCCCCAGTGTTCTGCAAACGCGGCCACCAAGCGCGGGCACGGGCTCCGCACGAGTGGGACCCGGGCGCCGCCCTTCTCGAACAAACGCGTCCATACGAGCAAGGTGACGTCCCCCGTCATCAACTAATTTCAGCCTTTCTCGAAAATGTGGCGACAGCCAGAGGAGAACCGTCGAGTCCGGCGCAAATCGCTGTGCAAAGGCAAGCCCAGGCACACTCCGTCCATGAAACCGCTCTAACTCCGGGGAGCCATCAACGACGGAGACGGCCATGTGCTCCTTCCTGAAGTAGTCAATCGCACTTACCGCCCAACTCGGCGCGGCATCTGGCGTTTCGAGTTCCCGGCCTAGCGAGACAATCACGTCAGCGCCAGGAACAGCCTCTCTGTCTCGGATCTCGTATGCGTGAATCGATGCCGCGACGCCGTTTCGCTCTAGCCACGCCTGATGAATCACCTGGTAGAGCGATTGCCTCCCCGTCCTGGATCTCGCATCGAAGGAGCCGTCCGGCGTCCAGTCTCGGCGGGACGACGAAAGTAAGAGTGAGTCCGCCTGCAGGCCATTGAACAACATCAGGCCGCCCCGAATAGTCCCGCTCTCCTGACCCCCGGCCGGAACCTCGATCAACAGTCGCTGCTGGTCTGATTTCCCCTGAACCTTCCGCCAGAGCCAAGTGGGATGACCGAGGCGCCGGCCCGGGTGGGGCTCGTACAGCGCCCAATACGCTGGCCCCTCCCGTAGTGAGTGGTCGCGGCAATCAACCGCTCGGATGCCCGTACTTTTCTCCGCACCCTCATCGGTCAACGCCGACAATGCAGCAAAGCGCAATCCCAGCTGTGTCGCGAGCGCGCAGTACCATGGCGAAGGAGCCAGACCTGCGACGAACCCCGGTGACACTACCGTGCCGCGCAATAGACGCAACTCTTCAACGGTTGGCGCTCTGGGAACGACCGGGGCGGCCTCCTCAAAGTTCGCCTGCTGCTGAGAGACCCATGCTGCAAGGCCGCCCTGCCAGACATCATATGAGGATTTTGGTAGGGCCAGGAGGCCGGCCCGTTCGGCGGAGCTTCGCTGCAGAGCGACAATTGGCGCCTCCTCCAACAAGTCAGCCGTTTCCCCCGGCATTCGCCAGCGTCGCGGCAGCGGCCCATCCAGGCCCAGGACCTCCTGCAGGCCGGTCGAGTCTAGTTCCCTCGGGAGCTCACCGACTACCGAGAGCTCATCGCGCGCGTCGACTCTTAGGCGCAGGATGTGGTCTACGCGGAGGAGACTTGCCAGCGACCGCGCAAAGGCTGCATCAAAATCGCCTAGCCGTGTGCCACTGCGTTGAAGGACAATGGCACGGACCCCCAAGGCGGTTCCCAACTGGTCGGCGGTTGCCACCAGCGCCTCGCTATCGCCACCGCTCTCCACCAGCAGCAGCCATTCGCAGCCGTGCTGAGGATGAAGACGGACAGCTGCGCGAGGCGCAGCAACGTCGGCGTCAGGGTCCGCCGAGCGTGGACCGACCATAAGGTATCGCCCGGATACTCCCTCGACAGAAACCGCGGTCATCGATAGGCGGTCCGCACGCCGGAGCAGCGCACCTCCGACTGTTTTCTTACGGTCGATGCGCCGAAAGATCTCCAGCGCGAGGCGCGTACTCGAGTAGCTGCTCTGCCTCACAAGACTCGGGTCGGGCGCCGTGTCTGCAAGCATCAACTCGACAGAAAGGGGGTGCGTGGACTGTACCGATGTACCGCGAGACAACGTGCGAGCCTCGGTATGGCGAGGCAAGGTCACGACATAACCAATCAAGTTTCCAAGAGCAAATGCGACTACCGAAACCTGGAGAGTGGGAACGAGAACCGTGCCTACTGACACGCGGTTCCACATTTTGGTCGCCAAAAGAGTTGGCAAGAGATAGCCAAATCCCTGATAGTCCAACATATGGACAGTTGGATCCACGTGGGCCAGAGCGACCCCCAGCGTCCATTTCAAAGCGAACCCAATTACGAAAGTAAGCAGAGTTCGCCGTGTACCGACCATGAGAAGTCGCGACCACGGAGGCAGGCGCACAATGGCACGCGCGAACATGTAAATTAGAAGCGCCTCCCCGCAGGTCGTGAGCAGTTTCGTTGGCTGGTACCAGGCCACTGCAAGCAGCGCGGGTACGAGTATGCCGTTGTAGTCCCAGCCGTAGAGCACATTCGCACGCGCTGCCACCAGAGCGCCAGTAACGAGAATGATCTGGGCATGAGGCGTTTCGAGAAAATCAAGAGAGACGCTTTCGTTGGCCATCTCGAAGCGCGAGACATTGAAGTTCGTATGTTTCAGCAAAACTTCACTGACCAGAACGTACGTTATCGCGACTACGCACGAGACACGCGTGAATGAGCGCAGAAGGCCGTCGTTCCAGAGCATATTCGCCAACAACGGAACGAGCACCAGCCCGAGGCTGTGCAACTCTCGCGAGTGCGGCAGCTCATAGCGCTCCTGAAGACAGGGCAGGAGGCTTGCCTCCACAGACAATCGAATGGCGAGCGCCGCCAGAATGAACAGGAAGAAACGCTCGCGGCCGAATGCGGTTGACCACGCTCCGGTGCGCGGAATCCACAGCCCAATCGCCGCACATAGAAAGTAGGTCAACAATGCCTCAACCACGACCAAGACGGCCGTAAGAGGCGCAGCTACAATGACCGATACCAGGTAGCCCGGAACGACGAGCCCCGCGAACGTCCAGCCGAGAGTCTCAGCGAAGAACGCACTGACGAGCAGACCGAGCAGAACGGGAGCGTGAAGGCTGCGATCCAGCCCGTTGACCGGAAACAGTTCTACGCTCGATCCCACGGACATAAATACGGAAGGGGGCGCCGAAAGTTGCTCTCATCCTTCTTCAAACGGACGCCCCGTGGGGCAAATTAGCCGCTACAGCTAAATCCGCGTCAGGAGAATGCCCGTTCGGTTAAGAGACAGAGCCTTCGGGCTCAATTTTCGCGGGTCCCCGTACGTTTGAATAGGCCAGAGCCGCTCCGGCACCAACACCTTTACAGGCCAAGCCTCACAGTCCCATGTACCGACCGCACAGCAAGGCAATCTGCTCGTGGTGGATGGCCGTGACGGCCACGTTTTTCGAACTGCAGGCATTCACGAGCAACAGCAGAGGCAGGGCATGAATCTCCGTAGATCGCTGGAGCTTCGAAAGTATCGACGGCCACGACCCACGGCTCTTTCAGGAACGACGCCACGCAACTTTCTGTGGTTTCCGGTCGGGAAACTGGCAGCCGGCCTACTGGCGGCCGGCCTGGTCTATATGGCGCCGTTACGCGAGGCCGACGACTGGGTGAACGCCGGTCTGCTTCGGCTTCTTTCAACACGCGAGGTGGCCACTGCCGCAGTCGTAATACGCGTGGAACCGAACGTCGAGTCGATACGGACCTGTACGCAGCGGTTGGAGGTTCTGGCGGCCGAGCAGCGCCTCAGCTCCGTTCTATTGCTTCCTCCGGCCGACCAGCTCTGCCCTCTCGAGACCGAGCCACACCTGCCCTCTGGTTCTGTTACGCGAGGCTCACTGCGCCGACAGTCGCCCTGGGGAATCGTCGGATGGCATCACAAGGCTTCGGCCAATGGATCACTCGCGCAAGCCCTTGGAGGCTCCCTTCCTCCAATGGCCCTGATGCCCGACCCCCGCGGCACGCCGGTGGTCGCGCTAAGCAAGGACGCGATAGGGCGACTTGGAGCGACCGACCTTTCGGGCCGCGTTGGCGTCGTGGAAATTGCGGCCCGATCGACACTCGAGGCCACCGAGGTGGCAAGTTTGGCGTCTGCCATCGTTCAGGGAAATGGGAAGCGGCCAGCACCACCGTTGATCGGGGCGCTTTTGGGAGTATTGCTGGTAAGCCTGCTTCGAATGGTTCAGCGGCGGATGAACCCCCCGTGGTGGGTGTCCATCGTCGCATCCTGGCTGCTACTATTCGGCGTCGCCTCCGGAGCTCTCATCCTGGATAGCTCGTCGCTGCTACCTGTCTTTCATCTATCGATCATACCTCCGGTCACGCTAGCGCTGCTGCTGCTACCGCAGCTCCGGGACGATCGACGCGCCCTATTGGAGGCTAGTGAGTCGGTGGAGAGAGCTGCGGTTCTGGGTGGGGACGCGCTGTATTCCCTTGGAGAGCGAGACCTCTGGACCCGAATAGGTGACCTTGCTCAGCAGGCACATCCTGCCGACGCCGTCCTGGTTGCGGAACTTCCTCCGCGAAAATGGCACCTTCGTTTTTGGACCTACCGAGGAATGGGCGAAAACGTGATGAAGGAGCGGCGCCGGGACGTACGACGACGCCCATATGCCAATGACCAGGGGATGCCCGACTTCAACGTAACCAGGAACCTTCTGGTGATGGAGCACACGCCCGTTGTGGTTGTGCCCCTAGTCGCACTGGGAGAAGTTGAGGGCTATGTCTTTCTCTGTGGCGACGCGGCTGAGCAAGCCTATCTGCGCTCACCACAACTTGCAGAGAATCTCTCTAGGGACCTCGGCCGCCTGCTACGCAGACGCAGATCCGCGTTGGACGGAGCAGTTCGCCGAAGACCGGCGGATCGTGACGACAATGGAAGGGGCTTCTCCGCTACGAAGATGCTGGACGGCGCGCGCTCCGCTTTTGAAGACCTTCGGGTCTTTCATGCGCTTGTGAGACGCACCCCCGTGGGATTGCTCTACGCCGACGCCTTCGGATATGTCCGGGTACTCGGAGGGCCGATGGCAGACTGGCTCCAGGGACTTGGTATCGCGTTGCCGCCGGGCGCGGCCGACGCGCCGATCAGCGCCGGGTCGCTAACCCTCGGCAACATCGTGGACAAGCTTTCGCTTCCAGACGGTCAGGCTGGTTCGCTTTCGCTCATCAGCGCAGCGACCGAGGGCACAAGTTATCGTGTGCGAGTCGGAGGCAACGAATCCCAACGCTCTCGCTGGGGAAGCCTCTCGCTGCGTCCTATCCGCGAGGAGGCCGACGGCGTTTCGTGGGTGTCCGGCTACGTGGGCACACTCATCGAAAACGTAAGTAGCGGCGTCCCGGCCGACGACACTTCTGTGAAAGCGCGAAGACCTTTGCATATCGGCGAAGACGGTCGAAGCGACCTGCTGTATGTCGAGCCAGTCGCCAAGGAAGTGCAGCGTGCTGTGCGCTCTGCTCGAACGATGTCAGGAAGAACAATTCAGTACGAGCCGCCGAGGGAGCTCGGCTACGCCGTCGCAAATCATCGAGAGTTGAAGGATACGCTTGCGAGCTTCTTGGGTGAGGCGGCCGAACGCTCTGCTGGCGCCGGAAAACTCATCGTGACCATGGAGGAGCTTCCAGAGAGCGTCGCCGTACATCTGCTGGACATCTCCTATGGCGTACCGACATCCGTGCTCCGGCGCGTGCTGCTCGCGCCCAGTGACCCGCCGCCCGGGCTCGAAAAGTTCGGTCGCCTGATAGAGGCGGTGCGAGCGAGTCACGGCAGGGTCGAAATTAGCGAGGACGACTGGAGCATACGCGTTACCGTACACCTTCTCCGAGCTCGACCTGTCGTCGTGACCCGCTCGTTGCCACCCGCACCAAAAGTTCGTGGCTTTGCTCATTCTGCATGAGGAGGGATTTCGCTCGGACGCCGTGCCCAGCTCCACCATTCTGTTCGAGTGCACAGCACATCTTCCTGTCCAACCTCGATCAGCAGGCATAGCTCCGCCGCCAGAGTCGAGAACAGGCGCATTCGAATGCACTTCAACTTCGCGTAGAATGAGGCGGCACCAATGCTGCAGCATGCTGCTTGCAGACGCAGCTTCGGCGCATAAGCGAGCCCTTGTAAAACGGACTACGATGCAAACGCACCACGCGCCACACGCGGAATGAACGAGGCATACTAGGCTTTCAGGATCCCCGCCTACTTTCGACTGCGCCAACCTGACTGCAGATAGTTCTCAAGCTTACATTTAGTTGATCCGATTATTCGAATGCCGCGAAGTCCCGCGCACCCAGTCTCATTTCAGCCATGAATAGGTCGCGAAGACTCGCCCCACGTTATTATACACGGCACTTTGTCGAACTGCGTGTAGTGGGTAGGCCGGAGGCACAAAGATTTCTGGCGACCGACGTCAGCGCAGGCGGGCTATTTATAGCCACAGATAATCCGCCGAGTATTTTCACCGACGTGCGAGTGGCAATACCCAGAGGCCACAACACCACTACATGGGTAAATGCCCGCGTGGTGCACGTTCTGTCGGCAGTGGATGCTTGCGAAAGCGGAGCTGCCGCCGGCATGGGGCTACAGTTCGAACGTGACGACGCGGCCGCACGAGATGCAATTGAGCACCTGGTCGCGCAGGCCAAGCTCTGCGAAGCCAGCGTGGACGTTCCCCGTCGGCGCTCGAGCATCGGAACTCCGGAGGACCTGGACCCAGCCTACAACTACTTGTTGTGCGCTATAGACGGCCAGCGACGCGCGGTGGATCTGGCCGAGGCGCTGGCGCTCGATCACAGCACCGTCGAGCTTATGCTCGACAAACTGCGGAGCCTCGGCCTCGTAGACCGCGTGGCCGCATCAAATTTGGAATCTTCGAGCAGCGCAGCGAATGAAGATGCGTTCGACTGCGACACAAGCCAGGTCCGCACCCGGTCGACTCTTTGCACTCCCCTGGACGCCGTCCCTGGCGGCGCCATCGAGGCCAAGCACCGGGCTATCACGGAGGATAACCACTATCAGGCACTTGGGGTATCCACAAGTGCCAGCACCGAGGAAATTCGGCTAGCCTATCGTCGCTTGGATTCGATGCTGCGCTCTGAGGCCGCAAGTAATCATCGACTGGGCCAGGTTCGGAGCCGAGTTGATGACGCTTTTGTTCGATTCAATGAGGCCTATCGCGTCTTGATGTGCCCAGAGTCACGCGCTGAGTACGACGCTTACCTGCGTCGTCAGAATCACCTAGCGCAGCTTGCTCCGATAAGGAACCGTTCCGAGTCCTCGCCTGACTACGCTGAGACGATCGAGAGGTTGGCCGCGGTGCGAAGGCGCCAGGCCAGAAGGGTTCGCGCTGCGATTTACCGGCGAAAGGACGCACCCGCGCAGCCATCCGGCGGCTCTCTGCCAGAACGCTGTTATCAGGAGGCACTGAAATTTCACCGCAGGGGAGAGCACCTGGAGGCGGCTCGCTGCCTTGCACTGCTGCAAGCCATGGATCACGGCAACGTAGATCTTGAGCGCCGAGCGTCCACGCTCGAACGCTACCTTTGTCAGGGCCTCGCGGAATACTACCAACAGCAGGCATTATACGAGGAGCGTCACAACAAATGGTCCCAGGCCGTCATCTCTTGGGGCCGCGTTTGCGCCGGCCGCCCCGAGGACGCCGAGAGCCATAGACGCCTTGCCTCAGCACTGCTCCAGGCCGGCGGAGACCTCAGACAAGCTGTCGTTCACGGACGCCGCGCAGTACAGCTCGCTCCCACCAGCATCGAGGCCCACCGGACACTCGGGCATGTCTACATGGCCGTGAATATGCCCAAAAGCGCGAGAGGCGAATTCGAGAGAGCCTCTAATTTTGGGCGTGACAGGGTCTCCTCGAGGGGTCCGGCCGAACGCCTCGGTATTCTAAGGCGCCTGTTCGCAAAGGTGGGCTAGGTTACCGTCAGGTCTGCAGTCGTTGCCAATTCGGGTGGTGCATCTGGCCCAGAATGCGCATGCGGTGCCGTAGGCGTATTCTGAGCTACTTTCTGGTGCCGAAGCGCCAGGCTGTACCCGTTGGCCCTCGTGAACTACCGTGGATAATGAACCGGTCGCCGCTGTGGACGCTCTGCAAAGGGCCATGTGATTCTGCAAATGAGCGAATGGCCCATTCGGCTGTCTCGGCGACAGCCGAACTACCATTGGAGCGACCTTGGCAGCCTTGCAAGTCCGCCATAAAATGGTGCTGCGCCCGGCCTCACCCCGATCGCTCCGGCGTTGCTGCGTGGCAGGGATCAAGTTCCGGTGTTCGCCGTCGATTAAGAACTGTAAGCGCGAAATAGAGATGTGTCGCTCCCGGCCACGAGCTTTCGTGCCATTTTTCCAGTGGCGCCCGAGGATATTTCGTGTTCAACGTTTGTTTGAAAAAGCAGGATTTTCGCGATGGAAAAAGCTGAAACGCATCGACTTTCCCTTGCGGTCCAGAATGCGGAAGTTTCTCTCGACCGAGACGGCTTCTTGCGTGATCTGATTGGAGAGCTTTCGGGCGCGCTTCAGGACATCGTAGGACTCGACGAAGCCGCGGGTCTCATCAGCATCGTCGGCCAAAGTATGGGCGAGCGCATCGACCAGAAGTACCGTCGCGCGCTTAACGTCGAAAGGCTCGACCGAGGCCAGGTACAGGACGTGCTCATCGATCTAAAGAGGCGGATCCAGGGAACCTTTCACGTCGTCGAAGAGGCAGAAGACCGGATCGTGTTCGCTAACACTCGCTGCCCGTTTGAGGATAGGGTGAAGGACCGGCCATCGTTGTGCATGATGACTTCGAACGTCTTTGGTACGATCGCCTCTGAGAATCTAGGCTACGCCCGCGTGAGACTCGCCCGAACCATCGCTCGCGGTGACCAGGGTTGCCGTGTCGTATTGTTCCTTCGGCCAGAGGAAGGCTCGGTGGATGAAGACACTCGAGAGTACTACGGAAGCCACAGCTGCACTTGAGACTCTATTTGAGTTTCTTCAGGCCGTTGACTTCCCTGCCGTGGTCTTGTCACCCGAGGGGCGCATCGTTGTCGCCTCCGGCGCCTTCGAGAGGCTCGTTGGATTGGGACCACGCTCCGCCGAGGGACGTGGTCTTGGAGAGTTCATTATCGAGTCGCCCGAGACGCTTGCGACCTTGATGCGGCGTTCCCTGCGCTCGGCCCAGGCAACCGTTGGGGGTTTGACTATTTTGGGGGCACAAGATCGGGTCCCTTGCAAGCTGCGGCTTCGCGCACTTCGAGCAGGCTTTAGAGGCATCGCGGTCACGATGATTCCGCGCCATCGCGCCTCTCATGACTTTCAGCTCTTGACGGACAAGGTTCGCCAACTGGAGAACGAGGTACGGAAGAAGCGCGAAGCCGAGATGCGTATTCTTGCGCTCAACTCTGAACTCGAGAGCCGCGTCAAGTCACGCACCATGGAGTTGGAGCAGAGCTACCAAGAGATCCGCCATACCGCTCGGGAACTCGAATCTGCCATCGGCCAGCGGGAGCGCGCCGAGGCCTATCTAAAGCAGCTGCTTCGAGCCTCCCCCGTTGGCATTTGCGTTATCAACCAGAGCGGTATCATTGAAGAGTTAAACGAAACTCTTGCTATCTTATTTGGCTACACCGAGTGCGAGCTGATTGGTGAGTGCGTCGAACTTCTTCTCACCGAACGCCACCGACAGGGGCACCCCGAGTTGCGCAGAGGCTTCGTTGCGACAGGCGGGGTTCGCGTGACGCTGACGCCAGAAGGAGTCCGGGGACGTCGTAAGGACGGCTCTGAGTTTCCAGTTCTCATTTCCCTCTCGTCGGCCGTACTACAAGGCGATGCCATCACCATCGCAGCGGTATTTGACCGGACAGAGCATCAGGAGATCGAAGATGCAAGGAGACAGACTGAGCGTCAGCTTGCACACGCCTCTGGAATGGCCGAGGTTGCAACGGGCGTACTTCACAATATCGGCAACACCATAAACAGCATCAACATTTGCGCGGAGACGGCTCGTACCGGCCTTAGGAGCTCCACCCTCGAGCTACTTGAACGCTTTGTCGCACTGCTCGAATCGCAAGGAGGCGATGCGTCTGCGCTGCAGCGCTTCTTAGCGCTCGAAGGTCCGGACCTGAAGGTTGCCAAGTCTCTTTCGATCGTGACGAACCAGCTGAAGCAGGAGCGCTCGACGGTTTGCACGGAACTGCAGTCCTTACAGGCCCATTTGCGTCAGGTGATCACGATCATCAGCAGCCAGCAGGAGTTTGCTCATTCGATGGGAGCGATTGAAGAGATTCAACTTGGGCCCTTTCTCGACAAAGCAATCTACCTCAGTATTCCCTCGATGAATGGGGCTCCGATCCAGGTGCGCAGGGCGTATGACGGAAAGGCCAGGGTGCTTACGGACCCACACAAGCTGATGACGATCCTGGTCAACCTGCTTAGCAATGCGCGCCATGCATTGGCCGCACGCAGCACTGACGACCGCACCATTGGCATAGAAATATTTTCGGTCTGCGAAGACCGGCTGGTGTTTTGCATAACAGATAACGGCAGAGGGATCGAGAGGGGCCTACTGGACCGGATCTTTCAGCATGGGTTCACGACCCGTGCTGGCGGAGAGGGTTTCGGTTTGCACGTAAGCGCGACGGCCGCGATCGAGCTGGGCGGCACACTGACGGCCGAGAGTGACGGTGAGGGTTCGGGAGCACGCTTCACGCTGACGCTTCCGACACGATTGTTGACTGCCGCCACGGAGCCAGCGGAGCACCCCGGGTCCTGGAATGCCTGAACCGGCTCAGAATCCGGAGGTCGTCGCAATGCCAACCAGCTCTCGAGATCAGCACCTGGGCAGGGCCCAACGAGCCCCTGCGCGCGGACCGGTATCCCGGGCCCGATCGCGTGCGCCAACACGCTGCGCCCGCTGACCGACAGCGGTGTCTGGACAGGTCGGCCCGGGCGCGCTATTGGCCCGGCCGTACATCCTGAACAGCCTCGGCGCTTACCACAAGGTTCCGCCCTCCGGATTTTGCCTTGTAGAGCGCATCGTCGGCGGCGCGCAGCACTACCTCCCAGGCGCGGCCGTGCTGGGGCCAGGCCGCTACGCCTATGGAGACGCTGATTCCCGAGATTACGCTACGTACCCGCTGCCTCATCTCGTCGGCCCGACGAGCGCCGTCGGCGAGTGAACAATCCGGCAGCACAACCACGAATTCTTCCCCCCCAAACCGACAGACGATATCCTCGGCCCGAAGCATCGCCGCCATTAGCTTGGCCAATTGCTGCAGCGCGGCGTCGGCAGCCTGGTGCCCGTGGGAATCGTTGTACCGCTTGAAATGGTCGACATCGAGCATCCAAACCGCGATTTCGGAGTTCTTGCGCTTGGCACGGGGCAGTTCGCGTCCGATGGCCTCTTCCAGGTAGCGGCGGTTGAATAGGCCCGTGAGGGGGTCGCGAATCGAGAGCGCGCGTAGTGATTCGCGCAGGCTGATGTTACTCAGTGCGAGTGCGAGCTGATCGGCCATCGCCCTGCCGACGCGCATTAGATCGCCCCAGCCCTTCTCCATCGGCTGCTCAGAACCGACCGTGATCACGCCACTGGCCCTACCGTGCGCTGACATGGGAATGCACATCTGCGCCCTCTGGGGGCTGTTCCAGCCGTGCGTACAGCGAGGTGCCATGTCGGGTCCGGAGCAATGCACCTGGCTACGGCGCTGGGCCCAGCAGGCTTCTTGCTGAAAACTCCTGTCAGCCGTTGCCCCGCCCCACTGCGAGTGGCACTCCAGCGCGTCCTGCGATTCAGGCAGCGTGTAGACGGCAACCGTCACCGAAGGTAGTAGCCGCTGGCCGAATGCGGCGACTATTTCGTGGGCCTCGGTGTTACTAAGCGCGTGCTGCAGCAGTGACGACATCACGCTCAGTAGCTCCATCTCGCGTTGGTAGCCCTGAAGTTCGTCCACGCGCGAGCGCAGTTCCGCCTCTTGTCCTTTGCGTGTAGTGACGTCCACAATGGACGCAAGAACGCGGTGGTGGTCTCCGACTCTGAGGGGATTGAGTCCAATCTCAATTGCGAACTCAGAGCCGTCGCTACGCTGACCGAAGAGATCGCGACCGGCGCCCATGAAACGGGTGGATGGCGTTCCGAAGAACCTCGAGACGACCGCCGGGTGGTGGCCTCGGAAGCGCTGAGGAATAAGCTTTTCGACAGGTCCTCCGAGTAGCTCCTCTCGGGAGTAGCCAAACATCAGCTCGACCTGGCGATTGGCCAGAGTAATTTCGCCTTTGGTGTCGATCATGAGCAGCCCGACGGGCGACGCTTCCACCCCCAAGCGGTACTGCTCGAGTTCCTGTTGTCGCGAATACTCGATCGGACCTGGGCTAGCGCTGCGGCTGTGAGCCGAGATACCCTGGGGTTCAGCAAGGCCGGACCCGGGGTCCGATAGGGCGGCGGTCGTCATCAGCGCAATCGCTCCTCAATCACTCGTAACGTCAGGTTCTGTCATTAACTTGAGGGCGTGCGTGCACCGGTGAGGATTGTGTGGTTTTTGGACCGACATCTGTGGCCGCAGGTCGCGTTCACCGGACGGCTGGGGAACTCGCCTGCGGCGGCTCGCGACTCCAGCTCAAACTGCTCCTTGGGGGGCTGGTGTCAAACAGGTGGGCGTGGATCTCGGAGCGCCGTGACCCCGTGCGGGCCAGGCGAGAACCGAGGAAATTCCCGCTCTTTTCGCAACTGGCTCGACTGCCTCGCGCGGGGTTGCGCCGCCCGAGAGGCGCGTGCGGCCGTTTGACACCAGCCACCTAGTCACCTGTGTCGGTAGTTGCTTGCGGAGTAGGTCGGCTCCGACGCGTTGGTCCGTAGCATGGCAGGGGGCTGCCCTGTGGCGTGCTGCCGTGCCTCGCACCAATGCCGCAGTTGGCCGCGCGGCAGGTTTTTGATTGCGCCGGGACCAGAGGGCGCGGAGCGCGTGGTTTGGAATCGAGCCGGCGACTTCATTTCGACCAGGTCCCGTTGGTAGGCGCTGGCGAAAGACCCGGGCCCGAGCGCAAGCGCGTCAGAGCGTCAGCGCACCAGCGAGGCGTCAGGGGCAGGGCAGACTGGGCTCAAGTCCGCGATCGTGATTGAAGACACTCGCAGCATTCAACCTTCACACCGCGGAGACGCGACAACGCGGTTTCTGACGGCTGCCGGTTACAGCAACTACGACCAGGCCCGCCAGGATGCCAATGCATTGCAGCAAATCGGCCCCACATCTTCACCAAACATAGCCAGCCATAGCTCCGTCACGTCATCAGAATGACATAGCCATAGGAGCTAAAGTTACTGAATGCAACAGCATTTTAGCTGGCCTCGGCCCTTGGCCTATGGACATTCGCACGGACGCTTGGCAGAGTTTTCCCGGACGAAGCAAAGGGATTCGTCTCAAGCGAACGCTTCTTGGTGCGCTACGGGAAATTGTACGCGCAACCTGATCTGACTCGACGAATCGACCTGGCCTTGGGGCGCTCTCCGTGGCTTCCAGAGGCAAACGCTCGCGTCACTGCGCGCACCTCTACTTTTTAGGGCCTGCGCCTCGGACTTCCAAGCCGAGACCAGCGATAGCTAAGGAGCAAGACACATGGCACACGACATGCTGGACACGGGACCACGGGCCCGTACCATCGCGAGCATCGACTCTGCAGCACTCGAACTGAGCGCGGATTTCTTCCTTCGCGAGGCGGGCGGAACCTACCTAGCCTTGAGCACTCCAAATGAGGCTCGGTCTGTGAAGGCAATTTTTTCAGCTCTTCAGCTACTGCTACGGGGTCGCTACTCTGAGCTCAGTGACGTCGCTGCGAAGTACGCCGTACTCACCCTGCGCGAACGCTATGCACGCGAGCAAGCCGCGTTCGTCTACCCTCTCGTGCTCCTCGGCGGCTGGATCTGGGACGACCTTGTCGACGAGCATGGTGGACATCCAGAGCTGGCGGATTTGATTGCGCACAGCACGCAGCGCATTCGCGGCGCGCTTGCTGGTCAGATGGTTTCTTGCTCTAGCTCCAGTGCGGAAACCGAGCTGAGTAGGCACGTCGACGCTGTGATCGAGCTCTTGCTGGTCGGTCAGCCGATTCTGCAAGGCGAACTCGCCCCCTACAGTCCGCGCATCGTCTACGAGCTCGAACGTTTTTTCGCGTCGTTTGCGGACAAAGCGAGACTTTCGCACCATATCTCGGCACGTACGGAGGTATTTCTTCAGACGCGCTCGGTCTGCGTCGGCATGAAGCCTTGCTACGAGCTTTCCTACGCGATCAAGGCGCTGCACCGGGGCATTGGAGCACGCGAATTGTCTCGTTACCTCGAGCGCCCGGAGGTTCGGCGGTGTGAGGAACTTGCCACGCTTCATTGCGCGGCAGTCAACGATCTCTTCTCTATCTACAAGGACCGTGAAGTCGAGGACACTGCGAATCTTCCGGCCGTACTTGCCCCGAGCCCGGACTTGCGAGGCTACCTCATGGGCGCGCTTGCCACGCTCGAGCGAGTGCGCAGCTGGCACGCCGAGCTCAGACTGCTGCTGGCGGCTCTACCACGCCATCGCGCGCGGTCGCTCGTGGAGGAGACGCTGCTGCACATGATGGAGGGCAACGTTCTTTTTCACCTTGCCGTGCCGCGCTACGCCAAGGGTCTCGATGTCGTTCGCGACCTGGTCCAGGACGGCTTCAGCCCCCATCAGTACTACCCACGCTTCGAAGAGGTGTTTCGCGGGCCTCACCGATTGCCTCGCAACTAGGCTGGGCGACGTCGCGCGCGGTTCCGCCCGAGCGGAACGCGTCGGATATCTGGTACGCGCACGGGCAACCTGGCCATTTGGTACGCACCGGCCAGCACGCGCCGGGCGTGCGCTTGGGCACCGCCGCAAAACAAGTTGATCGCTGGTGCGTGACGGCGAAACTCGATCGCGAGCGCGCCCGGAGAAAAATCCCCAGGCATAGCACAGCTAGTTTAAGGTATTTCACGAGGAAGTAAGCCGCGAGCGGACCCTCCGGACGGTGCCAAACGGCGAACTCTGGTGTAACCGGGGCCCTACTCAGGGTTCCTCGATGTACCTCTGGTACTAGCGCAGACTCCTATCCGGGCGCCGTCCCGAGCGCACAAGGCAAATGACGTACCGGATGGGCAGGTTGCCCGTGCGCGGGGCATTAACCATTTCAGAGGTCAAAGCCGGCCTCCTGCACGCTACGACCACGATAGCTCCAGGTCTCTTTAGGTAATTCGGCCGGCGGCCGTTCAATTCTTGGCGACCATGGAGTCCCTCGCGCCGCTTGAATCAAATCGGATACCCCTGTACCGCACCTTCACGTCGCGGATGCTGGGAGCATTTCTGGCCGTGGACGTTCTCTTCATGCCGGTCATGGCGGTGGCTTTTCTAGTACTGGTTGGTGATCACAGTCCCGAGGGCTATCGCAAAGGAGCCATCGAGTACGCCGGGACAGCCGCGTTCGCGGAGATTGTCTGGGCCGTCTTTCTCACGCGAGTCACCCTGCCGGTCACACGTTGGCTTGCGGGCGATTCGATCGTTCGCACGGGTGAACTCGAGAAGATGGCCCACGTCAGCCACCGACTGCCGACTTGGGCAGCCCACCTCTGGAGTATCAAGTGGAGCGTTCACTCGGCCTATTTGGTCAGTGACCGTGATCTGCTCGACAACTGGGCAGCTCGTTTTTTCCTGGTGGCCTTGGTCTTCGGTCCCTGGCCTCTCGCCCACTCTCTGGCAACGTGGATCTCTACCCCGGTAACACGCGAGCTCTGGCGGCTGGCGCGCGTGCATGGCCTCCGCTTCAGCGAACAACGCAGCAGCCTCGCACGGGAGCTGGTCGCCTACACCACCTGTCTCACATTCGCTCCGGCGACCTACCTGGCCAGCCTGGTGATTTCTGCCGCCGACCAGGGCATGACCTCTTCCTCCATGATAGGAGGGCTCGCCACGTATCTTGGGTCCGTCGCCGTCTACGCCCTGCTGTGCTCGATACTGCTGGCGGTCACAGTGCACCGACCCCTGAGCCACGTGATCGAGAGCATGAAGAAAATCGCTCGCGAAGGCAGAGTTGTGGAGATCGAGCGCATCCCCATGGAGCGCCACGGCGAAATCGGCGAACTCACCAGCACCGCCAACTGGATGCTCGACCGCCTGGAAAGCACGGAAAACGAGCGGGCCGGCTATCAGAGTTCCCTGGAGGAACTCAATCGATCTCTCGAGCGCAGGGTCGAGGCGCGAACCGCGGAGGTGCAGGACAAGATGCTGCAGCTCAAGGAAACGCAGGCCACCCTGGTGAGTACCGCCCGACGAGCCGGCATGGCCGACGTGGCCATCGGCGTGCTCCACAACGTGGGGAATGTTCTCAACAGCGTCAACGTATCGCTTGGCTGCCTGAAGGAGCTGACCGTCAGCAAAACCGCAACCGCCACCGATCGGGGCGTGCGATTGCTGCTCGATCAGCCTGAACCCGACCGCTTCCTGAGCGAAGACCCGCGTGGCAAACGTGCGCTCGAGTACCTAAGAGCGGCAGTGGCCGCGAGCGATGCGCACCGGGCGGAGGTATACAGCGAGCTGGCCCGGTTAGAGCGGCACGTCGACCACGTCAAGGCGATCGTGGTTCGTCAGCAAAGCCTCGCAAGGAGCGGATCCATGTCTGAGGTGTGCTCACTCGAGCGGCTCACCGAAGAAGCCATCGAAATGATCTCCTCCACCTGTGCCAATCACCAGATCGAGCTGCGGCGCGACTACGATGACGAACTACTGGCTCGAACCGATGGCCATAAACTCATTCAAATCGTACTCAACCTCCTCACCAATGCCGTCGATGCCGTCAAGCAGCAGGACCACCAGCGGCGCATTTCCGTCTACATTCGTTCACTCGGTGACGATCAGGCCGCAATCGAGGTTCGAGATAACGGCGTCGGCATCGAAGCCCAGCACCTGGACGCCCTTTTCCGTCATCAGTTCACCACCAAGTCGGATGGCCACGGCTTCGGCCTACACGCCAGCGCCTGCGCCGCCGAAGAACTCGGCGGCAGGCTTGCAGCCCACAGCGCCGGCCCGGGTACCGGCGCCGCCTTTACGCTGGCCATTCCGGCGTTTCGCAGGCCAGCGGAGAGCGTACGGAGCGCCGACGGCATCGCGCGTGGCGCCACACCATCAGCCTGAACCCGCACGGCGCAATTCTTGCCGAGCGGCCCAGTTGATGGGCCGCTGTTGGTACCGTTCGATGGGGTTATGGGTCGCGTCTCGCGGGTGGGTTCGGGGTTCAAAAGGGGAAGTCGTGCTCAAGGGATTGTTCGAAGAGCCTGAGCGGGTTGGAGTGCTCGGAAGGGCCCGGAACATGTGCTGCAGCCTACAGTTGGCAGATGGCGTCGTCGACTTGGCTGCAGAGTTCCGCCAGTCCAGACAGGTGGAATGTGCCATGGCGGTGTTGGAGCAAGATGGTGACGGCCGCCTGGATGACGTGATGCACGGCGAGCACGAGTGACTCGACCAGCTTTTGGCCTTGCGTCGAGCGGAGGCCTTGGGCCGGCATTGGCAATGCGGTCCATGTCGCGCGCCCCTCCCCCGAGGCTTCGTGCAAAAGGCGAAGGAGCCGCCGCGAAATAAGGTTGCCAAGTCGGCTTCGAGGCGCCCGTTGCGGCAAGGCGCGACGCCGCGCGAATACTCCATGTATTTGACAACGCTTGCGGTAGTCTTCGGGAGGGCAACGCTTCTTGGCACGGTAGAGGCGGGCAGCCACGGGAATGGCGTACATGGAAGCAAAGCTTCATGGCTTGAGAACGCAAGCACATAGGATGACCCAGCTGTGGCCGAAGGAGAAAAACTTCACCAGTGAAGCACCACGGCCGTAGTTGTCGCACAGGGGGACCTCTTCCGTCGGCTTTGCCAAAAAAACGGCAAAACCCGCCCTGCCGCAAGGTCACCTTGCGCCCAATCTGCCCGCGGCGTTCACGCTGCCAGGCGATCGGAATGGCGAAACACTAGCTTAGCGCGTCGGAGATGAAGAGTTGCGTGGTAACGCGGGCGTTGCACAGCCGGTAGACGGTAAGCCCTCGGCGAATGACGGGCTTGTGCTGAGCCTGAAGCTGTGATGCGGGGAATGCCGGGGCGGAGGAACAGCGAGTGCTGCCTGTCGGGAGACGCGGGCGCGCTGGCGGCAGTCCGGATGC
>JAOUOP010000084.1 GCA_029880325.1 Myxococcales bacterium | reverse complement strand
CCGCCCTCATGCCGATCAAGCTCCGAGACGTTCCCAAGGCTTTGGAGCGCTACTTGCAGCACCTCGGTCGCTGTAGCGACGGCGTGCGGGTTCGCCGTGCTGCCGCATTCATGCAGAATCTGCGCCAGGACTCCGCCTAACACTACTGTGTCACGGTCAGCGACCAGCCAAGCGTGCGTAAGTGATCGGAATGATCCAGATTTTTCGCGACGTCTCCAACCTCGTACCGCAGCTTGAGGCAGCGCCCCCCTCATCGGAAGTACTGCGAATAGCCGTTCTTTCCAAAAGCACGCCGGTATCGCCGCCAAGAGCTGATCCGTAGCGAACTGCATAGTCGGCGAGGCGCCTCGGCGTAAGTGTTCGAAATGATCCAGCTTTTTGGGCTGTCCCGGAGCCGGCGCATGACACAGTAGTGCTAACTGTGCGTAATTGAAGAGTGAATCCCTTAAGATCCAACCTATGAGGTATCTTTAGACACCCCCAGTTTCAGCCATATCGGCACCGCATGCCACGCTGCCTACACCGCTGAGGCCCCAACCCCCCACGATCCCGCCGCCCTACAGCACGGCGGCCGAGCCGTTGTGGGGACCGGTGGCGAAGATGAGCGGATTGTCCGGCCCTAGCGCGTCGATGCCCGCCTCGGTGCGGTCGTAGAGCAGGCGCGTGCCGTAGCCCTTGCCTCCGATGTAGAGGCGCGCTGTTTCCTCGTCCAAGGGCTTGTACTCGAAGCTCCGGCGGCTCAGGTTCACTTCCAAGATGCGACCCGCATATCCCTTGATCATCGTCTCTCCCGATCGGCGCCGGAGCCCTTCCCGACGCTGGGCGCACTATAGGCGCAGCGGGTCCGAATGTCGTGGGTTTGTCACCGGTGGGCCGTAACCGAAGGGAACTTGCGTCCACCCGTTTGCCGCTCATAATCGCGCCAATGCCGATTCGCGCGCATATGCCCCATCTGTGGTGGTTCGAGCATGGTGCACTCGCGGGCATGGCGCAGCCGGGCCACAACAGCGTCGATCGCCAGGCTCTGGCGCCACACGAGGAGCTCGTCTACTGCTGGCTCGCCCAGCTGGAAGGCGCACCCGGCGCGTTCACGCAGCTGGCCGACTACATCGAGTGGTGGGGCGAGACCGTCGTTCCTCTCGTCGGGCGCGATCGCGGAGAGTTTGAGCGGGCGCGCGCGCGTCTTTCCGATCGAGAGGCGTTCGCAGAAGTGCTCGAAGGGTTGTGTTCTCGCCATGGGATCTACGAGACTCCATCCTGGCGTGAGATCGATGGAGGGGTCGAGGTCGTGGCTGCTCTCAGGGCCGAGAGGGTGGAGCGTGAGCTGGGGCTGCTCGAAGCGCACGGCTTTGCCGTGATCGTGTCGCTGGTGGAGACCGCGCCCCATGCGGCGCTCGAGGCCGCTGCCTTGACCACCCACCATCTGCCGGTGCGGGACAGCACCCCGCCCTTGCGCCAGCAGGTGGAGGCATTCGCCGAGATCCTCGAGCAGGCGCGTCGCGATCGCGCTCGCCTCGTCGTGCACTGCATGGCCGGCATCGGCCGTACGTCGACCATGCTCATGGCCTCCGGGCTGCTGCTCGGGCGCAAGCTCTCGGAGCTGCAGGCCATGGTTCGCAGTGGGCGACCGAACTTCGTCTTCGGCGGCCCCCAGTGGCGCTTCGTCCAGGATCTGGCCCGCGAGCTGGATGCGGAGTAGGGCGGTGACGGGCTTGACTACCGGTTCGCTCGAACCAACGTTCCACCGCGGCGCGGTCTGGACCGTAGGTATCTTTAGGCACCCCCAGTTTCAGCCATATCGGCACCGCATGCCACGCTGCCTACACCGCTGAGGCGCCAATCCCCCACGATCCCGCCGCCCTACAGCATGGCGGCGTCGGTGTCGGAGTGGGCATCGGCTTGGCTCGGCATCGCAGGTGCTTCTCCGAAGCATCTTCCATGCCGCTCGCGGGGCACGCAAGAAGCCGCGGTTTGCGCGTTGCAGCGTGGCGGCGGCGCAACGTCGACGTTGCAGCGGCGCCACGTCGCAGGTCCGAAGCCACGCGTTTGGGCGCCGTCGACACGCGGATCGCAGCACCGGCCACTTCGGCACGCCGCTTGCGTGGGCGTCTTGCAACCGAAAGGAGTCCCCCCATGAACTTCAAAACCTTCTTCTTCGCAGCCCTCGGCCTCTACTTCATCGCCCTGACCGGCTGGGCCATCTACGACGCCGGCAGCGCGACGGCGATCCTCGCCTGGCTGGATTCGCCCCTGGGCCTGCAGGTGGTTGCCGACCTCTTGACCGCCCTTACCTTTGCCGCCCTTTGGATCGCTCGCGATGCCAAACAACGCGGCATCAACCCGCTGCCCTTCGTGCTGCTGATGGTCCTGCTCGGCTCGGGTGGGCCCCTGCTCTACATGGCGATGCGTTCGGCCAAGAAGCCGGCGGAGATGAACACCAAGGCTTGCGCCGCGGCGCCCTCGCTGCAAGCTGCGTAACTGCAGGTCAGAACTTCTCTAGCAGATCCTCGAGTTCGATTTTCAGCTGCAGGCGCTCGCTCTGCAACTCCACGATGCGCCGTCCGGCCTTGTCGCCGTCGCTCAGGAAGCCCTCGAGGCGCTCACCGAGGCGGCGGCGCAGGGCGCCGGCACCGGGATCCTTCTGGATCGCCTTGAGGCTGGTGCGGGTCTCCTCGGCGCGGCCATCGAGTTCGCGGCGCTGCTTTTCCAGGCCTTGAATCTCGGTGTCGATGCGGCCCATGGCGCGGCGCTTTTCCACCACCGGCTGAAGCTTGGCGCGCATCTTGGCGTCCAGGTTTCCACTGGCGAGCAGGGTGTCGAGCAGCTCCACGGCGCGACCGTCCCAGATGCTGATTTCGGTGCGCGAGGGCGTGCGTTCGACCACCCTGACCTTGGCTTTCTTGGTCCCGGCGGCCAGTTCGATGGGCACGAAGTAGGCGTCCGGCAGCTCCTCGACGCCGGGCGGCGGCTCGAAGAGCTTGAAGCGGCCGCCACGGCGCGGGTGGCGGATCAGCACGCGCCGGACTTCTTTTTCCGCCTCGGCGCTCACCGTCCACGTGGTCTCCACGCGCTCGAATGCCTCCACCTCGAGCACGCCGCGCACGATCTTGATCACGCGCATGCTCTGGCGCTCGTGGTCGGTCTCGGAGCGCACGGTGATGGCTGGCTCGACGGCAAAGGGAATGGTGGCGCGCTCGTGACTGCCCACGGCCTCGGAAAGGCCCTCGCCGACGAAGCTGCCGTCGGCGTAGATGCTGATCGGCCCCGGCTCGAGCGCGAAGTCGGTGTCGTTCTTGAAGCGCACCACGCGATAGGGATTGGTCTCGTAGCCCGGTCCCGAGCCGCCGGGCTTGAAGAGAAAGACCTGCTCGCCCGGGACGCGCTGGTCGATCAGGGCCACCATGGTGGAGCTGCCGTCGGGCAGGTCGAGGCGGTCTTCGAGGTCGAAGCGCGTCAGGCCCGCCACGCGCGTTGCTTGCGCGCGTGGCGCCGGCATCTCGGAAGCGGCGAGCATGGAGTCGGTGAGGCTCGGGGGCGCAGGTTCCGGACGCGGCGGAGCAGGTGCCGCCGCGGTTCGAAAGCCCCCGCCGGCTGCACTCCGCACATCGGCCTTGCCCGTGCGTTTGCGCTTCTTCGGCGCCACGACCTCTTTCTCCATCACCAGCGATTCGGCCATGGGCGCCTCTGCGGCGGCCATGTCCATCTCTCCCTTGCCATCTTCAGCCGCAGCTTCCTCCATCGCCTCATCCATGTCGAAGCTGCGTTCTCCAAGCGCCACCCGGGCGCGCTTGTGCACGCCGCTCTGGGTCAGGTCCGGACGCGGCACTTCCCGCGGCGTGTGCAGGTCGTAGCGAAATGCCAGCGGTTGACCTGAAGTCAAGCTCAGCTTCACCCCATCCCAGTTTTCGCCGCTGACGTTGTCGACCACGGCCCAGGCCTGCAACAGCGCCTGGCCGGGGTTGTCGGGGTCGAGCACGATGCGGTAGGTGGGCTTCCACAAAGGCGCTGCGGACACATAGGACAGCAGCAAGTCGTGCTCGGCGTCGCCGCGCAGGCGCAGGCTGAGTTCGACCTGCTGGAACATGCCCTCGCCGGCGCTGGCGTCCAGGTGGCGGTGCAGCTGCATGGCCACATCGCCGTCGCGCAGGATGAGGCTCTGGATCTTCGACAGCTGCACCACATGCAGCTCGTCACCATCGAGCAAGCTCAGGATGTGCTCGCGGGCGGGCTCCGCATCCCGCGGCCGCAGGCCCTTTTCGGGCGCAACGAGCTTTTCCTCGACCATCACGATGCGCCCCTGGGCCGTACGCTTTTTGGTCTCGACCACGATGAAAGTGCCGCGCAGGGCGTCGAGCACCTCGGCCAGGTTGCCGCTGCCCGGTCGCAGCGCCGACAGCGCCGCGGTCTGCCATGACTCAGGGTCAAGTGGAATCGAAACGCTGAGCACGCGGCCGCGACCGCGATCGACCACGGCCAGGCTCTTGAGCAGATCGTCGACCTGATCCTTGCGCACCCTCAGGCGCAGGGTCTTGCCCTCCAGTTTGCCAGCGCGCTCGAAATAGCCGACGCCATTGCGATAGAGCACCACCCGGCGCAAGGACAGTGGACTGACCGTGGTCGGCAGGGGGCTGCGGCCGCTGGCGCCACAGGCCGAAAGGGCGGACAGCAGCGCGAGGAGGGAAAGCAAGGGTGCGAGGCGCATGATGGCGCAAGCATAGCGCAGCGGGCGCGGGCACCGCCAAGGGGGTCGGAGCGACTTCAAGCCCGCTGCTTCTTCTCGAGCTTGGCCCAGCTATCGCGCAGCGTAAGCGTCCGATTCCACACGGGCTGATGTCCGGTGCTGTCGGGGTCTACCGCGAAGTAGCCGAGGCGCTCGAATTGGTAGCGGGCGCCGGCTGGAGCGCCCTCGAGGGCGGGCTCCAGCTTGACGCCGCGCAAAACCTCCAAGGAGCCCGCGTTCTTGAGGCGGGTGAAGTCCCCATCGCCGGCGGCGCCCAGAGGGTCCGGATCGCTGAAGAGCCGGTCGTAGAGGCGCATCTCGGCATCGACGGCGTGGCGAGCCGAGACCCAGTGCAGTGTACCCCGCACCTTGCGCCCGTCGGCGGGAGTGCCGCCGCGGGAAGTGGGATCCCAGCTGCAACGCAGTTCGACCGGCTCTCCGTCTTCGTCCCGGATCACTTCCTGGCAGGTGACGAGGCAGGCGTAACGCAAACGCACCTCACGCCCTGGTGCCAACCGGAACCACTTCTTCGGCGCCTGCTCGCGAAAGTCCTCGCGCTCCACGTAGAGCTCGCGGCAGAAGGGCAGTGAGCGTGTGCCCTGCTCGGGATACTCGGGATGGTTTTGGGCCTCGAAGGACTCCTCCTGCTGCTCGGGGTAGTTGGTAATGACCAACTTGAGCGGGCGCAGCACCGCCATCGCGCGGGGACAGTCCGTATTCAGGTGTTCGCGCTGCAGGTGCTCGAAGAGCTCGATGTCGACCACGGCGTCGCGCTTGGAGACGCCCACGCGTTCGCATAGCGACAGCAGCGCCTCCGCGGAAAAGCCGCGTCTGCGCATGCCCGCGATTGTCGGCATGCGCGGATCATCCCAGCCTGCCACGTGACCCTGCTCCACCAGCTGGCGCAGGCGCCGCTTGCTCAGGACCGTATGACTGAGAAGCAACTTGGCGAATTCGATCTGGCGTGGGCGTGGTTCGAGGCCGAGCGCCTCGATGAACCAATCGTAGAGCGGCCGGTGATCCTCGAACTCCAGCGTGCACAGGGAATGGCTGATGCCCTCGATGGCGTCGGACTGGCCGTGGGCGAAGTCGTACATCGGGTAGATGCACCAGCTGGCACCCGTGCGGTGATGGCGGGCGTGCAGGATGCGGTACATGGGCGGATCGCGCATGTTGAGATTCTTGTGTGCCATGTCGATCTTGGCCCTGAGCACCATGGCTCCGTCGGGAAACTCCCCGGCCCGCATGCGGCGAAAGAGATCGAGGCTCTCGGCGGCGGGACGCTCGCGGTAGGGGCTGTCCTCTCCGACGTGATAGAAATCGCCACGGCGAGTGCGAATCTGCTCGAGACTCGACTCATCCACATAGGCCTTGCCGGCCTCGATCAGCTGCTCGGCCCAGAGGTAGAGCTGCTCGTAGTAGTCGGAGGCGAAAAAGAGCCGGTCGCTCCAGTCGTAGCCGAGCCAGCGCACGTCTTGTTGAATCGCCTCGACGAATTCGGCCTCCTCGGCGATGGGATTGGTGTCGTCCAGGCGCAGGTTGAAGCGTCCGCCGTACTTCAAAGCCGTACCGAAGCTGACCCAGATCGCCTTGACGTGGCCGATATGCAGGTAGCCATTGGGCTCTGGCGGGAAACGCGTGCACAGGGCAGAGGCAGCGAGCGCGTCGGACGCGAGCTCGGCCTCGATGTGCTCGTGGATGAAGTTGGGGGCGTTGTCGCTGGCCGTATCGGAGGCGTCGGGCATGGCGAGGCTACTATGGCGCAGACTCGGTCGGCGGCAAGCGTGGTGGACAGCGGTGCTTTCAGTCGTCCATGCCGGGCAGCGGATAGGCGCCGAAGAGCCAGGGATGGATCGAGACGATGGCGGCGAAGACCAGCAGCGTCGCCAGCACGCGGCCGAGGCCGATCTCGCTGAAGACGAAGCGGTTTTTGCCCGTGGCGATGGCGGCGAAGGGCAGGTTCGAACTCTGGGCGACGTAGCTTGACCAAGTTTCGCCGAGGTCCTGGGCGCGCTTCTGGTCGATGGAGAAGGTGCCAACCAGGGAGACCACCAGAAAGGTCGCGAACAGCGCTAGCGAGGCGCGATCGCCGTTGACCGTGAGGTGGAAGCTCGACCAGACGATCACGCCCCACAGGAAGGGATGGCGGGTGACGCGTTGGATGCCGCGGGGCTCGGGGGCGCTCGCCAGGAGCTTCTCCTGGCCCACCGAGGTCGGGTTGGGCGACGACAGGCCGGCGACCACGAAAAAGAGGGCCGTCAGCATCACCGGCACCGACAGGGCAGCCGGTGGCGTGCCGAAGTGCCAGTAGAAGACGTTGTCGAAGGCGAAGGCGCGGCGGTAGCCAAAGACGATGAAGCCAAGGGCGGCCAGCGACGCCAGCGAAAACGCCCCCTGGTAGGCGCGCGGGCCCAGGGCGCGGACCAGGCGGGCGCGCAGGGGCGTACCAGAAATCAGGCTGTGCAGGGCCACAAAGAGGGCGCTGGCCGAGAGCAACATCGACACCGCGGCGAGCTTAGCGCGGAATCGCGGCGCGCAAAGGGCCGGTAGGCGCAAGCAGGGGCCCCACAGTCGCAGCTCGGCGCCGCCTACCGGGCCAGTGTCGGCCCGCGGTCGCTGAAGGCCCACTTGGCCACCAGCGCCACACAGGCGGCGCCGAGATGGGCGCCGAAGGTGGTCGCCGAGGCGCCGGCGAAGGCTTCGAGGATCGACAGTAGGGTCCAGCCGCCGATGATGGCCCAGGCTGGAATCGAGAATAGGTGCCAGGGACGATACAGCCCCAGCAGGAAGTCGAGCCGCACGCGAAAGAAGGTGAGGCCGAAGAAGACCGACAGCGCCGTGATCACGGTATCGCTTCCGATTAGGGGCGCGCCGGTGGTCGGGTCGTAGGCGACGTGTGCGGCCGAACCGGCCAGGGAGGCCACGACGATCAGTAAAAGCAGGCGCAAGCTGCCCAGGAACTGCTCGAGGTTGTCGGCGAGAAACACGAAAAAGAAGAGATTGACCAGACCGGCCAGCAGCCCGCGCTCCAGCAGCGGCGCCACCAGCCACGGCAGGCCGCCCAGGCGCAGCGGCGCCTCGGCGCTCAGGCCCAGGTGGTGAGCGGCTTCGGGTATTGTGGATGATACGAGCGTGCCGACCAGCAGCGCCAGGGCATAGGAAAGCGTGGTGACGGGCAGCCAGTGCTCGGCGCCGTCGTGGGCGATCGGGGCGCCCAGGTGATGGGCCAGACGCTGCCAGGGATTCTTGATACCGAAGTCCAGCGAACGGCCCGGCTCGTCCTGGGCGGGGCCCGTCACCGTCACCAGAGCTTTTGCGATACGTTCGGGATCGGGCCGCGGGGCTTCGGGGGCCTGGGGCGGTGCGACCGCAGCGGCCAGGGCTGCATCCTCGCCGGCATCGAACCAGAAGACATGGCAGCGCCGGCAGACATCGAGGGCCAGTTCTGGCGCGGCGCCGGCGGATGCGGTGGGCGCGTGCGCCACCTCCGCCATCGGCTCACAGCAGGCCGGACACGCGAGCTCACCGCTCGCTCCCTGGGCCTGCCGCCACAGCCGCCCCACGGTCTGGGCATCGCTCAGCCGTCGCACCAGGGCCGTACCCAACATGCGCCCCGAACAGCGCCGGCAAACGAACTCGACACGCCCCGGACTGGCCGCATTCGAAAGCCTCAGACCACAGCGAGGGCACCCAAACATGCGCCGAGCAGGATAGCGCGGAGCCGCGTCTGAAAGCCGTCTGAAAGCTTCCAGGACTTTTTTCGCCGGCGACTTGCAGGACTGGCCCGCCCACGGCTCGACGCGCTGGACTTTCAACGCATCGAAGACCCCCGCAAAGCCCGGGGCAAGCGCTGGCAGCTGGACTCGCTGCTCAACCTTTTGGCGCTGGCCATGATGGCCGGGTGTAAGAGCCTGACCGACGTCGAGAAGCTCAGCGACGAGATGAACGGCCCGGTGCGCCGGATGCTCGGCATCAACCGCCGCGTCGCGGACACCACCCTGCGCGACCTGGTGTGCCGCCTCGAACCCGACGCACTGAGGCCGGCGCTGCATCGCATCATCAAGGCCGCCTACCGCCGCAAGGCCCTCAAACCCCAGTCGCTACCCTTCGGCATGGTGGCCATGGATGGCAAGGCCACGTCCATCCCCGCCTGCGACGACTACTTCGCCCAGCCCAGCAGCGGCAGTGACGATGGGCTGGTGCGTACCATCACCAGCGCCCTGGTCAGCGCCTCGGCCAGACCCTGCATCGACATCAGTCCCGTGCCAGCCTCGACCAACGAGATGGGGCATTTCGAGCAAGCTCTTGGCCAGCTACTCCAGGCCTACCCCGGAAGCGGTCGTGGTCGGCTCTTCGAGCTCATCAGCTACGATGCGGGCGCTTGCTCGCTGCGCAATGCCACGCTCATTGTCGAGCACGACCTGCACTACCTGCTGGCCCTCAATGACGCGCAACCGAGCCTACTGCTCGAAGCCCGCCGCTTGCTTCAGCAGCGCGAGCCATCGCAAGCCGATGCCTGCACCGAAGACGTCGTCGGTGCCACCACCGTCGTGCGTAGACTTTACTTGACCGATGAAATGGCCGGCTGGCTCGAGTGGAAGCACCTGCGGACGGTGCTGCGCGTCGAAAGCGAGCGCTTCGACCGCGAGGGCAATCGCATCGAGCACTTCAATCGCTACTTCCTGTGCAGCTTTGAGCTACCGCGGCTCAATCCGCGGCAGTGGCTTTCGGCCGTGCGTGCACACTGGGGCGTCGAAAACAACAACCACCACACCCTCGATGCGGTCTTCGAGGAGGATGACCGGCTCTGGATCGTGGCCAACCCCAAGGCCATGGTCGTGGTCGCGGTCCTGCGCCGCATCGCCTACTCCATCCTCACGCTCTACCGCTCGGTTACCCAACGCGGTGAGGAGCAGCGCACCACCCCCTGGCGCGATCTGCTGCGTTGGTTTGCCCAGACACTGCTGATGGCCACCGCCGAGCAGTTACGCAACCTGCGGCCACGCCGCATCCAACACGCCCCCAGCTGAGCTGGCCGGACTCCGTCTGGGGCGCCCACAAGACGCATTTGCCGACATCGACGGGGCGGCTCCCGGGCTGCGACACGCCTGGGCTGCGCCCTCCCGCCGCCCGCAAACGCCCGATTCTTCCGCAACCCGCCCTCAGCCGGGGAAGCCCCGCCTGCGTCTAGGACTTTCGATCAGGTCTGGAGATGATTGCCCGTCCCTTGACATGGTCCGGCGAGGAGAAGGTTTCCTTGAATAGGGTGTCGTGGAGCTGCTCCTCGACTATCGCGACCAGGGTAGCGGCGCCGATCGCGAAGGCAAGGTCGCTCCTGTTGCGTAGCCCGCGTGCCGGCAATGGCGAGAGACCCCGCAACCTCGCGATGCCTGGCGGCAAACGTTTGAGGTCAGGATCCAAACGCGATCTGTGAAGCTTCTAACATCCCCAAGTCCGGACATTTCTTGTGCTGCAAATTCAGTCTCACACCATCATCTCTAGCCTCTACACGCGAGCAGGTATTTGATGACCCGGCTAGGCCTGGTCATTTTTTTGACAACTGAGGCAATTTGTTGCTTGCGCGACAAGTTCCGCCATGTAAAGAGTTGCCGCATGAAGTGAGTGGATGTGGTCGTTCGCGTCCCTTTTCTCTTGTTGGGGCGGGATGACGATGCGAGTCCGCATCCGCGCTGTACCCGTTTGTGTCGATTTCGTTGGGAGGTTGGACGTGGCCGAAACGACCATTGGACGCGCCGTCCTTGTGGACGGCGATGAGCGGACCCGTGCGCTCATCGCGGCAGGCTCGGGCAAGCCGCTGGTGGAGCACTGGGACGAGCTTTCACTCGAAGAGCTTCTAGCAGGAGCCGTGGAGGCGCGGGTGGTGATGGTGAACGTCACCGCGCACAAGGAGGCGCAAGCTTTCGAAAGGGTCAGCAGCGCGCGCGGTCTGCCCGGGTCGCCCGCGATCGTGGTCGCGGGCCACAGCACCCTGGGCCATGTGGTCGCGGCCCTCTTCGATGCGGGCGCCGATTCCTTTGTCGATCTTTCGCTGCCCAATGCCGATCTGGGCGCTGCGATCGCAAAGGCACTCGATGGGGTCGCTCAGTGCCAGGCTACCGCGCGCCGTGTGGTCGGTCGCGTGGGGCTGAAGCAGGTCTTGAGCATCATGCGCGCCAACATGGTGGTCGAATGTTTGCAGCGCAATCAGGGTAGCCGGCGCGCCGCGGCGCGAGAGCTCGGTGTCGATCGCCGCTATGTGCAGCGGCTGGCCGATGCGCTGGGCGATGACGCCTCCCGTGGTTGCGACTTCGGCTGAGCTACGGACCTCCTCGGGCAGGACGCCAAATAAGGCCGGCCGAATTAGGCTACGCTGTTCCCGCCCCCGCGGCGGGGGCAGGCGTCTCCTTGCGCGCGCGCCCTCCCCCCAGGAAAAGTGAGGGATTTCCCGTCGAAACCGCGGGGTTCTCTAACCATGAAACGCTATGGGGTTGCGTGATGCGTGCGTGTCGATTACGGCCGATCGGTGATCAGGGCGGGTCAACCGTTCATCCCCCCAAGCGGTGGGCTCAGCCCTGGTCGCCATTGAATGGACGCGACGCCGCAAACAAAGCGGCCGGCCCGTCGAGGGGGGGGATCCTCGACAAGGGGGCCGGCCTGACGCCGCGTCCGGAGAGGGGGGGAACCGGCGCGGCGTCTGGTGCCAGCATACAGCATCAATGTGTAAGGCGAAGCACTAATTCGCCGGTGCCCGCAGATCGCAGGCCGAGCACTCCGCGGAGCAACTACGAGTTACCACCCCTCCCCCAGAACCGACTCAGAGTTCCTCAGGCACGAAGCCTTCAGCGGGCTGTGGTCCCTTGCCGACCATGCGATGACAGGTGGCGCAGGTGGCCAGAAAGCGGCCGTAGATGTGCGCCCGGGCATCGGCGTCGGCATCCGCGCCTGTAGCGCCCGCTTCTTCGGCCAGCTTGTGCACGTGCTCGGTCAGGGCCTTGACCTTGGCGGCGTGGGCGCCGCCGGTCAGCACCGCGGGGTCGACGCCGGTTGACTCGAGTTCCTTGGCCGCCTCGGCAAAGAGTTCGCCCGAGCCGAGCACCAGGCCTTCCCACATGCGCGAGGCGACCCATAGGTGGCGCTGCATGTGGCTCCGCGCGTCTTCGCCGGTGGGCATCGGGGAGGCGGCGAAGATGGGGCCGTCCTTCGCCTCTTGATGGCAAGCGCCGCACTTGGTCAGCGTGGTCGCCAGCGCCGCGCCCGCTTCGCGCAGGGTCTTGACCTCGGCAAAGCCGGCGGCCGCCTGCTGCATGGGCTGAAGCAGGGGCCGCAGCGTCTGGGGCAAGGCGTCGCCCTTTTCGTGCTCGGCCAACCACTTCATGGCGGCACCGGCGGCTTCGATGTCGCCGCGGATCAAGGCTTCGCGGGCCTGGGCGGCATGGGCGAAGTGGCCTCGCATCAGCTTCTGAACCTCGGTCTTGTCCCCCGGGGCTTTGGGGGCCGGCTCGACGGCCGCTGGTTCCGCCGGCGCTTCGGCGCTGGGTTCCGGTGGCGCGGTAGGCTCGGGGGCCTTGTCCTGCTCGGGAGTGCAGCCATGGCCGCACGCGAGGACGGCGAGAAGGAGGAGGGGGATCGAGACGCGCATGTTCGCCACATAGGCCCGGGCACCGGCGCCGCAAACGACAACCCCGCACACAGGCTCAGGCACCGCCGCAAATCAGTTGATCGTTTGGTGCGTGACGGCGGCGTTCGATCGCGAGCGGACCCGCCGGCGCGTGCCAAAGGGGGAAGCTGTTCTTTCGCGGACCCTTTTTTTGATCGGGGCCTCAGTCGGCGACGGCTACCTCGAAGACGTAACGGCCGTCGTTGTCGGTGTTGAAGCCGTCGACGAGGTAGTAGTGGGTGCCCGCCATGAGCATTTCGTCGAGGCGACTGTTGGTGCCTCCCAGACCGTCGTCGTCATTGCAGGCGGTAGCCAGGTCGGCGTCGCAGCTGGCCGCGCCCTCGCCCGTGTCCGCGAAGCGATAGAGCACGGTGTCGAAGCCGGCCTCGACCGATGCCGTCACGCGCGCGTCCTTGGCGAGATCGAGTCGGTAAACGCCGTCGCGGGAGCGCGCACCGCCGCCGCACTGGGCCTCGTAGTCCGACAGCAGCAGCGTGGTGTCACCCGAGAAGACGCCGCCCTCGGGCGGTAGCTCATAGGCGGTGGCACAGGTGTCGTTGCCCGAAACCGCCACCGGCACCGTGCGCGGCAGCGGGTCGATGGAGACCGTGAAGCTGGCCGGATCGGTGGACTCGATCACCAGGTAATAATCGCCCGGCTCCAGATTGCGCACACGGGCATCGACGCTACCATAACCCCAGCATGCCAACTGCGAGTCAAGGCTTCCACAGCTGCTGCGAAAGTCGAATCCGAGGCGGGCCAGCAGGCCTTCGGCGCGCACGCGCAGGTCGGTGGGCTCAGTGACCGGAACGCGGTAGACGGTGTCGCGCAAGAACAGACCGCAGCTGTCGCCGCTGCCTTCACTGCAGCCGCAAGTGACGTTGATCAGGTCCTGGCGATCGGCGAGCGTGCCGATGCTCTCGCTGCCGACCTCGAGCACCAGCGGGTCGCCGCAGCCGTCGCCGGGGGGCGGCGGCGTCGGCTCGAGTAGCGCCACGTCGAGGCTGAAGTCGACCTCGCGCGTGGGCGAGCTCTCGACGATCACGTAGTAGGTGCCCGCGGGCATCTGATGCATGCGGCCGCGCGCAGGCGCGTCGCTGATGCAGCGCAGGGTGCTGCTCGGGTCATTGCAGGCCGAGCGGATGGCGATGTTCATGCGCTCGCCGGTGAAGCTGATGGCCGAGACCTCCAGGTCGCGCTCGCGATCCAGGGTGACGCTGTAGACGAGCTCACCGGAGCCGGTGAAGCTGCAGGGCAAGTCCTGGGTGTCGCTGACGTCGACGAAGTCGGCCTCGAAGCGCCCGCCCTCTCCGAGGTCCAGCGGACTTTTGCAGCTCTGATTGGTGGGCGCCGTGGTGGGCTCGCTGAACTCGGCATCCAGGACGATCTGCGACGACAACTCGCTATTGACGATCACGTGGTAGCGCCCGGCCGGCAGCGCCCGCATGCGAACCAGCCCGGGGAAGCCACGCACGCACTCGAGCTCGGAAGCGGCGTCGCTGCAGCTCTCGCGCACGGCGATGGTCGAGGTCTCCTCCGAGCCGTCGCTGAGGATGCCCCGGGCTTCGAGCCGGACGTCGCGGGGAGCGTCGATCTCGAAGACGTAGGCCAGGTCGCGCAAGCCAGCGCTGCCGCAGGCCAGGGCGTAGTCGGCGGTGGCGCCGGCCAGGCCCAGGGCGAAGACGCCTCCGGCGCTGATGTCGAGCGCGTCGTCGCAGCTGTCGTGCTCGGGGCGGCCGCAGCCCAGCTGCTCGTCGACCCGATCGTCGCAGTCGTTGTCGACGCCGTCGGCGCAGATCTCGACCGACTCCTTGCCGCGCGTGGCGTCGTAGTCGTCGCAATCGGTGCCGCCGAAGCAATGCCAGTCGACCTCGCCGTCGTCGTCGAAGTCGCGCGGTTCGTAGATACAGCTCTTCTGCTCTTCGTCGCAGCGGTCGATGGTGCAGACGTCGTCGTCGTTGCAGACGCGGTTGACTCCAGGTCGACAGCCGGCGACCGGATCGCAGACCTCGTGGCCGTTGCAGAAGATGCCGTCGCTGCAGGTGCTCGAATCGGCGGCGTGGATGCAGAAGCCGCCGGGCTCGCACAGGTCCTTGCTACACTCGACGCCATCGTCGCAGTCGGCGTCGGTCTCGCACAGGACCGCTCCGGGCGGGATCGGGTCCTTGACCGCGGCGTCGTAGGGCGGCAGCAGCGGCGGAATCTCGATGAGGGCGACGTCGTCGCGGCAGCCCCCGGCCCACAGCCCCAGCCAAAGGGCCCAGATCGCGATGGCTCGGGCCCCGGTCAGCATCTGGCCATTATCCCAAGCGCAGGCTTTTTTGCCAGCGCGCAACAGGAAATCACCCACATCCACCGACATGACCCCGGGACGGCCCCGGGACGACCCCGGCGCGGCTCGGTTTTCCGGTTTTACGCGGGTGCAGCGCCGACGCTACAATCGCTACCGTCCCTAGCCTGCGCGCCCGACGATGAGCGAAGCCGAGACCACCGCCCAGTCGCTTACGCTGCCGCTGCCCCTCGACCAGCTGCCGGCGGCGCTCAAGCGCTTCTGCAATCCCAAAGGGCCGGCGCCCGCGCGCGTGATGGCGGCCAAGGGCCTGGTGCCCGTGCGCGGCCACGATCAGGTCACGATGCTGGCCCAACTGGCCCACGACGAGACCCCCGACGTGCGCAAGGCGGCGCTCAAGACGCTCGAGGATTTGCCCGAAAACGTCATCGATCCGGCCTGCGAGGCGCCGCTACCGGCGGCGGTGCTGAACTTCCTGGCCGGCTTCCTCAAGCGCGAGGAAGCCCATACGCGCATCGCCGTCAACGCCGCCAGCGCCGACGCCACCGTGGAGCGCATCGCCGCCACCGCCTCCGAGTCGCTGACCGAGCGCATCGCCACCAACGAAGCGCGGCTGCTGCGCGCGCCCACCATCATCGAAGCCCTCTACAAAAACCGCAACACGCGCATGTCCACGGCCGACCGCCTGGTCGATCTGGCGGCCCGCAATGGCATCGAGCTGACCGGCATCCCGGCCTTCGCCGCCCACGTGGAAGCACTGCAGGGGGAGCTGATCCCCGAGCCCAGCGACGAGCCCCTGCCCCAGGACGAGACCTTCGTCACCACCCTCGCGGCCGACAGCGAAGAAGACGTCTTCGAGCGCGACAAGGTCACCGGCCAGGAAGACATCAAAAAGCAGTTCAAGCCCCTGAGCATGGCCATCAAGGACATGACCAAGGCCGAGAAGATCCGCCTGGCCATGGTCGGAAGCAAGGCCGCCCGCTCGATCCTGGTGCGCGACAACAACAAGCAGATCGCCTACGCCGCCATCGCCTCGCCGCAGATGACCGTCCAGGAAGCCGCTGAAGTCGCCAAGAGCAAGGAGGTCAGCGAGGACATCCTGCGCTACGTGGCCGGCAAGCGCGAATGGATCAAGCAGGGCGAGGTCAAACATAACTTGGTGTTCAACCCCAAATGCCCCGTGGGCGTGTCGCTGAAATTCATCAGCCACCTGCGCGTCGACGAGCTGCGGCAGCTGTCGCGCAGCCGCAACGTCTCGGGCCAGCTGCGCTCGATTGGGGCCCAGATCCTGTCGCGCAAAGAAAAACGGTAACCACTCCCCATGTCACTGCTGAGAAAGATCCTGGGCGGCAAGAGTGCCGCGGAAGAGCGCGCCGCCGCCGATGCCCTCTTCGAGGCCGGCGACTTCGGCCTGGCCAAGCTCGCCTACGAACGCACCCAGCGGGCCGCACGCAAGCAACGGGGGCGCGACAGAAGCGGTAGCGACAGCGGCGACGCCCTCAGCGACGCCGCCCTGGAGCGCCGCATCGAGCAGTGCTGCGACGCCCTGGCCGAAGGACGCATCGCCGAGGCCGAGCGCCTGCTGGCCGAAGGCAATGAACGGCTGGCCTTCGATGAGCTGTCATCGGCCCTGGAGACCGCGCGCAGCCAGGCGGTGATCGATCGCGCACGGGAAATAGCTGCTGGTTATGAGCGGCAAGACGCCCGCCAGCAAGCCCAACTGCCCGAGTTGTCGCTGGAGGAGCGCTTCGAGCTGATCGCCGGCAACTTCGAAGACGCCCAGGACGCCGAGTACCGCGCCCTGGGCCCCGAGCTGGTGGAAGCCCTGGTGGCCCTGCACGAGGGCGAGGCCGAGCGCGCACTGCCGGTGCTGGAACAGCTCTACGAGGGCGCCCAGGCGCGCCGTTTCCTGCACTATGAAGTCGGCCGCGCGCGGCTGCTGACCGGCGACCGCGAGGGCGGCCAAAAGGCCCTCGAGAGCTTCCTCGAGAGCCTGGCCGACGACGAACACGGCGAGGCCTGCCTCGGTGCGCACATGGAGCTTGCGGCCCTACTGCGCGAGGCCGGCGACTTCGAGGGTGCGGTGGCGCGGCTGCAGCAGGCGCTCGAGGCAATGCCCGAAGACCCGCGGCCCTACCTGGCCATGGGCCGCTTCTTCCGCGGCGAGGGCCTGCCGACGGAGGCGCTGGAGGTGCTGGCCTCGGCCGAGGCGGTGCTGCAGCAGAGCCACTATTTGATCACCCTGGAGCGCGGCCTGGCCCACGCCGACCTCGAGCAGGACCGCAAGGCCGCGGAACTGCTGGAGTCGGTGGTCGAGGAACTCAGCGCCCGCGGCCAGCTGGACCTGCCGCCCGAGGGCACCCGCCGCCTGGCCGAGCTGCACGAAAAGGCCGGCAACAGGGCGCGCGCCGCCGACCTTTACCGGATCTTGGCCTCCGGCAGCCACGTGGAAGGCCACTTCGACTACCACCACCAGGCCGCGCGCCTGATGGCCGGGCTGGGCAACGACGACGAGGCTCGGCGCATGCTGCAGCGGGCCCTGGAGCTGGCCCCCGACGACGAGGCCCTGCGCGGCCGGCTGCAAGACGAACTCGCACAGCTGTCGTGATGGCGGCCCCCGCAGGCCTGATTGGTGGTCGTGCGACAAAGTCGCTCGACTACCAATGCGGCCGATAACGGAGTGTGACCGCACCGCGGATATCGGTCCCGGATGGGACCCGGATGGTGACCCGCACCTGCGATCTGCGCCGGTTCTACTTGCGGCCTGATCCTGTGGTCAATCAGATCGTGCGCTACTGCCTGTTCCGCGTTGCCGCCAAGTACGGGGTGCTGCTCCACGCCGCAAGCTTTGAAAGCAATCACTTTCATCTGGTTCTGACCGACACGACCGGGCGCCTGGACCTGTTCATGGCGTGGCTCGATCGCTGCATTGCCAAGTGCCTGCTCCAGTACCTCCGTGAGCAGTATCCCGACCGCCACACCGGGACGATCTGGTGCGACCAATCCTTTAGCGACCTGCTGCTGACCAATCACGCCGCTGTCCAGGACAAGCTCTGCTACACCGTGCTCAACTGCGTCAAAGACCGGCTGGTGCCCGACTACAAGCAGTGGCCAGGGGTGCTCCACGGTCCATCCGACTGGCTCAAGCCCCCGATGGAGGTCAGTCGGCCCGAGTACTTCTGCGATCAAACCGGCGACGCTCACGCGGTTGCCACCGGCCGCTTCGTGCCACCACCGCAGTTCGGCGACCGCCCGCTGCCAGGCCTGGTGGAAGACTTCCGCCAACAGCTCAACAGGCGCCAGCTTGAGCTGGTAACCGAGGCACGCACCGCCGGGCAGGGCTATGTCGGCGTCAAGAAGATTCTCGCCACCGACCCCTTCGACGCTACCGACAACGTCAGGCCCAAAGGCAAGCGCAACCCGACGGTTGCCGCGGGCGGCGATCGTGAAGCGTACAAGAAAGCCGTAGATGCCGTGCGAGACCACCGGCGGCGCTACCGGCAAGCATGGAAGAGCTATCGCCGAGGGCTCGACGCAATCTTCCCCGGTGGTACGCTATTGATGCGGCATCGATACCGCCAGCCCTGCGAGCCGCTGGACTGCTGGTGGTGTGTGTGTTGGCGCGGTGCCCGGCGCCGCCGCCGGGCACCGGATAGCGTCGGCGGGGTAGCCGGCGGAGGCCGCAGGCGGCAAGCTGGAGCGCCGGTAGCGCACCGGTGCGCCCGCGAGCCGGTCGCGAGACTACGGAGGGAGCCTTCGGGAGGGGGCGCTTGCGGCGCTTGGGCGTGGTTCGAGGCTGAAGACCGGTCATCTCGGACAGGTCGGCGCTCGCAGCGCAAATGGAATTCACTCAGAAGTAGGCTCAAAGTAGGCTCAAGGTGGGTCGGAAGTTTGAGGGTGTCACGGGAGTTGCTGAGCTGTCCTCGTCGTGCCGAATCGTCCACCGCCACGCCTCAGGCATGGGCAGCTTCGCCCCAGCGCCTCAGGGCTTCGCCATCCGGCCCATGAAGAGGATGGCTCCGGTCGGCTCGTCGCGGATCAGATAGAGAAAGGGGCGGTCGATGGCGATCGCGAGCTCGGGCTGCGGCGGTGCGCTGCGCCCCACCAGCACGACCGCCGTCGCGGCGGAGGCTTCGGTGCCCTCTTCGTCGACGCGGATCGTGGCCTGGTGGAATACGTCGTCGATGTAGGGACGTGCGTCGTCGACGGCGTTGGAGAAGTCGGCTGCGCTAGAGTCGAAGGCTTCGGCCATTCCGAGCGCGCTCAGCATCGCCTTCAACCGGATGCTCTCTCCCTCGTGCTTCCAGCGGGGCATTCCCAGGTCGGCGGTGATGGACCGCAGGCCGGCTTCGAGCTCGGCCAGGCCTTCGACGCTGAGCTGGGCCTCGAATTCCGGCAGGGTTCCGGCGTTGGGCACGAGCAGCAACATCGACAGCTGGCGGCCCTGGTATCCGACGTCGACGGCGGTCACCGTCGGCGCCTCGTAGTATCCGACCTGCACGGTGCCGTGCATCATCGGGACTTGCACCATTTCGCCTGCGAGGGTGGTGAAGTCGCCCTGCTCGGTCGACGCTTCGTCGAAGGGCTGCACCCAGCCAGCTTCGAAGTGGATGGCGTTGACCAGAACCATCAGGGTCTGGCGAGAGAGCGCGCCGTCGGGCAGGAGCCCGATGACGCGTTTGTCGGTTTCGTGTTCGACCCAGGCGTTGATGATGTCGCGGCTCTCGTCGGTCGCGCCCTGGAAGTCGAGCAGCTTCAGGCCGGCGCCGTAGTGTAGGCCCAGGGTGTCGATGAAGCTTGCGCGGAAGGCGGTGCCGCGCTGGCCCCAGATGGAGTTGACCACGTGCAAGCGGAAGGGCTCGTCGTCTCCCTGCGCCTGCTCGCCCCGGCTCTCGAGCTCGAGGTCGAGTTGGTTGAAGGACGCGTGCAATGTCTCGTCCGGGAGATCGAAGTGCAGGGCCGACACCATCGCTTCGGCCGTGGTGCCGGCGGCGCCAGCATAGGTCATCACCAGGGCGGTCGAGATGCTGTGGGGCGAGAAGAAGAGGTTTTCATCCGAAGCGTTCGCCAGCTCGCCGTACATGGCGAGGGCCGCGCGCCGATTGGAGTCGCGGAGCTGGCCGGCGCTGGCGGCGTCGACGTCTGGCGAATCGTCACGGCTCAGGGCCGAGGTGAGCTCCTCGAAGCGCTCGTGCAACGGCTCGCCGCTCTGTCCGCCGGCACAGGATGCTGCCGCGACGCAGAAGGCGCTCAACCAGGCGGTGCAGGGTGATGTCCACGTCTTCATCGGCAAGGCTCCCTCGCATCCAGTATGCGCACGCGGGGCCTGCGGACCAGCGCTCATTTGCACTTTTTGTGTGCATTTTAGCCCATGAATGTGCAATTTTGCTAGATGGACTACGAAGTGATCGCCAGTGAGCTCGTGCGCGCGCTACGGGGGGCGCGTTCGCAGACCGCGTTCAGTCGCCGCCTCGGCTTTCGCAGCAACATCGCCTACGCGTGGGAGTCCGGGCGCCGGCAGCCGACGGCGGCCGGGCTCTTCGGTGCCGCTTCCCGCACCGGCGTCGACCTTCAGTCGGGCCTCTCGCGCTTCTTTCGCTCGCCGCCCGATTGGCTGGCCGACGCGGATTTGAGTACCTGCGAGGGGGTGGTTCGCCTGCTCGAGGAGCTGCGCGCCGGCGCCCGCATCGCGGAGCTATCGCGCCGCACCGGCTTCAGCCGCTACACCCTCGCGCGCTGGTTCAAGGGGCAGACCGAGCCGCGCTTGCCGGATTTCCTGGCACTGGTGGAAGCCACCTCGCTGCGCCTTCTGGATTTTCTGGCCGCGCTGACCGATCCGCTCTTGCTGCCGAGCGTGGCCGACGACTGGCGCCGGCTCGACGGTCAGCGGCGGTTGGCCTACGAGATGCCTTGGACCCAGGCGGTCGTGCTGGCCCTCGAGCTGCAGCGTTATCAATCGGCCAGCTGCCATGACTCTGCGTTGATCGCCGAAGAGCTGGGCATTTCCGAGTCCCAGGTCGAGCGCTGCCTTCAGATGCTCCAGGACACGGAGCAGATCCGCTTCGAGCGGGGCCGATGGGTGCCGGTGCGCGTCGCCACCGTCGACACCCGCCGCGACCCGGATGCCGGGCGCATGCTGAAGCGCTTCTGGGCGCAAGTGGGTGGTGCGCGGCTCGACGCGGGCGGTGCCGGGGAGTTTTCCTACAACGTATTCACCGTGTCGGAGGAGGACTACGAACGCCTCCGGGAGCTGCACGCCAACCACTACCAGGAGATGCGCCGGATCATTGCGGCGTCCACCGGGTGTGAACGCGTGCTGCTCGCCAACCAGCAGCTAATCCCGTTGTCAGATCGCGATTGAGCACGCGGGGCGAAGCCGGAGCGTCAGTGGTCGGTTGTCAACCAGTTGCTGATCGCAACCATCGGCGCCAGCGAGGCGCGCGTGATGGCGCGCAGCGTCGGGTGGCGTGCGATGAGATGCGCGGGCTCGCGTCCGAAGGTGTAGTAGAAGGCGACCAGTGCGCGGCCGGGGGCGTGGCTTTGCAGGTAGCGGTCGGGCAGCCGTCGCAGGGGGCCGATGTCAGAGGCCAGCGGGCTGCCGTAGGCGGCCGTGGCGACGAAGCGAGGGCCGGGGAAGATCCGTCCAGGGAAGATCCGTCCATGGGCGTCGGGGGAGGAACGGAGGTCGCGGCGGCGGCTGGCGGCGCCGGCGAGGTGAGCGCGGGAGCTGAAGCGGCACGCGGGGCAGAAAAACGGCGCTCCAGCACGCACCCAGACTACAAGTTTACACCCCCAACCAGCCTCCGGACGCACCAATGCGTGCCCGGGCTCGAACCAGGCACGCATTGACCGAGGCTGCGCCACCGTTATGGAGGAGGGTGAAGGTAGGCTCAAGGTGGGTCGGAAGTTAACGCGGTGGTCGATGACTACTCCGAGTAGTTGACGGCGGTGCGAGCAATCCCTCCGATGCGCGGCAAGAAAGCCCGAATCTCGGACAACTTGCAGTTGTCGGTTTCGCGGCGTTCCCTAGGGCCATCACGGACGACCCGTCCGACGCACGCGAAAAAAAGCAGACGCGCCGGAATGAACCCGGATGCACCAGACCGCACGAACCAGACAGTCCAGATCACGCTGCATGTCCGCATTGGCGGTTAATTCTGCGTACAGAGGGTTCTGACGCTGACTTCAACTGCGTGGCCCACTGACCGCGCGTGCTTCACCATGGCACCTGTGGCAGCCCGTCTCGGAGCGGAGTAACCGGTCCTCACGGGCATTTCACGCCACTCGGCTTTTGCAGCCCACCGTTCCAACCTTGGTGGGGTTCTAGCTCACCGGTACACCTCCACGCCTCGCGGCGCACGAAGAGTTTCGCAGAAGAGAGACTACGTGAACATTTTCGCTGCCACGGTTCGGAACTGATAGGCTGGTTGAAGTTGGCTATGGCTAATCACGCCTATTGCCCTTCCCCGCGACCCCACGGACCTGACTCGATCGTGCACTGGCCCGAAACGCAGACAGCGCCGAGCGTGGAGGGATCTACGCAGTCCGCCACTGCGCACTCGCAGCCCGCACTCGTGAATTCGGACATGAGCTGCGACCCGGTGCGGCCGAGGCTTTGCAGCGGGGCATCCGCGTTCAGGGCGACACCGCAGAGCCAGCCCGCGACGCAGCTTCCCTCGAATCCGGCGATGCGGCAGTCCTCGCTTCCCTCGCAACCCGCGTTGCGACGAATCAAATCGACCAGCTCGTCCGAGATGTCTTTACACGACCGCTTGTCCGCCACCGCCAGCGCGCTGCCCTCGAGGCCAGCCGCGTCGCTCCCCAGCGAGGCATCCGAAGCACCGGCGTGGCCGGCGTCGACCGCGGTACCGGCGTCGACAGCGGCGGAAGCGCCGGAAGCGGCCGAGCCCGGTGCCATGCCGCCGCCGTTGCCACACCCCAGCGCCACGATGAGAACCGCAAGTGGTGTAGCTCGTGTGTCAAATTGTGCCGTACGCCGGGATCGGTCAGCCATGATCACCAGCGTCAAAGCAAACGGCGTGCCAATCGGACGGGGGATGTCCCGCCGCCTGTTGATCATCGTGAACGAAGCGGTGGCCCATCGGCAGGTTCATGGTCACGCGGCACTCTGCTCGAACCAAAGAGGGCGGAGGACCAGTTGCGTATCTCGCGACGCATGCCCCCGTGGGGCTTTGACCTCAGTCAGGGGGGTCGGAGCCGCCCCTGGTAGTGCCACCTGGCGGGCGGCCTCTTCGCTTGTCGCGCAGGATTACCAGCCGCCGAGATTTGGCGGCTTCTTCATCGCCGACGGTTCGATCGAAGCGATGGCGCTCAACCGGCGCCCCTCGGGCGGGCTCTTGCGGCTGTTCCGCGGAGCCCGGAGCCGGCACATCGGTATTGGCGTCGTTCTCGTCCGGGTCGCTGCTGTCGGCCGGTACGTACTCCGCGTACTCGCAGATGACCTAGATGTGCTCGGCGGGAGTCATGATCCGCTCTCGGGACCGCTACGGCGCCATCTGCGGCGTCCGGTCCCCTTGAAATACACGGAGTATTCCGGCGGAGGCCGTCCTTGCATCTGGCATCGTATCGACCCCGATCATCGGCTCAGCACTCCCGCCGAGCACATCTAGGCCTCTTCTTCGAAGGTTTCGTTCACGAAGGCCATCAACGCACGCGAGCGCTCGATCATCTGCTCCCGCGGCGACAGCACGCTCCCCTCGATCCAGGTGGCCTCAGCCTCGGCGTCCCCGGTCACCTCGCCCACGGGTGCTGCCCCGCCATCCACGACTTCGGAGTTCGTCTCAACCGTCCCGCTCGAATCCTTCTCCTTCTCTTTCTC